>MGUK01000001.1 GCA_001799995.1 Elusimicrobia bacterium GWF2_62_30
AAAAAATGAAGAACCACGATCCGTGGGCGGTATTCTATTGCCTGTTGACGAGGGGACCTCTAATGAGTGCTTATCCGGTCCCCGTGTCAGTTCCCGGGTGAGTAGGTAGTATTAGAACTCCAGGTTGGGGCGGAAGATGAACTGGAAGGCGTTGGTGCTGGCGATGTCGCCCGCGCCGTTGGCGAGCGGGCCCGAGTACTTCCTGTTGGCGGTCCACACGAAGCCCAGCCCCAGCGTAAAAGCCATCCGCGAGTTCTTCGCGGGGAATTTCTTGTCCACGATAAAATAGTGCCGTATCGGCTCGAACTTCCTCTGCGAGAAGTCCGACACGTATTCGAAGCCGCTGTTGTGCAGCCAGAAGTTGCCCTTGCCCTCGGTCTTGAAATCCGTGCGGCTGCGCCGGAAGCCGATATAGAAAGAGTCCGCGATGTAGCGGTTGTCGTGGAACTTGGCCCCGCCCCGGAAGCTCCATTTCAGCGACCTGTCCGCCAGGATCTGCTCCCCCTTCAGCTTACCCTCCATCTCCAGCCACTTGTCGTGTATCAGTTTGTTGTCCTTGATATGGTAATTGCCGTAGTTGAAGAGCAGCCCCGAGTAGCCGTTGCGCTTGCCCTGGAAAGGCTTGTTGATGGTGTCGAAGGAAACCACGTTGCCCAGGAACAGCGACAGCGCCCACGGCTCCTCGAAGCCCGCGGTGACGGCCTGGACGGCGTTGAAATTGCTGGCCCACTGCGCGTCGGCGTAAAGACCGGGCTGGTGCTCCCTTATCAGGGTCCCGGCGTAGGGCAGCGGGTTGATGCTGGCCTCCAGGATGAGCGTGCGCGGCTGGTAGAACTTGGAGATCAGCTCGCTGTAGATCTCCAACTCGTTCTTAACCTGCAGATGGGTGATGGGCTTGCCGGTAAGGCTGTTGTAAACGCCCACCGCCGAGTAATACGGGTCCAGCTCCACCTCGACGGTGGTCTTCTTTTCCGGCGCCTCGTCCGCGAAAAGACAGGCCGGCATAAAAGCGAGGAGCAAAGCGAGCGGCAGTTTCATAGTTAATTCAGGTCCCCCTGGGCGGGTCTGTTCGCTCCTGGCCAAAGCCCTGGAGCTGTCGAAGGGCAACCGCCGGGCGGAAGCCTCCCTGCTGAAGATCTCATTCCCCGAATATCAAGCGGCCTAGGGAGAAAGCGCGGCTCCCTTGCGTCAGTCGCCGAAGAGGATCCCCGCGCGTGAGACCGTTATGAAGATCAGGTCTTCCCTGAACTTGAAGTCGTTGAGGTTGCGCGAGGGGCGGTGCCTGGAGGTCCAGTTAAGGTCGAAGGTCCAGTTCCTGCCCAGGTCCGCGCTGCCGCCGGCCATGAACCCCGAGCCGGAGGATTTTTCCCCGTAAAGTTCTATATTTGTCATCTCGGCCCCCGCGCGCAGCGAGAGCCGCTTGCCCAGGCGCTGCTCGGCGGCGGGCATAAGCCTGGTCATGGCGTAATCCCGGCCGGAGTAACTGTAGACGGCGTGCTTGACCACCAGCGAGGTGCGCTTGTCGTTGAGCAACCAGGTAAGCGTGTTCTCCAGCACGCTGGGCATGTCATACTGCCTGAAGACGTCGGCCGCGGTGTCGTAGTACTCGGCTTTCTGGTCGGTGCCGGTATATTGCGAGTCGAAGAACAGCGTGCTGGCGCTGTTCTTTACCAGCAGCGCGGCCGTATAGGCCAGGACGCTCTGGTCCGGGGAATCCACGTAATTGCCGTTGGTGTCGTTAGGGTTGGTGGTACCGTCCACCCTTTTATCAGAGATCCAGTACTCGCGTTTCTTGGTGAGCGCGGCCACGTCGCCGCCGACGGAGATATTGCGCGTTACCCGGAAACCGGTGGAGAGCATGGCGCCCTTGGTGGTCACGTTCTCGTTGGAGACTATGGCCAGTTTCTTGCCCAGGCGGGCGGGATCGCTCAGCCAGCCCAGCACCGCGTCCCTGGTATGGAAGCGCACATACTCCACGCCTACGCCCCAGCCCTTCATAACGGGCATGAAGTAGCCGACGCCGGTTCTTTCCGTATGTTCCTGCACGCCGTCCTGCGGGGTGCGCGCCTGGTCCTTGTCCGCCGCCACGCTGCTCTGGGTGAAGTAGGCTTTATCCTGCGTCAGGTAGGCCAGGTAGGCCGGGTTCTCGTAGGACGTATAGAACTCCGGCATGACCTTGAACTTGGTGGTGGTGGTGAACAGCTTGTCCATGTAGAGGTTCACGGCGCGGTTCTGCGGGTCCAGCTTCTTGGCCTCTGTCAGTGCCTTTTTGGCTGCGGTGAAGTCCTTCTTGTCGTAAGCGTCCACGGCCTTGGAGAACTTGATGGCCGCTTCGGCCGGTTTCTCTACCTCCCGCGCCGTCAGCACCTGCGCGTTGGCGTAGAAATGCTTAACGATCTTCTCCGCGCACTTGGAGGAGATGTAGTTGTACTTGGTCAATTTGTCGGTCACCTTGTCTTCGAAGGCAACTTCCCCGGTGGCGGTGGCTACCACCTTGAGGGTTACGGTAAGGTCGCCCAGCAGGTCGAAGATCTTGCCGGTCACCAGGTAATCGGCGGCCAACATCTTTCCCATTTCGATGCTGTTCTTCGCGTCCACGGCCCCCGAGAGGTTAAAAGCCTGTTCCTTGAAGACCTCTTCCCTTTTTTCCCTGTCGATGATCGCCATCCCTTTGGCCCTGGAAAGCTCTATGCTGATGAACTCGGAAAAGCCCTTCCCGAGATATTTGTATTGCGGGTTGTCGGACTGCACTTCGAAGTCCATGATGGAGAGCCGGTACGCGCTGCCGCGGCTCTTCGTGTCGACGGGTTTCCAGCCGACCGGGTCGACGATGGTCTTCGCTTCATCCACGGGCTTCCACCCGACCGGGTCCACTATCGCCTTCTCTGAAGGCGCGTTCGCGCCCGCGCTGCCTTCCTGCGCCTTTGCGGCGGCGAAACAGCCTGAAAGCAATAATACCTGGACGAAAAGTAATTTTATTATCCGCATTTTGATCTCCCGGTCCGATGATGCTTTTTACCTTCAACTCATTCTACTTAATCAGAGCGTTCCGCGCCAAACCGAATCACTCCCGCCCCGCCCCGCCTGCCCGGCATTGACAAGGCCGGCGTGGTCGGCCATACTATAGCTATATGAAATATATTTTCCTGTTGGCCTTTATGGTCTCGCCCGGTTACGCGCAGGACGCGGTTTTTAATCCCGATATGTCGCTGATCCTCGAAGCGGGGGTCAATAACCTCGGCAAAGAGTCGCCTTACCTGGTCCGTTATAAAAAAGGGGACAGGCAGCTTTCCTTCGTGGCGGCCAAGCACGGGGCGAAAGCGGAGAATCAGGCTACCTTCGATCTGGTGAAAAGCGAGTTCGACGCGCTCGTGCCGGACATCGTGATAATCGAGGGCGTGTTCACCGTCTGCCTGGCCTGCCCGCCCAATTGCGCCGCCGCCTTCGGGGCGGGCCTGCAGGGGCCCTTCGAAAAAAGCGAATGCGGAGACCGTGTTTCCAGGGTGGATTCGCAGGCCGAACTGAGCGAGGCCTACCACGCCGCGAACCTGGCCTATTACCATCAGCCGCAGATCCCTTTTATCGGCGGAGAAATACTGAACGCTGACCTGAAGGCGCATATCCTGAAAAAGTTCACCGCGGCCCAGTTCGCGAAATATTACGTCATGCGCGCGCTCGGGACCAGCGTAAAGAACGGGTCCGACTGCAAAGTGGACACCGTAAAAAAGATAGCCGCCCAGTCGCTGCAGAAGTTCAACCTGGAATTTTCGGAGAACCAGAAACTGACGGTGGACGCCCTCACCTACTTCCAGGGCGCCTGCAAGAACAGCCGGATGGCGGACCAGCTGAACGCCAAGGGCACCTTCACCCAGAAGATCTCGGCGGCTTCGGCCGGCGTGCGCGACCAGCACCTGGTGCAGGTCATCGCCAACATGCTCAAAGGCCACAAGAAGGTGCTGGTGGTTTACGGCGGGGGGCATTACGATACCGACTATAAGGCGCTTGACGCCATGCTGGGAACCCCGACGTTCCCCTAGGAGCCTGTCCGGCGGGCGAATTGCTATACTTTCCCTATGAAAACAGCGTTATTCTTCCTGTGCGCCCTGGCCTGCGCCGCGCCGGCCCGCGCCTACGATATTGATTCCCTGGTGAAAGAGCTGGCCGCCAGGCCCGGGATCAGGAACGCCTCCTGGGGCGTCAGCGTAAAAGACGCCGCCACCGGCAAGGTGATAGTGGAGCGCGACGCGCAGAAGAACCTCGCGCCGGCCAGCATCCTTAAGATCTTTGTCACGGCCGCGGCTTTCGACCTGCTGGGCCCCGAGCATAAAGTAAAGACCGGCATCTATTACGACGGCAGCGTCTCCAACGGCTTTCTCAACGGCAATCTCTACATAAAAGGCGCCGGGGATCCGTCCCTCGGCTCGCAGTTCATCAAGGGCGCGCGTTCCGCCGACGAGACCTTCAGGCTCTGGGCCGAAGGCATAAAGGCGAAGGGCATAAAAGTCATAACGGGAGCGGTGGTGGGCGACGAGTCGGCTTTCGAGAGCATGCAACCCGGCTCCTGGGCCTGGGAGGATATCGGCAATTACTACGCAGCCCGCGCTTCCGCGCTCACCATCAGCGACAATCTCTATAAACTTTATTTCAAACCCGGGCTGAACCCGGGCGATGAAACAAAGGTGCTGCGCACCGAACCCTACCTGCCGGAGCTGAAGTTCGACAACCACGTGCTGACCGGGCCCAAAGGCTCCGGAGACAACGGCTATATCTACGCCTTCCCGGGGCAATACGAGGCTGACCTGCGGGGAACCGTGGGGCAGGGGCCGGAGGAGTTCCCCATAAAGGGCGCGCTCCCCGACCCGGCGCTGTTCGCCGCGCAGAGCTTTGGCGGCTTTCTTACCCGCTCCGGTATAAACGCCAATAAAAAGCCGTACAGTACGGACGCGGCCCCCGCCGGCAGGCTGGAACTGGTGACCGAAACCGAAGGCTCTCCCCTGGCGGACATCGCGCGCGCAACCAACAAGCGCAGCTTCAATCTTTACGCCGAGCTGCTGCTGCGGCAGCTGGCCGTCTCCAAGGGGCTGAAAGGCACGGGGCCCGACGGTATCAAGGTCCTGACGGAGTTCCTGGCGGCGCAGGGCGTGGACACCTCTGAAATGAAGATAGTGGACGCTTCAGGCCTTTCCAGGGCGGACCTGGTAAAGCCCGCCAACTTCACCGACCTGCTGACCGCGGTCTCCCAAAAGAAGTATTTCGAAGCCTTCCGGGATACGCTGGTGTTCCCGGCGGACCCCGAGGCCAGCGGGCATATCAGGCGCCTGGGCAAGGACGGCCTGCTGGCTGCGGGCCTGCGCATTAAATCCGGGTCTATCACCGGCGTGCGCTCTTATACCGGCTACCTGAAAACGAAAAAGGGCCGCACGCTGGCCTTCACCTTTATCCTCAACAACTACTCCGCCGAGTCCGCGGACATAGACAAGCTCCACGAAGTCCTGCTGCTGAAACTGGCGGAAAATTATTGATGCGGGCCGCGCTGAACGACTAGCTGCTTACGAAAGCCAGCCGGCTTTTTGGCGTTCACATCGTCGGAGAGACAAACCTGCAAATTCTGGATCTGCGAAAAAGAATAAGAAGGCCGGCGGTCAGTTAACCCGCTGTTCCCTTATCCGCTTATACAGCCCCGCGGCTTCTCTAAGGTCCGCTTCGGACTCGGCGGCGCGGCCCAGGGCCTTCAGCGTGCGGCCGCGGTAATCCAGCACGCGCGCTTTAAGGGCGGGCCGGTCGTCCAGGGGCAGCCAGTTCTCAAAGGCTTTCAGCGAGCGCGCGAAATATGCGCCCGCGCTCTCCGGCCGGCCGTTCTTCGCGTAAAAATAGCCGGTCCTGAAAAGTATGATCGGGTAAGAATCCATCTGCTCGGCGTCCAGCACTTTAAAGGGGAAGGAAACCGGCGCGTCCTTGAAAAGCTCCACGGCCGCCTTGTAATAAGTCTCGGCCGTCTTTTTGTTGCCGAGCAGCTCGTTGAGCCGGGCCAGCGAGGAGTAGGCGTCGGCCAGCTCGTAGGGCGCCACTCCTTGCGCCTGGTCTGCCTTTGTAAGTTCCGCGGCTTCTTTCAGCAGGGGGGCGGCTTTCTGCGCCTGGCCCTGTTCCAGGTAAAGCCTGCCCAGGCCCGAAACCGCCACGCCCAGTTCCCGCAGTTTATACTTGCGGTAATACTCTATGCTCAGCTGGTAGTATTTCCCGGCCTGGGCATAATTCCCGCGCGTATGGTAGGCCATGGCCAAAAGCGAGACGGCGCGCCCATATTCCCAATGGGCGTCGTCCAGCTCCGCGGCCATGTCGGCGGCCTGCGCGTAATATTTGCAGGCTTCCCCAAGCCGGCTGGAGGTATGCGCCGTCAGGGCCTGGTTATACAGCTTGTAAAAAGCTTCCTTCCCGGGCTGCGCCGCTACAAAAGTTTCTGCTTCGGCCGTGCAGGCGGCTCCGGCCAGTATAAGGATAAAAAAGATACGTTTCATATTGCTCTCCCTCTCTCCGTTATTTTGATTATAGATATTTATGGCGCTGCAGCGCAGAAGACTGCCCGGGAAGCCGCCGGGAATCTGAAGCTAAAGTGCTATACTCATAGGGTAATCTGTTTCCGGGGGAGACAATATTATTACGGTAAATTCAATTTCACATATAACGGCAAGGTTCCGCCGTTTTTAATGCCGCTGCCATTGCCTGGCGCGGCCGTTTTAGCCTGGTTCCCAAGGATAAAATTATGAGAAAGATAATTCCTGTTCTACTGCTGATTTTGGCGGCGGCCTATAATGCCCAGGCAGCGGCGCCGAACCTGCTAACCTACCAGGGGCGCCTGAAGGACGCCGGCCAGGCCGTGACCGGCATACGCTCGGTGGAAATTTACCTTTGCGACGCGGTTACCGGCGGCAACTGCCATACCACCGGCGCGCAGGATGTGACGGTCTCCAACGGTTTATTCCGCAGCACGTTCACTGTGCCCTCCGCGGCCGATTTCGGCGCCGGGGACTGGTACCTTGAGATCTGGGTGGCGGGCACCAAGCTGCTGCCGCGCGAGCGCCTGACCAGTTCCGCCTATTCCCTGGTGGCCGCCACTGCCGCCTGGGCCGGCGGCGCGGATTGGCCCACCATCACCAACAAGCCGTCTCTGACCGCGCAGGGCAACACGTTTAACGGCGCCAGTCAGCTGGTGCAGTTGGGCTCCGACGGAAAACTCCCCGCCGTGGACGGTTCCGCGCTGACAAATATTTCCGGCTCCGGAGACAACCTCGGCAACCATGTGGCCACCGCTACGCTGCAGATGGGCGCGCATGGAATTGTTTCTTCCGGGGATATCACCGCCGCACGCTACCAGATAAACGGCAGCACGGTGCTGGCGGTGCTGCAGGGGACCGGGAGTTTTGCCGTAGGTGACGAGGCAGGCAGGGTTAATACGGCGACTTACAACTCCTTCGTGGGGTCGCGGGCGGGCTACGCTAATACGACGGGTAATTACAACGCTTTTGACGGCTCCTACGCTGGTTACGCCAACACGGCGGGATACTATAACACCTTTGTCGGCTCGCTTGCCGGCTACTCCAATACTGACGGCGATTATAATTCCTTCATCGGCGGCAATGCGGGCTACGCCAACACCACCGCCGGGGCAAATTCTTTCGTCGGGTATCATGCGGGCTACACCAATACGGTCGGGCAATATAACGTGTTCTTCGGCGCCTGGGCCGGCCTATACAATACGACAGGCTGGGCCAACTCCTTCGTCGGCATGGACGCGGGCCAATCCAATACTTCCGGCGTCTTTAACTCCCTTGTAGGCAATAAGGCGGGCTATTATAATCAGACCGGCTCGGCTAATTCCGTTCTCGGCGGTTATGCCGGCGGCTACGGCGCGGGCGCGGTAAATTCCTTCTCGAGCTCGACGATAATGGGCTACAAGGCCGGTTACGGCCTGAGTACCGGCAGCGACAATATCCTGCTGGGCTTCCAGGCAGGGGATTCCCTGACCACCGGGACCCGGAACATAATTATCGGTTATGACCAGGATGCCTCTTCCGGCCCCGCCACTTCCAACACCCTGAACATCGGCGGAGTTATCTACGGCAATCTTTCCAGCGGCAGCATCGGTATAGGCACGGCGAGCCCGGCGGCGCGGCTTCATATTTACGGGGCCGACCCGGATCTGATCCTGGAACATACCGGCAATCCGGCTGTTAGATTCAAGACCACGTCCGGGGCTGGCAGGCAATGGGCCCAATATGTGGACGGGACTACACTGGACTTCCGCATCAACGACGACACAGCGCTCGGGATGGGCCAGGCGCGGCTGGTCATAAATACTTCCGGAAACGTCGGTATAGGGACCTTGACCCCGTCTTCGAGGCTGGACGTGCAGGGCGGCAGCATAAACGCTTCCGGCGGCTTCTGCATCGCCGGGGACTGTAAATCATCCTGGGCCTCGGTTTCTACCGGCGACAACCTGGGTAATCATGTAGCCACCACAACGCTGCAGATGGGCGTTTATGGCATAAACACTTCAAGCGATATAAGCGCCGCGCATTTCCAGATAAACGGCAGTTCCGTGCTTGCGATATTGCCCGGGGCCGGCAGTTTGGGCGTCGGTACCTCAGCGGGCGGCTTTAACACCGGGGCGGGCAATTCCTTTGTCGGCACCCGGGCGGGCTACGCCAACACCTCGGGGACTGGCAATACCTTTGTGGGCGTTGACGCCGGCAGGGCCAACACCACGGCCAATGGCGGCACCTTCTTGGGCATCGAGGCGGGCTATGCCAACACCACCGGGTTGCCAAATACCTTTGTGGGCGACCAGGCTGGCCGTTCCAATACCACCGGGAACTCAAATGTCTTCATGGGCTACCAGGCCGGCTATCACAATACTATCGGGACGAGCAATTCTTTCGTGGGCATGTATGCTGGTATTTTAAATACTTCCGGCGGCGTTAACTCAGTGTTCGGCTACCAGGCGGCCCAGCAGAACCAGACCGGTTCGGCCAACGCCATCTTCGGCGGCTATGCCGGAGGCCCCGGCAGCGGCGCGCCCAATTCCTTCTCCAGCTCGACGATAATGGGCTACAAAGCAGGCTACGGCCTTAGCACCGGCAGCGACAATATCCTGCTGGGTTTCCAGGCCGGCGATTCCCTGACCACCGGCACCCGCAACATAATAATCGGCTACGACCAGGACGCGCCGTCGGCCTCCACCACCAACTTCCTCAACATCGGCGGTGCTATCTACGGGAATCTTTCCAACGGTAACGTCGGCATCGGGACAGCGAGCCCGGGGGCGAAACTCCAGGTCGCAGGAACAACCATCATCCAGGGCGCGTTAAGTGTCAACACCTCGAATCCTCCGGGATCATCGCTGGATATATACGGCAGCCAAGCCAGGATATATTCCGGTGGATCGTCAGTAAACTTCGGCATTCATAATACCGCCGGAAGAGATTGGCGGATCGAATCCTTCGATAACTCCGGACTATTCGGCGCCCCCGTAGGAGCATTGGCATTTCATAACAACACTGATAACGTTTGGGCCATGACGATCCTGCCCGCTGGCAATGTCGGCATCGGTACGTTAAGTCCGGCTACCCCGCTCGACGTTAATGGAGCTGCCCAGTTCGGCTCCGGTGCGACCAAGAGCACTTTCACGGCCGCAGGGGCGTTGAATCTTGCCAGCGCCTTGACGGTGGCCAACGGCGGTACCAACGCCAACACCGCAGCCGGTGCGCTTACCAGCCTGGGCGCAGTCGCTAAGGCCGGAGACACGATGACGGGGGCATTGACGCTTTCCGCTGACCCGACAGCGGCCCTACACGCAGCCACCAAGCAATATGTGGATGCCGCCGCTGCGGAGGGAGGCGCCTGCCCAACCGGCATGGCTTACATCCCAGGCCCCTACCCCTACTGCGTTGATAAGTACGAGGCCTATTTAATGAGCGGCGCTGTAAGTAACGATACCTGTACCAATGGTTCCCAGGCTGAGGTGGACGCTAACGCCACCACTGCCGTAGCCGGTTCCGCCGCAGGGCAGACTCCTCTGGTCAATATCAACTGGTGCGCGGCCAAGAAGGCGTGTCAAAATGCGGGGAAACATCTGCTCACTAACTCTGAATGGTTCAGCGCGGCGAACTATAAAGGGAGCAAGTGGAACATTACGGCAGAGGAGACCGCTGAAGCTATGGCATGTAATACTGCCGGCAGCAATGTAAATAATACTGGAGCAAGCGCCGGCTGTGTAACACAGGAAGAAGTCTACGACATGATAGGCAATGTCTGGGAGTGGGTGGATTTTGTGATGACCGCTGACCCCACAAATGCACTAGGCGATGGCTATGTTACAGGATACGATTCTGCTACAGGCCTGCCGACTTCGATCGGCTCTTCATCTAACGCGTATGGTAACGATTATTACTGGGCTTATACCGGCGGTGGTATTGCCAAAGCGGCACTTCGGGGCGGCAACTGGGGCTGGTCCGCCGGCAGCGCGAGTAGCGGCATCTTCGCCTTACGCTTGGAAGCCGTTCCATCCACAGCGAACGCTGCCTTCGGGTTCCGCTGCGGCAAAGCAAAATAATTAAGCGAAATTTAGTGATATAAAATTAGGTCTTTTGGAGTTGATTAGAGGGTTAAACTGGGAAAAAGACAGCTTAGTTAACTATGAATGGTAAAACGGGGAATGCATTAATAGCATTGTGGCGGATGATTTCATCCGTGCCGTTGCTCTTTGTGTTTTGCTCTATACCCTTTACCGCGCCCGCGCACGCTGTTGTTCCCAAAACCGGGGGGACTTATATTATTTCCGATGACCTGGCGGCGGGGACGGGCGGGTCGGTGGATCTTGCGGGGGGGAGTATTGTTCTTTCCGGGTCGCTGGGGCAGGTGGCTATAGCCTATGCCGATTCTTCCGGGATAGAAGTCGAAAGCGGTTATTTTTCCAAATATGTCTCAACCCCTGCAACTGCAGGTTACGGCGCGGTGTACCAGACGTCCGCGACTATTACCGCCGCAGAGGCCACCGTCCCCAACCCGTCGGCCACCGTTTACGAGGTAGAGGTTTCTACGGCCTCCGATTTCAGCTTAGCAACTGTTTACGCCTCCACCACCGCCTGGCCGGCGGCCGTAAGCGGACTGGCCAACGGTACCACTTATTACACGCGCCTGCGCGCAGTCTACATGGGGGAGGACCCTTCCCCTTACGCCCTCCTGGCCTCTTTTGTTACGCTTATGCTGCCGCCGGTGCCGGGGCAGCCGTCGCAGCCCACCGCGCTGGTTCTGGGCGTTTCCTCCATAGCCTGGAACTGGTCGGCGCTCAGCGGCGCCACCGGCTACGAAGTGTACCTCGCCACCGCGCCCGGCCTGGTAGTAGACTCTCCGGTGATGCCGGCGTATATCCGCGAGGGACTCACGCCAAATACCACTTACAGCATTATGGCCGCCGGCGTTAACGGTTCAGGCGCCGGGGCGGTTTCCCTGGCCGCGGTCCCGGCGGCCACGCTGGCCAACCCGCCTGCGGGTGTTTCCACCGCCGCCGTCTATGCCACCAGCGCCACCGTTACCTGGGGCCTGAATGGAAATCCCGACGGCACTATGGCCAGGATGCTGCGGCGCCTGCCCGGGGTTGAAACCGGCGCTACCTTCACTACCGCCGGCACTTCTTATACTGACACCGGCCTGCTGGGCTGCACCACTTATGATTTCCTGATCTGGAACGTGAACCGTGCCGGCGTGGACACCGCCAATGCCAGTGTGCTGTCCGTGCTGACCGGCAGCCCTGTGCCGCTGACGCCGGGGAACTTCACGGCGCAGTCGCTGTCCGGCTACCGCATAGCGCTGGCCTGGGAGCCTCCGCCTTACGAAGGCATAACGGGTTATAACCTGTATTACGATAACGGCACCAGCACGGTAAGCTACACTGCCCCGCTGGACACGCTGCCCGCCGGGCAGTTGTCATATACCGCTGCCATGCCGGGCGTGGGCAATTATAAATTCGGCCTGCGCGCCATTCACCGCTGCGGCATCGAAGACCCCAATACGCGCATAGTGGCCTCGGCCCCTTCGCTTTATAGCCTCACCGGCGTGAAAGCCGCTATCAAGATCCCGCAGTCGGGTAAGAGGATAAACGGCAACAGCGTAACGGTGATGGCCGAGCTGGTGCTGGGCACCGAAGCTGATACGCGAGATATCAGGTTCGAGTATAAGATCTCGACTGCGCCGGATTCGGCCTGGGCTGCCATTCCGCCCAAGAACGCGGCCACTCACCCGAATCCTGACCCGGCTTCGCCGTACTTCATCCTGTGGAACGTGGACGGCCTGGCGCAGACCAGCTACGACCTGCGCGCCGTGGCCGCCGACCGCGGCGGCCTTGCGGACGCCAGCCCGGCGGCGATAACGGTGGATATAACCGACCAGAACAACGCCGACATCAAGGAAAACGCCAGCGGCAATACGGTTACCAAAGAACAGGATGTCAGCAGCCTTGTAGACAATACCATCCAGACAGGCGACGGCGATTCCCAGCAGATGACCACGCTGCTAATCCCCGCAAACGCCCTGGATACTTCCACCGCGGCCGTGTCTGTTACCAATAACCCGGATGTAACGCTGGTCCCCCCGGCGGACGCCCAGTCGGCCGGGGTCGTCACTGAAATTTCTCTTTCCAACGGCCAGACGCAATTGGCCAATGGCCGGACCGCCGACGTAACCCTGGTCTATTCCGACGTGGATAATGACGGGATAGTGGACGGTACCACGCTGCTGGCCAACCAGTTGGTGATGTATTCCGCAGAATCCCCGAATGGTCCCTGGAGCAGCGACCTGTCCTCTGAAGTCGACGCGACTAACAACAAGGTGCATGGCCACACCACCCATTTCAGCTTCTTCGCGCTGTTCGCGCCGATGTCGGCCGATCTGAATTCCGCTAAGGCCTACCCCGTGCCGTGGAAGCCGGGCAGCGGCGGCCGTTTCGATTCGCCTACGGGTGTGACTGGCATGGTATTTGACAATTTAACGGCTACGGCCGAGATCCGCATCTATACGATTGCCGGCGGCCTGGTGCGCAAGTTGGACGTGACCGCGGCCGACGGCGGGTACAAGGTCTGGGACGGCAAGAATTCGTCCGGCAGCAAGGCAGCCAGCGGCATTTACCTGGCGCATATCAAATCCGGCAGCAAAGTTAAGATACTGAAGCTAGCGATTGAAAGATGAAAAAGAACGCGCGGATAATATTGAGCCTGCTTTTGTGCGCGACAGCGCAGGCTGTCTTCTGTGCCGACAAGACCGGCACGGGCGCGGCGGCTTTCCTCAAGTTGCCTGTGGACGCGCGCGGCGCCGCCATGGGTGAGGCCGTGTGCGCCGGGTCAAGCGGGGGGATGTCCCTGTTCCAGAACCCCGCGGGCCTGGCGGGAGCCGAGGATAAAACGGTTTCCTTCAGCCATTCGCTACAGGTGCAGGATATTTCTTACGACGTACTGGGCACGGCCATCCCGTTGAAGAAGCTGGGCGTGCTGGGCGTGGGCGTGCAGTATTTGCAGTACGGCACCATAGATTCGCTGGACAATACCGGCGCTGACGCGGGAAGCTTATCCCCAAGGGACAGCGCCTTCGTGGCGGGCCTGGGCCGCAAGCTGGGCTCCGACGTAAATATCGGAGTGGCGGTGAAGTATATAGATTCTAAAATATCGGGCTCGGCCTCCACGGGCGCTATGGACCTTGGCCTGCAGGCCAATGGCGAAGACCTGACGGCCGCTTTCGCCATCCAGAACATCGGGGGCAAGCTGAAGTTCAACGAGGAAGCTTCGCCCCTGCCGACCAACGTGAAGCTGGGCGTTAATATCCCCTATCAGGAAAAATGGCAATGGGCGGTAGACCTTAACTTTCCGAACGACGGCGGCGCGTGGCTGGCCGCGGGCGCCGAATACGCTTTTAAATTCACCGGTGACTGGAAGGCTTTCGGCCGCGTCGGCTACAATACGGCCGCCACGGACACCAAGGGCGTGAACGGCATTTCCGCCGGCCTAGGCCTGGCCAAGAAGAGCTTTGGTTTCGACTACGCTTTCCGCACCATGGGCCTCTTAGGCCTGACCCACCACCTCGGCGTCAACTACCGCTGGGGCAGTAAATAAGCAAGACCATATGCTTGGATTAACGTCGGGCCGTCTATCGGCCCACGCCCTTGATTTTATATCCTATAGCTATCGTTTTGCAGAACTTTCCGGAGGACTTCATGAGCGACGCATATGTGGGTAAAATAGCGGGGGAACTTAAACTGAACCCGGCCGGGGTTGCCGCGGCCATTGCGCTCTTCAAAGAAGACGCCACCATTCCCTTTATCTCCCGCTACCGCAAAGAGGCCACGGGGAACCTCGACGAGGTGGCCCTGGGAAAGATACTTGAACGCCTTGACCAGCTCAAAGAGCTGGACGCCCGCCGCGAAGCCATCCTGAAATCACTTACCGAGCGCAACCTGCTCACCCCGGAGCTGAAAGTAAAGATCGACGCCGCAGAAGTGCTCTCCAAGCTGGAAGACATCTACCTGCCCTTCCGCCCCAAGCGCCGCACCCGCGCCACCATCGCCAAAGAAAAAGGCCTCGAGCCGCTGGCCGACCAGATCTACGCCCAGGGTTCCGAGGACCCCGCCGCGCTGGCCGCCCCGTTCCTCAGCGAAGAGAAAGGCGTGAAGACCGTCGAAGAAGCCCTGGCCGGGGCCCGCGATATCATCGCCGAGCGCGTGAGCGAAGATGAAAGCGCCCGCGCCCGCCTGCGCCAGCTGTTCTCGGTCAAAGGCATCTTCCATTCCAAGGTGCTTACCGGCAAGGACGCCGAAGGCGCCAAGTTCAAGGACTATTTCGACTGGAAAGAGCCGGCCGCCAAGGCGCCCTCCCACCGGGTGCTGGCCATGCGCCGCGGCGAGTCCGAGGGCTTCCTGACCATGCGCATAGAAGTGGAGGCCGAAGAGGCCATAGCTTTGCTCGAACCGCTCTTCGTTAAGAACGCCGGGGCCTGCGGCAGGCAGGTAAAAGAGGCCGTGGCCGATTCCTATAGCCGCCTGCTCTCCATCTCCATGGAGGGCGAAGCCCGCCTGGAGACCAAGAAGCGCGCCGACGCCGAGGCCATAGGCGTATTCGCCCGCAATCTGCGCGAGATCCTGATGTCCTCGCCACTGGGCCACAAGAATATCCTGGCTCTGGACCCCGGTTTCCGCACCGGCTGCAAGCTGGTCTGCCTGGACTCCAACGGCAAGCTGCTGCACGACGACGTGATCTACCCGCATAACGGGGACGGCGCCGCCGCCTCCTCGGCCGCGAAAGTGAAAGAGCTGGCCGCCAGGTTCAAGACCGAGGTCATAGCTATCGGTAATGGCACCGCCGGCCGCGAGACGGAAGAATTCGCACGCGCCCTTAAACTTGAAGGTGTGATAATAGTGATGGTAAATGAAAGCGGGGCTTCCGTTTATTCCGCTTCCCCCGTGGCCCGGGAAGAGTTCCCCGATAAAGACGTCACTGTGCGCGGTTCTGTCTCCATAGGCCGCCGCCTGATGGACCCGCTGGCGGAACTGGTGAAGATAGACCCCAAGTCCATCGGCGTGGGCCAGTACCAGCACGACGTGGACCAGGGCGGCCTTAAGAAGAGCCTGGACGCCACCGTGGAGAGCTGCGTCAACAGCGTGGGCGTGGAACTGAATACCGCCAGCCGCGAACTGCTCTCCTATGTCTCCGGCCTGAACGCCGCGCTGGCCAAGAACATCGTAGAATACCGCAACGCCAACGGGGCTTTCCCTTCGCGCGCCGCGCTGAAAAAAGTCCCGCGCCTCGGGCCCAAGGCTTTCGAGCAGGCCGCCGGCTTCCTGCGGCTGCGCGGGGCCAGGAACCCGCTGGACGAGAGCGCCGTGCATCCCGAGCGCTATGAAATAGTGGAGAAGATGGCCGCCGACCTGGGCTGCGAGGTGAAAGACCTGATAACCGACGCCGCCCTGCGCGCGAAGATAGACATCTCAAAATATGTCTCCGACGGGGTGGGGGAACCTACACTTAAGGATATAATCGCCGAGCTGGCCAAGCCGGGCCGGGACCCGCGCAAACAGTTCGAAGCCTTCGCCTTCGGCGAAGCCCAGAAGATAGGCGACCTCAAGCCCGGCCAGAAGCTGCCGGGCATCGTCACCAACGTGGCCGCCTTCGGCGCTTTTGTGGATATCGGCGTGCACCAGGACGGCCTGGTGCATATCAGCGAGCTGGCCGACCGCTACGTGCAGGACGCGTCCACGGTAGTGAAGGTGGGCCAGCGCGTGAACGTCACCGTCACCGACGTGGACCTGGCGCGCAACCGCATCGCCCTTTCCCTGAAATCCAACCCGGTGGTAGGCCCGCGCGAAGCCCGCGGCTCCGGCCAGGGCCCCGCAGTTCCCGCCCAGGCCCGCCGCCCTGACAACCGCCCCCCGCGCCGCCCCGTAGAGGAAAAGCCCGTCGGCTCCATGGCCGAGGCCCTGAAGTCCTTCATGGAAAAACGCCGCAATTAGCAGGGGAGACGCTAAGGCTTGAACCTGGCGGTAAGACGGAAGTGTTCGCCGTCGAAGAAAAAGCGGGAGTAGACCAGGAAGCGCCAGCCGCCGCGCTTCACTTCTTTGTCGGGTTTAACTGAAAGTTCCGTTATCTCCGAGTCCGCCGGCAGCGCCAGGATATGGGCCCGGTGCCCCAGCAGGTGGCTGGGTTCGTCCAGGCGCAGGTCCATCAGCCCGCCCTGCCTTTCCTTCCATAACCCTTCCATGTTCAGCTGCACTTCTATCGGCCCCAGGGCCAGCTGCTGCAGCGGCGCGGCGTAATTTATCATGGCCAGGTACCTGCCGTAGTCGGCCTGGGTCCGGATGAATTCCGTTTTCAGGATGTTGCCGCGCGCGTCCACGAAAGAGGACAGCGGCAGGGAGGGAAGGAACATCTTGGTCTGCGTAAGGCCGCGCACCTGGTGCTCGTTGAAGAACATCCAGGCGCGGACGGCCCTGGGGAGGGCGTCCTTTTCGAAGATATAGACAGTGGAAGAGGCCGTGCCGGCATTGTTGCGCGCGGAGAAAAGGTTGTCGAGCAGGACCTGCTGCCCCTGCGTGAAGTTGAATTCCAGGCAGTCCGCCGGCAGGTCCTCGAAAGAGGCGCGGAATTCCACCGAGCCCTGCACCAGCGCGGTCAGCTCCTCGTTGCTCTTGAAGCCGGCCTCCGGGGCCAGGTTGCGCCCTATCTCCAGGTGCCTGAGCGCCTCTTTCCTGTCGCCGCGCAGGGAATAAAGCCTGCTCAGGCGGTAATAGGCGTACGCCACCGAGTCGGACTGGCCCGCGCCTATGAATTTGCGGAGCTCGATGCAGGCGGTCTTGTAGTCCTTGCGCATAATGGCCAGTTCGGCGCGCAGGAAGATGAAGAAGTCGTTCTGCTCCGGAAGGCCGGCGGCCTCTTCCATGGCTTTTTCCGCCTTGTCGAGCTTGCCCATTTCCAGCAGGCCCTGCGCCAGCGCGTACCGGAGCATGACGTTCTTAGGGTGCCGCTTAATAGCGTCAAAGGTGAGCTCCAGGGACTTTTCGTGTTTGCCGGTCCAGCCCGTATAATACGCCTCTATAAACCAGCTGAAAAGGCCGGCCCCCGGGATAACCCGGTTGATGCGGGCGGCGTATTCTTTGGCTTTGGGGTAGTCGTTGGCGTTCATCCTGGCCCGCGCGCAGATGGCCAGGAGGCAGGGATCCTCGTGCCCGTCCCCGAGGTATTTCTCCATCTTCTTCAGCCAGGTCTTGGAGCCCTCCAGGTATTCGGACAGGGCCTCCGCCTTATGGCGGGTGTCCGCGTCCGGCGCCGCCTTCGCCAGGTGTTTCATCTTCGGCGCGGCTTTGCGGACGGTGGAATGCAGCCCCATGTGGTAGGACAGGACGACCAGCATTAAATTGAGGTCCACGGACCAGGGATCCAGCTTCAGCGCTTCCAGGAGCAGGTCGTGCGCCTTGGGCGCGGCGAAATCGGCGAAGTAAACACGCCTGGCTTCGCCCAGCAGCCGCGCCGCCTCCTTCAGGTCGGCTTCCTGTACCTGCTGCGGGGGCTTTTCTTCACGCGCGGCCGCCGCCGGGGCCCGGTCCGCCGGCTGCAGCAGGCCTTTTATCCCGTCGAGGATCTGCGTTTTCAGGCCTTTGGGCCTGGCGGCCAGGCGGATGGCGTCGGCCAGCTCGCGCGCGTCGCCGTAGCGGCGGGCGGGGTCCGTCTCCAGGCATTTCATCACCACCAGGCCCAGCGCCGGGGAGAGGGCCTTGTTCCATTTCGACGGCGGGGGGCAGCCGCCCTGCGTCACCGCTTTGATGAGGGCGGCGGTGTTGTCGGCCGGGAAGGGGTGTTCCAGCGTCAGCAGCTCGTAAAAGACCGTGCCGAGCGCGTAGATGTCGGAGGCGGGGCCGCCCTCCGCGTTGGAGAAGATCTCCGGGGCCATGTATTTCAGCGTGCCCAGCATCGGCTGGCCGGTGGTGATGTCGGAAGAGCCGGAGAACTTGGCCAGGCCGAAATCGGCCAGCTTGGGCAGGCCGTTCTTCGCTATCAGGATGTTGGTGGGCTTGATGTCGCGGTGCAGAATGCCCAGCGAATGGGCCTCGTAAAGCGCGTCGGCCACGCCGGCAATAAGCCCGGCGGCGTGGTTCTCGTAGTCGGGGTCGCCCAGCGGGGAGGCCGTCAGCGGCTGCATGAAGAACGGGAGGTCCTCGTCGCCCGGGGCGGGGGGCTGGATGTAGCCGTATTTTCTCAGTACTTCCAGGTCGCCGGCGTTCTTTATGGTGCGCGCCAGCTCCAGGTAATTGCCCAGCGTCTTGCCGTCCACGAATTCCATCGCGAAGTAGGGCAGGCCGTCGTGCTCGCCGTAGGAATAGATCTTGATGATGCCGGGATGGCCGCACCGGGCGATGGCGGCCGCCTCGCGGATGAACCTTTTCTTGTTGGTCGCGGTGGCCTGCGCCGGGAGCAGCATCTTGATGGCGGCGTCGCGCTTGAGGGTCTTGTCGTGGGCCTTGTAGACCACGCCCATGCCGCCGCGGCCCAGTTCCCCGGTTATGGCGTGGCCGTTAATTATGGTGCCGGTCTCTATCATGGTCGATGTCTAATGGGTCCAGGGGACGCTTGACTATTTAACTAATTATGAACACGCAGTGGGAAATTGTTGATAACAAGTTAAAAAGTCATCAGCGTCCCCTCATGAAGTCCTGCCCTTCCAGCCAGGAGGAAAGTTCGCCGGCCAGCGCGCGGGCGTCGGCTACGCGCGGGTGATTCTCCGTCCAGTGCCTGAAAACGAAACGGGTGATGGCGGGGTCGGACGCTTCAAGCTTCGCCGCCGCTGTTTCCCAGGCTTCGCGCAGTTCGGCGCCCTGCGCCCCGCCGTACATGCCGCCGCGCAGCAGCACTATGCGGGCCGCCGGGTAAGCGGCGCGTATATTCCTGACCAGGGCCTGGTAGCCGTCGGCGAAATCGGCCGGGAAGGGCAGGCCCTTCCCATGCGTAAAAGAATAGTCGTTCTCGCCGTAGTTCACGAAGACGACGTCGGGCGTCCAGCCCTCGGGCAGCGCGCGGGGGGAATCCGCCCGCGGGTACAGCCTGTCCCAGGCCTGGCCGGCCTTCACCTCTACATACCCTAAGGAGATGCCCATGCCGCTGACCGCGATATTGCGGTAGTCCGCGCCGAAGGCGGCGGCGGTAAGCGCGGCGTAGCTCAGAGCGTTGTTGTGCGTGGAGCGGTCGTCCCACTGGTCGGCCGCGCCGTCCTCGTTGCAGGCCCCGGCCGTGATGGAATCGCCGAAAAAAAGCATGGCGAGCCTGTACGCGGGCGGCTTGGGCGGGAACGCCTGCTTGCCGGGCTCCAGCTCCAGGCCGAGGAAGACCGCGTTGCCCGCGGACGCCTCGGTGCGCTTGAACAGCTCCAGGCTGTGGCGCCCGGGCTTCAGGGGCCGCGGCCAGGCGGCGCGCGCGCCTTCGCCCGGCTTTACCCCGATCACCTCCGTCTCCCCGTCCACGGAGACGTTAAAAAAATTCTGCTTGGTCGACCGGCCGAAGAGCAGCGCCAGGTTTTCTCCTTCAAAATCCGCGTACACGCGGCTGCCCTGCCAGATGATTACCGGCGCGGAGGAAACAGTCCTGTCGAAACGGCCTTCGTAGCGGAAGGCCGGGGAATCGGCGGATACGGCCGGCGCCGCGCCTTTCCTTGCCGCAATATTTCCGGAAGCGCAGGAGGCCAGCAAAACGGCCGCCGGCACGAGGCAGAGTCGGAGTAGTTTCCCCGTGTTCATGAAGACTATGATAGAACTTGCGGCGGCGGCTTGCAAATCTCCGGCATTTTTTGCGAAGCTATAGCTGGACTGGCGGTTAACAGGGGGACTTCCAATGGTAAAAAAGTTTATTCTGGCCGCGGCGCTGCTGCCGGTGACTTGCCCGGACCTTTCAGCGCAGGATATGGCGGCCGTGTTGAAAGCCACCGCCGCGCCCGCCGCCTCCGCGCCGCAGCGCGAAGAGCTCCGGCCCGCGCCGTTCCCTCAGGGTGTACTTGCCTACCTGCGCTCCATCTCCGGCAAGGGCACCGTGGCCGGCCAGCATAACCGCGAACCTAACGCCGAGCCCGCTAAATGGACGGAGAAGGTCTTCGAGGCTACTGGCAAATACCCCGGGCTCTGGAGCGGGGACTTCCTTTTCCAGGCCGAGAACATCGCCGACCGCTGGAAGGTCATCTACGAGGCGGAGCGGCAATGGAAGAAGGGCGCCATCGTCCAGCTCATGTGGCACAGCTGCTCGCCTTACCTGGCTGAGCCCTGCGGCTGGGACAAGAACGGCGTGCTCAGCCATATCCCCGACGACCAGTGGAAGCTGCTGGTGACCGACGGCACCGAGCTGAACCTGAAGTGGAAGAAGCGGATGGACGAGATCGCGGTCTACCTGAAGTACCTGCAGGACAAAAAGGTGGAGGTGCTTTTCCGGCCGCTGCACGAGATGAACCAGGGGCTTTTCTGGTGGGGCGGCCGGCCCGGGCCCGACGGCACGCGCCGGATCTACCAGCTCACGCACGATTACTTTACGAAGACCAAAGGCCTTACCAACCTGGTCTGGGTCTGGGACATGCAGGACATGAGCCGCGACTTCGAAAAATACGACCCGGGCGACAAATACTGGGACATCATGGCCTTCGATATCTACGAGGGCGGTTACGACAAGAAATGGTACAAGTACGTGCTTTCCGTGGCGGGGGACAAGCCGGTGGCCATCGGCGAATGCGCCAAGCTCCCCTCGCCGCAGCTTTTCAAGGAACAGCCGCGCTGGGTGTTCTTCATGGCCTGGGCCGAACTGGCCTTCGAGAAGAACACCCCGCAGCAGTTAAAGGACCTGTATAACGCGCCCGGCGTGCTGACGCTGGACGAATTGAAGAGATAAGCCGGCCGTTATTCGTAGCGGAGGGCTTCTATGGGGTCGAGCATGGCGGCGCGCAGGGCCGGCCAGAAGCCGAAGCCCACGCCGATAGCGGTGGAAAAACCGAAAGCGAAAGAGATGGTCCCCATGCTGAGCGTGGGGGGGATCTTTATGAAGAAGTAGGCGGCCCAGCCGAGGCCGAAGCCGAGGGCTACGCCCAGCGCTCCTCCAATCATGCAAAGCACCACCGCCTCTATAAGGAACTGGCTGAGGATATCCGTGTTGCGCGCTCCCAGCGCCTTGCGCAGGCCTATCTCGCGCGTGCGCTCGGTCACGCTTACCAGCATGATGTTCATGATGCCGATGCCGCCCACCAGGAGCGAGATGCCGGCGATGCTGTAGACCACCAGCGAGAGCTTGCCCATCGTGCTCTTGAACATCTCTATCTGGGCCTCGAAAGTCTTTACCTCGAAATCGTCGGCCGCGTCCTCCCGCGCTCCCCGGCGGGCGCGCAGGGCGGTGATGATCTGCCTGCGCGCTTCCGGCGCGTCCTCCGGAGAGGGGGAAGTCACTTCGATATAGTCCAGGCGTTTCGCGCCGAACACGCGCTTCGCCGCTGTTTTCAGCGGGATGTAGGCCGTGGGCTGCCCGCCGAAGATCTGCTCCGCTTTGTGGTCCTCGGCCACGCCGATCACGGTAAAGCTCACGCCGCCGATGCGGATATCGTTGTTCAGGGCGTCGCCGGTCTCGAAAAGCTTCTTGGCCAGCGCCTGGTTTATTACCGCCACGCGGGCCCGGTCCAGGTTCTCCGCCGGGGTGAAGAAGCGGCCGGTCATCTTGCGGTTCTCGAAGAACTTGTCGCGCGGTTTCTGTTCCTCGAAGGTAAAGCCCTCGCGGGTCTGGATGCGGGAATCCACGTGCTTGTCGCCTACGGAGATCTGCTTCTCGCGGGCCAGGATAGGGGTGACCTTTTCGGCCAGCGGCGCGCCGGCGCGGATGGCTTCCACGTCGCTCATCTGGAAGCGGCGGTACGGCTTGCCGTGCTGGCGGCGGGGGGTTACCCAGACCTTCTTGGCGTCGTCCTCGCTGGCGCCGGAAAGCAGGCTTTTCATGAAGCCTTCGCTGATGGTCATCAGCGAGATGATGGCGCCCACGCCGATGAAAATGCCCAGGATGGTCAGCGCGCTGCGGGTCTTGTGGCTCCAGATGGCCTTGAAGGCCACCTTGAGCTGTTCTAAAAATTCGGAAGGGGAAAAGCTGAGGCGGGCCGCCGGGAGCAAAGAGGAGGACGCAGGGGCCGGCGCCGAAGGACGGCGGACCTCGTCGGAGACTATCGCGCCGTCCTTGAGCCGCACCACGCGGGCCGCCATGCCGGAGATCTCTTCGTCGTGTGTGACCATTACTATGGTAAGGCCGCGCGCGTTCAGGTCTTTCAGCACCTGCATCACCTCGGCGCGGCTTGCGGCGTCCAGGTTTCCGGTGGGCTCGTCGGCCATGATGACCAGCGGGTCGTTCACCAGCGAGCGGGCTATGGCCACGCGCTGGCACTGGCCGCCTGAAAGTTCGTTGGACTTGTGCTTGACCCGGTCGGACAGGCCCACGAGCTTAAGGCATTCCATCGCCTTCTTCGCGTCCGTGCCCAGGCCGGTGTAGACCATGGGGAGCATCACGTTGTCGCGGGCGGTGGTGCGCTTTAAAAGATGGAAGGACTGGAAGATGAAGCCGACCATGCGGCTGCGGATAGCGGCCAGGCGGCCCTCGCCGAGTTTGGCCGTGGGGTGGCCGGCGAAATAATACTCGCCGGAATCGGGCCGGTCGAGGAAGCCCATGATGTGCAGCAGCGTGCTCTTGCCCGAGCCGGAGGGCCCGACGAGCGCCACGAATTCCCCGGCCTCGATCTTTACGGAGACGTTCAGGAGCGCGTGCACCTGGAACGAGCCGGTGACGTACGACTTGGAAATGTCCCTGATGTCTATTAGCGGGGCCATATCAGTCCGCACCGATGGTGATGCTGGTCCTTTCTTTGGCGATCCCGGTGGAATAATAGATGGTGTCCTTCTCGTCGATGCCGGTGAGCACTTCGATGCTGCTCTCGTCGGCGGCGCCCACGGTGATCTTCTTCTCGGTCAGCTTGGCCTTCGGCCCGCTCTTGACCGAGACCAGCACGTCGCCGTCGCGGTATTTAGCCGCCTTCTTGGGGATGGTCAGCGCGTTCTTTTTGCTGCCGGTGATTATCAGCACGTCGGCCGTCATGCCGGAGCGCAGGGTCGCGGCGCTGCCGGAGGGGAGGATCTTCACCTCGTACACGGTAACGCCGTCCTTCTGCGTGGATTCGTGGGCTATGGCCAGCACCTTGCCTGTGCGCTTGTCCTTGGGGAAGGCGTCCAGGTAGAATTCCGCGCCCTGTCCCTCTTTGACCGCGCCGATATCCGTCTCGTCCACGAAAGTTTTGATTATCAGCCGGTCCGAGATTACGGCTATCTCCTTGCCCTGGCTCACCGACTGGCCCGGCTCGACGGAACGCTTTACTATCATGCCGGAGATGGGGGCTACCACCGGCGTCAGGTTGTAGGCTTCCTCCACCATCTTTTTTTCTTCGGCGGTGGTCTCCTTCATCTTAAGCGAGTCGAGCAGCGCGGTGCGCTCGCTGGAGCTGATCCAGGCCAGCATCGCACCTTTCTGGACGATCAGGCCTTCGGTAAAGAGCACTTCCTCGGCGCGGCCGCTCACCGAGGGGGTGATGAGGACGCGGTTCTCCGGCTCGACGTTGCCGGCGGCCTGCGTCTTGGTCACCAGCGTGCCGCGCAGCGGCTTGTAGGGCTGCAGTTCGGCCAGGCGCTTGGCCTCGGACTTGGCCTTGGCGCGCTTTATCATGCCGCAGCCGCCGCCGACAAGGAACACGGCGGCTACCGCGAAAATGAATCTTTTGGTCTTGTAAAAAGGTCTTTTCATCTGTTTATTCTCCAAGGGACTGCACGAAAGCCGCATGCGCCAGGATCAGCCCGCGCCCGGCGGACAAGTACTGGTTCTGCTCGGTTATAAGCTGTTCTTCCACGTTGCGCCACTCGAAATAGGAGGACTGCCCGGCCAGGTACTGCTTGCGCACCAGCCATGCGCGGGCCTCGGCGGCGTCCAGCGAACTTTTGGCCACGTCCATGTAGGCCCGGGCCTGCCGCCAGGTGAGGAAAGAGTCTTCGGCCGCCAGGTACACCTCGTCTTCGGCGTTCTTCAGGTCGGCCTCGGAGGAGCGCAGCTTCGCCTTGGAGGAGGCCAGGTCCGAGGAAAGCCGGCCCCACGAGAACAGCGGCAGGCTGAGGCTGGCGCCCAGCGACCAGCTGTTGGGGGCAGCGGGCCAATCCGAGCCGCTCCACTTGTAGCTGCCCGAGGCGTTCGCCTCCGGCAGCATCGAGCTGCGGGTCGAGTCCAGGGAGGCTTTCGAGACGGCCAGCGCCGAGCGCGCCGAGCGCAGGGAATGATGCTTTTCCAGCTTGGGCGCGAAGGCCGCGAAGTCCTCCGGCGGCTCCGGCGGCTGCGGCAGCCCTAGTTCTGGCGCCGGCGCCTGCGCCGGGCGGCCCAGCAGGCGGTTGAGCTTGCGCTCCAGCAGGCGCAGGTTCTTCTTGTATTTTTCATGCTGCCACTGGGCCGTCTTCAGCGCGGCCTCGGTTTCCAGCATGGCGGCCTTGTTCTCGCGCCCGGCCTGGTACTTCAGGCGCAGCAGGTCCAGGTTCTCGGTCCTGCGCTTGAGGGTTTCCTGCGAAAGCTTGATGGTCTCCCTGGCGTTGAGGATGTCGGCGAAGACGGACTTGAGCTGGTAGCGCAGCGAGGAGGCGATGCGGTCGTAGGAAGACTCGTAAGAGCGCACGGAGGCCTCGGCCGAGCGCACCCCTGCCGGCACCGCGGGGGAGAAGAGCGGCTGCGTGCCGGAAAAACCGTAGGAGTACTTGTCGTAGGCCTCGGAGCCCTGGTCGCCGTTCCTGGAGTAGGAGGCGCTGGCCGAAAAATAGGGATAAAGCCCGCCGCGCGCGGCGGTAAAGCGGGACCGCGCCGCGTCCAGGTCGTGCAGCGCGGCCGCGGCCTGCGGGTTGGCGGCCAGCATGGCCTTCTCGGCGGTTTCATAAGCCAGCGCGCTTTCCTGCGCGGCAGCCGCGCCGGCCAGGCAGAGCGCCGCCGCGGCAAGTGTCAGTAAACGGCCGCGCGTCGCGGCGCGTCCGGCTTTGGTGGTGTGCATATCCATAATACGGTCCAGTGTTCAAAACGGTTGCGGGCTGCGGTACTTCTAATTCTATCAATATTCCTCCCTGCCGGTCCGGTCTTTGCGCCGGGCAGGCGGCGCGCGGGATGTCCCCGCGGCGAACGGCGTCGTCGTCCGTGGCTCCCGGGTGACTATTATTTTATAGAATAAAGTCTTCGTACGGACCGGTCAGGGGAGAGCAAGGAGAAACTTAAAATGACAACAGGATATCGAAACATAGCGCTCGGGATCATCTTTACCATTATCACTTGCGGTATTTACAACCTGTTCTGGAACTGGCAGCAGATGAAGACCTGCAACGAACTTCTGGGCCGGGAGGAATTCAACCCGCCGATGGTCATCCTGCTGTCACTCGTTACCTGCGGGCTGTACTTCATCTACTACCAGTACTGCATGGGCGGCGTGATAGTGGAGATACAGCGGGCCCGTTCCGTGCCGCCGTTCGAGAACCTGCCCATCCTCAGCCTGCTGCTGTCGCTTTTCGGCCTGAGCATAATAGTGGACGCCATACATCAGAATGAGCTCAACAAGTTCTACCCGCAGCCGGCCTGACCGGCTGCTGCGCCTGGCGGCGGCGGGCGTGCTGGCCGTTGCCGCGCTGAGCGGGCTGGCCCACCTGGCCGGTTTCAGCCTGACGACGGCCCTCCCGCACGCCGACCTGTGCCTGTTCAAGGCGCTGACCGGCCTGCCCTGCCCGGGCTGCGGCATGACCCACGCCTTCCTGGCGCTCGGCAGGCTGGACCTGGCCGGCGCTTACGCGCACAACCCGCTGGTGTTCCCGCTGGCCGCCCTGCTGGCGTTCTGCGCGGCGGGCAGGGTGCCGCGCGCGGCGTCTTCGGCCGGGACCGTGAACTGGGCCCTTCTCGGGGTCCTGGTTTTCTGGGGCGCGCGCTTACTGAAAGCGGTTTAGGCGCCGCCCGTTAAAGACCGGCCGCGAAAATCACATGAAAATAGCTATCGGCCTGGGCCGGCACAAAGATCCTGGGAAAGCCGCGGAAGCGGCGGTGAAGCAGGCGCTCCGCGCCGTGCCGAAGCCGACCCTGGCCGTGGCCTTCGCTTCGATAAGGCTGGACCAGGCCAAAGTGCACAAAGCCCTGTGCCGGCACCTGGACCCGGCCATTCTCACGGGCGGCTCCTGCTACGCAGAGATCACCAACGCCGGGGTTTCGCGCGGCAGCGTCGTGGTGCTGCTGCTGTCCGGCCCGGGCCTGAAGGCCGAATTCAGCGTTTCTGAAACTTCCGAAGACTGCCGCAGGACCGGCCTCTGCCTGGCCGGCGGCGTGAGCGGCCCCGGCCGGGCCGGGCGCGCGGTGTCGCTGGTGTTCGGCTCCATCTCCACCGGCTATGAGCAGCGCATGGTGGACGCCATCGCGGAGAAGCTCTCGCCGGCGCCGGTGTTCGGCGGGCTCACCTGCGGCGCCTATGACCTGGGGATGAACCACCCCGATTTCTGGACCACCTACCAGTACTGCGGCTGCGAACTGACGAAGAAGGGCGCGCGGCTGGCCTCGCTGGAATTCCCCGAGGGAGTGAAGCTGGCTTTCGGCTACGGTCACGGCTGGGAGCCGGTGGGCGAGGAACTGACCATCACCCGCGCGGAGGGGCCGGTGGTCTACGAGCTCAACGGCGTGCCGGTCATAGAGTTCTACCGCCAGTTCCTGGGCCGCGACGCCCGCGAGAAGTTCTTCGAGCTGATGGTGCAGCGCTACGGCTTCTCGCTGGCCGCGCACGACGCGGGCAAGACCGTGATCAAGATGCCGGTCTCATGCGATTTCAAGAAAGGGGCCATCACTTATTTCCCATCGGAGGACCTGCAGGGCAGGAAGGTGCGCCTCATCCAGGCCAGCCGCACCAGCCTGATAGAGGGCGCGCGGCGGGCCGCGGCCGAGTGCGCCGCGCTGCGCCCCGGCAAGAAGCCGGCTTTCGTTTTCATGGTGAGCTGCTGCTCCCGCTCGCACATCCTCCACAGCCGCGTCAACGACGAGCTGGAGGCCGTACGCGGGGTATTCGGCCGCGAGGTGCCTGTGTTCGGGCTGTATTCCGGCGGGGAAATAATTCCCTGGTGCGGGCACGGCCGCGCCCGGCACGGCTCTTCCTACCACGTCACCACGGTGGCGCTGATGGCCGTCTATTCGGACGGCAGAACGGCCGCCGCGGTGCCGGAGGCGCGGCCGACGGCGGAGATAGCGGGGACCGAAAAGGACCTGCTGGCCCGCAGCGAGGAGATGCTCGACACCACCGAGAGCTTCCTGGCCAACATGAGCCGCAAATCGTACAAGGACGGCGAACTGCTGCGCCGACAGCACGAGATGATACACGCCTATACCCCGCACGGCGTGTGGAAAGAGGTGGGGGCCGTGGCCTCGGCCGGCGGCCAGGAACTTAAGGACGCAGAATTCACCGGGGTGTTCATGTTCATGGACGTGAAAGGCTTCACGCCGTATACCGAAGCGCATACCTCGGCGGAAGTGGTAAAAGCGCTAAATGAGATATTTTCGCCGGCCACGGACCTTATCTACAAGCACGGCGGCGACGTGGACAAGTTCATAGGCGACTGCATCTTCGCCTGCTTCGCTTCGGCGGAGAACGCGGCGCGGGCGGCCCGGGACATAGTGCTGCTCTTCATGGAACTGAACGCCGCAGGCAACCCCTTCAGCGTGCGAATAGGCCTCAACGGCGGCCGCGCCGTGCGCGCTAACGTCGGCGCGCCCGGCCGCCGCGAGTACACTTTTATCGGGGACGCGGTGAACACCGCGCAACGCCTGGAGAGCGCCTGCGAGCCCGGCAAGGTGCTGGTCTCGGCCGGGGTTTACGCCGAGGCCGCCTCCGTCTTCAGCTCGGCCGAGGAGAGAGTGGTGGCGCTCAAGGGCAAGGCCGGGCCTGTAACCGCCTTTCTTTGCGAACCCTGACCCCCGGCCCGCCCGGGAGCGGCCGTCAAGTTCCGGCAGGTCGTTGAAACCGAATAGCCGCGCCGCGCGTATTATTAAAGATGGGTGAAACCGAAAAAGAACTGCTGGACCGCTGCCTCGGGGGGGATACTTCCGCTTTCGCCGGTATCCTTGAACTCTACCAGGACCGGATCTACAGCTTCGCGCTGCGCCTGCTCAAGGACCCGCAGGCGGCCGAGGACGCCGCGCAGGAAGCCTTCCTCAAGGCCTTCCGCGGGCTGCCCTCTTATAATTCCTCATACCCTTTCGCTTCCTGGCTGTTCCGTATAGCGCATAACTCCTGCATGGACGCGCTGCGCGCCGGCGGCCGCACCGTTTCCCTGGACGGCGAGGATTTCCCCGACCTGGCGGACCCGGCGGTGAACGTGGCCGGCAGCGTGGCCGACGCGCTGGACGAGGAACGTATCGAGGCCCTGCTGGGTTCCCTGCCTCCTATCTACAGCGAAGCGCTGCTGCTGCAGTACCGCGAGGACATGGGGCCGGCCGAGATAGCCCGCGTGACCGGGGTGCCGGAAGGCACGGTAAAAGCCCGCCTGTTCAGGGGCCGGGAACTGATAAAAGCAAAATTGGCCGCGGCGGATGCAACCGTTTAGCGGCCCGGAGCGTATTATGGATATGGACGCTGCAAAGACCGACGAACTGATAGCCAAAGCCATAGCGGGGCTGCCTTACAGGCGGCCCTCCGCCGGCTTCGCGCTGAAAGTGATGGCCGCGGTAGCCGCCGCGCAGCGCCCGGTTCTCTGGCGGGACTATACGCTCAAGATCGCCGGGGGCACCGTGGCGGCCTGGGAAGCGGCGCTGTGTTTCTGTTTTGCCAAGTTAGCGGTTTCTTACCTCCCGGATATGGCGGCGTTCCTTATACAGCCGGGGGGCTTTGCGCGGGCCGGCAGGCTGCTGGCGGCGAAGGGCGCGCTTCTGGCGATGAAGCTGAAAGCGTCCCTGCTGCTGCTGGCGGACCTCGCGTCCGCCGCCGCCGGTTCGCCGGCTTACTACGAAGTTGCGGCCGCGGCGCTGGTCTGCGCCGGGGTCGTTTACGCGGTTTCGGCCGGCAAGCCGGCCCATAGTTATGGTTACGGAGGAAACTAATATGAAGAATGCATCTAAATACCTGTTATTCGCGGCGGCGCTGCTCTGCCTGGGGCAGAGCGCCCAGGCCCGGCGTTCGGATATGCGCTATGACGACCTGGTGGTGGACAAAGGGCAGATAATATCCGGAGATATCACTGTCGAGAAAAGCCTGCTCGTCAACGGCACGCTCAAAGGCGACGTCGCCATGGTGGGCGGCGGTTCCGTGACCGTCAACGGCGAGATAACCGGTGACCTGGCGGCCCTGGGCGGCCCGGTGTTCATAACGGGGCTGGTGAAGGGCGACGTTACCAATATAGGCGGGCCGGTCGACGTTACCGGCCGTGTGGAGGGGGACGTCTCCGCCATAGGCGGCAGGGTCACTCTTTCCGGCTCCGGGGCGGTGGACGGGGATATCTCCTCGCTGGGCGGCACGGTCGTGAAAGACCCGTCGGCCGTGCATAAGGGCCAGATCAACAGCTTCGACGTGAACGCCATGCGCGGCGTCGTCGCCCGCATGATCAGGTTGTCCGATCATTCCGACGGCATAGGCGGCAACGCCAAGCCGTGGATGATAGGCGGGCTGGTGGGCCTGGGCCTGATGATGCTCCTCTCCACGCTGGTCACCGGCGTGATACTGATGATGCTGCCGGCCGTGTTCTTCCCGTCCAACGTGGAAGTTTCCGCCCGCGCCCTTACCGCTGACATGTGGCGGGCCTGCTGGATAGGCGCCCTTATGGTCATGGGCTTCTTCCCCGGTCTTATCGTGATGGTGGTCTCGGTGTTCGGCATCCCCCTGGTGCCGTTCGCTCTCATTCTGGCCGCCGCGGCGGCCGTGCTGGGGCTCAGCGCCTTCAGCGTGGTGCTGCAGGCCCGGTTCTTCGACGGGATCAAGAGGCCGGGGCCCGCCGCCCTTTCGGCGAAAGTGGCCGTCGGCTACGGCATCATGGCGGGGCTGCTCTTCTTCGGTAAGGTCATCCCCCTGCTGGGAGATATCCTGTCGCTGATAGGGTTCATGATGATGTGCTTCGGCACTATGATAGGCCTGGGCGCCGTCTGGATGACCAAGATGGGGAGCCGCGAGTACGCGGCCGCGCCCGCGCTGCAGGCTGTGCCGGCTCCGGCGCAGCCTCCGGCCATACCTCCCGCCGCTCCCGCGGCGCAGTAAACCTGACTGTCGCGGTGACGGGGCTCTCTTGCGGGAGCCCCGTCTTTTTTTTGAGGGCCGAAAGGCCTATTTATAGTGTTCCCTAAAAACCTTTCAGAAGGGGCCCATGAGCACTCCTGCGGCGGCGCCGCCGGGGCTATAATATATTCAGCGAACACTATGAAGTCATTATTTATAGCGATACTGGCGGTACTGGCGGCGGGCCCCGTTAAAGCGGAAGTCTCCGGCGCTTTCAGCTCTTTACAGCTGGCCGCGGGTAATTATTCCCCGGCGGCGGTAAGCATCCCGGTTCCTTCCCCGGCAAAATTCGTTTCCTATCCTAAAGCGAAGAACGAGATCGGCGCCAGGCTTTTTGCGGCCAGCGGCCGCTTCCTCGGCATTCCCTACGTGCTGGGTCCCCTGGGCGAGGGCGCTTCCGGGGAATTCGACCGCAGCCCGCTCGTCAGCTATTCCGGCCTCGACTGCACTACCTTCGTGGAACAGACCATGGCTTTCGCCCTGGGCGCGGACGAGCCTTCGGCGCTGGACACGCTGCGCCGCATCCGCTACCGCAACGGCGTCATCGCCTACGAGTCCCGCAACCATTTCCCGGAGACCGACTGGCTGCCCAATAACATCGCCGCCGGTTTCCTGAAGGATATAACTTCCGACGTGGCCGGCCGGCAGGTCAGTTACGTGACCAAGGTGATCTCAAAGCGGGCCTGGTACGCGGCCAAGACCGGGGCCGACCTGAAGGGTTTCGATTCCGAAACCCCGCAGGAGCGCGGCGCGCGGCTGGAGCGCCTGCGCGCCCTGGGCACGAACATCCCCGACCAGGAAGTGAAGATAAAATACATCGCCCTGCCCTGGCTGAAAGCCCTCCTGGCGAACATCCCTTCCGGCACGGTGGTAAGCCTGGTGCGCGAAGCCCGCGCCGACAAACCCACCGTGATAACGCACCAGTTCTTCATCTTCGACGGCCCGAAAGGCAAGATAGTGCGCCATGCCTCGCAGGGAGCGAAGGTCCTGGACATCCCGGCCGACGCCTACATAGCGGTCCTCTCCTCCATCACCACCTGGAAAGTCCTCGGCTTCAACCTTGCCGCGGTAGCGCAGTAATCTCCGGATTTATCTCCCGCCGCGGAAATGCTATCCTTATGAATATGAGCACGGCTACCAGGATCTCCTACGCCCTGATGGGGCTGATACTGCTGGCGATCATCGGGTTCGGCATGGGCCACGTGGTGCTGGCCTCTTTGTTCTCCTTCATGTTCATGGAGATGATCTACAGGGGCCTGAAGGGCCGCTTGCCCGGGGCCTTCACCCGCTGGCTGTCTTCGGTGCTGTTCCTGATAGCCGCGGTCATTACCCTCTTCGTTTTCCTCCGGTTCATCAAGCAGACGCTGCTCACGCTGCCGCGCATCGTGGAGGTGGCGCTGCCGCAGGTCATGGACCTGGCGCAGAAGTACGGGGTGGACCTCCCGTTCGATAATTTCCAGGACCTGCGCGAATTCGCCAACAATAAGATACTGGCCAACGCGCTGAGCATAACCAGGGCCAGCACCCTGCTTACCAAGGAAGTGTTCCACATGGCCATCGGCGTAGCCGCCGCCGTGTTTTTCTTCCTGGGCGGCAAGACGCCCAAGTACGAGCCCAACCTTTTCGACGCGGTCCGCAAGGAGACCAACGCGCGGATACGCAGGTTCACCTACAGCTTCGAAAAGGTCTTCGGCGCGCAGATAGCCATCTCCCTGATAAATACGGCGCTGACAGCCATCTTCCTGTACGCCATCTCCATGCCCCACCTGGCTTTCCTCTCGACGATGACGCTGATCATCGGCATCATGCCCATCCTGGGCAACATCATCACCAACACGGTCATCGTGATAACCGCGCTGGGCCTGTCCCTTAACATCGCCGTGCTGGCCCTGGCTTTCCTGGTCTTCATCCACAAGCTGGAGTATTTCCTTAACAGCAAGATCATGGGGGCCAGCGTCAACCTGCCGATGTGGCAGATGCTGATAGCCATCCTTATAGGCAACACCATCATGGGGATCCCCGGCATCATGCTTTCTCCCGCCATCCTGCACTACATCAAAAGCGAACTGCTGTCCATTCCCTGGGGCCAGCCCCAGGCCCCCGCGGTTTGAAGCCGGCTAAAGCCCGCCGCCCGGCGCCGAGACTATGCTGAATTTACTCTTCTTGTCCGCGCTGAGCCTGGGCGCCGCCGCGTACGGGGCGGACGCCCGGGGGAAAGTCCCGCCGCTGCCGCAGAACCGCTGCTATTGCATACAGTACACGGACAACGCTATCTCCCCGTATTACCTCGGCAAGCTGAACCCGCCGCCGCCCGGCTGCGAGAACGTTAAATATAAGGATAGCGGGAAAGGCCCGGTGGACACCGGCCTGCTCTCCTGCTCCGTCCTGGCGAAATGCCTGAAAAGCCCGAAGGCGGAAGAGAAAAAGAGGAAGGTACTGTCGGACAAGACCTCGCAGGCGAAGAAGAACCGGCTGACCTGCTGTGCCGCCGACAAAGAGGGCGTGGCGGGCCGCGGCGCCTGCGACGAAAAATGTGTTCTGAACTGGGACGGGATCCTGAAACTGCTGGCCGCCGAGACGGGGAAGCTGGAGCAGGACGGCGAAAAGGCGGCCGCGGAATGCCTCTCTAAGGGCGGCGGCAAGGGAGACGGCAAAGACCGCGTCTACACTACCGTTTACGAGCCCCCGAAAAAAGGGCCTCAATAATTATAAAGCGGCTTGTTGCGGAAGCGTTTTCGCGAGTTGAAGAAAATTGCGCCGTGGTTTTTTGAACCCGTGTCGTAGACGTATATCCAGCCGCCCCTGTCCCTCACGTACTCGCTCCTGTCCCTGTCCCCCAGCCGGGTCACCATTAATACGTTGAAGCTCTTGCTGTAACCCGGGATCTCCAGGGTAGGTATCCCGCTGATAAAATCCGGCACCAGCGCGTGGAGGTCGAGCGGGAAATGCCCGTTGCGGGCGTAGTAGGCCTTTATGGCGGAGCGCAGCTGGGCCAGCTGCGCCAGGCCGTCCCCCATTTTTGATCTATTTATCAGCTTCTCGAAAGGGTTGGCGCCGGTATCCTCTATGTTCTCGGAAACCCGGGGGGCGGCGGCAGCAGCGCCGCTAACGGCCGGCTCCGGAGCGCTGACGGGAGAGTTCTGATAGCCGACCGGGCGGCCGTAATATTTAATATAGCTGGGGGTAGGGTCGATGTCGTCCCCCGCCGACGTGGGCTCGGTGCCTGTCCTGGGGGAACGGGCCGGCTCCGGCGTATTCAGCAGCGTCACTACGCGCGGACCGTCGTCCCGCCTTTCCGCTCCCGGAACGTACGAGTTGTCCAGGCGCGAGGCGCATTGCAGATAGGCGCCGAGTTTTCGGCGCTTATAGGTGTAGTTGTACTGCAGGCACCAGCTCCTGGTCCCTCCGCCGGCGCTGTGCCTTTGGGCGCCGTCAAAACACTTATGCCGCGTCCTGTCCGAGGCGTAGGAGACCCCGTTCTTCTCCATGGCCATGCTGAAGTCCACGCAGAGCACGGCTTTTTCTCCGGCCTGCAGCTGCGCGGCGCCCCGGACCTCGGACTCGTCGTACCTGGGGCCGCAGACGGAATAACAGAGTTTTTTGTACAGGGCCGGACATTGGTGGAGCTGCCAGACGGGAAACTCCGGGGTGAGATAGGAAGGGCAGGTCTGGGCTGTCGCGTTGGAACCGGCGGCAGCCGCCAGGAAAAGGGGAAAAAGGGCGCGAAAATATTTTTGTCCCATATGCAGAAAATACTACATTATCGTGCGAAAGGGAAGAGGGCTGCGGGCGCGGATGGAAAGTGTTAAAATAGGCAGGTATGAAAAAGTGGCCTCCCAGCCTTGCAGCGGCAATTTTCGCCCTGGCCGCCCTTTCGCTTTCGCCGTGGGGCCGCTCTTTCCCGCTGAACGACGACTGGACCTATGCCCTTCCCGTAAAGAACCTGCTGGCCCATAAAGGCCTCCGCCTTTACGACACGTTCCACACGCAACTGCTGCAGACGGCCTGGGGCTGGTTGTGCGGCGTTCCTTCCGGCTTCTCCTTCGGCGCGCTTACGCTGTCCACCCTGTGCCTCGGCACGGCCGCCGTCTGGCTTTTCTCCAGGCTCCTGCTCCGTCTTGAACTGGAGCCGCCGGCCGCTTTGCTCGGCGCTTTCTGCCTGGCGTTCAACCCGCTGTTCTTTGTTCTTTCCTTCACCTTTATGACGGAGATCCCGTATCTCTTCATGCTCCTGCTTTCGGTCTATCTGTTCACGGCCCGGAGCGCGGAGAGCCGCCGCTCCCTGTGGGGGGCTTCGCTGGGCGCGGCGGGGGCCACGCTTATCCGCCCGACCGGGATACTGCTGCCGCCGGGGCTGCTCCCCGGCTTGCCGGGCGGCCCCGGGCGGAAGCTGCGCGGGCTGCTCGTTCTCTGGCTGCCGGCGCTGGCCGCGCTGGCCTGCTGGTGGTTCTGGCTCCGGTCCGTGGATGCTACGCAGGTTTCGGGCGCCGCTTCCGGCATACATTCGGAAGCCTTCAGGTACTGGAGCCGCCCGCTGCTCCTTTTAGCCGAAACCCTGCGCCGCCTGGCCTCCGGGGCGGTACTCTGCGGTCTTTTCCTTTTGCCTTTCTCGGTCTTTTTCATTTCCCGCCCCGGGTTTTTCAGCGGACTGCGCGGCGACCGCAGGGCCCTGCCGGCCGCGGCGGCCGTAATTATCCTCTGCGGCATTTATGTCCTGCTGGCGGGCCGCGCCCCACTGCCGGGGGCCGGGAACTACATCTACAGGACCGGGCTGGGCTACGTGACCATCTACGGCTATTCGTTCAAAGCCTCCGGCATCCTGGGCAGCGGTTCCTTCTGGCCCCTGGTCTCGGCCCTGTCGGTGCTGTCGGCGGGCGTCCTGGCCGCAGAGTTCTCCAGGCTTAAAGACCTGCCGGCGCCGGTCAGGAGCTGCCTGCTGGTCTTCGCCCTGCAGTTCGGCTTCGTTCTGGCCGCGCCGCGGTTCTTCGACAGGTACCTGCTCTATGCCCTGGTGCCCGCCCTTATCGCGGCCTGCGCGGCCGCCCGGCCTTTCTATTTTTCCGTCCCCGTGCTGGCCGCCGCGGGCGCGCTGGCTTTGTTCTCCTGGGCCGGCACCGGCGATTACCTGGCCTGGAACGCCGCCAAGTGGGAGGCGGCGTACCGCTCCGCCGGGCACGGGATAGCGCCGGCGGACGTGGCCGGGGGCTTCGATTACGACGCCTGGCACAATTATGAAAAGCGCATGGCGCAGCTGAAACAAGAAAGCGCCGCTTCTTTCGTGGGGGAATGGGGTTGGCAGGACCTGCCTTCCAAAAAAGCCGTAGTGGTTTTCAGCCCGCCCCCGGGTCTGGAAGGCGGCGTGCTCGAGCGGGTGGCTTACCGCACGCCGCTGGCGCCCTTTTCGCGCGGTTCCGTTTACCTGATAAAGCTGCCCGCCCGGGCGGCCGCGGACGCCAAGTCAGGGACCTGAAGTTTTCCCGGGCGTATCAGCCTGTGAGCTCGCTGCGGCCCCGCAGCAGGCGGTGATAGGTTATCCCGAAACGGTGGGCCTCGTCGCGCAGCGCCTGCAGGAGGCGCAGGCCCGGGTGGGCCCGGTCCAGCAGCAGCGGCTGCGCCCGCAGCGGGGTGTAAATTTCTTCCAGCTTCTTGGCCAGGCTTATCACCGGCACCTTCACCCCCGCGGCGCGGATGGCCTTCATCGCCGCGGCGAGCTGCCCCGGCCCGCCGTCTATCAGGAGCAGGTCGGGCAGCGGCTCCTCTTTCTTCTTTAACTGCGCCAGCCGCCGGAAAACTATCTCCTCCATCATGGCGAAGTCGTTGCCGCCCTCCGGCACGTTGGCGAACTTCACGCGGTATCTCCTGTAATGCGCCGTGTTCTTTTCGCCGTTGACGAAGCAGACCGAGGAGCCTACGGACTGCCGGCCGAAAGTGTGGGAGGTGTCGAAAGCCTCGATGTGCGCCGGCGGCCGCGCCAGGCCCAGGGCGTTTTTCAGTTCGGTCACCGCGCTGGTGCGCGTAACCGCGGTTTCCATGAAGTCGGCCGGCAGGCGGTTGATCAGCACGCGCTCGCGCATATGGTCGAAGGCGGAGAGGAAATCGCGGTACTGCGCGGCTTCCTCGTATGCCAGCCGCTTCGCCGCGCCGGACATTTTGCGGGTGAAGGCGGCGCGCAGCTTTTCGAAGTCGCCCTTCAGGAAGTCCTCCACGCGGCCCGCCAGCGCGGCGTAGGCGGCGGGGGAGATCTTCCCGGCGCAGGGGGCGGTGCACTGGCCCGTGTGGAAATAGAGGCAGGCCTTTATTTTTTTATCCGGCAGCGGCTCGGCCAGCGAGAATTTCCAGCGGCAGCGGCGCAGGTTGATGAACTTTATCCGCCACAGGTGGGCCAGCAGTTTTTTAAGCGGCTCCACTTTCGGGTAAGGGCCGAAGTAGCGCCCGCCGTCGCGGAGCTTGCGGCGCGTGAAAATAAGGCGGGGAAAATCCTCGCCGGTGAGCTCCAGGTACGGGTAGGTCTTGGAGTCCTTCCACATTTCGTTGAAGAACGGCTGGAGTTTGTGGATGAGCTGGCGTTCCGTGAGCAGGGCTTCGCGTTCGCTGGCGGAGGCGATGTAATCGATGGAGCGGATAAGGGTGATCAGGTTCGGGATCTTGCCGCGCGTGTCGGAGGGGTTCTTGCGGAAATACTGGCTTACGCGCTTGCGCAGGTCCTTGGCTTTGCCCACGTAAAGCACGGCGCCCGAGGCGTCGCGCATCAGGTAAACCCCGGGTTCGGCGGGCAGGTGTGAAATATCCATTAAAACTTTCCCGCCGTGACGAGCTTGCGCTCCTCCACCTTCAGGGCCCTTAATATAAGGAAATAAATTATCACGGCGGCGGGCACGGCGGCGGCGGTCACGGCCAGCGGGCCGGCCCAGGCCAGCGCCTTTGTAATGGCCCAGGCGGACGCCGCGGAGGCTGAGGCGGCTATGGCCGGGCGCACGAGCGGAAGCCCGGAGAACAGGCTGAAGCCTGAATGTTTTTTGAGCGCGACGGCGAAGGCGAGGGCGGCCGCCCAGGAGCTGACGGAGGTCGCCAGCATCAGGCCGCCGGCTCCGAGTTCCCGCATGAAGAGGAAACAGAGCAGGGCGTTAAGTCCTAGCTGCGCGGAAATAATTATCAGCGGCTCGGCCTGTCTGCCCAGGGCGTACAGCGCCGAGGCCGAGACTTTGTTGAAGCCGTAAGCGGGCAGGCCCAGGGCCAGCCAGAACAGGGCCTGCGAGGTGAGCAGGCTCTGCTCCGGCGAGAAGCGGCCATGCTCGAACAGCGCGCGGCACACCGGCAGCGCGGTGACGGCTATGCCCAGGGCGGCCGGCAGCATGATGAGCCAGGAAGCGGTCAGCGCGGGCCTGAGGTGCTGCCTGAAGCCTTCGCTGTCTCCGGCGGCGTTGCGGGCGGCCAGGTCCGGCAGCGAGACGGCGGCGGCCGCGGCCGCGAACAGCGAAACCGGGAACTGGACCAGGCGGGCGGAATTGTAGATGGCGGTGACGGACCCGGCGGGCAGGAAGCTGGCGTAGACGGTGTTGATCAGCATGGAAACCTGGTCCTGGGCGAGGGTGAGCGCGGCGGGCACCGCGGCCAGGAGCGCCGGGGCGGCTGAAATATTCTTCAGCGGGTTCGAGAACGCGAGCTTGTAGCCTTCCTTCCTCAGCGCGGGCAGCAGGGCCAGCGCCTGGATGAGGCCGGAGAAAGAGGCCGCCGCCGCCAGGAGTATTATCTTGCCGCGTTCGTCCAGCGCGGCGAAGAACCCCGACCGGAAGGCAAGGAGGGCGGCTATCACGGTAAGGGAAAAAGCCGCGGGCGCGAGGGCCGGCAGGAAGAACCTGCGGGCCGAATTGAGCGCCGCCGTGAAGAAGGCCGCTACGTTGACGAACAGCAGGTGCGGCATCAGCACCGCCGCCAGCAGCGCCGTCAGCTCCAGTTTGCCGGGGGAGCTCCTGAACCCCCAGGCCGCCAGCGCGGTCATTTCGTGCCGGAAGAGGATGCCTGCCGCGGCGAGCAGCGCCGAAGACCAGAAAATGACCGTCCAGGCCGAGGAGAAAAAGACCGCGGCCGCGGGGGCCGGCCTGGCCTTTTCCTTCTCCAGGAGCGGGATAAAGACGGCGTTCAGGGCGCCTTCGCCTACCGTGCGCCTGAAGACGTTCACCAGCCTGAAAGCCGCGTAGTAGGCGTCGGCCAGCGCCCCGCCGCCGAAAAAGGCCACCATCAGCGCGTCGCGCGCGTACCCAAGCACCTTGGTGACCAGGTTCGCCCCGGTCATCCTGGTGATGCGCCGGGTGAAGATCTCGCTCCCGGCCGCGGTATTATTTGCTTTTTCGCTCATGGAATGATAAACTATGTCCACTATGGCAAAACTTAAGACCGGACGACACACCAGCGCTATAAAGGCCTGGAGAAAATCTGAAAAGCTGGCCTCGAAGAACCGCGGCCTCAAATCCAGGATCCACGACACCGTGAAAGAATTCGGTACGCTCGTGACCAAGAAGGACATGGAGAACGCGCAGAAAATGCTGCCGAAATCCTATTCCCTGCTTGATAAAGCGGCCAAGAGCGGGACGCTGCACTGGAAATCCGCCGCGAGGAAGAAAGCCCGGCTGGCCGCCCAGATCAAGTCCCTGGCGCAGAACCCTTCCGTAAAGTAACTTCTTTCCTTTAACAAAGAGCTACCCCGGCGCTATTGGCCGGGGTTTTGCTTTTAGGGCTTGCAACGGAATAATATGACCATCTGGAGGCCCGTATTTGAACCGGATGCAAGGCGCGACGAGCGAGCATACCGGTGGTCTGCAAGTGAGGAGCAACGCGGCAGCCGGTTCAAAGACGGGCCTCCCCCGGGGGGCTGAGCCGCTTTTGGGCTGCGCCTTTGCGGCATTACGCTAAAGTACGTGTAGTACATGTCGCTCCATGCCGCTTCGGCTCGCTCCAAAATCCGCTCAGCCAGATGGTCATATTATTCCGTTGCAAGCCCCTACTTGGTACCGGTTATCTCGTAGATCAGCTGGCGCACGACCAGGCCCGGATCGCGTTTGGAAGAGGACTTGAGCATCTCTTCTGCCTCGAGGCAGCGCCGCAGGCTGCGCAGCAGCTTTTCCTCGGTGTAGGACGCGGCGTGCTGGGCCGCGTGGTAGTACTGCCCCGGCGACATGCCGGCCTGGTAGCAGGCGGCCTGCCCCTCTCCGGAGGCGGAGAGCCGTTTGGCTTTAAGCATCATCTCCAGCGCCTTGGAGGTCTGCGCCAGCAGGGCGAGCGGTTCGTCGCCGGCTGCCAGCATGCCCGTGGCCGCCTGCGCGGCCGCTTCCGGGCGGTGTTCCTGCACGGCTTTGGAAAGCGCGTACGGGTCCTGAGCGCGGGAGAAGCCGGCCAGCGCCAGCGCGTCCTGCGGGCCGAAGACCCGGGTCTGCCCGTGCATATAGAGCATTATCTTCTCGGCTTCGCCGTCGAGGATGGTGGAGTTGGTGCCGAGCAGGTCTATGAGCAGCTCCAGCGCCTCTTTGTCGGTCTTTACGCCGCCGGCCAGCAGTTTGGAATTGAGGTAGGCCGAGGCCAGCGGCGGGGTCATGGGCGAAAAATCCACCAGCGCAGATTCCGCGGTAAGCCCTTCGGGGAGCGGGTCGGCCTTCTCACGCGGCCAGTCGGCCAGGATCAGCAGGCAGGCGCTCCGGCACGGGTCCGCCATATAAGCCAGCAGCTTTTTGAGCGGGTCCTTCTTGAGCTTTTCGGCGTGCTTGAGCACCACGAAGCGCACCTCGGCCAGCATCGGCGAGGTCTGCGCCTCGTCGAGCGCCTCCGCCATGTCGGAGGTTTCCGCGTCGCGCACCGAGAAATTGAAGGTTTCAGGCTTGAACAGCGCCTCGAGGCGCTTGAGTGCCGCTTCCTTGAGCGAGGTCTCTTCCCCGCACAGGTAATACACCGGGCGGGTCCTGCCTTTGGCCCACTCGTCGGCCAGCGCTTTGGGGTTGAGGGTCTGCATCGGTCAGGGGTTGTTGGTCACCGCCGGCTGCGGCGCGGCGCTGGCCGGCCCGGGCAGCTTCTTCTTCGAGGTGCTCGAGACCGAGCCGAAGCCCGACACGGAGCGCAGCACCACGTCCTTGGCCAGTATCTCCCACAGGTATTCCCGGGCCTGCTGCTCGTTGAGCCCGCCGGGCAGGTTCGCGGCCGAGTAGATCTTGGTCACCTGCAGCGCCGGCTCTTCCCAGACGTAGCGGTTCTGTTCCTTGTCCAGCAGGCGCACGGCGGCGAGGATGTTGAGCTTGTAGACGGTCGGCACCATGTTCACGTCGTACTGTATCGGGGTCAGGATGTAATGCGTTATCTCGCCGACTATCACGCCCTGCGCGGCGCTTTCCGGAGAGATGCTGTACTCGCCGTTCTTCAGAAATTCCTCCACGACCTTGAGCGTGAGCTTCTCTTCCAGCCCGAACTGCTGCGTTTTGTTCGCGAAAGGGCGCACCGCTATCATTTTAATGTTCGCCGGCATCGTCTGCGCCGCGGGCTTGTAGATTATGTCCCCGCCGCTGGCGCAGCCGGCCAGGCAGGCTGCCGCGGCCAAGAGTATGAGCTTTTTCATAAAAAACATCCTCCCCTGTCCCCTTATTTTACCACAATGCTTACCAGCCGGCCCGGTACCACTATCACCTTCACGATGGTCTTGCCGGCGAGGTGCGCGGCCGCCTTTTCCAGGGCCAGCGTTTTTATCTCGTCCTGCGAAGTGGTTTCCTTCACGCAGAGCCGTTCCTTCACCTTGCCGTTGACCTGCACCGGGATCTCGATGTCGCGGGACGCGATAACGGACTTGTCGGCCTCGGGCCAGGGGCGCTTCATCAGCGTGCCCCTGCCGCCGGCCAGCTCCCACATCTCGTCGGCGATGTGCGGCGCGAACGGGTGCAGCAGCGTGATAAAGGTCTCGTAATCCTCGCGCGAGGTCGCCTCCTGCTCGGTCAGCCGGTTGAGGTAGACCATGAGCGCGGAGATGCCGGTGTTGAACTTGAGGGCTTCGATATCCGCGCCGACCTTCCCTATGGTCTGGTGGCGCAGGATCAGGTCCGGGCCGGAGGCTTTCGCGTCCGTCAGCGAGCCGCCGCGCTCCAGGCCCCAGGCGTAGGCGCGTTTGAGGAAGCGGTACACGCCCTCTATGCCGCGCAGGTTCCAGGGCTTGGTGTCCTCCAGCGGACCCAAGAACATTTCGTAAAGACGGAAAGCGTCCGTACCATAACGTTCCTGTATTTCGTCCGGGTTGATCACGTTCTTTTTGGACTTGGACATCTTCTCCACTATGGGCTTGAGTTCTTCGCCCTCCGGAGTTTTAGCCGTTCCGTCTTCAGCGATGTCCAGCTCCTTGTAGGGGCGGTAAACGCCCTTACCGTCCCGGTAGGCGTAAGCGAGTATCATGCCGGGGTGGACCAGTTTCTTAAAGGGCTCTTTGGTGGAGACATAGCCCAGGTCGAAGAGCACCTTGTGCCAGAAGCGGGCGTAGAGCAGGTGCAGCACGGCGTGCTCCGAGCCTCCGATGTAGAGGTCCACCGGCATCCAGGCCTTCTCCAGCTCCTTGTCCACGAAAGCGGAAGGGTTTTTGGGGTCGATATAGCGCAGGTAGTACCAGCAGGAGCCGCCCCACTGCGGCATGGTGTTGGTCTCGCGCTTGCCGGGGCCGCCGCAGGCCGGGCAACCCGTGTTCACCCAGCTGTCGATGGCGGCCAGGGGGGATTCCCCGGTGCCGGTGGGCTGGTACTTCTCCACTTCGGGCAGCAGCACGGGAAGATCTTTTTCCGGCACCGGTACTATGCCGCACTTGGGGCAGTGCACCAGCGGTATCGGTTCGCCCCAGTAGCGCTGGCGGGCAAAGAGCCAATCGCGCAGTTTAAAGTTGACCTTGGCGCGGCCTATGCCTTTTTCTCCCAGCCAGGCCGTGATCTTCTTCTTGGCCTCCGGCGTGGGCAAGCCGTCAATGATCCCTGAATTTATGGAGGTACCGTCGCCGCAGAAGGCGCCTTCGCCTTTCCAGTCCGCCGGGGCTTTAAGCACCTCTATGATCTTCAGGCCGAACTTAATGGCGAATTCGTGGTCCCTGTCGTCGTGGGCGGGCACGGCCATGATGGCGCCGGTGCCGTACGTGGTCAGCACGTAGTCGGCGGTCCAGATGGGGAGCTTCTCGCCGTTGACCGGGTTAACGGCATAGGCGCCGGTGAACACGCCGGTCTTGTCTTTGGCCAGCTCCGTGCGCTCCAGGTCGCTCTTGTTGCCGGCGGCGGCCACATAGACCTCCACGGCCGCTTTCTGTTCCGGCGTGGTCAGCTTGGCCACCAGCGGGTGTTCGGGGGCCAGCACCATGTAGGTGGCGCCGTAAAGGGTGTCGGGGCGGGTGGTGAAGACGGTCAGTTTCTCTCCGCCTGGCAGCGCGAAATCCACTTCGGCGCCCTCGGAGCGGCCTATCCAGTTCTCCTGCATAAGGCGCGTGGAGTTCGGCCAGTCGGTGCCGGCCAGGTCGGCCAGCAGCCGGTCGCCGTAGGCGGTGATCTTGAGCATCCACTGGCGGAGGTTCTTTTTTTCTATCGGGGTCTCGCAGCGGTCGCACTTGCCCTGGAAGACTTCCTCGTTGGCCAGGCCGGTCTTGCACTTCGGACACCAGTTGATCGGGCTGGTGGACTCGTAGGCCAGGCCTTTTTTGAACAGCTGCAGGAAGATCCACTGCGTCCACTTGTAATAGGCGGGGTCGGTGGTGTCTATCTCCCTCTCCCAGTCATAGCTGAATCCCAGGGATTCCAGCTGGCGTTTGTAATTGGCGCAGTTCTTCGCGGTGGTGACGCGCGGGTGCACGCCGGTGGAGATGGCGTAGTTCTCGGCGGGCAGGCCGAAGGCGTCCCAGCCCATGGGGTGCAGCACCTCGAAGCCTTTCATGCGCTTGTACCGGCAGACGATGTCTGACGCGGTGTAGCCTTCGGGGTGGCCCACATGCAGGCCTTCGCCCGACGGGTAGGGGAACATGTCGAGGCAGTAGAATTTGGGTTTGCCGGGGAGGCGTTCGGTCCTGAACGCGCCGCTGGCGCGCCAGGCGGCCTGCTGTTTGGCGTCGATCTGCTGGAAAGTAAGTGCTTCAGCGGCTGGTTTCACTTCGTGGCCTCCATGTTCCCGGCGGCGCGGCGCGCCCCGGCTTCAAACCACTATTTTAGCAAAAATGCGGCCCGCGCCTACGATATCCATATAGATGCCGATAGCCGGGGTTGCCGCGGGAAGCCGCCGGTTCCTGAGGTTTTTTGTGAAATCCAGGATAGGAATCCCGGCGCGGCCATCCGAGGGAAGGCTCAGAGGCGCAGCTTTTTGAGCAGGCGCGCCGTCCTGGCGTTCATCCTGGCGCGCAGGGCGGGGGTGGAATCGTCCATGCCGGCCAGGTGCAGCGCGCCGTGCACCGTCAGCACCAGCAGTTCGGTCATCAGCGAATGGCCCATGGCCCTGCCCTGGCGCCGCGCCTGCGGCAGGCAGATGTAGATCTCGCCCAGCGCCGCTCCCGGCACCGGGGCGGGGGGAAGGTTGAAGGCGATAACGTCGGTGACGCGGTCCTTCTTCAGGTACTGCCGGTTCAGTTTTTTGATGGCGGCGTCGCCGGTGTAGATCAGGTTGACCGTGCCCCGCGCGAAAGCCCGGCCCAGAGCGGCGGCGGCGGCCCTTTTGAAAAGGCCGCCGCTTTTCGCCGCTGAGGGCGCTTTCGCCTGGAAGAAGACCGTTACTGCCACTTGGAGATGCCGCGCGGGATCACTACGATGCCGTCGGGGTCTATGTAATAATGCTGGGCGTCCTGGTCGGCGTTGTAGCCGATGGTGGTCTTGGCCTCTATGGTGTTATAGCGGTCCATGATCACTTTCTTCAGGCGGCAGCCGGCCTTGATCTCGCAGGCGTCCATGATGATGCAGTCCTCGAGCTGGCACTTCTCGTGCACGATCACGTCGTGGGCGAGGATGCAGCGCTTCAGCGACGACTGGGTTATCATGCAGCCGTCGGACAGCATGCAGTCCTGCAGGTTGGACTCTATCACCTTGGAGGGCCCGGCGGTGTGCTTGGAATCCTGGATGGGCCAGAGCTTGTTGTTGAGATCCATCTTGGGCTTGCCGCCCAGCAGGTCCATGTTGGCCTGCCAGAAGGCCTCCAGCGTCCCCACGTCTCGCCAGTAATTCTTTTCCTCGTAGGGTTTGCTGCCGGGCAGTACCTGCTCGGCGTAGTTGTAGCCGAACACGCGGTAGCGCTTGAGGATGTTGGGCAGGATGGTCTTGCCGAAGTCCAGCGCGGCGGCTTCCCCGGATTCCTCGTGGAGCACTTTTACCAGGGCGTCGTAGCTGAAGATGTAGTTGCCCATCGAGGCCAGCACGGCGTTGGGGTTGCCCGGCATCGGCTTGGGATTCTTCGGCTTCTCCTCGAAGGCGGTGATGCGGTTCTTCGCGTCCACCACTATCGTGCCGAAGCGCGAGGCCTGCTTGATGGGCACGGTCAGCGCCGAGACGGTCACGTCGGCCTTGTTGGCCACATGGAAATCTATCATCTGCCGGATGTCCATGCGGTAGATGTGGTCGGCGCCGAAGATGGCCACGAGGTCCGGCTTGTAATCGTTGATCAGGTTCAGGTTCTGCTTCACCGCGTCGGCGGTGCCGCGGTACCACATCTCGCCCAGGCGCATCTGCGGGGGCACCACGGTGATGAAGTGCTCCTTGGTGATGCCGCCCAGGTTCCACGTCGAGCGCAGGTATTCTATCAGCGACTGCGACATGTACTGCACCAGCACGTAGTTGGAGTAGATGCCGGAGTTGATGAAGTTGGAGAGCACGAAGTCGATGATGCGGTATTTGCCCCCGAACGGCACGGCCGGCTTGGACCGTTCCTTCGTCAGCGGGTACAGGCGTTCGCCCTTGCCCCCGGCCATTATTATGCCTATAGTTTTCATGATAACCCCTTTATGTTCCGGCTGAAGTAAGCGCTTACGCTATCGCGTCCATTATCTCGCCCAGTTTGTCGCGGCCCAGGCAGAGGAAGACGGGCTTGTCGTCCACGGTATAGTTCTTTATGCGCTGCAGGCGCAGCTCGTGCGTGGCGGCGGTCAGGTCTTCCAGGGACTTCGCCTCGCGGACCACTATCATGTCCGGCTCGTCGAGGCCGTAGGACATGAAGAAAGATTCCTGGATATCGCTGTAGCGCCTGACCACCTGCTTGCGTTCGGTCAGCAGCTTTTCGCGTTCCTCTTCCGAAAGCTCGTACCAGGTATGGGACTTTACCACCGGGTGCAGCAGCATATAATGGTGGCGCCCGAAGGCGCCCTTGGGCAGGAAGCCGAAATCCAGGTCCTGTTTGGGGATCGACGGGTCCGGCCCCGGGTGCATGCCCAGGTAGCAGAAGGAAGGGGTGAAATACCTGCCGGCCCCGGTGGAGAAGGTGCGCGCGCAGATGTCCTGCAGGTAGGCGAGGTCGTCGGACATGCGCCAGAAGAGCACGTCGGCGTCCGAGCGCAGGCCGGCCACCATGTACGCGCGCAGGAACAGCTTTTCCTGCGAGGCGTAGATCATGTTCTCGAACTCCTGCTTGGCGGCGATCTTTTCGTTGGAGACCAGGCGGCGGAATTCCGGCTGCAGCTTCAGGAGCATGAAGCTTGAGTAGATGTTAGCGGGTTTTTCTGTCATTTATATCTTCCGGTTCCTTCTGCGAGTATTTAACCCCGAGGTAATGCGTCCCGGGCTTGATTATTTCCGTCTTTTCTTCGGTGCAGAGCCCGGTCTCCACTTCCATCAGCAGGTATTTCCGGCCGCCGAACTCCACCAGCTGGCGGCGCGGGACCAGCCGGGTGCCGGTATTCTTTCCCACGTACAGTTCGCCCTCGAACTGCTGCCCGATCTTGATGCCGTTGCGCAGGTCGAGCACTTCCAGCCACAGGCGGTTGAAGAACCTGCTGCCTTTGAGCGGGAGGAAATTAGTGAGTTTCGCCTTGAACTTCATCTCGGGGTTGCGGATGTTGGCTATCTCGGCCGACATGTCCGGCCCGAGCTTGGTGTAGAGCTTGGCGGTGTTGCGGCCCACTATGATGACTTTTTTCGCCACCGTGAACAGGCGGTCGCCCTTGTACACGCGGGATTTAGGTTCGACGTAGACGTTGGTGACCACGCCCTCGAAGTCGGATTTGATGTCGTAGAACTTGTAGACGTCCTGCCAGCGCCGCGCCGTCTGGTTCTTGCCTTCTTCCGGAGTGGAGTCGAGCAGGGCGGCCATTTCCGTGGAGACCATGCGCGCCAGCACTTCCTGCGCGGCGATGTAGGTGAAGATGTCGGCGCGCACCTCTTCTATGCGCCCGTCGAAAGGAGAAAAAACGTCGAAGGTCTCCTGGGCCGTGGTTATGCCGGTCACCGGGGTGCGGACGTCGATATCCCCTATCTCGACCTCGAGGTCGGTGGGGGTGAGCACCGGCAGCTCGGGGCCCGCGGCGGCGGCAGTGGCAGCTTCTGCGCGGGGCTGCGCGGGCCTGATGGCGCCCTGCTTCTTGCCCGGCGCGGCCTGGCCGTAAGCCAGGGGGGCCAGCAGGCAGAAGAGCGCGGCGGCGTTAACCAGCTTTCTTTTCATTGAGTTTCTCGAAAGCCTCCCAGGTCCAGGGCATTTTAGCGCTGAAGATGTCTTTTATGGCGGCGGCGTACTGGCGGATCTCGTACTGCGCGTGCTCGTGCAGCCGGAGCGTCAGGAAATTGAGCAGGCTGCGCGCGTTCACGCTCCAGTGGAACTGCGTGAACTGGGCCACCGGCAGCACCATGCGCGCCATTTCCCTGGCCACGCCGGCCTTGAGCAGCTGCGAGTAGGAGTCGAAGGAGGCTTTTATCGAAGCGTCGTAGATCTTCAGGAGCTTTTCGTTGTCCAGGCCGGCGGCGGCCAGCGAGCCCTGCTTGTTGTTCTTATCCTGTACGCGGAAAGCTGCCGGCGTGTAGAATTCGTCCTTCACCTCGGTGTAGCGGGCGCTGACCTCGTTGTAGGAGGCTATGCGGTGGCGCATCCACTGCCTGGCCACGAATATGGGGCATTTGATGTGGAACTGGAAAACGGTGTGTTCGAAAGGGCTCAGGTGGCCGTTGGCCAGCAGGTACTCGATGAGCTTGCGGTCCCGCTCCGCGCCCTTGGAGACGCCGCCGAACGAAACGCGCGCGGAATCTACCGCGCGCTGGTCGCCGCCCATGAAATCCACCAGCTTCACGAAGCCCTTGTCCAGCAAGGGATACAGGTCTTTCTCGGACTTGTTCTTTGTGTCCTGCATTCGTCCTCCGCGGCCGCGCGGGCCGCTTTTTTGGGAAATTAGAATTAAAATTATATACTTTTCAAAGTCTTAATGAAAGAGCGACCTTTGCCAGGACCATGAAAAAATATAAACTCAGCGCGAAAGGCCGCAAACTGGCCGCCAGCTCAAGCCTGCGGTCCCTGGCCAGGATCATGGACACGCTGCTGGCCCCCGGCGGCTGTCCCTGGGACCGCAAACAGACCCATTCCACCCTGATCAAATACCTGCGCGAGGAGTCCGCGGAAGTAGCCCAGGCCGTGCGCCGCCGCGACTGGAAAAATCTCCAGGAGGAGCTGGGCGACGTGCTGCTGCAGGTGGTGTTCCACAGCGCGCTGGCGCGCCGCGACGGGCATTTCACGCTGGGCGACGTCATCAAGACCGTAAATTCCAAGATGGTGCGCCGGCATCCGCACGTTTTCGGCGGCAGCAAGCTCGACACCCCGGCGCAGGTGCTGCGCCAGTGGAAGCTGATAAAGAAAGCGGAAAAGAAAGGCCGCCGCGGGGGGAAGAAGTCCTGAACCCCAAAAAACTCGCCAGGCTCATCTACCCCGAATTCAGGTTCGGCAAGACCTCCCCGGAATACGCCCTGCGCCTGGTGGAGCTGGGTGTGGGTGGTTTCTGTTTTTATGGCGGCAGCGCCGAGGAAGTGCGGGAAATGTCGCGCACCCTGCGCGCCGCTTCCGAGACCCCGCTGCTGATCGCTTCGGATTATGAGAACGGCGCGGGGCAATGGGTGAAGGGGGCCACGGAGCTGCCCTCCAACATGGCCATCGGCGCCTCCGGTTCCGAGGACCTGGCCCGCCGCAAGGGCGGGATCACCGCGCTGGAGGCCAAAGCGCTGGGTGTGGACTGGATCTTCGCTCCCGTAGTCGACCTGGGCGGCCGCGCCGCCAATCCCATCGTCAATATCCGCGCCTTCGGCGCCGACCGCGAACTGGTGTCGCGCCTGGCCGGGGCTTATGTCGGCGGCGTCAGCTCGCAGGGCGCGGTGTCCTGCCTGAAACATTTTCCCGGCCACGGCGACACGGCCGTGGATTCCCATTTGGAGCTGCCGGAAGTAAAGCGCGGCCGCCAGCAGTTGGAAGAGGAAGACCTCAAGCCTTTTGCCGCGCTCGCGCGCCGCGCGGATTCCGTCATGGTCGGACATTTGTCGGTGCCGGCCCTGGACGCCTCGGCGCCGGCCTCGCTTTCAAAAGAGATCATTACCGGGCTGCTGCGCAACAAGCTCGGCTACGGCGGCCTGGTGCTGACCGACGCGTTAAACATGAAGGCGGTCTGCGCCGACGGCGGCGCCGGGGTCAAGGCCCTGCTGGCCGGGGCCGACGTGCTGCTCTATCCCGAAGACCCTTTCACGCTTTTCGAAGAGCTGTCGCGCGCCGCCGCCGACGGGACCGTCACGGCCGCGGCCGTGGAACTGGCGCTGGTCCGCCAGGACCTGCTGGTCCGCAAGCTTTCCCCTTACCGCGTTTCCCCGCCGGCTTTCGACGTGGTCAACTGCGCGGAGCACCGGGCCTTCAACACCGAGGCGGCAGCGCAGTGCCTGGCCTGGGCCGTGGGCGACTGGGATTTCCGCCTGCAGCCCGGCGCGACGGTGGGCTATTTCGAGCCGCTGACGCCGGTTTCCGCCTGGAAAGGCTCCGCTTTCGTCAGCGAGCTGGCGCGCCTGGGCGTGCGCGTGGCGCCGTACGAGCCCGGCCGGGACATGCGGCTGGTCGCCGGGGTCTTCTCCAAGCCCCGCGCGGGCAGCGGCGGCATCAATCTTTCGAAGGAAGAACAAGCGGCGCTGGAAAAGGCGCTGATGGGCGCGGAATCGTCCGTTATCGCCGCGTTCGGCAGCCCTTACATTTTCAACGGCCTGGCCAACAGGCCCACCGCCGGGCTGTGCGCTTTCTGCGCGCTGGACGAGTTCCAGCGCGCCGCCGCCAGGGCGCTTACGGGAGCTGTCGTAGCGGGCGGAAAAATGCCGGTAAAGGTGGAGGTTGGAATATGAACGAAACAGCCGCTTTGGAACGCATCACCGGGCTTGCCCCGCTGGACTACGGCCTGCTGGTCATCGCCGTGGCGGCGCTGTTCGTCATCTCTTATTTCAAGGGCAGGGAAGAGACCGATACCAAGGACTACTTCCTGGGCAACCGCAAGACGCCGGTGTGGGTGGGCACGCTTTCCTTCGTGGCCACCGAGATCAGCGCCATGACGATAGTTGGCATACCGCCGATCGGTTTTACCGAGAACTGGCAGTATATGCAGTTCTTCATCGGCTCGGCCATCGCGCGCATCTTCATCGCCTTCTTTTTCATCCCGGCTTTCTACAAGTTCAACTGCACGACCATCTACGAATTCCTGAAGCACCGGTTCGGCGCCGAAACGCAGTACGCGGGTTCGGCTTTCTTCTTCGTGACGAGGCTTTTCGCTTCGGGCGTGCGGCTGTACGCGGCGTCGCTGGCCGTGTCGGTGATCATGGGCTGGCCGCTGGGCAATACCATAGGTTTCTTCACGCTGATCAGCATCATCTTCATCGGTTTCGGCGGCATCAAGGCCGTGATGTGGACGGGGACTTTCGAGACTATAACTTTCTACCTGGCCGGCGGGGCGGTGGCGTCCTACCTGCTGCTGCATATCGACGGCGGGCTGGCGGGGGCCTTTAACGTGGCTTCGGAGGCGGGCAAGCTTTCCATCTTCAACTTCGGCTGGGACCTGAAGAACCCCAACGTGCTCTGGGCGGCGCTGCTCAACGGCGTGTTCGGGTCGATGGCGTCTTTCGGCACGGACCAGGAACTGATGCAGCGGCTGCTGACGCTGGAGACCCGGCGCGAGAGCCAGAAGACGCTGATCGCTACCATCTTCGCCAGCGTGCCGCTGACTGCGCTTTACCTGGGCATCGGCACGCTGCTGTTCGTGTTCTACAAGCAGAACCCGGCTCTGCTGCAGCCGGCCAACGCCGACAAGATCCTGTCGCATTTCACCATCCACGTGCTGCCGGCGGGGCTCAAGGGGCTGGTGCTGGCGGCGGTGGTGCTGGCCAGCATCGACTCGCCGCTGAGTTCGCTCTCTTCTTCCTTTATTACGGATATCTACCGGCCGCTGATAAAAAAGGACGGGGCTGAGAAGCACTACCTCTTCGTGTCGCGGCTGAGCGTGGGCTGTTTCGGCCTGCTGCTGGCGGGCATTGCGTGGTTCTGCGCGGCGGGCTCGGGGCGGATGCTGTGGCTGGCCTTCAAGGTGAACGGGGTTACGGCGGGGAGCCTCCTGGGCGTGTTCCTGCTGGGCCTGATGACGAAGCGGATCTCCAACCGCGGCAACGTCGCCGCCATGCTTATCAGTTCGTCGTTCGCGGGCTTCCTGCTTTACCTCTCCGAGAAGGGCTACCCTATCGGCTGGAGCTGGATAGTGGTGATCGGCACCATCTCCACCTTCGCCCTCGGCTACCTCTTCGGAAAGAAGCCCGAGCAAAGCCAACCGCCAGCCGCTTAGAACACGCTGTTCGCGCGTACGCCACGGGGGCAGGGTTTGCAAAACGCGGGTCTCGCACACCGTGCTCGCCCTCATCACTCAGCCTCGGCGCTTACGCAAGCCTCGGCTTCCGTGAAGGTTTTGCAAACCCTGCCCCCGTGTCGTCCGCAGACTTGCATAAGCGACTTGGAGGGCCGAGGACGGGGAACCGGATAAGCACTCATTAGAGGTCCCCTCGTCAACAGGCAATAGAATACCGCCCACGGATC
>MGUK01000002.1 GCA_001799995.1 Elusimicrobia bacterium GWF2_62_30
CCCGTACGAAGGCTACCACCACGCCTCTCTGTCCATGAGGGCCGTCCGCTTCGGCTGAGGCCGCAACCTGGGCCAGGGGGGCGCCGTTACCGCACGCGTTTTGTAACGATGCGTTTCCCGCGTCCGTCACAGGTCCCGCTGCGGGTGTAACGTTGCCGCGCGGGACATTCTCCGTCGTAGAAATACATCCTATAGCAGACTCTTGACAAACCGGGAACGATGACGTATACTATTTCCGTAGCCAACGTTAATTGATTAACGTTAATAAATAACGGTGCAATGCGCACCGTTACAATCAGAACGATGAACGGAGGATAGTATGGCCAAGATAATCTGCATAGACGACGACAAAGACATCCTGGATACCTGCGAAGTGGTGCTGCAGGGCCAGGGCCACACCGTTGTTACGGCGATCAACGGCAAGGAAGGGTTCGAGAAGGCTTCCAAAGAGAACCCAGACCTCATTATACTGGACGTGATGATGGACGACTCCACGGAGGGGTTCGCCACGGCCCAGAAGTTCCGCAGGGTCGAAACCCTGAAGTACACCCCGATAATGATGCTGACCTCCGTTAACGAGACCTCGCCGCAGAAGTTCGGCGAAAAAGACGGGGAATTCCTGCCGGTGGACGCGTTCATGGAAAAGCCCATAAAGCCCAAGGAGTTCGTGGCAAAGGTAAAAGAGCTGCTGGCCCTCAAAAAGGACCAGGTTAACGTCGAAGGCCGCACCAAATAAGGAACGAATACCATGACGAAGATACCACAGCGTACCGTAGAGAGATTCTTCCGCTACTGCCAGTTCCTGCATAACCGCCTGGAGGCGGGCTCGGACCACGTGTTCTCCCATGAACTGGCTTCGGCGGTGGGGGTCTCTCCGGAGCAGGTAAGGCGCGATCTCATGAACTTCGACCTGAAGGGCACCCCGCAGCGGGGCTACCCCATCAAGGAGTTCCTGGCTGAACTGTACTCGCACCTGGAATCTTCGGCCCTCACCAAGATGGTACTGGTAGGGGTGGGAAACCTCGGGAAGGCCATACTTTCCTACTTCCTCAAGCGCAGGCCGAACCTCAGCATAGTCGCGGCTTTCGACCAGGACCCGGAAAAGATAAACCGGGTCTACTCCGGCTGCCAGGTGCACCACATCGGGCAGCTGGAAAAGACCGTCTCGCGCGAGAAAGCGGCGGTGGGCATCATCACGGTGCCCGCCTCGTCGGCCCAGGAAGCCGCCGACATCCTGGTGCGGGCCGGGGTGCGCGGCCTTATCAACTTCGCCCCTGTCCAGATAAAAGTCCCGGCGGGGATCTTTCTCGAGCAGATCGATATAACCCTCAGTATCGAAAAAGTCTCGTATTTCGCCCGCAAGAGCCGTCTCAAGGAGAAAGTAAAATGAGCTCCCCCAGCAAAGTGGACAAAGTCCTGGAACGCCACAGCTTCGCCAAGCGCGACAAGCTCATCCCTATCCTGCAGGAAGTCCAGGCGGAGGACGGCTATATTTCCAAGGCGGCCGCGCTCCGGGTGGCCAAACACCTGAATATCCCGGCCAGCAAGGTCTACGGGGTGGCCACTTTCTACAACCAGTTCAGGTTCAAGCCGGTGGGAAAACACCACATCCTGATCTGCCGCGGCACGGCCTGCCATGTGAAAGGCTCCGCCGGCGTGCTCAAGATGTGCGAGGAAGTCCTGGGCATAACGGCGGGGGACACCACCCGCGACGGCCTCTTCAGCATTGAGGTGGTGGCCTGCATAGGCGCCTGCGGCCTGGCTCCCGTAGTCAGCATCAACGGCGAGTTCCACGCCAAGATCACCCCGGACAAGCTCCGCAAGCTCGTGGAAGACATCAGGAAAACGGAGAATTCAAATGCCGCAAAATAACGATTCCATCGGCCGCAACCTCGCCGGCATACCCGCCTCCGCCCGCAAGGCTTTCCTCACCCGCGCCTTCGGCTCGGAGGAGTACGCCGCCGGCGCGGCCGGGCTCCGGAGGGAAACCCTCTCCCGAGCGGTAATCTACGTGGGTACGGGGACCTGCGGCCTGGCCGCCGGCGCCGCGAAGACCCTTGAAGCCGTGCGAAACTATATAAAGGCCAACGACCTGCAGGCGGACGTGCTGGAAGTGGGCTGCATAGGCTATTGCGCCGCCGAGCCGCTCATGGACGTACAGCTGCCGGGCCAGGCCCGGGTCGGCTTCCAGCGCGCCACCGGCGACGTCGCGCCCGCCCTGCTCGCTTCCGTCTTCAAAGATAAGGCCCCGGCCAGGGAATACGTGCTGGGCCAGTTCGAGGACGGGGGGAAGAAATGGGCCAAGGTCCCGCTGCTCTCCGAGCACCCGTTCTTCGCCAAGCAGCTGCGCTTCGTGCTCAAGCACGTGGGCATAGTGGACCCCAATTCCATCCGGGAGCACATAGCCCGAGGCGGCTACGGCGCCTTTCTTAAAGTTATCCACACAATGACGCCCGCCCAGGCCTGCGACGCGGTAGAGGCCAGCGGCCTGCGCGGCCGCGGCGGCGGCGGCTTCCCCACGGGCAAGAAGTGGAAGATCGCCCTCTCCTCGGACGCCGACCAGAAATACATCATCTGCAACGCCGACGAGGGAGATCCCGGCGCGTTCATGGACCGCTCCGCCATAGAAGGGGACCCCCACCGCATTCTGGAAGGGATCGCCATAGGCGCCTACGCCATCCACGCCAGCAAGGCCTACGTCTACATCCGCGCGGAATACCCGCTGGCCATCAAGAACCTCAAGAAAGCCATCTCCGACGCCAAGGCTTTCGGCCTGCTGGGCGAGAACATCTACGGCAGCGGCTTCGACCTGGACGTCATCATAAAGATGGGCGCCGGCGCGTTCGTCTGCGGCGAGGAGACCGCCCTGATGAACAGCATCGAGGGGCGCCGCGGGATGCCGCGGCCCCGCCCGCCCTACCCCGCCGTAAGGGGCTTGTTCGGCAAGCCCACCGTCATCAATAACGTCGAGACCTTCGGCAACGTCTCGGAGATAATCTCCCAGGGACCCGCGGCTTTCGCCGCCATCGGCACCAAGGGTTCCAAAGGCACCAAGGTCTTCGCGCTGTCCGGCAAGGTGAACCGCACCGGCCTCGTCGAGATCCCGATGGGCACCAGCTTGAAGGAAATAGTTTTCGACATCGGCGGCGGCATCGAGAACGGCCTGGCCTTCAAGGCCGTGCAGATCGGCGGCCCCTCCGGCGGCTGCATCCCGATGAGCCATATCGACATCCAGGTGGACTACGAATCCCTCAAGACCGTCGGCGCCATGATGGGCTCCGGCGGCCTGGTGGTGATGGACGAGAAGACCTGCATGGTGGACGTGGCCAAGTTCTTTATGGACTTCATCAAACGCGAGAGCTGCGGCAAGTGCATCCCGTGCCGCGAGGGCACGCTGCGCATGCTCGAGATCCTCAAGGCCATCACGCGCCACCGCCGCGGGGAGAAGGACGCCGACGCGCTCGCCCGCTTCTCCGGCATCATGAACCTGGAGGACTTGAGCCAGGTCATCCGAGAGACCTCCCTCTGCGGCCTGGGCCAGACCGCGCCCAACCCGGTGCTGTCCACGCTGCGCTGGTTCCGCGACGAGTACGAAGCGCACATCTTCGAGCGCAAATGCCCGGCGGGCGCCTGCACCGAGATGCTGGAATTCACCATCGACGCCGACAAGTGCAAAGGCTGCACTCTGTGCATGAAAGGCTGCCCGACGCAGGCCATAGTCGGCAAACCCAAAGTGCCTCATTACATCATCTCCGAGAAATGCATCTCCTGCGGCTCCTGCAGGACCGTCTGCAAGTTCAAGGCCGTCAGCGCCGCATAATAGGGATAACATCATGAAACTCACTGTCAACGGAAAGTCCGTAGAGGCCCAGGCGGGGGAAACCCTGCTCAACGTGCTGAAGCGCGAAGGCGTGCACGTGCCCACGCTCTGCCATATGGAAGGCATGCTCCCGTCGGGCGCCTGCCGCATCTGCGTGGTGGAAGTGGAGGGCCAGGCCAACCTGATCCCCAGCTGCTCCTACCCGGCGGCAGAGGGCATGAAGATCCTCACCAACAGCCCCCGCGTGATAAACGCCCGCAAGACCGTGGTGGAACTGCTGCTGGGCAGCCACCCCGACGACTGCCTGTACTGCGCCAAGCAGCCCGCCTGCGATTTGAACAAGCTCAGCCGCGACTATAACGTCACGAGCCGCCGCTTCCCGGTGCAGCGCAAGAAGAAGCCGCTGGATATTTCCAGCCCCTCCATCTCCCGCGACCCCGACAAGTGCATCCTCTGCGGCAAATGCGTGCGCGTCTGCGAGGAGATCCAGAGCGTGGCCTGCATAGACTTCGTCAAGCGCGGCTCCGACTCCTTCATAGGCTGCGCTTTCGACAGCAGCCTCAACGTGAGCTCCTGCGTCAACTGCGGCCAGTGCATCAACGTCTGCCCCACCGGGGCCCTGATGGAAACCAGCGGCATCGAGCCCGTGACGGAAGCCCTTGCCGACAAGAACAGGTACGTAGTGGTGCAGCACGCCCCGGCCATCTCCGTCTCGCTGGCCGAGGAGTTCGGGCTGCCCGCCGGCACCGACGTCAACGGCGTGATGACGGCCGCTTTCCGCAAGATGGGCTTCAAGGCCGTCTTCGACACCTCCTTCGCGGCCGACCTGACCATCATGGAAGAGGCCAGCGAGCTGGCGCACCGCGTCAAGAACGGCGGCGTGCTGCCCATGATGACCTCCTGCTCGCCCGGCTGGATAAAGTTCGTGGAGACCTTCTATCCCGAGATGCTGCCGCACCTCTCCACCTGCAAGAGCCCCCAGCAGATGCTCGGCGCCATGATAAAGACCTACTACGCTAAAAAGCAGGGCATCAGCCCCGGCAAGATCTTCAGCGTGTCGGTGATGCCGTGCACCGCCAAGAAGTTCGAGGTCACCCGGCCCGAAATGGGCCGCGCCGGCAACCCCGACATCGACGCTGTGCTCACCACCCGCGAACTTGCCCAGCTGCTGCGGCTGCACGGCCTGGACCTGAAGAAGCTGCAGCCCGAGGAGCCCGACCTGCCTTTCGGAGACCGCAGCACCGCCGGCAAGCTGTTCGGCGCTTCCGGCGGCGTAATGGAAGCCGCCCTGCGCACCGCCCACTTCCTGCTCACCGGCAAAGAGCTGGGCAACCTGAAGGTGGAGGCCGTGCGCGGCCAGAACGGCGTGAAAGAGGCAAAGCTCAAGATAGGCGCGCTCGAGGCCGGCGTAGCCGCCGTCAGCGGTCTCGGCAACGCCCGAAAACTTTTGGAGGAGATAAAGAACGGCCGCAAGGACCTCCACTTCATAGAAGTTATGACCTGCCCCGGCGGCTGCATCAACGGCGGAGGCCAGCCCTTCGCCCGGAACAAGGCCGCCGTCGTCGAGCGCATGAAAGCCCTCTACGCCATAGACGCGCAGGAGAAGCTACGGGTTTCGCACAACAACAAAGCCGTGCAGCAGCTATACAAGGACTTCCTGGGCAAGCCCCTGGGAGAGAAGAGCCACACTCTGCTGCACACCAAGTACACGAAACGGAAAGCTGCGGACGTAGGATAAACGGGAAGCCCGCTCACTGAGGGCGGCGCGAGTTAAGCCGGCGACCATATGACCCACGAAGACAGACAAATGGTAAGGACCATTAAAGAGCGCTGCAAGGCGTGCTATACCTGCGTGCGCGGCTGCCCCGCCAAGGCCATCCGCATCTCGGCAGGCCAGGCCGAGGTCATAAAGGAGCGCTGCATCGGCTGCGCCAACTGCGTCCTTATGTGCAGCCGCGGCGCGAAGGAAACCCTGGATTCCACCGCCGCCGTAAAAGCGCTGCTCAAGAGCGGCGTCCCCGTAGCCGTCGCCCTCGCCCCCAGCTTTCCCGTGGAGTTCGGCGGCATCGACCCGATGCGCTTCGTCGGCGTCCTCAAAGCCCTGGGCTTTAAATACGTCTGCGAGGTGGCCTTCGGAGCCGACATGGTCTCCATGCAGTACCGCAGGCTCATCAACGAGAACCCCGGCAGGAAATACATCAGCACCGCCTGCCCCGCCGTAGTTTCTTTCGTCGAGAAATACCACCCCGCGCTCGTCAAGAACCTCGCCCCCATCGTCTCTCCCATGGTCGCCGAAGCCCGCATCATAAAGGAAATGTACGGCCAGGACGTGCAGGTGGTTTTCGTCGGGCCCTGCGTCGCCAAGAAAAGCGAAGGCGCCCGCAACCCCGCGGACATCGCGGAATCCCTCACCTTCGTGGAACTGCGCGCCATGTGCAAAGAGGCCGGGGTAAGCCGCCATACCGCGCTGGACGCGCGCTTCGACCCGCCGCATCCCGCCAAGGGCGTGCTCTACCCCATGGGCGGGGGGCTGCTCGACTCCGCCGAGCTCGGCGAGGACCTCATGAGCGGGCGCTTTCTCAGCACGGAAGGCCTTGAGAACTTTCCCGAGGTCCTCAAGAACCTGGAGCACGGCGATATAGACTCCGATTTCATAGACCTGCTCTGCTGCAACGGCTGCCTGATGGGCCCCGGCATCAGCGTGAAGACCTCCAAGCACGCCCGCGAGGCGGCCCTGCGCCGCTACGCCCGCAAGAGCTACTTCGAGATAAAGATAAACGAGTGGGAGGACTCGGTGCGCCGTTTCCGCGGCCTGGATTACACCGCCTCCTTCGAAGCCGAAGACCGCCGGATGAAACTGCCCGGCGCGGAAGAGCTGAAGGCCACCCTTTCCAACCTCGGCAAGATAAAGCCGGAAGACGAGCTCAACTGCGGCGCCTGCGGCTACCCCACCTGCATGGAGCACGCCGTGGCCATCATCCGCGGCATCGCCGAAAGCGAGATGTGCCTGCCCTACACCATCGACCGCCTCAAGAGCACCGCCGACGAGCTCACCGTCAGCTACAACCAGCTCGCCAAGACCAAGCAGGCCCTGATGCAGTCGGAGAAGCTGGCCAGCATGGGCCAGCTCGCCGCCGGCGTGGCCCACGAGCTGAACAACCCGCTCGGCGTGGTGCTCCTCTACGCCCACCTGCTTTCCGAGCAATGCCAGCAGGACTCCCGCGTAGCCGCGGACGCGAAAATGATCACCGAACAGGCCGACCGCTGCAAGAAGATAGTAGGCGGGCTGCTCAACTTCGCGCGCAAGAACAAGCCCTTCTTCCGCCAGACGGACCTGGTCAAGCTGGTTGACAATTATTTCAAGACGGCCATCCTGCCCGCGGCGGTAAAACTGTCGATCGAACGCGGCGCCGACCTGCAGGCCGAAATGGACCCCGACCAGGTAATCCAGGTGATCTCCAACCTGGTCACCAACGCACTGGAGGCCATGAGCGCCGGCGGCGAGCTGAAAGTGCGCACCTTCGCCGAGGGCGCCTCCGTCTGCTTCTCCGTCGCGGATAACGGCTGCGGCATAAAGGCCGAGAACGCCAAGAAGATCTTCGAACCCTTCTTCACCACCAAGCAGATAGGCAAGGGCACGGGCCTGGGCCTGGCCGTCTCTTACGGCATTATAAAGGTGCACCGCGGCAATATCACCGTGGAGACCAGCGCCGACCCCGCCGGCCCCACGGGGACCACCTTCACGGTGAAGCTGCCCCGCGCCGCTAAAGAGGCCGGCGCCATTAAATTGAAGAGCGAGACGCTCGCCAGGGGAACTTTGCGTTAACAACACGGAGGACATGAACATGAAAGACGACGCTAAAACCCGGATACTTGTAGTAGAAGACGATCCGGACATGATGGACCAGATGAAGATCTATCTCGAAAGCGAGAATTACGAGGTGGTGGCCGCCTGCACCCAGAAGGAAGCCGAACCGCTCATCAAGCCCGGAGCTTTCAACGCCGCCGTACTGGACCTTATGATGGAGAACCCGGATTCCGGCTTCGTGCTTAGCCACAGGATAAAGAAGATGGACCCCTCCATCCCCGTAGTGATAGTGACTTCCGTCACAAAAGAGACCGGCTTCTATTTCGACAAAGCGCACGACCCCAAGGACTGGATAAAAGCCGACGCCATCATTCACAAGGAGCTGCGCTTCGAGCAGCTCAAAGCCGAGTTGAAGCGCCTGATGGGCGGGGGTGAAACCCATGCCTGACGACGACCTCCGGGCCCACAAGCTCGACATCCTTATAGTTGACGACGAAGCCGGCATGCGCAGCGGCGCCGAGCGCTCGCTGGAAGGCTTCTCCGTTCCCCTGCCGGATTTCGGGGAAACGGTAACCTTCGCCGTGCGCTCCGCAGCCACCGGAGAAGAAGCCCTGGCGGCGCTCAGGGAAAAGCCGCCGGCCATCCTCCTGCTGGATTATAAACTGCCCGAC
>MGUK01000003.1 GCA_001799995.1 Elusimicrobia bacterium GWF2_62_30
AGCGTTCATCGGCGTGCGCGTCCAGGCGATAGGGGATGGAAAAAGCCTTAGCGGCGGGAGCCTGGAAAGCGGCTATCAGCGTTCATCGGCGTGCGCGTCCAGGCGATAGGGGATGGAAAAAGCCTTAGCGGCGGGAGCCTGGAAAGCGGCTATCGCGCTGAAATTGACGTCTTCGAGGTTAAGCGGCCTGTCGGCGGCGAAGGCGGAAACCTGCGGGAGGAACAGAAGAAGTGAGAGGAGTTTTAGCATTGTTGTCTCGTGCGCGGATCCTTGTTTAAATTATACAAATTGTATATTTATCGTCAAGGGCCAAAGAGCCCGGGCAAAAAACGCCGCAAGTATTGTATTATAGGGGGATGAAAAAAGCGCTTATAGGTGCGATCCTCGTTCTGAGCCTGGCCGGCAGCGCCAGCGCGGACGTGTTCGACTCACTTTCTTCGGCGGACAAGGACAAATACGTGCATTTCTGCGCGGGAACGGTGCTGTCCCATGTCTCCTATCCTCTCTTCAAAAAACACATCAAGAACAAGGACCATGCCTGGCTCTACTCCATGGGCCTGGTGCTGGTTGCGGGCGCCGCCAAGGAGCTGCGCGACAGCAGGACCACCGGTTTCAGCGTAAGCGATCTCTTCGCGAGCACGCTCGGCGGAGCCACCATACTTGTAGTGAAATTCTGACCGGACCTTACAGGTCCCCCGGTCTTACTTCTAAATAACGGCCAGCGCGCCCGGGACGACCCGGGGGCGAAGCTTTATTCGACCCGGCCGATAAGGCGCAGGATGCCGTCGAGGATGGTCAGCGGGTGGGGCGGGCAGCCGGGGATATACAAGTCGACGGGAATGTCCGCGGGAATACCCGGGCATTCCTCGTGCCCGGAGTAGGGCCCGCCGGAGATGGCGCAGGCGCCGCAGGCTATCACCAGCTTGGGGGCGGGCACCGCATCATAGGTCTTGCGCAGGGCCAGCGCCATGTTCTTCGTCACCGGTCCCGTGATCAAGACCGCGTCGGCGTGGCGGGGGGAGGCCACGAACTGCACCCCGAAACGCCCAAGGTCGAAAGCGAGGGTGCCCAGCACATTGCAGTCCGCCTCGCAGGCGCCGCAGCCGCCGGCGCTCACCTGGCGCAGCTTGAAGGACCGGCCCAGGATCCGGCGCAGGTCTTCGGGCACGGGCCGGGCGCGTCTGGCGCCGTCGCGGCCCAGCACGAGGTCTTCGCGCGAACCGGCGCAGAGTTTATATTCTTTCGTGAACTTTACGGCGGGAGAGGCCTTGGCGCAGGCGCCGCAGAAAACACAGCGGCCCAGGTCCAGGGTGCCGGCCTGGGCGGAGATGGCGGCATACGGGCAGGCCGCGGCCGCTTTCTCCAGCCCCGCGGCTTTGATTTCCGGCAGGCCGAGGAACCGCGGCGGGAGCTTTATCTCCGGCGACGGGAACTCCATCGTCCTGTAGCCCTGCTTTATTCTCGCTATCAGCGCTTTGATCATATTAAAATCACAGGTCGTGCCCGCAGTACGAGAGGTTGAAGCTCTTGTTGCAGAGCGGGAAATCGGAGATCTCGCCGTTGCGCAGCGCCATGGCTAGCCCCTGCCAGTTATGGAAAGACGGGTCCGCCGCCTTGTAATACCGCAGCTTCCCGTCGGCGCCGGTCAGCGCGAAATGGCAGATCTGCCCGCGCCAGCCTTCAATCAGCGAGATGGCGCCGCAGTCAGGCTTCAAGTCGCCGCACTCCGCGCTTACCGGACCTTCCGGCAGGCTGTCCAGCCAGGCCGCCACCAGGTCGGCGGATTTCTGTATCTCGAGCCAGCGCACATAGGCCCTTGAGTAAACGTCGCCGCTGCCGGAAACCGCCAGGGTGAAATTCTCGTACGGGCCGTAAGGGAAATTACGGCGCGTGTCCAGCCCTACGCCCGAAGCGCGCGCGGCGGGGCCCACCAGGCCCAGGCCCTCCGCGGCCTGCTTGGAGACGGTGCCTGTCCCGTCGAAGCGGTCGATCACCGAGGCCGTGTTCCACAGCAGGGACACCGCGTTCTCGACGTCGCGGTAGACCGTCTCCAGCCGCAGTTTCAGCTCTTTGACCAGGGCGTAGTCCAGGTCGAAGTTTACGCCGCCGGGCCGGAGCATGTTCCGGCCGAAGCGGCTGCCGCAGACCAGGGCGGACATGTTCAGGAAGTCGCCGCGCAGCCGCCCGCAGAAAGAGGCCGTCGGCAGGTAGGCCACGTCGCCGGAAAGCGCGCCCAGGTCCCCGGTATGGTTGGCCAGGCGCTCCAGCTCCAGCATTATCCCGCGCAGCGCCTGCGCGCGCGCGGGGACGTTGACGCCGCAGAGCGCCTCGATGGCGCCGCAATAAGCCCAGCCGTGCCCTATAGAGGTGTCGCCCGCCAGGGTCTCGGCGTAGCGCAGGTCGCGCGGGCCGGGGCCGCCGATGAACCGCTTTTCCACTCCCCGGTGCTGGTAACCCAGCATTATCTCCAGGTGGAAGACCTTTTCGCCATGGCACTGGAAACGGAAATGCCCGGGCTCGATAACGCCGGCGTGCACCGGCCCCACGGCCACCTCGTGGATCTCGCTGCCGTGCACGCTGAAGAAATCGGCCACCCCGGGTTTATCGTTGGCGCCGGTAAACCGCACCGGTTTCAGCCATGGGTGCCCTTCCGGGGTATAGCCGGTCTGCTCGTAGATCTCGCGCTCGAAGAGGTGCAGCTGCGGGAAGGAGGGTGTCAGCGACCTGAACGGCCCGCCCAATGGCGCGGAGTACACCTCCACGCGGCTTTCGCGGTCGAAGGCCACCGCCAGCACCAGGCGGTAGGCCGCGCCCTCGGGCACGGCGAAATAGGCTATGGCGCGCCCCCCGGCGGCCAACCTCGAGCCCGCCGTATCCAGGAAGATCTCCGGTTCTATGTCCGTGGCGGAAAAAATAAAAGAGGAATGGTTATCGGTCTTCATAAAGCGCCCGCGTTCCCGGCCGCCGCGTTAATCAGCCTCTGCAGCCAGCCCGGGAGGAAAAGCCCGGCCAGTATCACGCAGACGAAGAAAGCCGCTATGGGCAGCATCATGTCCGCCGGTTCCGTAAAAGGTTTTTCGCCTTCCTTGCCTTCCCGCTCTCCGAAGGTCATCGGGATAAAGACGCGGGCCATGCCGGTGAAGAGCACCCCGAGGGCGAACAGGTAGATCACGGCGAGCCAGTAATGGCCCAGCTCGACCAGGCGGCGCAGCACCAGGAACTTCGCCAGGAAAATGCCGGACGGGGGGGTGCCGGTTATCAGGAAGAAGCCAGCCAGCCACAGCAGGGCCGTGCGCGGGGCCCGGCGCCAGAGGCCTTTCACGTCGGCGATGCGCTTGGTCTTTTCCGCCATCAGGACCAGCCCGGACGTGAAGAACAGCCCGGCCTTGGCCAGCGAATGGCTGAGCGCGCCGAGGAGCGCGCCGAAGAGGGCGCCGCCGCCAAGCCCGGCCCCGAGGGCGAGTATCCCCATGTGCTCAATGCTGGAATAGGCGAGCATGCGCTTGTAATCGCGCTGTCCAAGCATGAACAGGGCGGCCGTTATTATGGACAGGAGGCCGAAGAGGACCAGGATGCCTGCCGAGAAATCGGCCAGGCCGGCCGCGACGCAGATATTATGGGCCCGGAGGATGCCCAGGAAGGCGCAGTTAAGCAGCGCCCCGGAAAGCAGCGCGGAGACCACCGCCGGTGATTCGCTGTGGGCGTCCGGCAGCCAGGTGTGGAACGGCGCCAGGCCCATCTTGGTGCCGTAGCCCACGAAGATGAACAGGAAGGCGGCTTTAAGCAGCGGCTTGGCGAGCGACGGGGCGTTCAACAGGAGGGTATCCAGCTCCAGCCCCGCCCCCGATTTGAGGCCGGCCGCCCCCAGGAAGAGGTTGCCCATGAGCGCCAGGGCAATGCCCACGGAACAGATAAGCAGGTATTTCCACGTGGCCTCCAGGGAGCGTTTGTGCCTGTGGAAATAAATGAGCGGCGCGCTCAGCAGGGTGGTGGCTTCGACGGCGGCCCAGAGCATGCCCAGGTGCCGGCTGGCCGTAACGGCGGTCATAGCCGCCAGGAAGAACAGCAGGCAGCCGGTGAAGACCGCTTCCGGCGCGTTATTAAAGATGAAACCTGCTTCCGAATCCTCGCCGGGGTCGCGCTTTTCCGAGGCCAGGTATTTGACGGCGAAGAAGGCCGCGCCCAGGAACACCAGCGAGGTTATGACCAGAAAGTACAGGCCGAGCGCGTCATAGGCGAACCAGGGGGCCGGCTGAGAGCCGCTACAGACAGGGGAAGGTCCCTCATAAAGCGCCAGGAGGGCGAGCAGGAAATGCCCGGCGGCGGTGTACAAGAGCAGCAGCCGGCGGGTCCCGTCGTTCCTTATCAGGAAGGCCAGCAGGCCGGCGCCCAGCGGCAGGAGCAGGAGGGCGTTCGTCATTTCACGTCCTCCGGGCGGCGCCAGTCGTTAAGCTCCGAAAGTTCCGCGGTATCTATATGGTCGAATTCCCGGCTGATATGGAAGATAGCTATGCCCATCACGAACACCGCCACGAACACGTCCAGCAGTATCGCGAGCTCCACCATCATGGGCTGCTCGACGAAAAGGGCCAGGCCGAAGATATAGATGCCGTTCTCTATCACCAGGTAGCCGAGCACCTGCGTTATCGCTTTGGTGCGCGTGGTTATCAAGAGGAAGCCCGTGAAGATGGTGGCCAGGGACGCGGGCACGATCCAGGCTACGTTGGCCGTCGGCAGGGGCAGGCGCGAGCCCAGCCACGACGAGGCGATGAAGGCGCCGATGCAGAGCAGGATGGAGACGGGGTAGCTGATGAGCGTCTCCACTTCCTTGCCGGCCCCGGAGCGGTCGCGCGCCCTGAGCAGCAGCCAGGGGAAAACCACGCCTTTAAGGAAGATTATCGCGAACGCGAAGAGGAAGGTGCGGGTCTCTATATGGCCGCCGGCCAGGAGGGGCAGGAGGCCGGCCACCACGCCCTGCAGCGCGGCTATCCTGATGCAGGTGGCCAGCGACCCCGTGACCGCCAGGGCCAGGTCCAGCAGGATCACGAAGACGATTATCAGTTCGGCGAAAGTATGCATTATCTGCCCACCTGGAAGATCAGCGCCAGCGCGGAGAAGGCCAGCGCGGTTATCAGCATGTAAGGCACCTTGGACATGCGCAGCCTGGCCATTATCGATTCCACTACGCCCACTACGACGGCGATGGCGAACATGGCCGCGGTGAAAAGCCCGGCGTCCGTCAGCCAGGAACCGGAGTGCCGGGGCAGCACGGAGCAGGCTATGAAGGAGCCCAGCAGCCAGAGCTTGAGGGACGCGCCGTAGAGGATGAAGGCCAGTTCGGGGCCGCTGTGGTCGAGCACCATCACCTCGTGGATCATCGTAAGCTCGAGGTGGGTGTTGGGATCGTCGGCGGGCACGCGCGAATTCTCGGCGAGGAAGACCAGGAACAGCGCGGCCGTCACCAGGGCCAGCACGGGCGCGGCCGTGGTCCAGACCGCGGGGGTGAGCGCGCCGAAGATGCCCGACACGGACATGGCGCCGGTGGTCTTGGCCAGCGCCGCCAGCGCCAGGAAGAACGCGGGCTCCGCGAACACCGCGAACTGCACCTCGCGGCTGGCGCCCATGCCCTCGAAGCTGGAGCCGGTGTCGAGCGCGGCTATGACCGTGGCGAACCTGGCCATGCCCAGCAGGTAGACCAGCAGGATGAAATCCCCGTCGAACGCGAAGAAGGACGGCCGGCCGCCGAAAGGCGCTATGGCCAGCGCCGTCAGCAGGCAGGCCAGCGCCGCTACGGGCCCCGCGCGGAACACCCGGGTGGTGGTGCGGCTGTATACCGGCGTCTTGTGCAGCAGCTTGTAAAGGTCGAAATAGAGCTGCGGCAGCGGCGGCCCGCGCCGGCCGGCGAAAAAGGCCTTCACCCTGTTCACCACGCCGAGCAGCAGCGGGGAAAGGGCGAGGACCACCAGGTATTGGGCCAGCTGTTTGGTCATAGCTTCCAGATAAGCAGCGCGATAAGGGCCGTAACGATATAGAGGATGTAGAACTGCAGGCGGCCCTGCTGCAGCCAGCTGAAGCGGAAAGCCAGGCGGCGGATATAGGCCGCGGCCGGGGTATAGAAATTGTCGTAAAAGAGCGCTTTATTCTCGGTATGGAAAGAGGTCTTGCCCGGGAAATAGCCCGCTATGCCGGCGTAATGCCTGGCCGCGCGCAGCGCCGGCTGAAAAAAGTCGGTGAGCGGCTGGGCGAAGGAGGAGGCGCCGTACTGCATTTTAGCCGTGGGGGCGGCATAACCGCAGTCCCAGGTGGGACCGGCGGCCGGGACGCGCCCGCGCAGCGCGAACGCGCGGAGCAGGGCGACGGCCAGCGCCGCGCCGAGGAAGGCCGCGGCGGCGGCGCTTAGGTAGGAAAGGGGCAGGGGCGCGTACCTTAGCAGTTCGGAGGCCGCGCGCGGGTCCAGGACGCAGCCGGCGGCGGCGGCGAGGGGGGCCACCAGCAGCGGCGAAGCCAGGCCGATAAAACAGCAGGCCCAGGCCAGGGCCGCCATGGCCGCGCGCATGGCCTGGCCGGCCTCGTGCGCGCCGGCGGCGTTCGCGGAACGCGGCTCGCCGAGAAAGCAGGTTCCGAAAGCCTTCGAGAAGCAGGCCAGCGCCAGTGCCCCGATGGCGGAAAGAGAACCGATAGCCAGGGCGGCCGCGTACACGGTGGAAGCCTCGCGGGCCCTTAGCGCCCCGAAGGAACCCAGGTAGATGAGGAATTCGCTGACAAGGCCGTTGAAGGGGGGCAGCCCGGAGATGGCGGCCGAACCGACCAGGAAGTAGAACGCGGTCTGCGGCATCTTTTTGGCCAGGCCGCCCAGGGCCTCCAGCTCGGTGGTCCCGGTCGAGTGCAGCACCGCCCCGGCGCCCATGAACAGCAGGCCTTTGAACAGGGCATGGTTGAGCACGTGCAGCAGGGCCCCGCCGAAGGCGAGGGCCGCCAGCGGATACATCCCGTGCGAGGTGCCGACGACGGCCAGCCCGAGGCCCAGTATTATGATGCCTACGTTCTCGATGCTGGAATAGGCCAGCATGCGCTTAAGGTCATGCTGCGACAGCGCGAAAAGCACCCCCAGGAGGCCGGAGACCGCGCCAATAAAAACCAGCGTCCAGCCCCACCAGGCGGGCCAGGGCGCGAGAAAAGACAGCATGCGCATGATGCCGTAGATGCCGAGTTTTATCATCACCCCGCTCATCACGGCGGAAACGTGGCTGGGCGCCGCCGGGTGCGCTTCCGGCAGCCAGACATGGAAGGGAATGAACCCGGCTTTCAACCCGAAGCCGGCCAGCGCGGCCAGGAAAGCGGCGGCGGCGAGGACCCCTTCCGGGCGCCTGAACGTCGAAAAATCGAAAGAAGGGGAGGACGGGGAAAGCAGAGAAAAGAGCAGCAGGAGGAAAAGCGCGCCGGCCGCGCCTACGACCAGGTACAGGAAAGCCGCCTTGCGGACCTGGGCTTTCTCATGTTCGAACACCACCAGCAGGAAGGAAGCGGCCGCCATCAGCTCCCAGCCCAGCATGAAAAGGACGGCGTTGGCCGAGGTAATGACCAGGACCATGGCCGCGGTAAGCAGGTTGAACGCCGCCCAGGCGAGGGCCAGCGGTTTTTTGCCCGCGTAGGATTTCAGGTAGTCCGAGCCGTAGATGGCAGCGAAGGCCGTGAGCAGGAAGACGGGAACCAGGAAGAACGCGGCCAGCGGGTCCAGGTTAAAGCTTAGTGAGCCAAGGGGTACGGGCCAGGGAAGGGAAAGAGTTTCAGTGCCGCCTGAAAGAAGGATCCGGCCGGCAGACACGAGTCCGGCAACGGAGGCGGCCACGGCGCCATAGACCCCGGCAGCGGAAGCGCGGGCCGGGCTGCGCCTGAAACATAGCGACAGAGCGGCGCTTACAAGGAGAATTACAAAAGAAAGCAGGAGCAGGACCATCTTTAATAAAGAACTATAGACAAATTTTAACAACTTGCGCCGCAAGAACAAATGCGGCCATATATATAATGTAAAACAAAGTACCGGAACCTGTCAAACGGCGCTCAGCCCCGGCGGAGCGGAAGACTACTTCTTTACCTTGGGGATATAGCTGCCGTAGCCCTGTTTTTCCATTTCTTCCAGCGGGATGAAGCGGAGCGAAGCCGAGT
>MGUK01000004.1 GCA_001799995.1 Elusimicrobia bacterium GWF2_62_30
CAGTGCGGCTACTGCATCCCCGGCATGGTCATGAGCGCCACCGCCCTGATGGAGACCGAGGAGGTCTTCGAGGACGAGATCGTGAAGGAATATATGGACGGCAACCTCTGCCGCTGCACCGGCTACGAGAAGATCTGGGTGGCCCTGCGCAAGACGCTGGACAAGCAGGCCGCGCAACCCAAGCCTGCCGCGAAGAAAACCTCCGCCAAGGGGGCCCGGAAATGAACAGGCATGAAAAAGCTAAGAACTTCAAACAGGTCAACACTTCCGTCACCAAGATAGACGCGCTGCAACTGGCCCTGGGCAAGGACTCCTATGTCGCCGACTTCGTGCCGAACAACGCGCTGATCGTCAAGATGCTCTGGAGCCCCCACGCCCACGCCCGCATCAAGAAGCTCGATGTCTCCAAGGCCGAAAAGATGCCGGGCGTTAAGGCCGTGCTCTGGTACGGCAACGTGCCGCGCATCGCCCACTGCACCGCCGGCCAGGGCTTCCCCGAGCCGTCCCCTTACGACACCTTCATGTTCGATAAAAAGGTGCGTTTCGTCGGCGACCGCGTGGCCGCCGTAGCGGCCGAGACCGAGGAGCAGGCTCTGGCCGCCCTCGAGGCCATCAAGGTGGAGTACGAGCTGCTCAAGCCCGTCTTCTCCCTCGACGAAGCCATGGCCCCGGGCGCCCCGGTCATCCACGACGAGGCCGAAGCCCATGTCCCGATCCCTATACCCTACGAGCCCAAGAAGAACCTGGTCGCGCACGTGGCCTGCGAGGCCGGCAGCTTCGAGAAAGGCTTAAAAGAAGCCGATTTCAAGTTCGACCAGACCTACGAGACCCCCTACGCCCAGCATTGCCCCATCGAGCCCTATACCTCCATGGCGCAGCTCGCCCCGTCGGGCCGCATCCATATCACCACCTCCACGCAGGTGCCGTTCCACTGCCGCCGCATCGTGGCCAAGACCCTCGACGTGCCCGTGCAGAAGATCCGCGTGGTCAAGCCCCGCATCGGCGGCGGCTTCGGCTGCAAGCAGGAAGTGCTGCTCGACGACGTCACCGCGATGTTCGCGCTGCGCACCGGCCGCGCCTGCCTGTGGCAGTTCAACCGCGAAGAGACCTTCCGCACCGGCCGCACCCGCCACCCGTTCCGCATCCGCCTGCAGGCCGGCGTGAAGAAGGACGGCACCATCACCGCCATCAACATGGACTGCATCAATAATACCGGCGCCTACGGCGGCCACGGTCTTACCGTGGTCTCGTGCGCGGGTTCCAAGGTGCTGCCGCTCTACCACTGCGAGAACATCAAGTTCGACGGCAAGTCCTACTACACCAACCTGCCCGTCGGCGGCGCTTACCGCGGCTTCGGCGCCACGCAGGCTTTCTTCGCCATGGAGTCCCTGATGGACCAGATGGCCGAGGCCATAGGCATGGACCCCATGAAGTTCCGCCAACTCAACCACATCCGCGAGGGCGAAGGTTCCCCGATCTTCGCAGCACTGGGAGAGGGCCGCGAGGGCACGCCTATGACCGTGGGCTCCAACGCGCTGGCCGAGTGCATAGTACAGGGCGCGGAAGCCATAAACTGGAAGGACCGCAAGGACTGGCGCGGCAAGACCGGCCGCTACCGCCGGGGTATCGGCATGGCCTGCCTGATGCAGGGCTCCTCCATCCCGGACATCGACATGGGCGCGGCTTCCATCAAGATCAACGAGGACGGCTCTTTCAACCTGCTCGTGGGCGCCACCGACCTGGGCACCGGCTCGGACACCGTGCTGGCCCAGATAGCCGCCGAGGAGCTGGAGACCGCCACCGATAAGATGATAGTCTACTCCTCCGACACCGACCTGACGCCTTTCGACGTGGGCGCGTACGCCTCATCCACCACCTACCTCTCCGGCGAGGCGGTGCGCAAAGCCGCGGCCGACGCCAAACGGCAGATCCTGGCCACCGGCGCCGAGATGCTCGGCCTGCCCGTCGCAGAGGTCTTCTGCGAAGACGCCGCCGTGCACAGCAAGAAGGACGAAAAGAAGAAGGTGACCTACTCGGACATCGCCAACTACGCGCTGTACCAGAAGAACCAGTACCAGATCATCGGCACCGCTTCGCATATCACCAAGAAGTCCCCGCCGCCTTTCGCGGCGCACTTCGCGGAGATAGAGGTGGACACCTGGACCGGCTTCATCAAGGTGCTCAATTACGTCTCGACCATAGACTGCGGCACCGCCGTGAACCCGGCGCTGGCCGAGGGCCAGACCGAGGGCGGCACCCTCAACGGCATCAGCTACGCGCTGACCGAGGAATACCTGTTCGACAAGGACGGAAAGATGCAGAACGCGTCGTTCGCGGACTACCACATCTACTCGATGCGCGACCGGCCGCCGCTCAGGACCATCCTGGTGCCTTCGTACGAGGAGACCGGGCCGTTCGGCGCCAAGAGCGTATCGGAGATCTGCATCAACGGGGCCGCCCCCGTCTTCGCCAACGCCCTCTACAACGCCACCGGCGCCCGCCTGCGCGAGTTCCCCCTCACCCCGGAAAAGGTGCTGAAAGCCATACAGGCCGTTAACCAGAAGAAATAAGACCGTAAAATACCGGCGCCGCTGTTCACACAGCGGCGCCGTTTTTATCTATTCCCCCACCCGGAGTATCAGCCGCCGGAGAAGGGCGAGAGGAGGGTGACCTGGTCGCCGTCGGCGATGGGGGCGTCCCAGTCTACGAATTTGTCGTTGATGAGGGCCTTGGTGATATTGGTGGTGAGGGTGATGACTTTGCCGGCCTCGAGTTCATGGAGCAGCTGCCGGGCGGTTTCGGCCTCGGTTTCGTACGATTCGGTCTGTATCCCGCGCCGTTCCCCGGCCAGGCCGAAATAGCGTAATTTCACTTTCTTTTTCATTGGGCCGGCCCGTGCAGGTACATGAACGCCTTCTCCGGGGTAACCGGCAGGGAGGGCGCGTCCTTGTCCCTGCGCACGCTGCGTAGCGCGTTGCACAAGGCCAGGTAAGCCCCCAGCCCGTGCACGAAGGGCGGCTCGCCTATGGCCTTGCTATTGCAGACAGCGTAAGGGTTGGAGGAATCCTTCAACAGCGTTACGTCGAAGCGTTTCGGGCAGAACTTGATATCAGGGACCTTGTAGGCGTTCACGCCGGTCAGCACGCGCCCGTCGGCGCCGTAGCGGAGCTGCTCCATGGTCGCCCAGCCCATCCCCTGGATCACGGCGCCCTCTATCTGGCCAAGGTCGATGGCGGGGCTCAGCGACTCCCCCGCGTCCTGTACTATGTCGATGGCTTCTATCTTGTAGGTGCCGCGGACGCAGTCGAGGCGCACCTCCGTCAGCGAGGCGCCGTAGCTGTAATAGGCGAAAGGCCGCCCGCGCTCGGTCTCCATATCATAATGCAGGTTCGGCGTGGCGTAGAAAGCGTGTTCGGACAGGTCCACGCGCGCCCACTGCGCTGCCGCCACGAACTTCTCCCAGGTCAAGGCCTCGGCCTTGCCGTCTATAAAGATGTTCTCGTCGCGGATCTGCACGGAAGCGGGACCTGCCGCCTTAAAGTGCCGCGCGGCGAATTCCTGCAGCCGGGCGTACAGCTTCTCGCAGGCGAACTTGGTGGCCATCCCGTTGAGGTCGGCCCCGGTGCTGGCGGAAGTCGGGGAAGCGTTCGGGATGCGGGAGGTGTTAGTGGTGTCCACCCTGACTTTATCTACGTTGATTCCCAGGGTGCGGGCGGCGATGACGCGGATCTTGGCGTTTACGCCCTGGCCCATCTCCACCGCGCCCGTGCTGACCGAGACGCTGCCGTCGACGTAGATATTGACCAGGGAACTGGCCTGGTTGAGCGCCATCTGCGCGAAAGAGATGCCGAAACAGACCGGTACCACGGCCAGGCCCTTTTTGGTATCCGTATGCGCCTTGTTGTAGGCCGCAACGGCCGCGCGGCGCGCCGCGAGGTTTGTTTTCTTATCCAGCGTCTCCCAGCAGCGGGCGGCGTTCACTTCGGAAAGCGTCACGCCGTAAGGCAGGGTATCGCCGTCGCGCAGCAGGTTCCGGCGTTTGACCATCTCCGCCTCCACGCCCATGACCTCCGCGGCGCGGGTCAGCGCGGCCTCGATCGCGAACGTGCCCTGGGGCACGCCGAAGCCGCGGAACGCGTTGTTGGGCGGGATATTGGTCCGGCAGCTGACGGCCGTGACGCGGATATTGGGAATGCGGTAAGAGCCGGAGGCGTGCAGGAAAGAGCGCCCGAGCACGGCCGGCGAAATGTCGGCGCAAGCGCCGGCGTGCTGGAAGAGGGTCACCTCGTAGGCGAGGATATTCCCCTCGGCGTCGAGCCCGAGCTTGTAGTCGTATTCGTAGGCGTGGCGCTTGCCGGTGGTGGCGATATCGTCGTTTCGCTCCAGGACCAGTTTGACCGGGCGCTTGAGCAGGAAAGCGGCCATGGCGGGCGCGACGATCCAGACCGCCGTGGATTCCTTGCCGCCGAACCCGCCGCCGAGCCGGCGGATATCCAGCTCCACCTTGTGCATGGGGATGCCCAGCACTTCGGCCAGATGGTGATGAAAAGCGCCCGGTGACTGGGCGCTGGCGTGTACCTTGATGGTGTCGTGCTCGCCGGGGACCGCCAGAGCGCGCTGCGTCTCGAAATAGAAATGTTCCTGCGGGCCGCTGGCCAGCCGGCCCTGCGCGACATGCGCGCAACGGGCGAAGGCCGCGTCGGGGTCGCCGCTGACCAGCATGCGCTTTTTGCCGTGTATCATGCCTTTGGCCGCCGCCTCGCGCGGGTCGAAGACCGCTTCCAGCTTCTCGATGTCGGCCTCGATGAGCCGCATCGCGCGGCGCGCGGCGCGCTGCGTTTCGGCCACGACCAGCGCTATAGGCTGGCCGATATATTCCACGCTGTCTACGGCCAGCAAGGGCTGGTCCTTCATCATATGCCCGACCTGGTTGAGGCCCGGCACGTCGCGGTAGGTATAGACCGCGGCCACTCCCGGAGCGGCTGCGGCTTTGGAGATATCCAGGGAACGTATTTTGCCGCGGGCCACCGGCGAAGTGAACAGCACCGCGTGCAGGGCGCCGGCAGAGACCGGAATGTCGTCCACGAACTGCGACGTCCCGCGCACATGCATCGTGGTGTCTTCGTTCCTCATACGGCCTCCACGACGGCAGGGGCGAAATGCGCGCGCATCAGCTGGCCCAGCAGGAGTTTCTTGTATGCCGCGGCGCCGCGTATATCGTCTATCGGCTTGGCCGCACTCTCGGCCGACTTGGCGATGGCGTCGACGGTCTCCGGGGTCAGTTTCTTGCCGCGGAAAGCTTCGAGGCCGCCCAGCAGGAAAGGGACAGGGCCCACGCCGCCGGCGGAAATGCGCAGGTCGGCGATGCTGCCGTCCGGCGCGGAGGTCAGCCGCAGCGCGGAGTTGACCGCCGCGATGTCCAGCATGGCCCGGTTGGACACCTTCTCGAAATGGTAGCGGGCGCCGGCCGGCAGCAGCGGGATCACGATCTCGCTGACCAGCTCGCCGCAGGCCAGGTCCACCTTCTTATAAGCCTGGAAAAAATTCTCGAGCCGTACCTCCCGCCGGGCGCCGCCGGCGGTCTCTATGACGAGCTTCGCGTCCAGCGCCAGCAGGATGATGGTCGCGTCGCCGATTGGGGAGGCGTTGACGACATTGCCTGTCAGTGTCGCCTTGTTGCGCAGTATGGTGGAAGAGTGCCGCAGCAGATCTTCCGGCAGGCCCGGGAAATGTTTCCGTACAGGCTCCGACCGGCGGAAATCCTCTATCGTGACCGCGCCGCCGACGCGCAGCACTTCGCCGTCCACGCGGATGTAGTCCAGGTCGCAGCGTGCGGACAGAAAACAAAGATCGCTTTCAAGCAGCTGCTCGGGTCTCTGCGCGAACAGGTCCGTGCCGCCGGCCACGAGCACCGCGCCCTGGACGGCCTGCGCGGGAGCCGCGTGCAGCTGCGCGAGCTGCTCCGGGATAGCGCCGAAATACCCTGGCACCACACCCGCGGCCACCAGCGCGGCCAGGCGCTGCGCCGGGTCGGCCGCGGCCCCCGCCAGCCTTTCGCACAGCGCGCGCGCCGCGTTGCGGATGGAAACATAGCCGGTACAGCGGCAGATATTGCCGTCCAGCGCGTCTATCGCGTCGTCGTAGGAAAGCTTGGGGCTGCCCAGGCAGAAGCCGGTCAGGGACAGGACTATGCCGGGGGTGCAGAACCCGCACTGGGAGGCGCTATGTTCGACGATGAGCTGCTGTACGAGGGTAAGGGATTCGCCGGAGAGGCCTTCCACGGTAACGACATGGCAGCCGTCCACGTCGCCTATGGGCAGCAGGCAGGAGGCACAGGCCTTATAGGCTACGCCGCCGTCCGCCTGCCGGGTGCCGACCAGCACGGTGCAGGCGCCGCATTCGCCTTCGCGGCAGGCTTCCTTGGTGCCTGACAGGCAGGTGACGTCGCGGACGAATTCCAGCAGGACCATTCCGGGGCGCTCGTCCGTATGGATCAGGCGTTCGTTGAGGATGAAACTCGGCATATACGCGACTCCTTCCCAGGCGGCGGTCGGACGGGTTCCCCCCGCCCTACCCGCCGCCGTTGGCGGCGCGGGAAGAGCGGGAACTCCGGGATGATCTGTTATTGCCTTCGGCTATCCGCGGCCCTCGTCAGAAGGTGAAGCCCATGCCGACGTTGAAGTACATGCCTTTGAGCGTCAGGACGTCGCGCTCGCTGGTTATACCGCGGTCGAAGCTCATGGTGTTCAGCTGGTAGCGGGCTTCCGCCAGCAGCTGCATCGTGTCGCCCACCTTGAAGCGCAGGCCGACCGGCATGTTCAAGACAAAGCCCAGCGCGAAATCTTCCGTAGGCGTGCTCCAGGCGGAGTTGGTATAGCTCCACACATTAGGCATGGTTATGGAATTGAGCGAGAAACCGCACCCGATACCGACATAAGGCTCGACGGGGCTTTTCTTGGTGAACCGGATGAGCAGGTCGCCGCCCATGTAGAACGAAGAGATGGAGAGCCAGTCCTCGGTATATGGGCTGAAGGTTATCGGGTTTCCGTAATCGAAAGACCAGTCTATCTTCGTAGCGGAGAGGTGTTTCTTTTCGTAACCGAATTCGAAAGCGCCGCCGATATTGGCGTTGCCGAAGCCGCCGACGCGCATAACGAAAGGCCCGAAACCATCCATTTGTACATTTTTCGCTTCAATGGAGGTATACTGCGCCGTGGTCTCCCATGCCCCTGCGCCGTTCATGTTCAGCTCATAGGGATAAATATTGCCTTCGGAATTATAGAATTCCAGGTCCATTTTGGGGGAACCAAAGCCGATGAAGATATCGAAGAAACCGTACGCGTTCTCGCCCTTCTTTTTGGCGACGTAGTTCCTTCTCTGTTTGGGGGCGTACTGGGGGGCGTATTCCTGCTGCGCCGGCTCGTATTCGGGCTGCTGGGCCTCCTGGTACTGGGGCTGGGCGTAGGTCTGCCGGGGCTGCTGGGGGCTGGCGGCGTCGCCTATCCAGTTCTTTTCCACGGTAACCTGCGAAGCGCCCACCGCCTGGGCGGTCTCGGTCTTGATCAGGCGGGCGTTGACCTCTATCTGGCCGTTGCTCGTCTCGATCATGGTGCCGGTGATTATGGCCTGCACGCCGAGCAGTTTTCCCAGCTGCTGGGTGGAATTGGCGTCCATGATGCCGGAAGACTGGAGTTTGAGCTCGCCCATGACCTTGTCGAGCATGGCGCGCTCCACTATCTCGAATTTGCGCTTGTTGATGAGCTTCATGGTGAGGCGCTCGGAGATCACGGCGCCGTCCTTGGTGGCCCCGGTCCGGTTATCGGCGTAGGAGAAAGGGATAACGGCTATCTTTTTGCCCTGGAATTCGGCGCCGGCCTCTATAAGTTCGTTGGCGAGCTGCGCGTACTTATCCTGCTGGGCGCTGGCGCGCATTGAAAAAGCCGGCAGCAGTAAAAGTCCCGCCAGCAGTGTTTTCACGATATTCTTCATTGGTCGTTCCCCTCTTGCTTGTTTTAAACTTCCTTAAAAATCTTTTCCGCACTTAATATAGAGTTATATCATATTCGGGTTTATCTTTGATAGCGGCGATGCCATAGTCCTGCACGCCTCTATAGGCGGCACGGGTCTTTGTAACCTTTGTTACACCGGTCTTCAGGGCGCGGCGGCGGCCTCGTTTATTGCGCCACCTTCATGTGCCGGCCGTCCTTGGCGTAATGGGTCTTGATGATCTCGGCCATGACCGACACGGCTATCTCGCCCGGGGTCTTGCCGCCCAGGTTAAGGCCGATGGGCGAATGCACGCGCGTGTCCTTGAGCGGGTAAAGCTTTTTTTTGCCCAGCAGGCGGAAGATCTCACGCACTTTCGGAGCGCTGCCTATCATGCCGATATAGGCGGCGCCGCTCTTCATGGCGGCTTCCAGGCATTCCCTGTCCAGCGCGTGGCCGCGGGTCATTATTACGACGTAAGTGTCATTGTCGACGGCGGCGGCCTGCACGGCTTTGTGCGGGAATTCGTTTATGATGGCGGCGGCCTGAGGGAAGCGCTCGGCGTTGGCGAACTCCTTCCTGTCGTCGGCTACGGCGTAGGGGTAGCCGGCCATGCGGCAGGCCTCGGCAACCTTGAGGGCCACGTGCCCGCCGCCGAGGAGGAGCACCTTCAGGGGGTTCTTGTAGACGTCGATATAGACTTCCATGTCGCCCATGCAGATCATGCCGGTGTTGCCGTCGGGCTTGAGCTGGAAGACGAACTTGCCGCCTTCGCCTTTTTCTATGCATTTCAAGGCCTGTTTCATGACGAGGGCTTCCACGGCGCCGCCGCCTATGGTGCCTTCGATAGCTCCGTCCGAGTAGACTAGCATCTTGGCGCCGGCCTCGCGCGGGGTGGAGCCGCCTACGGAAATAAGGGTCACAAAAGCCGCCGCGCGCCCCGAATCGATGGCCTCGGCCAGCATTTTAATAAGGTTCTTGGTTTCGTTCATATTGCCAATTATTCTACATAATTCACTTTCCCTTATGGCAGTCTATAGTCCTTCACTGCCATGGACCGCAAGATGTCGTCGGGACGGCCACGGGGACCGGAACGCAAACCGCGCTCGGCACACCGTGCCTCGCTCATCCTCCGGCCTCGGCGCTATGCAAGCCTCGGCCTACGGAAGGGTTTGCTAACCCGGTCCCCGCGTCCGTCCCTCCGGTCCCGCTCAATTGAGTTTTGGTGAAACGCTCGGGGCCCGGGAAACTGGAGGGGACGGTGAAGGTGTGGGTTCGGAGGGCCGTCACGGACCGAAGCCGCTTGCGTAGCGCGGCGAGGGAGTGGCGAGCGCGGCCACGGTGTGGCCGATAGCGTGCCCGACGGGCCCACACCTTCACCGGCCCCGACCGGGCACCTCGCGGTCCAGGGAATTTGAGCTGGCAGTCTTTAGGCTTTGAGGCGGTGGCGGACGGCGCGGGCGAAGAGGGGCATGGCGGACGGGTTGAAGCGGAAGAAGAGCTCGGGTTCGAGGATCTCCAACTCCATCAGGTGGAAATGGCCGTTCCAGTTGACGGCGTCGACTCGGGCGTAGAGGGTGTCGCGGCCCGCGGACTTCAGAATGCGCGTCACCTCGTCTATCTCGGCCTCCGGCGGGGAATAGGGGTGCACGGTGCCGCCGTGGAGGCCCTGCACGCGGAATTCCCCCCGCCTGGAACGCTTTACTACGGCATGGGAGAATTTTTCCTCGAAGAAGATGAAGGAATGTTCCCCCAACGTTTCTATCTCCGGCACAAAAGGCTGGATCAGCACCGAAGTACCGGCCAGCACGGAGACACAGGAAAGGTCGTCCTGCGGCGAGACCTTGAACGTGTCCCTGCCGCCCGCGCCCACGCGGGGCTTGAGCACCAGCGTGCCGTACCTCGCGAAATATTTTTCAAGCTTCCCGGCCCTGAAGCCGTCCTCGACATGAGTCGGCACCACCTTATGCCCCGCTTCGGAGAGCTCCACCAGGTAGCGCTTATCGATATTCCAGCGCACCGTCTTCTCCGGGTGCAGCACCGTCGCCCCGCGCCGCGCGGCTTCGGCTATCTTTTGCAGAAAAAGTTCCGGCTTCAGGGAATAATCCCACGGGGTGCGTATGAGAATATTGTCGTACGGCGCCCAGTCCGTTTCGTCCCACACGCGCACGTCTATTTTTATCCCCGCTTCGGCGAAGGCGCTTTCCACGCCTTTCTCGTCGGGGATAAGGTTTTTGTTGGCTTTGTCGGTCAGGTAAAGCAGCGGGATCACAGGATCTTGTAAAGCTCCACTGGTTTTTTCTTGCCTTTCAGCTCCGCGCTGCCGGCGCTTTCAAAGCGCAGGTCGGCGGCCCGGCCGGCCAGGCCGTCCAGCACCGCCTGGCTTACCAGGATGTCGGTGGAGAAGTCCTTCGTTTTCGACTGCAGCCTGGCCGCCGTGTTCACGGTGTCGCCGATAAAAGTGTACTCCAGCCGCGAAAGCGTGCCCACGTTGCCGGCCACCAGCCGCCCGGAGTGCACGCCTATGCCGAACTTGATCTCGGCCGGGGCTTTCCCGGAGGCGTTGTATGCCGCCAGCGCCTGGCGCATTTCCACCGCCGCGCGCACCGCGTCCGAGGCGAAATGCCCCGAGCCCAGCAGCGGCGTAAAGACGGCCATGACGGAATCGCCCATGAACTTGTTGATGATGCCGTTGTGGGCGGCGATGGGCGGCGTGATGTACCCGAAATAGGTATTAAGGAACTCCACCATTTCGCCGGCGGACAGGTTCTCGCTGAGCGGGGTGAAGTTGCGGATATCGCAGAACATCACGGCCGCGTCCATGTACTCCCCGCCCAGGTTCACCTTCTTGTTCTTGATCAGCTCTTTGGCCACCTCTATCGAGAAATACTTGCCGAAGGCGTCCTCCATCTCCTTGCGTTCGCGCAGGCCCGCCACCATTTCGTTGAAGCCGGCCTTCAGCCTGGCCACCTCGTCGGAAAAATAGATATGCGTCATCACGTCGTAGTCCCCGGCGGAAACGCGACGCATTTTCTCGATCAGGCCGTCCATCGGCCGCTGGATACCGTAGAAGAGCACGCCCAGGCCCACCAGCAGGTTAACGGTGCAGGTGAAAAGCAGGTTGCGCATGTCCACCGACCAGGCGGAAAAAGCGGTGCCGAAATCCGCCGACAGGTAGATAAGCGCGAACGGCGCCAGCGCATAGGCGACGATGAGCAGCACTATCTTGATGTAAAGCGGCAGGGAAAACCCGGGCCGGAGCCGGTACAGCTCTTTATCGCTGTAAAGCATGCCCATTATAAGGCTGTTCTTGGTCCGTATCCAGTCGATGGCTATCGGCAGCGTGCAGGCCTGCACCAGCAGGCCGAGCAGGATCGCCGGCATCGTTCCCGGCGGCATGCTGCCGCCCCTGAACAGCCCCCAGGCCAGCCTTGTAAGCACCATCGCGAGCAGAAGGATGCCGCCGTCGCGGTAGGCGTTCTCTATACGCCGGCGCATCTTCCCCCTCAACTCCTCGGTCTGCGTCTTGCGGTACAAAATGGCCGGGCGCGCCCAGATATAGGCGAGCGTGAACATGATCACGATCACGATGCCGTTGCTGGCCAAAAGCTCATTCTGCGCCGGGGAATAGGGGCCCGAAGCGTAAAAAGCCGCGACATAGGCTACCGAGAAAGAAGAGCCCACCCAGTGCAGCCAGTAAGGGAGGATGGTGAAGGAGAAGATCCCCTGCAGTTTTTTCTGGTTTTCTTTGTCGAGGTCCATAAGTTTCAGAAGTTCGCTATGAAAAGCCAGTATATTATGGCATTTATGAAAGTAAGCGGCAGCCCGATGCGGGCGAATTCCAGGAAGGTTATGGTCTGCCCGGACCTTTTTTCCGCGGTCTGGATTATGATGACGTTGCTGGCGGCGCCCAGGATGAACATGTTGCCCGCTATGGTCGAGGCGGCGGCCAGCGCCATCAGGGACGGCAGCCCCGCCCCGGCGTGCTGCAGCAGCGGCAGGTACAGCGCCACCAGCGGCACGTTGGAGATAAGCTGGCTGAGCAGCACGCTCACCACGGTTATCGCGCCCGTCCCGGTGATGTCCGCGCCCGTGCGCGCGATCAGCCACTGGAAGGTACCGGTGTCCCAGACCGCCCGCATAAGCACGAACATGGCGGCGAAGAAAGCCAGCGTGCTCCAGTCGGTCCGGCGCAGGAGCTCCAGCCGCCGCGGGCTGAAGAGCAGCCCCGGCGCGGCCGCGGCCAGGGCGATCCAGGTCAGCCGGAAATCCAGGCCGGGATCGACGGCGACCAGGACGATCTTTGCGGCTATCATGCAGACCAGCACCGCCGCCGTGACCCTGG
>MGUK01000005.1 GCA_001799995.1 Elusimicrobia bacterium GWF2_62_30
CCTCTGCTGCCTGCTTCTTACGGCCTCCGCCGCCTTCGGCGCGGAGATAGGCGCCGCCCCCAAAGTGTCCAACTGGCACGTAAAATCCTCGCCGCACTTCGAAGTGCTCTACGAATCCGCCTGGTCGCCCAGCTCCATAATCCTGGAGCTGGAGCGCATGTACTCGGCCACGCGGCTCACCATGTCCATGTTCGCGCCGTGGATGACCCGGGAAAAGGCCAAGATCTACATCTACGCTTCGCAGGCCTCCTACCAGCAGGGGGAATTCGCTCCCCCGAAATGGTCCAAGGGCCTGGCCTATTCCGCGAAAAAGACCGTAGTTGTGTATGACAACGGGGACCTCACCAAGCTGAAGGCTACCATAGCCCACGAGCTGGGGCACCTGTATTTCGAGGGCTATTTCGCGGAGAAGCTCACCTATTCCCCGCAGTGGCTTAACGAGGGGCTGGCGGTGTATCTTGAGGACGTGGTCTTCCCGGAAGGGGGGCCCTGGTCGCGGGCGCTCACCTATTTCCCCGTGGACCGGCGCATCCCGCCCGAGAAATTCTTCGACGCGAAGCTCGACGATATCAAGACCGACGCCGCCATCTCCGACTGGTACCTGCAGTCTTTTGCCACGGTCTCCTATCTCTACAAGCCCAACACCCGGCTGCAGTTCAAGAACTTCTGCTCCGCGCTGCGCGACGGCGCGGACGTGAAGACGGCCCTGTGGAAGACCTACCGCATCAACGACCGGCGCGATTTCGCGCGCCGGTGGAACGCCTGGCTGGAAGAATACGGCGCCAAGCCAGCCAGTAACGGCACGTCCCTCTCGTCGAACTCCAACAGCTTCACCTTCAAGCCCATGCAGTTCTCCTCCTACACCTTCACCCAGTTCGGCCTGAAGAAATAACTATATTATAGAAAGCCGCTCGATGTATCGGATGCGCTGCATCCGGCGGCCGTCGAGCGGAGAGGGTTATCAAAACGCGCTAGGCCACACCGTGGCCGTCGCTCATCCTCCTCCCTCGCCGCTTACGCAAGGCTCGGTCGTCGGAAGGTTTTGCTAACCCTCTCCGCTCGACGGCCGCAGGCTTGCGCAGTATTCTTTGGAGGGACGGACCGCCGTGCGCCGCAGGGGCCGGATAAGCAAACCCTTCCGGAGGCCGAGGCTTGCATAGCGCCGAGGCCGGAGGATGAGCGAGGCACGGTGTGCCGGATGGAGCGCAAGCGACAGGTCCCCGCGCGGTTTGCGTTCCGGCCCCTGCGGCACACGGCCGGCAGGGGAGGGGTCAGCAGATGCCGGGTTTTTTCAGGGCGAGGTGTTCTTTCAGGTATTTGCCGGTGTGGGAGCCTTTTACCTTCAGGGCGTCGCAGACGGGGCCGGAGAAGACCAGCCGCCCGCCGCCGTCGCCGCCTTCCGGCCCCAGCTCCACCAGCCAGTCCGAAGCCGCGATGACGTCCAGGTTGTGCTCTATCACCAGCACGGTGTTGCCCGCGTCCGTAAGACGGTGCAGCACCTTCAGGAGCTTGCCCACGTCGGCGAAATGCAGCCCCGTGGTGGGCTCGTCGAGGATGTAAAGGGTGCGGCCCGTGGCGCGCTTGGCCAGCTGCTCGGCCAGCTTCAGGCGCTGCGCCTCGCCGCCGGAGAGCGTAGTGGCGCTCTGCCCCAGCTTCAGGTAATCCAGCCCCACCTCGCGCATGGTGGCCAGGATCTTGGAGATGCGCGGGATATCCGCGAAAAGCGCGCAGGCCTCCTCCACCGAGAGGTCCAGCACGTCGGCGATGCTCCTGCCCTTGAACTTCACCGCCAGGGTATCGTCGTTGAAGCGCTTGCCCCCGCATTCGTCGCATTTCACGTAGACGTCGGGCAGGAACTGCATCTGGATCTTTATCGTGCCGTCGCCCTGGCAGGTCTCGCAGCGGCCGCCCTTCACGTTGAAGGAAAAGCGCCCGGGCTCGTAGCCGCGCCGCTTCGCCTCGGGCAGGGCCGCGAAGAGGTCCCTTATGTGGTTGAACACGCCGCTGTACGTAGAGGGGTTGGACCTGGGAGTGCGCCCGATGGGGGACTGGTCCACGATTATGACCTTGTCTATGTGCTGCGCCCCTTTCATGGAGCGGAAGGCGCCCGGTTCCTCTTTGGACTTGTAGAGCTCCCGCGCCAGCGCCTTGTAGACTATCTCGTAGAGCAGCGTGGATTTGCCCGAGCCGGAGACGCCGCAGATGCTGACGAACAGGCCCAGCGGGATCTTTACGTCTATCTCCTTGAGGTTGAACTGCCGCGCCCCGGTAAATTCCAGGAATTTCCCGGAGGGGGGGCGCAGCTCCCTTTTAAGCGTGGTCTGGCTTTCGCCGCTCAGGTAGGGGCCCGTCACGGAGTTCTTGTCTTTCATTATCTCCGCCGGGGTGCCCTGCGCCACTATCCGGCCGCCGGCCAGGCCCGCGCCCGGCCCCAGGTCTATCACGTGGTCGGAGGCGCGGATCACGGCTTCGTCGTGCTCCACCACCAGCAGGGTGTTGCCGATGTCGCGCAGGGATTTCAGGGTGTTTATCAGTTTGGCATTGTCGCGCTGGTGCAGGCCTATCGTAGGCTCGTCCAGCACGTAAAGCACGCCGGTAAGGCCGGAGCCTATCTGCGTGGCCAGCTGTATGCGCTGGGCCTCGCCGCCGGACAGGGTTTCCGAGCGGCGGTCCATGGAAATGTAGCCAAGCCCGACGTCGTTAAGGAAGTTCAGGCGGGAATTTATCTCCTTGAGGATAAGCCGCGCGATGGCCTTTTCCGTGTCCGTCAGGTCCGGCGCGGTCATGGCCTGCCTGGCGGCGGCTATGGGCAGCGCCGCCAGCTGGGCTATATTCCTGCCGTCCACCAGCACGCTCAGGGCTTCAGGCTTCAGCCTGAGGCCCCTGCACTTAGGGCAGACGGCTTCGCGCATGAACTTGGTGTAGATCTCTTCTTTAACGAAATCGGATTCGCTTTCGGTGTGGCGGCGCTTGAGGTTGGTAACGACGCCCTCGAAAGCCCCGCTGCCGTGAAGCAGGAGGTCGCGGTGGGCTTTGGGCAGGTCCTGCCAGGGCTTGTTAAGGTCTATGCCGCTTTCTTTAGCCGCGGCGGTGAGCATTTCCGAGTAGTACCCCGACCAGGCGCCTTTCCACCTGTGCGTGCGCGTGGTGACGGGGTTGGCCCAGGCCTGCAGCGCGCCGCCGTTGACGGACAGGGACTCGTCGGGCACGACCAGGTCGGCGGCGATCTCTATCTTTACGCCCAGCCCGTCGCACTCCGGGCAGGCCCCATGGGGGGAATTAAAGGAGAAAAGCCTGGGCTCCAGCTCAGGGAAGCTGAGGCCGCAGGAGGGGCAGGCGTTCTTTTCGCTGTAGAGGTCGCCGGAAGCCTTGCCGGCCTCCTCCGCGCTGAGCAGGCCTTTCGACTGCGCCAGCGCCAGCTCGACGGCCTCGCCGAGGCGTTCGCGGTCGTCTTTGGAGACGGTAAATTCGTCCACGAACAGGTCGATGTCGTGTTTGACGTAGCGCTTGAGGGCCGGCGGGCTCTCTAGCTGGAAGACCTTGCCGTCCGCCCGCGCCTTGGTGAAGCCGGCTTTGCGCAGGCGGGAAAACAGCTCCTCGTAGGTGCCGCTGCGGCCGCGCACGAGCGGGGAGAAGATGCGGATCTTCTTGCCGGCGTACTTCGCCGTGATCTCCGCGGTTATGCCCTGGGCCGACCAGGCCTTGATGGGGCGGCGGCAGGAAGGACAGAAGGGGCGCCCCGCCTTGGCGAAAAGGAGGCGCAGGTAGTCGTAGATCTCCGTCACCGTGCCCACGGTGGAGCGGGGGTTCTTGGACGGGCTGTGCTGCTGGATGGCGATGGCGGGGGAAAGGCCCTCGATGGAATCCACGTCGGGCTTGTCCATCTGCTCCAGGAACTGCCGGGCGTAGGCGGACAGGGATTCCACGTAGCGGCGCTGGCCCTCGGCGTAGATCGTGTCGAAGGCCAGCGTGGATTTGCCCGAGCCGGAAAGCCCGGTGATCACCACCAGCCGGTTCTTGGGGATCTCCACGCTGACGTTCTTGAGATTGTGCGAGCGGGCGCCGCTGATTATGAGTTTGTCCATGGTCGTTAGTGATACCTGTCCGCCGCCGTGGGCTTCAGGAACTTCTTAGAGGCTGCCGGGTAATCCACCGTAAAATGCAGGCCGCGGCTTTCCCTGCGGCCGGCCGCCGAGCGTATTATCACGCCGGCCAGGCAGGCGATATTGCGCAGTTCCAGCAGGTCCGTGGTCAGCAGGAAATCCCAGTAGTATTTCACGATCTCGTCGGAAATTATCTTCACGCGGGCGCGCGCGCGGTCCAGGCGCTTATTGCTGCGCACTATGCCCACGTAGTTCCACATCAGCGTGCGGATCTCGTCCCAGTTATGGCTGATGATGACGGCCTCGTCGGAGGGGCGCGCGTTGCCGGTCTGCCACGGCACGGGGGCGGCCCCGCGCGGCAGGCTGCGGCCGTCGGCCATGATGGCCTGCGCCGCCCGGTGCGAGAAGACGCAGGCCTCCAGCAGGGAATTGGAGGCCAGGCGGTTGGCGCCGTGCAGGCCGGTATGCGCCGTTTCGCCGGCCGCGTAAAGCCCGGGCAGGGCGGTGCGCCCGTTGCGGTCGGTCTCCACGCCGCCGCAGAAGAAATGCGCCGCCGGCACCACCGGGATCGGCTGCCGGGTGATATCTATGCCCAGCTGCAGACATTTAGCGTGGATGGTGGGGAACCGCTTTTTAAGGAAAGCGGCGCTTAAATGGGTCATGTCGAGGTACACGCAGTCGGCGCCGGTGCGCTTGAGCTCAGCGTCTATCGCGCGGGCCACTATGTCGCGCGGCGCCAGCTCCCGGTCGGGGGAATACTTCTTCATGAAGGCCTCGCCGGAGGCCCCGCGCAGGATGCCGCCCTCCCCGCGCAGGGCTTCGGAGATAAGGAAGGATTTTTCCTGCGGGTGGTAGAGGCAGGTGGGGTGGAACTGCACGAACTCCATGTTCAGCAGCCGCAGCCCGGCCCGGTAGGCCATGGCCATGCCGTCGCCGGTGGCCACGTCCGGGTTGGTGGTGTAGCGGTATACTTTTCCGGCCCCGCCCGAGGCCAGCAGTGTGCTCCCGGCCAGGAAGCTGTGCACCTTGCCGGTGGCGGCTTCCAGGGCGTAAACGCCGAGGCAGACGTTCTTCTGCGGGCGGGTGCGCGCCGGGCGGCCCCGCAGGATCAGGTCCACGGCCGCGAAGCCGGGGAAGAATTTGATGTTCTTATCGCGCCGGCAGGCCTTCAGCAGGGTGTGCTCTATCTCGCGGCCGGTAGCGTCGGCCGCGTGCAGGATGCGGCGGCGCGAGTGCCCGCCTTCCAGCCCGAGCTCGAAAAAGCCCTTCCGGCGGCTGAATTCCGTGCCCAGGGCCACCAGTTCCCGCACCCGCTCGGGGCCTTCCATAACGGTAAGCTTTACTATCTCCGTGTCGGAAAGGCCGGCGCCGGTGCGCAGCGTATCGGCTATATGCAGGTCGAAATTGTCCTCCACCGCGGTGACGGCGGCGATGCCGCCCTGGGCGAGGTTCGTGTTCGAGATCTCGGGCGCGCGCTTGGTGATCACGGCCACCGTCCCGGCTTTGGCCAGCTTCTCCGCCGCCAGCAGGCCGGCTACGCCGCTGCCGATCACGAGGAAATCGAATCTTTTTGTGGACATGGCCCTTTTATTGAACGCCGGAAAGATTTACAATAGTATATAAGCGCCGCGAGGGGGCAGTTAGTAAAGTGCGGCAGGTATATTTTATCACATATGCGAAGAGCGGACCTCAAGAAAAAGCTGCTTATCTACGCGCCTATCCTCGTGTCGCTGGTCATCCTCGGCGGGCTGGTCTATCCCAACCTTGAGGCCATCGTTGAAACGATAAAGACCGCCAAACCCTTTTACCTTTTCCTCTCTTTCCTTTTCTCGGTGGTAAGCTATATCTTCATCGGCCTTTCCATGTGGGAGGTGCTCAAGATCCTGGGGCACAAGCTGCCCTTCTGGGAGGCTATCGGCATAGCTTACGTCTCCACCACGGTGAACTATTTCGTTTCTTCCGGCGGGGTCAGCGGCTTCGCCACGCGCGCCCACCTGCTGAGCAAGCGCAATATCCCCTACGGCATCAGCGTAACCTCCTCCGTGGTGATAAGCGTGTTCATCTACCTGGTGCTTTCCCTGATCATCGTGGAAGGCATGGTCCTGCAGATGGTCAAGTCCACCGGCTCGGGGATGAGCTTTTTCGAGGGGATAGCCGGCGTGCTGGCCGTGCTCTCCTTCGCCTTCATCCTGGTGCTGCTGTTCTTCCACCACGAACTGCGCTCCGTCTGGGCCCGCAAGATCTACAGCCTGGTCAACCATATCCTGTACGCCTTCTCCAAAAAAGAGATCCCCGAAGAGACTTTCATAGAGTTCGAATCCGAACTGGCCAAGGGCATCCACACCATCCAGGCTCGGCGCTATGAGCTGCCAGTGGTGGCCGCCTACATCTGCCTCGACTGGATCTGCAATATCCTTATTCTTCATTTCGCCTTCCAGGCCCTGGGCACGCATATGCATACCAGCACCCTGATCATAGGCTTCGCCCTCGGGCAGATCATGACGGTGATCCCCATCCTGCCGGGCGGGCTCGGCGCCATGGAAGCCGCCATGACGGCCGCCTATTCCGGCATGGGGATACCGTTGGGCCAGGCTCTCACCGCCAGCCTGATCTTCCGGCTCTTCTACTATTTGATCCCGGCCTTCGGCAGCATTTTCATCTACTGGGGCCTGCGCATGTCGGAGCCCGAGTATGATTACGCGGCGGAGCCCCGCCAGAAAGGAAACCATGCCGATAGAGAAATTCCTAAATAGCGCGCCCGAGGTGCCGCCCGGCGCCTGGGTCCATCCCTCCGCCTGCCTGATAGGCAGGGTAAAGCTCGCCGACGAAGTCTCGGTCTGGCCGGGGGCGGTGATACGGGCCGACGTGGAACCCATCACGATAGGCCGCGGCACCAATATCCAGGACCTGGCCGTGCTGCACCCCAACAAGGACCTGCCCGTCGTGATCGGCGAAGGCGTCACCGTGGGGCATTCTGCCATCATCCACGGTTCCGTGGTGGGCTCCCATTGCCTGATCGGCATGGGCTCCGTGGTGATGGACTGCGAGATAGGGGAATACTGCATTATCGCCGCCGGCGCCGTGGTGACCCCGGGGTCAAAAATACCGCCGCGCAGCATGGTGATGGGCGCGCCCGGCAAGGTCAAAAGGCCGCTTACCGACGACGAGTGCGCCGCCCTGGTGAAGTCCGAAAAGGTTTATATCGAACTGGCCGGCTGCTACCGGCCGGGGAGGGCGGGATGAGCGGGCACAAGATCGTGATGATAGAGGACAGCAAGGCCGCCTCCACCGTGCTGAAGGAAGTCCTGGCGGCCGAGGGGCATACCGTCCTGCACGCCTCCGACGGGGTGGCCGGGCTGGCCATGGCCAGGCGGGAGAAGCCGGACCTGATCCTGCTGGACCTGCTGCTGCCCAAGCTTAACGGTTTCGACGTCTGCAACGCGCTGATGCGCGACAATCTCACCAGGCACGTCCCGATACTTATCATTTCCACGCTGGACAAGCCGGAGAGCATAGAGAAGGCCAAACAATGCGGCGCGCGCAACTTCATGAAAAAGCCGTACAACCTGGAAGACCTGCTCCGGGAGATCAAGCGGCTTCTTCCGCAATCCTGAGAAAGATCTATTCCCGCCTGCTCAAGGCTTTCGGCCCGCAGGGCTGGTGGCCCGTCACGCCGCCGGGCGCGCACGCGCCCGTCTATGCCCCGGGCTCCTACGGCTCCCCTTCGGCCGCCGGCAGGTTCGAGATCTGCGCCGGAGCCATCCTGACCCAGAACACTTCCTGGAAGAACGTGGAGAAAGCGCTGGAGGCGTTGAGCAGGGCACGGCTGCTGTCCGTGGAAGCGATAGCTTCCTGTCCCCTGCCCGCGCTTGAAAAAGCTTTGCGTCCCAGCGGGTATTACCGGCAGAAAGCCCGGCGGCTGAAGGGATTCTGCGCCAGGGTCCTGCGCGAGCACCCGGAAGGGCTGGCGGAATGGTTTTGCGCCGCGCCGGCCGCGGCGCTGCGCGCTGAGCTGCTTTCATACAAGGGGGTAGGCCCGGAGACGGCTGATTCCATGGTCCTCTACGCCGCCGGCAAGGCCTCCTTTGTAATAGACGC
>MGUK01000006.1 GCA_001799995.1 Elusimicrobia bacterium GWF2_62_30
TTGCCCTTCATCTCCTCTATCTCGGCGCGGGCCTGCGTGCTGATGGAGCCGCGGCCGGTCTCGAAGTAATCCTTGATGCCCTTGCGGCCGCGGATGATGCCGCCGGTCGGGAAGTCGGGACCCTTGATGATCTTCATCAGGTCTTTGGTCTCGATGGCCGGGTTTTCCATCACCGCGATGGTGGCGTCGCAGACCTCGGCGAGGTTATGCGTGGGGATATTGGTGGCCATACCCACGGCGATGCCGGAGGAGCCGTTGACCAGGAGGTTGGGGAGTTTCCCCGGCAGTACGGAGGGCTCGGTCATGGAGCCGTCGTAGTTGGGGACGAACTTCACCGTTTCTTTTTCTATGTCGGCCAGCAGCTCGCCGGCGATGCCGGAGAGGCGGGCCTCGGTGTAACGCATGGCGGCCGCGGGGTCGCCGTCCACGGAGCCGAAGTTTCCCTGCCCGTCCACCAGCATGTAGCGCAGGCTGAAAGGCTGCGCCATGCGGACCAGCGTGTCGTAGATGGAGGCGTCGCCGTGCGGGTGGTACTTACCCATCACGTCGCCGACGATGCGGGCGGATTTCTTAAAGGGCTTATTGTGCTGCAGGCCCATGTCGTCCATGGTATAGAGCACGCGGCGGTGCACGGGCTTGAGGCCGTCGCGCACGTCGGGCAGGGCCCGGCCCACGATGACGCTCATGGAGTAGTCGATATAGGAGGACTTCATCTCCTCGCTGATGTCGCGGTCGACGATGTTGACGAACAGGTTTTCCTGCGGTTTCGGTGTGGGGTCTTTATGTTCTGCCATTTTATCTTGCTCCGTTAATTAAATATCCAGGTTGCGGGCGGCCAGGGCGTTCTGTTCGATGAACAAGCGGCGCGGTTCCACCTTGTCTCCCATAAGGGTGGTGAACATCTTCTCGGCCTCGGCCGGGTCCTCGAGGGTGACCTTGAGGAGCTTGCGCTTGAGCGGGTCCATGGTGGTCTCCCACAGCTGCGCGGGATTCATTTCGCCCAGACCTTTGTAGCGCTGGATGTGCGCGCCGGCCGCGCCGGCCTTCATCACGTTCTCCATCAGGGTCTTGAGGTCCCTGGAGGACACGATGTTCTTCTCCGTGATCAGGTCGAACAGCGAAGGCGCTTTTTCGTCCTCGATCTGGAATTCGTTCAGGCTGTGGCCCAGGGCCTTGAGCTTGGCCGAGATGTTGTTGAGGCGGGTGAACTCGCCCAGCGTCTGGAAGTCGGGGCCGAGGTCGTCCTCGTCTATCTCCACCGGGGTCTCCCCCTCCACCACCACGGCGCCCTTATTCAGGGCGTCCTTCTTCGACTTCACGTACTCGGTCTCGTAGGCGTCCCATTCTTCTTCGGTGAAGAAGTAGCGGTAGGTCTCGGGGCCGGTCTCGATGCGGTACATCGGCACCTTGCCGTCGGCCTGGAATTTCAGGTAATCTTTCAGCGTCAGGTTCTTGGTCTCCAGCTTGCGGCTGGTGTTGTCCGCCGCGATGATAAGTTCGATCAGGTCGCTGATCTCCTTGACCTCTAGTTTCTTGCCTTTGGCCTTCACGGAGATGCCGGACAGGGCTTCCTTGAGCTGCCACTTCTGCAGTTTCTCCTCGTTGTCGAAATAGGATTCGAACTTGCCCTTCTTGACCTTGTAGAGCGGCGGCTGGGCGATATAGACATGGCCCTGCTCCAGGAGCGGGCGCATCTGCCGGTAGAAGAAGGTAAGCATCAGCGTGCGGATATGCTGGCCGTCCACGTCGGCGTCGGCCATGATGACGATCTTGTGGTAGCGCAGCTTCTCGATGTTGAAACCGTCCTCGCCCTCGCCGATGCCGGTGCCGATGGCGGAGATCATGTTGCGGATCATCTCGCTGGAGATGATCCTGACCAGCTGCGCTTTCTCGACGTTGAGGATCTTGCCGCGCAGCGGCAGGATGGCCTGGAACACGCGGTCGCGGCCCTGCTTGGCCGAGCCGCCGGCCGAGTCGCCTTCTACTATAAAGATCTCTGATTTCTTCGGGTCTTTTTCCTGGCAGTCGGCGAGCTTCCCCGGCAGGCCGGAATCGGTGAGCGAGCCTTTGCGGCGGGCCAGGTCCTTGGCGTGGCGGGCGGCCTCGCGGGCCTCGGCGGCGCCCAGGCCTTTCTGGCAGATGGCCTTGGCGATGGACGGATGTTCCTCGAAGAACACGCCCAGCGCTTCGCCGGTGAGGGTTTTGACCGCGCCTTCCACCTCGCCGTTGCCCAGCTTGGTCTTGGTCTGGCCTTCGAACTGGGGATGGGGGATCTTCACGGACACCACGACGGTGAGGCCTTCGCGCACGTCGTCGCCGGTCACGCTGTATTCCTTGTCCTTGGTGAGGTTGTATTTCTTGATGTAGTCGTTGATGACGCGGGTGAGCGAGGACCTAAAGCCCGACACGTGCGTGCCGCCCTCGATGGTCTTGATGTTGTTGACGAACGAGAACATGGTCTCGGAGTAGTCCGTGTTGTACTGGATGGCCAGGTCCAGCATGGTGTCGCCTTCCGTCTTGGAGACGAAGATGGGTTCGTCGTTGATGACCTGCTTGTTGGTGTTGAGGAACTTCACGAACTGCTTGATGCCGCCCTCGAAGAAGAAGGCGTGCTTCTTGCCCTCTTCGCGCTCGTCTATGATATTGATGCGGCAGCCCGGGTTCAGGAACGCCAGCTCGCGCAGGCGGTTGGACACGGTGTCGAAGGACAGCACGCCCTCGCCGAAGATCTCGGTGTCGGCCTTGAAGGTGACCACGGTGCCGTGGTGGTCCGTGGTGCCCACGGTCTTCACGTCGGCCTGCGGCTTGCCGCGCTTGTACTCCTGCCGCCAGATCTTGCCGTCGCGGTGCACCAGCACTTCCATGTATTCGGACAGGGCGTTCACCACGGACACGCCGACGCCGTGCAGGCCGCCGGAAACCTTGTAGCCGCCGCCGTCGAACTTGCCGCCGGCGTGCAGCACGGTCAGCACCACTTCCAGGGCGGATTTGCCTTTAAGCTTGGGGTCTTTCACTTCCTTCATCGGGTCCACGGGGATGCCGCGGCCGTTGTCGGTGATGGAACAGACGTTGTCGTCTTTGATTATGACGTCTATCTTATTGCAGCCGCCGGCGAGAATTTCGTCTATCGAGTTATCCACGACCTCGTACACCAGGTGGTGGAGCCCCTGTACGCCGGTGGAACCGATATACATGGCGGGGCGCTTGCGCACCGCTTCCAGGCCTTCCATGACCTGGATATTAGAGGCGTCGTAATTTCCCTCTTTGGGATTAGCTGTCTTGTTCATGGCTGTCTAACTCCTGTTTATATACTGGTGGCCGTCTTGATGGCCTTTATCCAGGGTCTCTTGAAATATTTGTTCAGGCTTTTGACCAGAACGGAACTGCGCAAAGCCAGTTCGCTGGCCGCCGCGGAAGAAGTCGGTTTGACCAGGATGAAACCTTTATCTACGCCCAGCAGCGAGCAGTGCGCGCCCAGCCGGCCTATTTCCTTGTTCCAGACCGCGTCCAGCACCGCCAGCCTGTCGGGCGCGGTGCCGCCAAGGAATTTCCAGGAATTGGAGCAGACGTCCGACGCCTTGGTCCAGTTGGAGCTGCGCTTGGTCAGGAACATATATTAAATCTTACTGGGTCCTCAGGGGCATGACTATATAGATCGTGTCCTCGCGGCCCTTCACGCGCAGCAGCGCCGGCGTGGCCGGGGAAGTGAATTCCGCGGAAATATCCTTGTCCCCGGCGGCCTTCAGGATGTCCATGATGAACTTCGGGTTGAAGCTGATCTGGAATTCCTTTCCTTTATAGCCTACCTCTATCTCGTCCTCGAAATCCATGCTGGAGGAGGAGGAGTTGACGACCAGCGCGTCCGGTTTGAAGGTATATTTCACGGAGCCGGAGCGCTCGTTGGAGCAGATGGCCGCGCGCTTGGTGACGGCCATCAGCGCCTCGGTCTTCATTTCCACGGTCATCTCGTGGCTCTTGGGGATGATCTGCTCGTAAGCGGGGAAGTTCCCTTCCACCAGGCGGGAGATAAAGACGGTCTTGCCGATCTTGAAGCCGATCTGGTTGGAGGAAAGCCCCACGGTCACCTCTTCCTTGTCGTCAATGCCCGCGCCCTTTATGAAGCGGGACAGCTCGCCCAGGATCTTGGACGGGACTATCACTTTAAAATCTTTCTTGGCCTTCACTTTTTTGGTGGCGGTTATAGCCAGCCGCCGGCCGTCCGTGGCCACCAGGGAGAACTGGTCTTTCTCGTATTTCCAGAGCAGGCCGTTGAGGAAATGCCTGTCGTCCTCGGTGGAAGCGGAGAAGATGGTGCTGTTTATCATTTCGGCCAGGACCTTGGCCGGGATCTTGAAAGAATTGCTCTCGTCCAGGTCCGGGATCACCGGGTAATCGTTCTTGGGCGCACCGCCCATTTTAAAACGGGCCTTGCCGCTCAGGATGGAGATCCTGTTGCTTTCGTCCACGGTCACGTTGACCTCTGAGTCCCCGCCCAGGTTCTGGACTATCTCCATGAACTTCTTTATGGGCACGGTTATGCTGCCCTCGCTCTTCACCGTAAGAGGAATATAATGCTTTATAGCCATCTCCAGGTCCGTGAACACGACCTTAACGCCCTTCTCTTCCGTTTCCATCAGGAAGTTCTGGAGTATCGGTATCGTCCCGGTTTTGGAGGAAACGCCGGCCTGTATGGTCTGAATGCCTTTTATCAGGGTGTCTCTGTTACTTGATATTTTCATCTTAGTACTCCTCTATAAGATAGGTGTTAGCGGTATCAGGGATGTTTAAATCATTGGGGAAAGTTATCAACAGGTTATTAGTTTTTACCGACACTGCCGACAAAACGCCAAGTTGCGGATACTCTAAGCCGAGTTACTGACATTCTTTATCTTGGAAAGCATCTGGTTGAGGGTCTCGTTGAAATAGGGGTCGGTCTGCAGCATCTGCCCTATTTTGTTCTTGGCGTACATCACCGTGGCGTGGTCGCGGCCGAAAGATTCGCCTATATCCTTAAGCGTCATTTCGGTCATGGTGCAGGCCAGGTACATGGCCACCTGGCGGGGGAAAGCCAGCGCCTCGCTTCTTTTCTTGGCGCTGAAATCCTTCATCTCCAGGTTGTACTTTTCGGCCACCACGGTCTTTATAAGCTCTATCGTGACCTTCTTTTCGTCCTGTTCCGGGTCGTTGATGTGATCTTTGATGATCTCTTTGACGGCGTCTATGGACGGCTGGATCTTCATGTTGGAGAAGAAATTGCCCACCGTGATAAGGCAGCCTTCCAGTTCGCGGATGCTCTTTTTCACGTTCTCGGCTATGAAGGTGACGATGTCGTCCGGGATGTCGTATTTGTGCTGGTCGCGCTTCTGGCGCAGGATGGCCACGCGGGTCTCGAAGTCGGGCAGCTTGATGTCGGCCACCACGCCCTGCAGGAAGCGCGAGATCAGGCGGTCGCCCATGGCCAGCTCGCGCGGCGGGCGGTCCGAAGTTATCACTACCTGCTTCTTCGATTCGAAAAGGGCGTTGAAAGTGTAGAAGAATTCTTCTTCGCTGCGGTCCTTGTCCACCAGGAACTGTATATCGTCCAGGAGCAGGCAGTCGAGCTTGCGGTACTTGCTGCGGAACTGGTCCGCGCCTTCGGCCTTGCCGCGCACCGCGTCGATGTACTCGTTGACGAAGTTCTCGCTGGCGGTGTAGAGGATGCGGGCCGCGGGGTTCGCCGTCAGGATGCCGTGGGCTATGGCGTGCAGCAAATGCGTCTTGCCGAGGCCGGGCGCGCTGTAGATGAAGAAAGGGTTCTGCCCGGGGTTCTTGGCCACGCCCTCCGCCGAAGCGTAAGCGAAGCGGTTGGACGCGCCCACGATAAAACTGTCGAAGGTGTAGTTCGGGTTGAAGGAAAAATAGTTGGCGGGGAGGGAGACCGGCGCGGGGGCCACTTTGGCCGGCTGCAGCGGCAGGGTGGCGGTCGGGGTAATGGACATCGAGTAATGGATCTTTATGTCTTCGCCGGCCAGCGGGCGCAGCCGGGAAAGCAGGCGCTCCTCGTAGCGTTCCTTGACGGTGTTATAAATAATGGAATCAGGAACTTCCAGCGTAAGGGTGCCGTTCTCGATGAAAAGAGGCTTTATAGGGCGTATCCACAGGGAGGTGGCGTCGGCCCCTATTTCAGTCTCCAGGTTCTTGACGGCTTCCAGCCAGATTTCCTTGATATTGGTTAAGTTATCCACAAGTTATCCACAAGTGTTAGTAATTTTTTTCTAAACACAATAAAACCTTGTTTTCTAAGCGTTATTTGTGTTAGTAACTTTGTATAAAAAACGTATAAACCGAGTCTTTGCTGCAAAATTTGTTACAAAAAGGCTACAGGCCCATCTCTATTAATATATGGTAATTAATTATAAAGAGTTAGTCAATGAAAAAAAGGCTGAAAAATACTTTGGGATATATGCCGTAAAAAGCGTGCTGCGCAAAGGAAAAAGCCTTGTGGCCGGCCTTTTTTGTTAGATCGAAGGGAGGAAGACCTTACTATTGAGGAGTGTTCTCTTCCTGCGGCGGGCGCGGGGGTTCTTCGTGGACCTTCGTATGGCGCCGGTGCGGCCTTTTATGTTCCGCGGAGGGCAGGTCCTGCTTTTCAGAGAAGAAATGCGGGGCTGTTTCCCGGCTCTCTATCCATTTGCGCAGGGTTTCCTCGCTGGTGACCGAATAGGTCTCCGGGGTATTGAAAAGGGAAAGCTTTGCCTTCTTTACCCGTTCCGTCACGGTTTCCCCGCTTTTCCCGGAGGAGAAACCCGGGGCTTCCAGCAGTTTAAGGTTCTGCTGGGTGAACCCCAGCAGGTAGAAGGTCCCGTCCTGGTTCAGGCCCAGGGCGACGGTCTTGTCGTTAACGGCCTCGAAAGCCTGGGAAAGCCACTCTTCCTTTATTTCGGGGGAAAGGTGGTCTACGAGCACGGCTTTTTTCGCGCCGGTGAAGAAAGCCAGCTGGAACGCGTCGCGGATACGCTCTTCCACCGGCTTGTTCTTGTATTCCAGGAAGCCCGGGTCTTCCGGGTCCAGCCAGGTCAGGTCGGGGTGGTGCGGCGTCTTCTCGTAGGACAGGATAAGGATGGCGTCGTTGAAATTTTTCAGCGTCTTGTACGCTTCGAGCAGCAGGTCGCTGTTGACGTGGGCGGCCCTTTCCGGGCCGAACGCCGTCTTTATCTCCCGGCAGATCTTTTCCTGCTCCGGAGGTTCCACAAGAAGGATGATGCAGTTGTTCCTGTTTTTTGCCATATTAAAAAAGCGTACCGATAAATTATATCATACTCGGGTGGAGGCCCCGGCCGCGGAAGGGGCTCCCGGAGCATATGGCCGAAGAAAAACCGGTGATAATTTACGGCGGGAGTTTCGATCCCCCGCACAAAGGGCACATAGCGCTGGCCGCGGCCGCGCTGCGCCAGCTGCGGCCCCGCGCCCTGTATTTCGTGCCCGGCTTCCGCACCCCGTTCAAGGACGCCCGGCCCGTTCCCTTCGCCGCCAGGCTGGCCCTGCTCAAAGAGGCGCTGCGCGGGTCCGCCCTCGACGGCCGGCCCGAAGTGAAGATAAGTTCTTTCGAGGCGGGCCTGAAGCGCGTCGTCTATACCCACGAAACGATCGCGCACTTTAAGCGCAGGCACCCGGGCTCGCGGCTGTATTTCCTGATGGGTTCGGATTGCCTCGCCTCTTTCGGGAAATGGAAGAATAGCGGCGAGATCCTGCGCGACGCCGCGCTGCTCGCCGGCCTGCGCCCCGGCTGCGCCCTGCAAAAAAGGGCGGCCGTCCCCTTCGTGCCTCTCGACGGTATTTTTCCCCGCGCGGCCTCCAGCGACCTGCGCGGGAGGCTTTTCCTCGGCGAAAGACCCCGGGAGATGCAGCGGCGGGTGCTGGCCCTTATAGACAGGAAAGGGCTTTACCTCTCCCGCGAGCGCGCGAGGCTTAAAAGAACCCTTTCCCCGCGGCGCTTCGCCCATTGCCTGGAAACGGCGCGCCTGGCGCAGGAGCTGGCGCCCGGGCTGGGCCTGCCGCCGCAGAAAGCGGCGCTGGCGGGCCTGCTGCACGACTGCGCCCGGGAGCTGCCGGCCCGGCGGCTGAGGAGCCTTGCGCTTAAATTCCGCACCCCGGGAATGGCGTACAAGACCATGGCGCGCGAGGCCCCCGTGCTGCTCCACGCCTGGGCCGGGGCCGCCGAGGCGCGCGGCGCGTTCGGCGTGCGCGACCGCGGGGTCCTGGAGGCGATAGCGCTGCACGCCACGGGGACGCCGGAGATGAGCCCGCTCGCCAGGCTGGTCTATGTCTGCGACCTGGCCGCGGAAGGGCGTGATTTCCCGGAGGCGGGGCTGGTGAGGGAGCTTTCCCGGCGCGATTTCGCGGCCGCTTTCCGCGAAACGAATTATGTTAAACTTTCCTATGCGTTCTCGTGCGGAGGCTGGGTGCATCCGCTGAGCGTGTCACTATGGAACAGTCTTCAGGAAACAAAGCTAAAATAGTGCTGGCCGCGGGCCTGGCGGCCGCGCTGGCGCTGGCGGCCGCGCAGCGGTTCTCCCCGGCGGCCAGGGCCCTGGGCGAAGGGCGCGACCTGCGCATAGTGCTGCTCGGCGAACGTTCCCCCGTCATGCTGATCTATCACCCGCGCACCGCCACCGTCAACGAGGTGTCGTTCCCGCAGGCCAAGGCCCGCAAAGGCGTTACCGGCTACCGGCGCGCCAGCGAGCTTTCCGCCCTGGCTTCGGGGCCGGGGCTCGAAACGCCGGGAGAGACCTTTTACATTTCGGTGTCCTCGGCCCCGGACATGGGCGCGCTCAAGGACGTCCTGAACACCTGGCGCTCTTCGCCCCGCAAGCTGGCCGCCGCGGCGGCCTGGGTCGCACGGCTGCGCGAAGAAGGCAACACCAATATTTCCTCTTTCGACCTGTTCACCGTCTTTTCCGAATTCGCCCGGCTCAACTCCTCCGCCTTCATCCTCACCGAGATCACGCGCTCCGACGCCCCGGCCGAGAGCGGGACCGCGGAAGAGGCGGCGCCCCAGCCGGCGGTACGGGTGGAGGTCTTCAACGCCTCGGGCAGGAAGGACCTGGCCGGCCGCGCGGCGAAGCGGCTCAGGGCCGCGGGTTTTGACGTGCTGACCGCTTCTTCCTATGCTAGAATTGAAAAGCACACTATGATACATTGCTTTTCCAGCGATACGAAGCCCGCGCTCAGGCTGCGCGCCGCGCTGGGCCTGGAAGGGCTGGAGATACATGTGAAGGCGCCGCGCCGGAGCGTAGCCGCGGCCGCGGTGATACTGGGAGCCGACTTTAAAGACGGCATCCTGAAAGAGTAACGGGAGACCTGGAGGAAGTATGGCCGACATGGTAAGCATCCTTAAGAGCGCAGTGCAGCAGGGTTCCAGCGATATCCACATCTGCGTGAACAAGCCGCCGATGATGCGCCTCAACGGGCAGATGGTCCCGGTGACCGAAGGGCTGCCGCCGCTGACCGCCGAGCAGACCAAGGCGCTGATCTACTCCACTCTTTACGACGAGCAGCGCGCCAAATTTGAGAACGACTGGGAGCTGGACTGCTCCTTCGCCGTGACCGGCATTTCCCGCTTCCGCCTCAACGTCCTGGTGGCCCGCAACGGCGTGGAGGCCGTGATGCGCGTGATCCCTTCCGTGATCCCCACCCCCGAACAGCTGGGGCTGGCGCCGGCCATCATCCAGTTCGCCGGGCTGCCCAAGGGCCTGGTGCTTGTCACCGGCCCTACGGGGTCCGGCAAGTCCACCACGCTGGCCGCGCTGATAAACCAGATAAATATAAAGGCCAAGAAGCATATCCTCACGGTGGAGGACCCCATCGAGTTCACTTACGAGGCGCAGAACTGCGTGGTGCGCCAGCGCGAGATAGGCCAGCATACGCGCTCCTTCAACAACGCCCTGCGCGGCGCGCTGCGCCAGGACCCCAACGTCATCCTGGTAGGCGAAATGCGCGACCTGGAGACCATCCAGCTGACCATCACCGCCGCCGAGACGGGCCATCTCACGTTCGCCACCCTGCACACGCAGGACGCGCCCTCCACGGTGGACCGCATCATCGACGTGTTCCCGCCGCACCAGCAGACGCAGGTGCGCGTCCAGCTGGCCGCCTCGCTGCAGGGCGTGGTCTCCCAGATACTCCTGCCGCGCAAGGACGGCAAGGGCCGCGTGGCCGCGCGCGAGATCATGGTGATGACGCCGGCCATCGCCAACCTGATCCGCGAAGGCAAGACGCATATGATCTACAGCGCCATAGAGACCGGCGCCAAGTACGGCATGATGCCCATGGACCGGGCGCTGTCGATGATGGTCATACAGAACATGATAACCTTTGAAGTGGCCGAGGCCAAGGCGCACGACAAGGAAGGGCTGAAGAAACTCTGCAATATGGTTTCCTGACAGGGGGGAAAATGTCCAATATAGAGAAGCTTAAAAAAGTCACGCTGTTCCATAATCTTTCCGAAGGGATGCTGGCGGAGTTCGCCGGGTATTTCAAGGAGACCGCCTACGCCGCGGGGGACGTGGTGTTCAAGGAGAAGACCAAGGGCGATTCCCTTTATATAATCGTGGAGGGAGAGGTCACCATCGAGAAAGCGATGGACGACGAGGGCCGCGAGTTCAAGGCGCTCGCCATCCTCAGCGCCGGCGACTTCTTCGGCGAGATGGCCGTGATACAGGGCCAGGTGCGCTTCGCGCAGGCCCGCGCCACCAAAGATTCCGCGCTCTACGAGATAGACCGGGAAAAGCTTTTCAGCTTCATCAAGGAAAACCCCGCTACGGGGATAAGCATCTTCCGCGAGATCATGAGCTCCCTGCTCAGGCGCCTGCAGCATACGTCCAACGAACTGACGATGCTCTTCGACCTGAGCCGCCACCTGCTGGCGCAGTATAAGTCCCCGGGCGAGTTCATCTCGGCCGTGATGGGCGAGATGCTGCACTACTTCGAAGGCTCGTGGAACGTGCACGCGTACGTGTTCAACATGTTCAACGACGAGTACGAGCAGGTGTACTCCAAAGAGAGCTTCCTGCAGGACGAGGCCGCGCGCAAGCTCCCGGCGCGGCCCGAGAGCGGCTGGGTGAACGACTCCACCTACCTCATGGCGTGCTCGGCGGAAGGCCGGAAGCTGGCCTGCGCGCTGTTCTCGCGCTCCGCGGCGCTGGCGGCCCTGGAGAAGAACAACCTCGCCACCATATTTAATACAATATCCTCCATACTCGGCTCCGCGGTGGTGAACATCGAACACCAGGCGGAAGCCGCCCTGATGGAAAAACTGAAAAAGGCCAAAATATAATGTCCAAGAAAGATTCCAGACAAACAGCGGTGACCGCCGCCCTCGCCTGCGCCGACAAGAAAGCCTCGCCGGTCAGGATCTACGATCTTGGCTCCAAGTCCTCGCTGGCCGATTACGCCGTGCTGGCCACGGTGGATTCCCCGCCGCAGCTGGAGGCCGTGGAAGAAGAGGTGCTGATGCGCCTCAAGCACGACGGGGTGTTCTGCCTCTACAAGGACGGCGCCAAATCGAAGAACTGGAAGGTGCTGGACTACGGCGGCGTGCTGGTGCACGTCTTCGACGTAAAGACGGAGGAATTATTCGCCGTCGACCAGATCTACGAGAACTGCAAACGCCTGGAGTGGGAAGAAAAGCCCGCCGCCCCGGCCCCCGCGGCGAAGAAGCCGGCCGCTAAAAAAGCGCCCGCCAAAAAATCTCCCGTAAAAAAAGCGGCCGTGAAAAAGTTCGCCGCCAAAAAGCCGGCCGCGAAGAAAACGGTAAAACCCGCGAAGGCGAAAGCCGCCGCCAAAAAGCCCGCTAAAAAGAAAAAATAATGAGACTATCACAGCTCGAAGCCGACCTTAAAAGCCGTGCGCGGGCGGCCTTTTCCCTGGACGAGGCCGCCATGGCGGGTTTTGCCCTGGCCGCGCCGCCGCCGCATATAACCGCCGACGCTTCCGTCGCCTGGCCCATCTCCGGCGCGAAGCTCCTCAGGAAGCCGCCGCTCAAGATAGCCGAGGAGCTCAAGAACGCCCTTTCCTCCGACGTCGAAGCCGAGGCCGTGCCGCCGGGCTTCGTCAACCTGAAGTTCCGCGACTCCTTCCTGTTCGCGGCGCTTAAAGAGCTGCTGGAAAGTCCCGATTGCTTCAAGCGCCCGGAATACGCCGGCGAGAAGATCAACCTGGAGTTCGTGTCGGCCAACCCGACGGGGCCGATGCACCTGGCCAGCGGCCGCGGGGCCACGCTGGGCGACAGCCTCGCGCGGATATTGAGGACGCTGGGGGCCGAAGTCTCCACCGAATTTTACGTCAACAACGTGGGCCGCCAGGTGGAGCTGCTCGGGCTTTCGCTGAAGGCCAGGTTCGAGAACAAAGAGCTGCCCGCCGACGGCTACCAGGGCGAATATCTCAAGGACCTCGCCGCAACCCTGCCCAAAGAGGCCGCGGCCTGGTCTGAAAAACAATTTTCCGAGCATGCCGTGACGGAGATGCTCAAGCTCCACCGCGCCGACATGAAGGCTTTCGGCGTGGACTTCGACCGCTGGTTCCTGGAGTCCGAGCTGCACGCCGCGGGCGGGCCGGCGAAGGCCCTGGCTACGCTCAAAGAGCGCGGCATGGTGTACGAAAAAGACAGCGCCGTCTGGTTCGGGGCGGCCACGGAGCTGGAGTCGGACGACAAGGACAGGGTGCTGGTTAAGTCCGACGGGCGCAATACCTATTTCCTCAACGATATCGCCTACCATCTGGACAAACTTTCGCGCGGCTTCACGCGCCTGATAGACATCTTGGGCGCGGACCATCACGGCTACGTGCCGCGCATGGAGGCGGCCGTGGGCGCCCTGGCCGCGAAGAAGGACGCTTTTAAAGTGATCATCCACCAGCAGGTGGCGCTGAAGCGCGGCACGGAGATAGTGAAGATGTCGAAGCGCGCAGGCGACTTTATACCTCTCAAGGAGCTGACCGAAGAGGTGGGCGCGGACGCCTGCCGGTTCTTCTTCGCTTCGCGCAGCCCGAACACGCACCTGAACTTCGATGTGGACCTGGCTAAGAAGAAGTCCAACGAGAACCCGGTGTACTACGTGCAGTACGTGCACGCGCGGATCTGCTCCATTTTTGCGAACGCGGCCGAGAAGGGCGTGGACCCGGCGGCGGGTTTCGACGAGGCGAAGGTGGTCATCAACCCGGAAGAGCGGGCGCTGATGATGAAGCTGCTGTGGCTGGAGAAGACCCTGCTCGACTGCGCGCGGGACAATTCCCCCCACCACCTGACCACCTATCTTTCCGAGCTGTCGGCGCTGTTCCATTCTTTCTACGTGCAGCACAAGGTGCTGGTGCCGGAGAACAAAGAGGTTTCGGCTTACCGGCTGTTCCTGCTCAAGGCGGTGAACAACGTGATCGCCCGCGGCCTGTTCCTGCTCGGCGTCTCGGCTCCCGAACGCATGTAGGGCGGAGGCTCGGCGTCCGCCGCGCGGAGAGGGTTATCAAAACGCGGGTCTCGCACACCGTGCTCGCCCTCATCACTCAGCCTCGGCGCTTACGCAAGCCTCGGCTTCCGTGAAGGTTTTGCTAACCCTCTCCGCGCGTCGTCCGCGGTGTGGCCTAGCGCGTTTTGCGTTCCGGCCCCATCACGGCACACGCGCCGTCCTGTGCGACTTGAACAGGCAAATAAAAACCCCCGCCGTGAAGCGGGGGTCTTTATTTTACCGGGTCCGCTTTTCCTTAGAAAGTGGACCACTTACCGGCTGCTTTCAGGTCTTCGTGCGTGCAGTTGACGGCGAAGTTGCCCCAGGTGTTGGCCACGGCGGTGTCGTTGTTGTACATCCAGCCGCCGGCTTCGGACTGCGCGGCGGCTACCGCGGCGATGTCCGGGTGACCGGTCGCCGGCAGCTTGGCCACGGGTATCTCGTTGAGATACTTCGCGGCGGCCGTCAGGCAGGCCAGGTCGTCGGCCGGGAACCAGCCTTCGTTGTCGCCGTAGTACACCTGGATGGCGCTGCGCACGCTGGAAAGAGAGCCCTTGGTGGCGCCCTCTTTCGACTTGTTGATGAGGTCGGCGAACTTCGGTATGGCTATCGCGGCCAGAATACCGATGATGGCGACCACTATCATGAGCTCTATCAGGGTGAAGCCCTGCTTTGTCATTTTCATACTTCCTCCTATTACCGTCTTTAGCGACGACCCTCGGCGGGGATAAGTTATAAGATAATGGCCCCGTTTCCGATCATCACGGTATAGTGTAGCTCCCGGCGGAGGCCGCCGCTATGGCTAAAGTGTACATGTGACCGTTGGTCACAAGGGGACAGCGGGGGGTTATTTGCGCGCGCACCTGAGCGCGGCGAGGAAGAGGTAGTCGGAGAGGCGGTTTAGGTAGACGGCGGGCGCTTTCGCCTTCAGTTCCCAGGCCAGGATCTCGCAGACGCGGGCCTTGGCCCTGGCGTAATGGGCCAGGGCCTCGGCCTCGTTGGCGCCTGGCAGCACGAATTTCTTCTGCGGCCTCAGCGTTTTTGCTATAGAGTCTATCAGCGTTTCCAGCGCCCGGGTCTCGGGCGCGAGGTCCGCCTTCGTTCCCGCCACTATGCCGGCGGCGGCTACCAGGGCTTTCTGGACCGAAACCAGTTCTTTTTTTACGGCGGCGGCCCGCACGCCGGTCCTGAGCAGGCCGAGCAGCGCGTTCAGGTCGTCGAGCAGGGCGTTGAGCTTTACGCGGCGGTCGGTTTTGGCAACGCGGCGCCCTCCGAACAGGTCCGTGAAGCCCTGGTCGCCTTTTCCCATTTCCGGTTTAAAATTTTTAGTCGCCATGGTCAGAGCCTGAAGGTCTTTACTTTTTCCACCACGAAAGGGCCGAGCTCCGGCGGCAGGCCGCCCGAGGCCTCTTCCAGCCGGACCCCCGTGTTCTTCGTATCGAACAGGCCGTCCTCCACCAGCACGGGCGAGGACTGCGAAGACCCCCAGACATGCTCGCCGGTGTCTATGCCGGCATGTTTATAGCCGTAGGCTTTGGTCCAGGTGAGCGCGCGCGGCTTCTTCTCCCGGTCGTAGCAGAGCTGGAAGCCCCACACGGAGCCGTCTTTCTCCAGCCAGATTATCAGGTCAAAATAATCGTCCGAGAACCAGCGCCTGGGCGGCTCACCGGCGATCTGGCGTATGTTCTTTTCCTCGCGCAGCATAAAAAGATTCTACTAAATTCTCCTTTGAGCGGTATTTGACGGAGACTTGCTATAATTTATCATACTCGCTAAGGAGTCCCGATCATGAAAGATAAAGTTGCGAAAGTGGTAGAGAAAATAAAGCCCATGCTGGCCGCCGACGGCGGTTCGGTGGAGCTGATAGGCGTGGACGAGAAGAAAGGCGTGGTCACCGTGCGGCTCACCGGGGCCTGCGGCTGCTGCCCGCATGCCACCATGACGCTTAAGAACGTGGTGGAGCGCATGATAAAGGAAGAGGTTCCCGGGGTTAAAGAAGTAGCTGTCGGCTGACCCCGAATACCCCGCTGGCGCGCAAGACCCAGGGCCGGAGGCGCGGCCGCGTCCTATGGCTTTGATAAACCTCCACAACCATTCCACTTTTTCGGACGGCACCCTGGCGCCCGCGGCGCTGGCGCGCGCCGCCGCCCGCGCCGGCATCAAGTACTTTTCCCTGACCGACCACGACATGGTGGGCGGCTGGGAGGAGCTGGAGCCGGCGCTTAAAGAGGAAGGTATAAGCTATTGCCGCGGCGTCGAGATAAGCACCGGCCTTCACGAGAACCTGCATATCCTCGGCTACGGCATTAACACGGCCGATACCGCGCTCAGGGACCGCCTGGCGGAGTTCCGCTCCCGCAGGATAACCAGGATCAGGAAGATCCTCGGGCTTCTTAAAGGCCTGGGCATAGACATCCCCTTCGAGGAGCTCCCCGTGCCGGAAGGCCGGACGGTAGGCCGGCCGCATGTGGCCGACGTGATGAAGAGCCGCAAGCTGGTTTCCAGCCGCGCCCAGGCTTTTAAAAGGTACCTGGCCCCCGGCGGGCCCGCCTATGTGCCGCCCAACGGGCCGACGGTGGAAGAGGCCATCCGCGCGGTAAAAGAGGCGGGCGGCAAAGCCGTGCTGGCCCATCCCGGCGTGGTGGCCAAGATCATGGACCTCCCCGCCTGGAAAGCGGCCGGCCTCGACGGCATAGAGGCTTTCTATCCCGCCCACACCGGCGCGGCTACCAGGGAGTTCGTCACGCTGGCCGGGCGGCACGGCCTGTTCGTGACCGCCGGCGTGGATTTCCACGGGCCCGGCACGGAGCGCGACAAGATGACGGGCTTCGAGTACCAGGACGAATATTTCTCCGAGATAAAAAAACTGTTCATATGAAAATAATATCGCACCGCGGCGCCTCCGGCTACGCGCCTGAAAATACGCTCAAAGCCTTCCGGCTCGCCGTGGAGATGGGGGCTGAAGATTTCGAGTTCGACGTGCACCAGACCAAAGACGGCATCCTGGTGGTGCACCACGACTTCGACCTGAAGCATACCGCCCTGCGCAAGGAGCGGATAGCCGACCTGACCTGGGAGGAGCTTAAAAAGATCAACGTGGCGAAGCATTATAAAGCCGACGCGGCCTTTCAGCATGTGCCGCGGCTGGAGGAAGTGATAGACGTCATCGGCGGGGCGGCCTGGCTCAATTTCGAGGTGAAGAACGACAAGAACGTCTATCCCGGCATCGAGGACAAGGTGCTGGCCTTTCTCAGGAGCAAGCCGGGGCTTTTCGAGAAAAGCGTGGTTTCCAGCTTCGACCATGGCACGCTCAAGCGCTTCCGCGAGCGCTCCCCCGAGCTGAAGCTGGCCTACCTGGGCCACGGGCTCAGCACGGTGCTGCTCCTGCCGGCGCTGAGAAAGGCGAAAGCCGTCGGCGCGGTTAATTTCCATATAGCGCTGAGGATCGCGTTCGGGCTCAACGTTTCAAGGATAAAAAAAGCCGGCTTCAGGGTCTGCGTCTATACCGTGAACACGAAGAAGGACGCCCTGCGCATGCGGCACATCGGCGTGGACGGCATCTTCACCAATTATCCCGACATCCAGGGCAAATGGGAGCTGAAAGGCTAGGCATGCCCGGGCTCGAGAACGAGATAAAGCGCCTTACGGCCCTCGGGCTGCACCGGCGCTGCGTCGAAGGGGACATCCCGCGCGTGGCCGCCCTTACCCTGGAGATCAACCGCCGGAAGAAAGAGCGCGGCGCCGTGATCTGCGCGCACGTGTACCAGACTCCGGACATCATCCTCGGCATCGGGGACCTTGTGGGCGATTCTTATAAACTGGCCGACGACTGCCGCAAGTCGCCGGCCAAGACGATAATCTTCTGCGGCGTCCATTTCATGGCGGAGACCGCCAAGATCCTGAACCCTGAAAAGAAGGTGTACGTGCCTTCGGCCAACGCCGGCTGTTCGCTGAGCGAGGCCATTACCGCGGACGACGTTAAAAAGCTCAAGGCAGAACACCCCGGCCCGCCGGTGATCACCTATATCAACACCTCCGCCGAAGTGAAGGCCGAATCCGACTGCATAGTGACCAGCGCCAACGCGGAAAAGATCCTCCGGCGCATGTACGAGAAACACGAGAAGGTCATCTTTCTCCCCGACCGGTTCATGGGCGCCAACCTGGCCAAGGCGCTGGGCAAAACCCCGGGCAAGGATATCATCCTCTGGAACGGCTCCTGCGTGGTGCACGAGAAGTTCGACCCGGGCCTGATAAAGGTCTACCGCCAGCGCTACCCCGGCCTGGCCGTGCTCGCGCATGCGGAATGCCCAACGGAGCTTATCAGGGAAGTGGACTTCATGGGCGGCACGGGCGACATGATGCGCTACGTGGAAAGCACGAACGCCGCCGCCTACCTCCTGGTGACCGAATGCGGCTTCGGCGAGCTGGCGCGGCTGAAGTTCCCCGCCAAGAATTTCATCGCGATGTGCCGGCTCTGCCCCTATATGAAGTCCATCACGCTCGACAGCGTGCTTGCCCTGCTCCAAGACCCCGCCGCGCAGGAAGTGACCGTCCCCCCCGCCGTGGCCGCCCGGGCAAAAAAAGCCATAGAAAAGATGTTCGAACTGGCCGCCTGAACCGGCAGCGCGGCATGTTGACCGCTCGGTCAGTATGCTGTATACTTACCGAGAGGTAGATTATTTGGTTTTTCCATGCAATAAAACCGGCCCGGGCGCGTTATACTGTAGAACACAGGCGGTTCCCACTATCTTATGATCAATAAATACAAACTCCTTATACTGCCCCTGGTCCTGCTGCTGGCCGGCCGGGCGGCCGCGCAGCAGCAGCTTTCCCTGGACTGGGACGGCGCCCGGAAGCTGGCCGCGGCCAATAACCCTTCGGTCAAAGCGGCGCGCGCCTCCATGGAGCAGGCCGGTTACAATTACCTGGCGGTGGCCGGGGTCAATTACTACATCTCCGACATCAGCCTGTCTCACGGCGTATCCCGCGGCGGCAAGGACAATCCCCTCACCGCCGCCTCTAACAGCTGGAGCGCCGGCATTTCGGCTTCCGAGAACCTGCTGAACCTGGCCAAGTTCTCCACCGTTAAGACCAGCCGCCTTTCCAAGGAAAAGGCGGAGGCCGATTACCGGTCGGCTTCGGCGCTGGCGCGGCAGACCCTGGCGGCGGCTTTCGCGGACCTGCTTTTCGCCCAGAAAAGGATAGAGGTGCAGAAGAAGATCCTGGGTATCAGGCAGGAGAACGCCAGGCTTATCCGCCTCAAGTACGAAAGCGGCATGGAGTCCAAGGGCAACGCCCTCTATACCGAGGCGCTGGCGGAAAACTCCGTCGTTTCCGTGAAAAAGGCGGAGCGGCAGCTGGCTACGGCCCAGCGGTCGCTCCTCGAGGCCATCGGCCTGGAGGGTAACGCGCAGATAAAAGCCAGCGGCGATATCAGCGTGCCGCCCTTCGAACTGGGAGAGGAGCGCATTCTCGGGGCGCTCGAGACCTCCCCCGGGATCGTCTCCGCCAAAAAGACGCTTGAGTCCGCGAAAGAAAAGACCAGCGCCGCCCGTTTCGACGCCTATCCGACCCTTAGCGCCAGCCAGTCCTACAAATGGACCGGCGCCAGCGAATTCCCGCAGAACAAGGCCTGGTCGCTGGCACTCAGCCTCAACATCCCCATCTTCTCCGGCGGCCCCACCGCTTACTTCAACAGCCTGGCCGCCGCTAAAAGCTCCCTGAGCGCCGCCGAGGAGAAGTTCAAGGCGGCGAAGATCTCCCTGGCCGCCTCCCTGCGCTCCGGCTACGACGATTACCAGAGCGCCGCCGAAACGGCGCAGGCCGGCGTCTCCCTGCTGAAGGCCAACGAGGAGCGCTTCAAGGAAGCCCAGATCAAATACATGGCCGGCAAGATCAGCTTTATAGACCTGGAGAACGTTGAGCAGAATTTTGTGGACTCGGACCTGAACCAGCTCGACTACGCCCGCACGGCCCACAGCCGCAAGCTGGCGCTGGAACAGCTGCTGGGCGTAGGCGTAGAGGAATAAGGAATATTATGAAAAAGATCATCGTCGTCATCGTCATCGCGGCCCTGGCCGGCGGCGGCTGGTACGCTTTCAAGAACAAGAAAGCCAACGGCAAGCCGAAATATATCGCCGCGCAGGCCGAATTGAAAGACCTTTCCGAAGTGGTGGACACCACCGGCGTTATCGCCCCGGAGAACCGCGTGGAGATACAGCCCTCGGCGTCCGGCCGCATAGAAGAGATCCTGGCGGACGAAGGCGAGACGGTGCAGGCGGGCGAGGTCCTGGCGCTGATGAGTTCCTCGGACCGCGTAGCCATCCTCGACGCGGCCCGCGCCTCCGGCGACGACCAGTACAAGCAGTGGAAGGAGACCTACAAGCCCATAAAGGTCATCTCCCCGATAAGCGGCACGCTGATCCTCAAGAACGTGGTGGAGGGCCAGACCGTGGGCGCCTCCACGGTGCTTTTCGCGATGTCGGACAGGCTGATAATCCTGGCCAGCCTCGACGAGTCGGATATCGGCCGCGTAAAGGTGGGCCAGCGGGCCACCATAGTGCTGGACGCCTACCCGGACAGGAAAGTGCACGGCACCGTCTTCAAGATCCTCGACGAGGGCACCACCAAGAACAACGTGGTCACCTACACGGTGAAGATCCGGCCCGACCGCGTGCCGCCCTTTTTCCGCTCGCAGATGACCGCCAACCTGAAGATCAAGATCTCCGAGCGCAGGGACATCCTGCTGGTGCCGGGCATGGCCGTCACCACTAACGCGCAGGGTGAAACGGCGGTGATAACGGAACTAAAGGACGGGCAGCCGGTTTATGCCAAGGTAGTGACCGGGCAGAACGAGGGAGACCAGGTGGAGATCCTCTCCGGGCTCGAGCCCGGGGACAAGCTGATGTACCTGGAAAAAGCCTATACGGCGCAGGTGGACTCCGCCGGCAAGAACCCGCTGATGCCCACCCGGCCGGCCGTGAACAGGCGCCAGCAGCGGGCCATGGGCGGGCATTAAAAAAAGACTTTATTTTATGATGATAGAGATCAAAGGCATTAAAAAAGTTTACCAGATGGGCGACGAGCCCCTCGAGATCCTCAAAGGCGTGGACCTCTCCGTTAAAGAGGGCGAATTCCTGGCCATCATGGGGCCGTCCGGTTCCGGCAAGTCCACGCTGATGCATATCCTGGGCCTGCTCGACCGGCCCAGCGCCGGGTCCTACAAGCTGTTCGGCCGCGAGATCTCCGCCCTCGACGACGTGGAGTTGTCCTTCCTGCGGGCGCGCATGCTCGGTTTCGTGTTCCAGCAGTTCAACCTGCTGCCCCGCATCACGGCCGCCGCCAACGTGGCGCTGCCGCAGATCTACCTGGGCGAAAAGGCCCGCCCGCACGAGGCCGCGAAATACCTGGAACAGGTGGGTCTCGCCGACCGCGCGGGCCACAGGCCCAACCAGCTCTCGGGCGGCCAGCAGCAGCGCGTGGCCATCGCCCGCTCGCTGGTCAACGACCCCAAGATCATCTTCGCCGACGAGCCCACCGGCAACCTGGCCTCCGCCCAGGCCGAAGAGATCATGGGCATCTTCCGCAAGCTCAACAAGGAGCAGGGGATCACCATCGTCATGGTCACGCACGAGCCCGACATCGCCGCCTGGGCCGACCGCGTGATAAAGCTCAAAGACGGGATGATAACCGAGGATACCGGCAGGAAGGCCCCGCTCAAGGAAACGGAGCCCCGGCGCCTGCACATCCCCAAGTCATTTTTCCTCAGCTGGCGCGAGGTGGCCGAAAACCTCGCCTCTTCCGTCAGCTCGATAATCAGCAATAAGACCAGGTCGCTTTTGACCATGCTCGGCATCATCATCGGCGTGGGCGCGCTCATAGCCATGCTGGCGGTGGGCACCGGCGCGCAGCGCTCCATCCAGAAGCAGATGTCGTCCTTGGGGACCAACCTCCTCTCCGTGATGCCCGGCATGTTCCGCCAGGGCGGCGCGGGCCTCGGCGCCGGCGCGGTCAGCCGCCTGACCATCGAAGACGCCAAAGCCATTGCGGCGGAGGTGCCCAATATCACCCGGGCCGACTCCAACGTGTCCGGCAACGCCCAGGTGGCCTACGGCGCCAAGAACCAGCGCACTAATATCACCGGCGTCACCGCCGTTTACGCCTCCATGCGCAACTCCCAGCCCTATTACGGCCGCTTTTTCTCCGACGAAGAAGGGGCGCGCCTGGCCAAGGTGGCGCTGGTGGGAAACACGGTGGTCAAGGAGCTGTTCGGCGGCGAGAATCCCGTCGGCCGAAACATAAAGATCAACCGCAAGAATTTCACCGTGATAGGCGTGCTGCCGCTCAAGGGCGCCCAGGGCCCGCGCGACCAGGACGACGTGGTAATAGTGCCCCTGCAGACGGCCATGAAGCTGGTGCTGGGCAAGACCTATATCGATTCGGTCTGGGTGGAAGTGGCGGATTTCAGCCTGATGCCCGACGTGCAGACGAAGATAAAAGCCCTGATGCGCAAGCGCCATAACGTGCCCGCCCACAAAGACGACGACGTGATGCTGATGAACATGGCCGAGATGCAGACCATGCTGACCGGCACCATCAAGACCTTCAGCACGCTGCTGGGCATGATAGCCGGTATCTCGCTTATCGTGGGCGGCATCGGCATCATGAACATCATGCTGGTGAGCGTGAGCGAACGCACCAAGGAGATAGGGCTCAGGAAGGCCATCGGCGCCACCAGCCGCGCGGTGCTGCTGCAGTTCCTCATAGAGGCGGTCATCGTGTCGGTGGTGGGCGGCGTGCTGGGGATAATCGCCGGCGCGGCCAGCTCCATCATCCTTTCGAAGGTTTCCGGCTGGGCCGTTTACATCTCCACTTTCTCGGTGCTCCTGGCCTTCGGCTTCTCCGCGGGCGTGGGCATCATCTTCGGCTTCTGGCCGGCCAAAAAAGCGTCGCTGTTGTCCCCCATAGAGGCGCTGCGCTACGAATAAGCGATAATTTGATATATTATTACACTGCCTGGCGGTTCTGCGCCCGGCTAGCGGCCGATGTTTCCTGGAGGTCCTATGTTAAGCGTAATAGTTAAATGTCCCCACTGCGGAAAATCCCTGATGAACGCGGGCAAAAAGCTCGACAACGTGGCCGCTATCGAGGTCAACCTGACCTATGCCGGCAAACACGCCCCCCTTTACCTCAGCTCCACCTATGGCAGCTACAAGGTTGAAACCGAACTGAATATGCCCCAGGGCAAGGTGGCGGGCTTCCGCTGCCCGCACTGCAAGGCCGACCTCAAGAGCACCCGCAAATGCGACGCCTGCAGCTCCCAGATGATAGCTTTCGAACTGAAGGCCGGCGGCAAGGTGCAGATCTGCTCCCGCCGCGGTTGCAAGAAGCACGTGCTGGAATTCCAGGACCCCGACAGCGAACTGCAGGCCTTCTACAAGTCTTACCTGAAAGCGCTTAAGTAAGGCGGCTTGCCCCGCGCCGCCCGGAGCGTCCGGGCCGCGGGGCGCCTGCCTGTTTCCCGCTATATGACGGAAAAAGAACCCCAGCGCGGCTCGCACGCCGTAAAGGCGCTGGCCCTTCTGCCCCTGCTGCTGATGGGCGCGGGCGTGTGGTATTACCTCCGGCAGCATGCCGTTGTCGAGACGCCCTCCTCCTCCTCCGCTGCCTTTCCGGGCCAGAAGGCTCCCGGGGGAGAACCCGGGCCTGCCGCGAAAAAAACGGTGGTTCCCCCGGGCCTGGAGCCGGCCCCCCTGCTCGCGCTCGACATCCGCGGTTCCGAGGAGTTCAAAAGCCAGGTGACGCACGCCCTGAAGCTTATCTGGGCGGCCGACCGCGAGGATTTCCTCGCTATAAAGAACTCGCTCTCCGCCATCCGCAACGAAGACAAGACCGATTTTTACATGGACAACGGCAGGCCGGTGGCCGCTATCTCCAAGAAGCACGCCTTCAGGTCGCTGACCTGGTGCGCCGGCATCATCGCCCACCAGGCCTGGCACGCTTCCTATGCGATGACCACAAAAAAGAAGAACAAGCTTCCGCCGCCGCTGCCGGGACAGAAATACGAGCGCCAGTTCGACGCCAACCCGATGAAGGTAAATTACAAAGGCCTCGAGGATATCTTCGAGATGGAGAGCCGCGCTTCCGCTTTCCAGCTGAAGGTCCTTAAGCTGGTCGGCGCGCCGGCTTCGGAAACGGGGCCGGTCTTCCGCCGCGCCCCCCGCGATTTCGACACCGCTCACGACGGGAATTACGCCCTCAAGCCCTAGGCCCATAATGTCATCCCCACTTCTGCGCCCGCTTTCTATAGGGACGGTACGGCTCAAGAACAACCTTGCGCTGGCCCCTATGGCCGGGATCACCAACGCCGCGTTCCGCATCCTGGCGGCCTCCGGCGGCGCCGGGCTGGTGGTCACCGAGATGGTGTCGGCCGACAGCATCAAGTACGGCAACAAAAAATCAGCGAAAATGCTGGAGCTTTTCCCCGGCGAGCACCCAGCGGCCATACAGCTCTTCGGGGCAGACCCCTCTTCCATGGCGCTGGCCGCGCAGGCCGCCGAGCGCGCGGGGGCGGACATCGTGGACGTGAACGCGGGCTGCCCGGTGAGAAAAGTGCTCCGTTCGGGAGCGGGCTCGGGCCTGATGAAGACGCCCCAGCTGCTGGCCGATATAATTTCCCGCATGGTTAAGAGCGTTAAGATCCCGGTTACGGTCAAGTTCCGCATCGGCCTTTCGGCCGGAGAGAACATAGGGCCGCTGCTGGCCCGGGTCTGCGAGGAAGCCGGGGCGGCGGCCATCACCCTGCACGGGCGCCCCGCGTCCCAGTTCCATACCGGGCCGGTGGACCTGGAGGCCATGGCGCTGACCGCGGCGGCGGTGAAGATCCCCGTTTTCGGCAACGGGGGCGTGAACGGCGCTGAGGAGGCCCGGGCCATCCTGGCCGCCGGCTGCGCCGGCGTGGCCATCGGGCGCGCGGCCGTGTTCAACCCCGCAGTTTTCTCCGAGATCTCCTCCGCCCTTTCCGGCGGCTCCCCGGACCCGGCCGCCCCTGCGGCGCGGATAAAGCTGTTTTTGAAGTTCCTGGAGCTGAACGCCGGCATCTACGGCGAAGAGCATGGCCTGGCCCGCGCCAGGAAGCTGGTGGGCTACTGGCTTAAAGGCCTGCCGGGAGCCGCCGGCGCCCGCGCCGCCTTCATGAAGCTGAAAACCCTTAAAGAAGCCGAAGAGCTTTTGATACAATATACCGAATAGCCGGCCGCCCGGCAGTTCCCCTAATTTTATGCCCTCACAAGTAGAAACACCCGAAACACCGCTCATGCAGCAGTACCAGGCGCTCAAGCGCTCCTATCCCCACGCTTTGCTTTTCTTCCGCCTGGGCGATTTCTACGAAATGTTCTTCGACGACGCGAAAACGGCCAGCGCCGAGCTGGGCCTGACGCTTACCGCCCGCCAGACCGTGCCCATGTGCGGCGTGCCGCACCATTCCGCCTCCACTTATATAGCCAGGCTGCTGGCGGCCGGGCACAAGGTGGCCATCTGCGAGCAGACGGGCCAGCCGGACGCCGACGCCAAGAAGACCAAACTTTTCAAGCGCGAAGTAGTAAGGCTCATCACCCCGGGCACCGTGGTGGAGGACGAATTGCTGCGGCCGCGCGCCTCCAATTACCTGGTGGCGCTCGACATCGACATAGTGGGCTGGGGCCTGGCCTCCTTCGACGCCTCCACCGGCGACTTCATCGCCACGCAGAATCTTAACGATCCCGACCTGTACCAGCTCCTGTCCTTCGTTTCCAAAACCGGCCCGGCCGAGATCCTGGCCGACCCCAGGACCGTGAAGGAAATAAAAAAGCGCGGCCTGGACTTCGGCCCGGCCGTGCTGACCGAATACCTGAAGACCGAGGCCGCGGCGCCCGCCTGGGCGGCGCAGGCCGTCTGGCAGAACCACAAGCTGGCCATGAAGACGGCGCTGAAGGTCACCTCTTACGTGCGCCAGACCCAGCCGGGCCTTAAAGAAGTTTTTTCCCCGTCGTATTATGAGCCGTCCAACCGCCTGCAGCTGGACGAATCCGCCATCAAGACGCTGGAACTGGTAACCTCGCCCGACGGCGACGATGCCAAGACCCTGTGGGGCGTGCTCGACCTTTCCAAGACCTCGATGGGCTCGCGGCTGCTGCGCCGCTGGATCCTGGAGCCGCTCTCCGACATCCGCGAGATCCAGTCGCGCCAGGCCTTTACCGCTTTCCTCGCCGAGAACCGCGAAGCCCGCGAACAGCTGGGCGAGATCATGGCCCAGGTGCCGGACATCGAGCGTCTGCTGGGCCGCGTGATAAATCTCAGCGCGTCACCGCGCGACCTGGCCGCCGTAAGAAAGGCCATGGTCCAGCTGCCGCGCCTGAAGCTGCTCCTCAGCTCCGGGGGCTTCTTCGAACGCGCCCCCGAACTGGCGTCCCGCCTGGACGGCGTCTCCCACGCCCTGAACGCGCTGCGCGCCGCGCTGGAAAAGGCGCTGGCGGAAACCCCGCCCGCGAGATTATCCGACGGCGGCGTGATCCGCGAGGGCTACAGCGCCGAACTCGACGAGCTCCGCTCGGTGCGGCGCAACAGCCAGCAGCTGCTGGCCGACATAGAGCTGCGCGAGCGCGAAAAGACGCAGATCCCCACCCTGAAGGTGGGCTATAACAGCGTCTTCGGCTATTATATCGAGGTTTCCAAGGCCCAGTCGCCCAAGGTCCCCCACTATTTCGTGCGCAAGCAGACGCTGGTCAACGCCGAGCGCTATATCACCGAGGAGCTGAAGGTCCTGGAGAACAAGATCCTCGGCGCCGAAGAGCGCATGTCCAAGCTGGAGAACCACCTGTTCGGCGAGCTGCGCGAGAAGGTGCGCGGCAGCCTCGGCGAGATCAAGACCTTCGCCTCCGGCGCGGCCGAGCTCGACGTGTTCTACGCCCTGGCCGAGGCGGCCGTGCGCTATGAATACGTAAGGCCCGTGATCAATTCCGGCGACGTGCTGCGCGTGGAGGAGGGCCGCCACCCCGCCGTGGAACGCTTCCTGCCGGCGGGCACCTTCGTGCCCAACGACCTGGCCGTGGGCGGCGAAGAGGCGCGGGTGGTGATCCTCACCGGCCCGAACATGAGCGGCAAAAGCGTTTACCTGCGGCAGGCGGCCGTGGCCGTGATCATGGCCCAGCTGGGCTCCTTCGTGCCGGCCCGCGCGGCCGAGGTGGGCATAGTGGACCGCATCATGACGCGCATTGGCGCCCAGGACCGCATGGCCCGCGGCGAATCCACCTTCATGGTGGAGATGCGCGAGACCTCGGCCATCATGCGCCTGGCCACGCCCAAAAGCCTGATCCTGCTCGACGAAGTGGGCCGCGGCACTTCCACTTTCGACGGCATTTCCATAGCCTGGGCGGTGGTGGAGCACCTCTACAAGCCCATGGCGGTGCCGTATAAGCGGGCCCATTCGCTGGACCTGGACAATACGCTCCACCCCGGGCGGCAGGCCGACAGGCCCGAAGGCGGCCCCAAGGTGCTGTTCGCCACGCATTATTTCGAACTGACCGAACTGCCGGAGAAGTTCGCCGGCATCAAGAACTGCAACATCGCCGTGAAGGAATGGACCAATTCCGTGGGCAAGACCGAGGTGGTCTTCCTGCATAAGATAGCCTCCGGCCCCGCCGATAAATCCTACGGCATCCACGTGGCCCAGCTGGCCGGCCTGCCCGATTCCGCCATCCAGCGCGCCCGGGAGATCCTCAATACCCTTGAAACCAAGGGCGATATACATGTAGACTCGAAAGATGAGGAGCAGACGCCGCTGTTCCCCATTTTTTCCAGCCACCCGGTGCTGGACGAAGTGAAGATGTGCGATACGGACAATATGACGCCCATCCAGGCGCTGGCGGCCGTAGCGGACTGGAAGAAGAGACTGAAGTAACCACGGAGGTCCTTGTTATGAAGAAAACGTTAAGCGCGCTGTTGTTCGTCCTGCTGTTCTCTGCCCCGCTGACTTCGGCCCTGGCCGGGGACGGCCTGGCCCCCATAAAAGCTTCCGATGTTACTGGCGCGGCCCCCGCCCCGCGGGCTCCCCGCGCGGCCCCCAGGGCCCCGCTGGCCCCCAAGAACTGGACCGTGCTCTATTACTCCACCACCAAGGACGCGCTGCGCTACTCCCTGATCTGGCAGCTCCTGGAGATGAAGAAGACCGGCTCCACCGCCAAGGTGAACGTGGTGGTGCAGGCCGCTTTCCCCGTTAAGCACGCCGACGGCTCCATCTCCACTACCACCTACCGCCTGGCGCTGGGCGCCCCCGGCAATTCCGACCAGCTCGACGCCAAAATAGAGGCCATGTTCAAGGCGGGCGGCGCCATAGACGAAAGCGTGGTGGCCGAGCTCAAGGACGATATCATCTGGCAGCAGGAGTCCACCGACACCGGCGACTGGCGCGCGGCCGCGGATTTTACGAAATGGGCCAAGACCTATTACCCGGCCAGCCGCTACGTGTTCCTGATCTACGGGCACGGCAACGGCATCTTCGACCAGAAGAAAAAGCCCACCGAGAAGGGCACCCTGATGGACGTGGAGACCGGCAATTACGTGACGCTGCCGGAGATGCGCCTGCTGATGGCCGAGACCGGCCGGGTGGACGCCTTCGTGATGACCTCCTGCATCATGCAGATGGGCGAGGTGGCCTGGCAGATAAAAGATTATACCGACGTGGTGGTGGGCTCGAGCGAGCTGATGTGGTCGGTGGGCTACGACGTGGGCGGGATGCTGAAAACGCTCAACAAGTCGGCTTCCGTGCCTTCGGAGCAGCTGGGTTCGCTGATAGCCGGCAGCTACGTGGACATGGCCAAGCAGTTCAAGCTTAAGGGCGCGCACGCCTCTGTGATCCGCACGGCGCAGCTTTCCGCCTTCGGCAAAAAGCTGGACGCCTGGGTGGACGCGCAGCTGGCGCTCAACGACCGCACGGCCATCGACAAGGCCATCCCGCTGGTGTCCCGCTTCGATATCTTCGGGGTTACGCTGTCCTCCACGGGGGCGGCGGCCAGCCGCATTTCCATCTCCGGCGACCTGTACGACTTCGTGAGCCTGACGCTGGAGAACACGCCGCAGGACACGCCCGCGCAGCAGGCGGTGCACAAGACCGGCCGCGAGCTGATGGATTTCATAGCGAAGAACCTCATCTACAAGTACTATTCCACGGGCATGTCCAACTCGGGTTTTGATTTCACCCGCGCGCACGGCCTGTCGGTGCATGTGCCGCCGGTGCGGATGATAGGCGGCTCCTGGGACGCGTTCTCGCAGTACCTGGAGACGGACTACTGGACGCTGCCTTTCGCCAAAGAAACGAAGTGGGGCGCCTTCCTCAACTACCTCTACGGCCGCACCCCCGCCCCCGTCCGCAGATAAAGGGCCGCTAACACCAAAAAGAAGCGCCGCCTCCCCAGGCGGCGCTTCTTTTTTTATCCGCTCGTGCTATTGCTTACAGCTGTGCGGGCGCGGGTTCGGGGTCCTGCCGCCCAGGCCCGATGTGAAAAATTCGCTCCACCCATCCCCTGCTAGGAAGGCGAGATGTTACACTGCCGTTCACCTTACGCGAATTTTTTACATCAGGCCCGTGCGTCACCCCTCCAACTGATATCCTGCTTTCCTATTGTCCCCCTGGAACCGCAAATTGATAGAATGGCGTATGGCTGAAATAAAAGTCCTGCCCGAAGAGGTGGTGGCCAAGATTGCCGCCGGCGAGGTCATTGAGCGGCCGGCTTCCGTGCTTAAGGAGCTGATAGAGAATTCGCTCGACGCCGGCGCCGCTAAGATAGATATCGAGATAAAGAAGGCGGGCCGCGGGCTGATACGGGTGCACGACGACGGGCGCGGCATGGCGCGCGAGGACCTGCGGCTGGCGCTCGGCCGCCACGCCACCAGCAAGCTCAACACTTTCGAGGATATCTATTCCCTGGCCACCTTCGGCTTCCGGGGCGAGGCGCTTTATTCCATTTTCGCGGTGTCGCGCCTTAAAATGGCCTCTTTCGTGCACGGCGCGCCTTCCGGTTACGAAATAGAGGGCGAAGGCGGGCACGTCACGGCCGAGATCCCCGCCGCGCCGGTCAAAGGCACCACCATAGAGGCCGCCGACCTGTTCTTCAACACGCCCGCGCGCGCCAAGTTCATGAAAAGCGACACAGCCGAGCGCGCCCAGCTTATCCGCACCGTAGAGGAGGCCGCCCTGGCTAACCTCGGCACCGCTTTCCGGCTGGTGATAGACGACAAAGAGATACTTTCTCTGCCCGTGCATCCGGGCGGCCTGTGGGAGAACCTCAAGGACCGCGCCGCGGCCATCTTCGGCAAGAATATTTACGCGGGGCTGGTGCGCATCGAAAGCAAAGCGCCGGGTATGGCCGTGTACGGCCTGTTCTCGCGGCCCGACGCGCTCAGCGCCACCCGGGTTAACCAGCATTTCTTCGTCAACCGCCGCCCGGTCTCCTCCGCGCTGCTGCGGCAGGCGCTTTACCGCGGCTACGGCCACATGCTTACCGGCCGCCACCCGGCCTGCGCCCTGTTCCTGGAGCTGGCCCCAGACACTTTCGACGCGAACATCCATCCGCAGAAGCGGGACGTGAAGTTCTCCGGCGAGAACGAGATCTTCAAGACCATCTCCAACACGGTTTTCACCGAACTGCTTTCCAAGCAGACGGCCGCTTCCCCCCTGCCCGCGGTGGAAGGCGGGAAGAAAGAAATTTTTGACGTTCCCTCTTTCCGCAATAGTCCGGACGCCGCCGCGCCTTCGGCGGCAGCTGAAACGCCGAGCCTGTTCGGCGGAAATGAAGCGCTCACCCCGGTCTCGGCTGCGGCGCCGGTGCCGGACTGGAGCGCAGGCGACCTGAAATACCTGGGCCAGCTGGCCAAGAGCTATCTCCTGTTCGACAGCGGCTCCGGCCTGCTGGTGGTGGACCAGCACGCGGCGCAGGAGAGGATCCTTTTCGAGAAATACCTGGGGGAGTTCTCCGGCGGCGCGATAAAGGTGCAGCCGCTGATCATTCCGTTGGAGACGGAGCTTTCGCGCTCGCAGATGGAGACGGTGCTGAAGTGGCGCGACTGGATGAAGACGGCCGGTTTCGAGATAGACCAGCGCGGCCCGGGCACGGCGCTCTTGCGCGCGGCGCCGGCTTTGTTCTATTTCACGCAGCCGGCCTTCGCGGATTTCCTGGGCTATTTATCCGAGGTGCTCGGCGAGCCGCAGAAGGCGGCCGAGGATATGAAGCGCAGCATCATCGCCACCATGGCCTGCAAGAAGTCCATTAAGGCGCACGATTTTGTGAAACCCCAGGAAGCGCTGCGGCTGATGGAAGACCTGAAGAAGACGAAGGACAGCTACCACTGCCCGCACGGCCGCCCCACGCTTTTCCACCTGTCCGGCCAGGACATAGCCCGCCGCTTCCAGCGTTCTGCTTCAGTGTAGGTGCCCGGCAAGGCGCACAGGGGACACAAACTTTCTGTTTGTGATCGCGCAGGGTAGATTCGTGGTTTTTTGGGGGATCCGTGGGAAATTACAAACATCTATCGCTGGCGACTGCTATAGCTATCATGCTTGGCGGCTGCGCTACGCTACCCGTAAAAATGTCGTGGAGCGAAGGCGAGGCATTTGATGACTTTTCAAAGTTGGACGCGCAAAAACAGGCGGAAGTTCTTGGCAGCCTGGCAGATAAACTAAAAAATGGCGACGAGACAACAAAGTGCAAAGCGCTGTATGTTCTTGGTAAGGCGGGTAGCGGCGCGGAAACGACCGTGCCGGATATTTTAAATGCTTTCCAGAAGAAAAAAGCCACCTGTAAGACGAACGCGGCCTATGCTTTGATAAAGATCGGCAGTGCCGCTGTTTCCGGGCTAATTGGCGCAACGGCAAATAAGTATCCTGACGTAAGAGCTAACGCCGCCTGGGCTTTGGGTGAAATCGGGACGGTCTCTACCGCAACAGTCCCGAGTCTGGTCGTGTTGCTGCGGGACAAAGATCCTTACGTCAGATATTATGCTGCGGAAGCACTTGGGAAAATAAAAGGGCCGGTTGTGCCGGACCTTATGTATGCGCTGGGAGATAATAACCCGGAGGTCTGTAAATCTGTTATCAGGGCCTTGGTCGCGATAGGCTCGCCGGCCGTTCCGGAACTGCTTAAGATCTTAAAGGGCCGCGGGTCAGCCGCAAAGACCAATGCCGCGTTTGTGCTGGTCGATATCCAGGTTAATGACTCGGTCCCTGCCATAGCTGAGGCATTTGATGCGCTGGATGATGAAGGAAAGTTAGCGGCATTGATCTCCTTGATCAAGGCCGGCGTTAATGTCGAAAGGTATTTGCCGGTTATTGTAAAGGGATTGGAAAGAAACGGTTTTTTCTCGATGATGCTCGAAAAAGCGCTGGAAAGAGGAGGCACAGCGGCAGTGCCTCTGTTTGCGGAACTGGCAAAGAGCAGAAGCCCAAAGATCCGGTCCACAGCGGTCTGGGGCCTTGGGGCGCTGGCACCAATGGAGAAGGGAACGGAGACTGTTCTTCTTGCCGCATTGGCTGATGAAAATGCGCAGGTCAGGGGTATGGCGGTCCTGGTGCTGGGCTATCCAAGAGGAGATTCTCAAAAATATATTCCTGCCCTTCTCAAAACAATGGAAGATAAGGACTATTTGATAAGAAAAAGGTCTGCGGATGCATTAGCTAAGATCGGCGCACCGGCTATTCCTGCTATTTTCCAATTGGTGCGGGACGAAAGCAGAACTTCTCATTTCTCCGCGATTGGTAAAGATGCGTGGCTTCCTCCCGGGCAAAAAGTTTCAAAAGTGGAGTTGGTTTCGAAAATGGGCGCCCCGGCCGTGCCCTTGCTTATTGAGGGGTTAAAAGACAAAGACCAGGCCGTGAGAGACCTATCTTCACGTGCCCTGGCGGCGATAGGGTCTTCCGCCAAAGCGGCCGTGCCGGTGCTTGTTGAAATAGTTAAGAGCGGGAATCACCGGGACAAAGTTAATGCCGCCGAGGCGCTGAAGGAAATAGGCCCCGGCGCCGTACAAGCGGTTCCTGTTCTGGTGGGGTTGTTGCTCAACAATGAGCCGAATGTTAAAGAAACCGCTATCGAAGCCCTGGGCAAAATAGGCCTGGCAGCAAGAATGGCCGTGCCTGAATTGAAGGAAAGCCTGAACGGCAGGCCCTGGGTAAGGATTAATTCCGCTCTGGCATTGTGGAGAATATCAAGATCAACAGAAGGCATGTCGGTGCTGTTTTCCGGCCTGCAAAGTGGGGACCTGTGGATAAGAGATCTCTCTTTGCAAAAATTGGGGGAGATCGGCCCGCTGGCGGCTGAAGGAACGGTGCCGTATATCCGTAAACTTCTGTCTGAAAATAACCAGCAATTAAAGAGAGCCGCTTTGCAGGTGCTGCGGAAAATGGGGGATGGCGGGAAGGCCGCGGTTCCGGAATTGATAGGGGTTCTGAAAACCAATAACTTAGATACAGATGTTCGCGATATCGCTACGGAGATACTGGGTTCGTTCGGCCCTGCCGCTACGGACGCCGTTCCTGTTCTTGCTGAAGCTTTGAACTCTAAATTCGCGAATTACCAGGAGCCGGCCGGGACCACGCTGGCGGCAATAGGCTTGCCCGCTGTTCCTGCGCTTATCGAAGCGCTGAAAAGCGGGAACAGCGGCACACGCGCCTCTGCGGCAAAAGCTTTGGGAAAGATAGGCCCCGCCGCCAAAGAAGCGATGCCGGCGCTTATTAGCCTTTTAAAAAGCAAAGATTCCCGGTATTTCCAGCAGCCGTTGCGGGATGTCTTAAATACAATTGATCCAGCAGTGAAACCCACTGACGGAGTTGGTAATAATTAAACAGCCCTGCCCGGGCAATCCGCTCAGCGCAAATCGTTGTTCTGTGAGTGTTTGTTGATGTCGTTCTGTCCAGTGCCGGGGTAGATTATGAGAAACCGATCTTCTTTTATAAAAATTCTGATATTCGCCTGTTTCATTCTGATCCAGCTCCGCGGAAAGGCTTTTTCTGATGTGCATGTAAGGCCGGGAGATATAAGGGCGTTATCGTTTACCCTGAAGAATCCAGCGGACAGCGCTGCAGCGTTGGACAAGCCGCATATCGTATGGAAAAACAAGCCGTGGTGGGTTAATATGGGCGGGAATTTATCATACGACTCCGTTCTTCCCGGTGAAAGCCGAGAAATTGTTCTTAAGTATACTATCGCAAAAGATGCCCCTTCGGGAGCGGTTCCTTTTGATTTCAGGGTCGTTTTCGCAAACACAAACGTCTTCCCCCCATTTTGGGAGCCGACCGGGGGCGAGATGCTTATAGTTGAGGGCGGGACAGCCGTGCCGCCGGAGTTGCGGGCAAAACAAATTGCTCCGTTAGCGACAGCAAGCATGAAGTCTTCAAGTATCGTCCCCAAAACAGCAGGTGTGTCCAATCGGTCAAACTGGCCAGATATTAACTATGGAAATAAATGCCATAGCGTTAAGATATTCCCTAAAAGCTCGATGGTGGGAGATATCAGATCTGACACTGGCGGTGTGAAAATACGTCTCAAGATGTTCGCAAATGAGGCGCCACCGTGCAGTGCTGGCGCCCAGTGCAAGATTTTGGACTGTCAATATTTTAAGAGCATTATCAAAAGCGAAGTTCCATGTGTTTCTGATGGTTCAAAAGTTTATATCTCCCCCTGTGAGTTTATAAACCCCAAATATCCACAGGATGTCACATTAAGTTCCCCAGAAATAAAAGATTTGAATTCGAAAGCTAGAGAAAACATTGTTGATACCGTGGACATTTTTACCAGTGGCGGTTTCGCCCTAGCGTTAGCTGGTTTATCCGATCCGTCCCCGGATGTAAGGCTGATGGCCGTGCTTAAACTTGATGAGATTGACGGGGACCTTGTCGCGAAGCAACTGTGTGAGGCATCAAAAGATAAAAATGCGGGAGTAGCCTATTATGCCGTAAAAGCCCTGGGGGTCATAGATTCTTCTGGTACCGCAAAGTGCCTGCTGGAGGCGCTTAAGTATCCGAATCCGGAGGTAAAAAGAGAGGCTGCATTCTGGCTTGGCGCGCATTATTGCGGCGGCGGATCTGCCGCAGTGCTGTCCAAGGACGATTGTGGCGACGCATTGTCCTTGTATGAGAACAGTGACCTGAACCGTTCCAGGTCCTTTAAGGAACCTTTTGAGAAGGTACAGCAATACATAACCGCATTACAATCGAACGAGGATCCGGAGGCTTTAACGCCGATGGGGTTTAGCGTTCTTCAATCTAAATATAATGCATTGGCGCTAGGCGGAAACTTAAATACCTGCAATAGCCGCGTGGCGGTAAAACAATTGATAGTATCCATGACGGATAGCGATGCTGCGGTTGCCTGGGGCGCCGCCATGGACTTGGCGCATTTCGACGACCCGAGAAGCATTGAGCCTTTCATAAACGGCCTGAGATCAACAGATCAGGAGATGCGGATGCATTCCTCTATCGGGCTGATGACAATACTGGAGCACATGAAAGTTTATGAAGCCTATTCTCCGCTTTTTAAACTGGCAAAAGACCCAAATAAGCGGACACAGCCTTATGCCGTTAAAGCTTTGGGGAAATTTAAGGCCGAAGATTCTGCTGCCTTGTTTGCGGAACTCGCAGTGAAAAGCGGCGTCGACTATTGGACGAACCGGAATGCTATTGAAGCGCTTGCGGAGATAAAAAGTGAAAAAACCAGGAACCTTCTTGTGGGCTTATTTGAAAAACATGATAAAAGAACCAAGTGCGATGCCGCGACAGCGCTGAGAGATGATTTCTACCTTTCCAAGTTGAGTCCTGAAAAACAAAAACGTGTGACTGCTGTAGCTTTTGGTGATGATTGCCGCAGGGGCGACTAGTACCGTTGTTGTTTCCTGCGTTGCCCTGTGCTTAAATTTACTTCCTGACAAAGTGGGGCATTGAGGCGGGGAGCTCGAGGGAGAGCTCTACCAGGCCGGCGGGTTGGCCGTCCTTGTACCAGGGGGTCTGGTAGATGAGTTTCTTCACGCCGTTCTTTTCTATGGTGTAGGCGTTGGTGTACGGGGCTTCCAACATCTTTTTTACTTTGCTTTTTGACGGTTCCGGGTGGCAGTCTACCAGGTTGGCGCCGACAAGCTCTTTGCCGCCGTTCTTTTTGAAGGTGGCGCCGGCTTTTTCGTTCATTTTCAGGATCTTGCCTTCCCCGTCGCAGACGGTGACGGCAAAATTGACGTTCTCTTCCCAGTTTTCCATAAATAGGTCCTTCCGGCTCAGGTTACAACTGCTTCTTTCTATATTATAAAATATGGCTATGCCAGCTTCACACATACTCGAGGTAGCCTCAGCGCGCCGCAGCATCCGCAAATACAAAGATATTCCCGTAGAACGGGAGAAGCTGGAGCTCTGTCTTGAGGCCGCGCGCCTGGCGCCTTCGGCCTGCAACGCCCAGCCCTACAGGTTCATAGTGCTCGACGAGCCGGCACTGAAGAAGAAATTCTGCGACGCGGCTTTTTCCGGAGTGCATTCCGCCTGTGCCTTCGCGGCGGCGGCCCCGGTAATGGTGCTGGTGGTGGCCGACACGGGCAAGCTTACCGCCTGGCTGGGCAACCAGGTGCAGGGGACCAATTTCAGGCTGATGGACATAGGCATAGCCGCTGAGCATTTGGTGCTGGCCGCGGCCGAACAGGGCCTGGGCACCTGCTGGCTGGGCTGGTTCAACGCCAAGGCCGGCGCGAAGGCCATCGGCCTCGGGGCCGGGAAGAAGATCGAGATACTCATTTCCGTAGGCTATCCTGCCGAAGCCCCGGCGCAAAGGCCGCGCAAGCCGAAAGAAGAGATGATCACCTACAATAAGGCCATATGAGACACGCATTATACTTCCTGCTAGCCTCAGCTTTCTTCTGCGTCCCGTCTTCCGCGCAGGAATGTTCCAAGAATTCCGACGCCTGCGCTGCCGCTCCCGCGCCGCGCTCTCCTTTCCTGGAGGCTTCGTCCAAACCGGCAAGCGCCCCGGCCCCGGCCAGGAAAAAGCCCGCCGCTAAAAAAGTTTCCGCCCCGGCCGTTCCCGCCGCCCCGGCAGCCTCTACCGCCGCCGCGACCGCCGCTCCCGCTGAGGCAGCCGCGCCGGAGCCTTTGTCCAGCCCACTCTGGCTCTTTTTCGTGTTAGGAGGACTTGCCCTCCTTTATCTTTACCTGGCCAACGGCAAGAAAGGGAAACGCAAATGACGATAGACTACGAAAGCTTCATGCGGGCTTCTACGCTCAGCCATTCCGTACAGGGTGCTTCTCTGCTGCTGCTGGGACTGGCTGAAATCTATACGCGGGACAATCCCGGGCATAAGGCCGGGCTTGCCGGCGCCATCGGGCTCATGCTCGGGGGCGCCGCCTCCTTTATCATCCTCCTGGTCCTTCCGGGTTCCGGTAGTTTTAACGGGCTGCTGGAGGCCTTGGCGGCGCGCAAAGGTTTTTATATCTTCGTATCTTTCTCCTGCCTCTTCACCGCCATGGGGCTTAGCCGCCTCATGCAGCAGTTGACCGGCGGGAAAGGCCGGGCCTGGCAGGCGGTCTTCCTGCTGCTCCTGGCCGCCACCGGCGTGGTCTACCTGCTGATGGGCGGGCGCGTGAACGAAGAGGTGGCCCGACAGGTGATGAAGCAGCATCTGACCATCGGCGTTATGCTCCTTTTGGCGGTGCTGGTCAAGGCCGTGAACCTGTTCTCCGGCTCCAGGCTGCTTAACAGGGCCTGGGCCATTCTGCTCATCGCGGTCTCCGTGCAGCTTCTGGCGTACCGGGAGAAGCCCGGCGCCTTCGCGGTACATACCGTCACCATACAAACCGGCCCCGTGCTGCCTGCGGCTGCGGGCATAGCGCTGCCGGTGGACCTGAAAAATGCGGCGCCTCCTCTTAAAAAACGGCCTGGTAATTGATCCCTTCTCCGGTACGGAGACGAAAAATGACCTCCTTATCGAAGGCGGCAGGATCGCGCGCGTTGGATCGGCGCTGAAGGCGCCCGCCGGGTGCGAGAGCTTCGACGCCGGCGGCCTGTGGGTGTTCCCCGGCTTTGTCGACGCGCACGTGCACGCCCGCGAACCCGGCTCCGCCGCCGAAACCCTTCTCACCGCGGCCAGGGCGGCCGCGGCCGGCGGCGTGACCTCCCTGCTGCTGATGCCGAACACCGATCCGCCGATGGCTACGGCGGCGCTGCTCCGGAAATATTCGAAGCGCGCGGCCCTCCTGCCGGTGAACGTTTACCTGTCGGCGGCCATAACGGCCGGGCGCGCCGGAAAAAAGCTGGCCGCCTTCGCGGCGCTTAAAAAAGCCGGCGCGAAGGCGTTCACCGACGACGGTACCTGTCCCGAGGACCCCGGTCTTTTCGCCGCCGCGGTCAGGGCGGCGGCCGCCGCCGGCCTGCCCCTGCTGGACCATCCCGAATTCTTTTCCATAACCGGCGCCGGCGTGGTCAACGCCGGTTCCCCCGTCTCGCGCCGCCTGCCCGCTATCGCCCCCGAGGCCGAATACTTCGCGGTGCTGCGCGATATCGCCGCGGCCGCGGCTTCCGGCCCGGTGCATTTGCAGCATCTGAGCCTGGCCGCTTCCGTGGACGCGCTGCGCGCGGCCAAGGCCTGCGGCCTGCCCGTTACCGGCGAGACCTGCCCGCATTATTTTACGCTCACCGACCGGGACATCAACCCGGCCAACGCGGATTTCAAGATGAAGCCGCCGCTGCGCTCCCCCGCCGACCGGGAGGCCGTGCTGGCGGCCGTGGCGGACGGCACCATCGACATTATCGCTACGGACCATGCCCCGCATGAGCGCCGCCTCAAGGAAAAAGGTTTTCTTGCCGCGCCTTTCGGTATAACCGGCCTGGAAACCCTGGCGCCGCTTTGCGTAACGGAGCTGGCGCTTAAGCGCGGGCTTTCCAAACTGCTTTTGGCGCGGCTCCTGTCCGCCAACCCCGCGCGCCTGCTGGGTCTGCCGCGCAAGGGCGGCCTGGCGCCCGGCTTCGACGCCGATATTACGGTGCTGGACCCGCGCCGCTCCCGGCGCGTGCCCCAAAAGTTCTTTTCGCTTTCGGACAATTCCCCGTTCAAGGGCCGCAGCCTTAAAGGCTGGCCCGTTGCCGTCATCGCGCGCGGGCTTTTTGTTTTCCGCTACGGCAGGCCGCAGTTTTGCTAAACTTACCGGGTACGTAAAGTAATTAAGGCAACTATGGGCTTCCTCTACCGCAAACTGATACGCCGTATCCTTTTTAATTTCAATCCCGAGCTGGTGCATGACGCCGTCATTAAGGGCGCGCGCGCCGCGCAGGGCCTGGAGGTCGTAAACTCCCTGGTAGCCCTGCTGGCCCGGGCCAGAAATTTTCCCGTCACCACGGCCGGTTTGAAGTTCAGGAACCCGGTGGGGCTGGCGGCCGGCTTTGACAAGAACTGCGAGGCGGCGCGCATCCTGGCCGGGCTGGGCTTCGGCTACCTCGAGCTGGGCACGGTGACGCTGCGCCCGCAGCCGGGTAATCCCAAGCCGCGCGTGTTCCGCCTGCGCGAGAACAAGGCCATCATCAACCGGATGGGTTTTAACAATGTCGGGGCCTGGGACGCCGCGCGCTCCCTGGAAAAAATGCTGCCGCTCAGCATCCCCATAGGCATCAGCATCGGCAAGAACGCGGACTGTTCCATGGAGCAGGCGCCGCAGAATTACCTGGATGCCCTGAAGATCATGTACCCGTTCGGGGATTACTTCGCGATAAATATCAGCTCGCCCAACACTTTGCAGCTGCGGACGCTGCACGGCGAGGAAAAGCTGCGCCGCCTGGTGGAGCCTATGCTCTCCTTCGCGGCCGGGCAGAAGCAGGTAAAGCCCTTCTTCGTGAAAATGGCGCCGGACCTGGACGAAGCCGCTATCGATACCGTGGTAGAGCTGGCCGTGGCCATGGGTTTCGGGCTGATCACCACCAATACCACCATCAAGCGCGACGCGGTGCCGGAATACTGGCGCTCTTACGAGGGCGGGCTGAGCGGGCTGCCGCTGAAGGCTCCGTCCAACGCCGTGCTGGCGCGCGTGGTCTCCCTGGCCAAGGGCCGGGTGCCTATCATCGGCTCGGGCGGTATCTTCGACGGCGCGGGCGCGCTGGAGAAGCTGGAGCTGGGCGCCGACCTGGTGCAGCTTTATTCGGGCCTCATCTATGAAGGCCCGTTCCTCGTCAAAGAGATCCTCAAATACCTGGAACGCTCCAACTGGCGCTCCCCCTCCTCGGTGAAGTAATAATAATCTTGCTTGCTTGATGTCGCGGGTTCGGGCCTGCCCGCCCGGGACCTCTGCAAACCCGGAAGAGGAACCCCTTACGTGGGTTCCCCCCGCCTTTCGGAAATTATGGCGGGGCCCCCCTCCTGCAACGGGTTTGCCAAGGTCCCGGGCGGGCAGGCCCTCCAGAGACTACTGCGCAAGCCTGCGTCCGTAGAGCGGAGAGGGTTAGCAAAACCTTCCGACGACCGAGCCTTGCGCAGCGGCGAGGGAGGAGGATGAGCGACGGCCACGGTGTGGCCTAGCGCGTTTTGATAACCCTCTCCGCTCTACGGACGCCGGATGGAGCGCGGTGGGCGTTCCGGTCACTGTGATAGGCCACTGCAAACCCGGTAGTTACTTCAACTATCCAAAACAGTTATAATTTCCGTATAACTATGCATAAAACGGAACTGATAGTGGCTTTGGATACGCCCAGCCTGGCTTCCGCGCGCGCCCTGATGGAAAAGATCGGCGGCGGCGTGAAATACTACAAAGTGGGCTCCGCCCTTTTTACCGCCGAGGGGCCAGCCGCGGTGGACCTGGTCCACAAGCACGGCGCCAAAGTGTTCCTCGACCTGAAGTTCCACGACATCCCAAACACCGTAAAGAGCGCCGTGAAGAACGCCGGCAAGATGGGCGTCTATTCCGTTTCCCTGCACCTCTCCGGCGGGGCGGACATGTTCAAGGCCTGCGCGGAGCTGGCGGACCGGCCAAAGCTCTGGGGCATAACCGTGCTTACCAGCTTCAATGAATACACTCTTTTCCGGTCGGGCTTCCGCGGCGGCATAGACAAGACGGTGAAGCTGCTGGCCGCCATGGGCCTTGAGAACGGCGCCGACGGCGTGGTCTGCTCGCCGCTGGAAGTGCACCGCCTAAAGGCCGTGCACGGCGCAAAGCTTAAGCTTATCACCCCCGGCATCAGGCCGGTGTCGCTGGGCGACGACCAGAAGCGCGCGGTCACCCCGGCCGAGGCCAGGAAGGCCGGCTCCGATTTTATCGTGGTGGGCAGGCCGATAATAGCGGCCGAAGACCCTGCCGCGGCCGCGGCGGCGATACTTGAGGACCTGAAATGATAAAGGAAGAAGAACTGAGGGCTTACCTTTCCGAATCCGGGGCCCTGCTCGACGGGCATTTCCTCCTGTCTTCCGGGCTGCACAGCCCGAATTACGTGCAATGCGCGCAGGCGCTGAAGAACCCTTTCTGGGCGGGCGAGATGGGCGCGGCCCTGGCGGCCATGTGGCACGACGCGGAGCCGGAGGTGGTCCTTTCGCCCGCCATGGGCGGGCTTATCATCGGCCACGAGGCGGCGCGCGCGCTGGGCGTTAATTTTCTTTTTACCGAGCGCGAGAACAACGAGATGGTGCTGCGGCGCGGCTTCGCGCTTAAGCCCGGCCAGCAGGTGATCATCGTCGAGGATGTCTTTACCACCGGCAAGTCAACGCTGGAGACGGCCGAAGTTGTGAAGTCTTACGGCGCGGAGGTCATCGGCGCCATGTCGGTGATAAACCGCATGGGCGATAAAACCCTGCCTTTCCCGGCGGTGAGCCTGGTGAAGATGGACCTGACCACCTACAAGCCGGAAGACTGCCCGCTCTGCAGGTCTGGCCTCCCTGTAGTAAAACCCGGTTCCCGCAAGATTAAATAATCAGATAAGGAAAGTCCCGGTCCGACCGAGTGTTCCCAAAGGGCGACGGCAGGTTCCGTTTTTGCTCCATTCTAGGGTTTTAAGCGCGGGGGCTGGAGCGTACCGCTATCATTAGCGGCGGCGAGGAATGTCTGAGGCGAGCACTGTGTGCGAGCCGAGTTCCGCAGCCGGCGGAAGCCCCCGCGCTTCTTCCGCCAAAACCCGGTCCCGGAGCAAAAATGGAACCTGCCGGCGACCAGGGGATGAAGTGTCTTTTCGGTTACCCAACGAACATGAGCTTGTCGAGGAAGAGGAGGATGCCGACGACGATGAGGATTACGCCGGCGGAGAGTTCTACCCAGCGCATGGCGCTTTTGAAGCGGGCCAGCAGGATGAAGAAGCGCGCCGTCAGCAGCGCGGCGGCCAGCAGCGGCACCGCCAGGCCGGCCGAATAAGCCAGCAGCAGCAGCACGCCTTTCGTCGCGGTGCCCGACACCGCGGCCATGCCCAGGATCGCGCCCAGTATCGGCCCTATGCACGGCGACCAGCCAAGCGCGAAGGCGAAACCCATCAGGAAAGCCCCCCACGGCCCGCCAGCCAGACCGCGCATGGAGATGCGCTTTTCGTAATTAAGAAAATTCAGGTTGAGCAGGGCAGTCATGTGCAGGCCCAGCAGCACCAGGATTACGCCGAAGACCTTCATCAGCAGGTCTTTGTGCGCGAACAGCAGCCCGCCCAGCGACGAGGCCGCCGCGCCCATCAGGGCGAAGGCGATGGTAAAGCCCGCGATAAAGATGGAGGCCCGGCCCACTACCCGCCGGGTGTCCACGCCCGCCTCTCCCTTCATTATCTCCCCGGCTGAGAAGCCGGAGAGCATGGAAAGGTAGCCGGGCAGCAGCGGCAGGATGCAGGGCGAGAAGAACGACATCACCCCTGCGCCGAAAGCCGTGAATAATTGTCCCATATATGTCGGTTCGGAAAGCTACGGTTTTTTCTTTTTCTCCGGGGCCGGCGCTTTCTTCACTTCTATCTTGAAGATGTCCAGGCCGCCCCAGCTGCCGTTCTGTACGTAAAAGGTGACGAGGTGTTTCTGCGAGGAAGCGTCCTGGAAGACCGCGTCGACGGTCCTGGTGCCGTTGCCGGTGGACTTGGCCTTGGTATCGGCGGAGATCAGGTTCAGCTTGAGTATCTTCTTCGAGGCCTTGTCCTCCATCAGGAAGGCGCCTTTAAGCTGAATGTCCCGGCGCAGGTAGTCCATAACGAAGTCGGCCAGATCCTCGTCGCTTTCCATTATCATCGGCTGGGCGTCGTCCTCTTCCTTGGCCGTGTCGGTGGAGATGATGGCCTCGGAAAGGCCTTCTTCTTCATAGGCCGCGGTCACGGAGAGCGGCACCAGCATCAGAGCGGTCCAGAGCAGGTATTTCATTTTCCCCCCTTCAGCGCTGACTTGCGCACTATCTTCATGGGGGCTTTCTTTATGGGCGGCCAGTGCGCGTTCTCCACGCAGTCCATCATTTCCCCCCAGCGCCCCTGGCTTTTAAGTATGAAATCGCAGACCTCGCGCACCGCGCCTTCGCCGCCGTCCTTGGCGGTCACGAAATGGGAGACCTTCTTTACTTCGGGCAGGGCATTGGCCGGCGCGCAGGCGAAGCCGGCTTGTTTCAGCACCGGGATGTCGGTCCAGTCGTCGCCCATGTAGGCCAGGTTCTCCGGCTTCAGGCCGGTGTCTTCCAGGATGCGCCGCAGCGGCTCCAGCTTGGAGAGGAAGCCCTGGTACGCGTAGCTCATGCCCAGCCCCTTAGCCCGCTCCTCCGTCCCCGGCGATTCGCGGCCGGTTATCACGCCGGTGGCCACGCCGAACTGGTTGAGCAGGCGCAGGCCGATCCCGTCCAGCGAATGAAAGGCTTTTACCTCGACGAGCTCTTTGCCTTTGCCTGGCAGGTAGTACATCTTGCCGTCGGTGAGCACGCCGTCCACGTCCATGAGGAAGAGCTTTATCTTTTTGGCGCGGGCGGTATTGTGGGGGTTGTTCATTTTTTCAGTATCCATTTTTGCGCCAGTTCAAGCTCGCTCTTCCTGGCCGAATAGTTGGGCGGCGTCGGCCCGGTATATTTGAAAAGGTACCAGTTTATCGTCTCTTCCATCCAGGCGGCGGCCGGGGTGGAGGTCCAGCCCAGGCCGTTCTCGGCCTTGGCTATGTCCAGCACGAAATCCCCCCCCATCGAGAAGGGCGTGGCTTCAAAATTGAAGCCGTTCTCTTTCAGCCAGGAATATTCCGGGTAGAGGAGCTTCGCGTCGTGGTGCATTATGCGGGAGGAGAGCTTTACGAAATCGTCGAGGGTCATCGGCTGGGAATCCCCGATATTGTAAGCCTGGCCGCATACGTCTTCCGCCTGTATCAGCAGTTCGAAGAACCGCGCCAGGTCTCTGGAAAATATAAAGCGGTTCCTGAAGGAGGAGCCGGTGAGGAACAGCGGCCCGCCGTCGGCCAGCCGCAGCCAGTAGGAATAGGCGCGCAGGGTATTGTCGTTGGGGCCGATCACCACCGGCGGCCTTACAATAACGGCCGGGAAGCTCTTTTCCGCGAAAGCTGCCAGGAATTCGTTCTCCGCGCCGTATTTGCCCAGGCCGTAGGCGTATTTTTCCTTTAGCTCCGGTTTGAGGTGAAGCAGTTTTGTCTGGCTTTCGCGGAAGGGCGAGGTGGCCCCCTCCAATAGCGGGTAGACGGAGGCCGAAGAGGTAAAGATGTAGAGGCCGGTACGGCCGTTGAAGACGCGGATGGCCTTCTGCGCGTCCTCCGCCGTGTAGCAGATATTGTCTATTATTACATCCCAGGGTTCGGTGGCCATGCGGGTCAGGTCCATTTCCACCGTGCGCTCGCCGCGGGCCTGGCGTATATCCAGCGGCAGGCCGTCCACCGGGGCGCGGCGCGAGAACACGGTAACCTCGTTGCCGGCTGCTAAAAGCCGGATCGCGGTTTCCATTCCAAAAAAGCGGGTGCCGCCCAGTATCAGTATTCTCATTATATGCCGCGCTCTCCCCTGGGTTAACCACAACAGTATATAAATTTAACGGCGGCTTGTTAAAAGCGCGCATTCCTTATATATAGGCGGATAGCGGACTGATGTTTGCGGCCTGGTTTGGCAGGCTGTTTGATTTTAGCCCTTTTTGTGGCTAAATATTTTATGGTTCGGTGGCATGTTTTGCCAAGGTTAACAAGAGTTAACTATATTGCTTGGTGCTTCGCTTGAAAACACCAACAAGTCTAAGATAGGCTGTTTTATCTGGTAATATTGCAATATCAGGTTAACATGGGTTAATTTAGGCAACTTTTGTGGCTCCTCCTTTAGCGGGCAAAACTTTTATAATCTGCCTGATATCGTTTAAATCCGCCGGCCGGCCCAATATTTCTAAATTTGGATTGTTTTTTTTTCTTGCGAGCCTATATAAGGTATAATTTCGCCTATGGAAAACTCATTCTTTGAAGACCTGAAAGAGTTGTTCGATTCCCTGAAGAAAGAAACCCCCGGAGGCAAAATGGAAAAAGACTTTACTGGAAAACTTTTGGTGCCCGTCATCGTCGTGGCGCTGGTGCTGATGTCGCTCTCGTCCTTCTTTATAATTTCCCCCGGCGAAGTCGCTATTAAGACGCGGTTGGGCGGCATTGTGGACTCCTATAGCGAAGGAATGCATTTTAAGCTTCCCCTCATCGAGGGCATAACCAAGTTCTCCATACAGATACAGCGCGCGGATATTAAGACCCAGGCCTTCTCCAAGGACCTGCAGACCATGAACGCGCACCTTGTGGTCAATCACCGCATACAGAAGCAGACGGTTGTAAGCATTTACCGTAACCTGGGCCCTGGCTATGTGGCAAATATCGTGGATCCGGCCGTGCAGGAGGTTTTTAAGGCCATCGCGGCCCGGTATTCAGCCGAAAAGATAATTTCGGACCGCAATCAGCTCGTTGAGGAGCTGAATGTGGCGGTAAAAGACCGCCTGAGCAAGAACGAGATCATAGTTACGGACATTTCCGTGACCGACCTGGACTTCACGGACCAGTTCCTGAAGGCCGTCGAGGATAAGCAGGTGGCCGAGCAGCAGGCCAAAATGTCGGAAAAGCTCGTCGAGAAAGCCAAAAGGGACGCGGAATCTCAGATAGCTAAATCGCGCGGCGAAGCGGAAGCCCTGCGCATGCAGCGCGAGCAGGTTACCCCCTCCCTTATCGAACTGCGCAAGGTGGACGCGCAGCTTAAGGCTATCGAGAAATGGAACGGCGTCCTCCCCGGTTATGTAGGCGGCGGGCTTCCTTTCATCTCTATTGAAAAAGGAAGATAGCCCCCCTCCTTTCCTTAATATAAAAAAGGCCCGGCTACCCGGGCCTTTTTTATTTGCCGCAAAGGTACTGGCTGGAAACTTTTGTTATATAAGTTGTCGGCCGGTTTTAATTGGGGTTTACAATATTGATTATATGTGCTATGCTATGCTTATCGTGAACATTGACATTGATAAAATCAATTAACAAATTAATAATATGAATATTCCTAATAAATGCCCTTCTTGCGACGGAAAGCTTACAATTACAGAACTTTGTTGCTCTGATTGCAAAACAACGATACGCGGCGATTATTCGCTGCCTATCTTTTCGTTGTTGAGCCAGGAGGAAGAAAATTTTCTCCGGGTTTTTTTGGCGGCGCGCGGCAGCATCAAAGAGGTGGAGCGGCAGTTGGGTATTTCATACCCTACGGTGAAGGCGAAGTTGGACGCGATGCTGAACCGCCTGGGCTTGGGCAGCCTTCAGGCCGAGGCGAAGAAGCGCCGGCTTGAAGTCGTTGAAAGGCTGGAGCGGGGGGAGATCACGGCCGCGGAGGCAGTGGCGATACTGCGGAATTTTGAGGGATAAGGAGGGACAATGAGCGACGAAAAAATGCGGATCCTGAAATTGCTGGAGGATAAAAAAATATCTTCCGCGGAGGCCATGGCGCTGCTGGAGGCGCTGGACAAGTCGGGCGGCGCGGCGGCGCCGGGCAGCGCCAGGGTGCTGCGCATACGCGTGTATGAAGGGGGGGCGAAGGAGCCAAAGGTTAATGTGAATGTGCCGCTGGGGTGGGCCAAATTCATGGCCCCCTTCATTGAAGGCAAGATAAAGGCCAAGCTTGCCGACAAAGGCTATAACGTGGACCTGGCGAAAATACAAGAAGCCATTGAGGCCCAGGAGCCAATGAAGATAGTGGACGTGCAGGACGGTAACGACAAGGTCGAGATATATATAGAGTGACCGTCGTATAGTATATAGGAGGTTAATATGTTGGCATTCAGTATGAGGAAGTTTTTCTGGGGTTTGGCTATTGCGGGCTTTGGGGGCCTGGTCTGGGCCAGTAATCTTGGAATGATAAATATTTCCTTCCGGTTTGGCCGGGATTGGCCCATTATCATAGTGGCTCTGGGGTTGATGTATGTGTGGGACGCTATTTTCGGAAAACACTGGTGGTCCCATTGCTGCGGGAAGAAGCAGGACAAGAAGGAAGATATCTTCAAGGCTCTTGAGGATCTGGAGAAGGGGAAGATAACCCCCGAAGAGGCTATTAAGAGGATGAGCGGCAAGTAATTGTTTCCACGTGAAAACAAAGTAGCGCAAAAACATTGTCATTGCCCCGCTTCCGGAGAAGTAGTCCGGAAGCGGGGCTGTTCTTTTTTGGGGTATGTGCGGCGCAGCGTTTACGGGTGTTGACTTGAGCAGCCTAAATCTGTAATAATAATACCCGAAGATAAGGGGCCAGTTTCCACGTGAAAACAATTTTGGATACCCTTGCGGCGTTCCAGGAGAACATATGGCTGAAATAGTGGCAATAGCAAATCAGAAGGGGGGAGTGGGGAAAACCACTACCGCTATTAACCTGGCGGTAGCCCTTGCGGCTTTCGACTATGAGACTCTGCTTATAGATTTCGATCCGCAGAGCAATTCCACCTCCGGTCTGGGCGTGAACATTACCAAGGACCACAAGAACATCTATGACGTGCTGTGCGGTAAGGCCCCCATAGAGGCCGCCATACACCAGACTTCCGTGGATTGGCTGGACATTGTGCCTACCAGCCACAATTTAGCCGGCGCGGAAATAGAGCTTGTAAGCGAATTCTCCCGGGAGTCGGTGCTTAAAAGGGCGCTGGATAAGGCCCGCGGTATGTACAAGTTCATTATCATCGACTGTCCGCCTTCTCTGGGGCTTCTTACCATTAACGCTCTGAATGCCTCCGATTCTGTGATAACCCCGGTCCAGTGCGAGTTCTACGCCATGGAGGGACTTGCCTACTTCATGAACACCGTGGAGAAGATCAAGCAGGCTATTAACCCCGGTCTTAAAATAGACGGCGGGATAATCACCATGTATGACTCCCGCATCAACCTTGCCAACCAGGTGAGGGGGGAGATAGGGAAATATTACGGCGACCGTCTTTACAAGACCGTCATCCCGCGCAATGTGCGCCTGGCCGAGGCTCCCAGTTTTGGTCAGTCTATCTTCGTCTATGATCCCAGCTCCCGCGGCGCTCTTGCCTACAAGGAACTGGCCCTGGAGTTCCTGGCGCGGCGCGGCGTGGATGTTTCCTCTTACCGCAACTCCGACCTTTATGTGACCGAAGACGCGGCGCTTGAATATGACATGGGTGGCTGAGCTGCCGCTGCTTGTTGAAATTTAGCTTATTTATTAAGGAGAATATATGCGTAAGGCTTTAGGCAGAGGTATAGACTCACTCATCACCAAGGTGCAGAATAACGACATTTCCGGGGACATGGTGCAGCGGATCCCGTTGAGCATGATAAAGCCCAACCCCTTCCAGCCCCGCCGCAACTTCGACGAAAAATCACTTGCCGAGCTGTCCGACTCCATAAAGGAGCGCGGCCTCATCCAGCCCATAAGCGTGTGGAAGGATTCCGCTTCCGACCAGCATTTTATACTTGCCGGCGAGCGCCGCTGGCGCGCCTCCAAACTGGCGGGCCTGGTGGAGATAGACGTTATAGTAAAGAAAGACCTCACCGAGGAGCAGAAGCTCGGCCTTTCACTGCTGGAGAATATCCAGCGCGAAGATCTCAACGCCATCGATACGGCGCTGGCCTATCAGAAGCTGATGCTGGAGTTCGGCGCCACGCAGGCCGACATCGCGCAACGCGTGCACAAATCGCGCGCCGCCGTTTCCAATACCCTGCGCCTGCTCGAGCTCGACGAGGATATCCTCCAGGGCATACAGGCCGGCAAGATAGACGCCGGGCATGCCCGGGCGCTCATTTCCATCCCGGACCTGGCCAAACGCCGCGAAGCCTACCATCGCATAGTGGCGGAGAACCTTTCCGTGCGCGACGTGGAAAGCATCGCCCAGGGTTTCCACGCCGACCGCCCTAAAACGGCCCGTAAGCCGCGCGCCGGCTCGCACAAGACCCCCGAGGCTGCGCAGCTCGAGTCCGAACTGGAACGGCACCTGGGGACCAAGGTGGAGATCTGTCCCGGCCCCGGCCCCGAGAATGGTAAAATACTGATACATTATTTCTCGCTGGACGATCTGGACCGGGTAACACAAATTCTTAAAAGGTAACACATGCGCGAACTAAAACTCCTCGCGGTCCTGGCCTGCCTGGCCGCGCCGGCCGCCGCGCAGACCGCTAAGCCCGCCGAGGGGGACAAGCCGACGGCCTTCGCCGCCAAGTCCCCGGTGCCTTCTTATATCGCCGCCGAGAGCAACCTGGGCAAATATTATCTTTACGCCGACGGCGGCTTCAACGCGGACTGGTACGTGGGCTACAATAATTGCTGGGTGATAAAGCTGCCGCCCGTGGCCGCCGGCGCCTACGCCAAGGCCTTTATCGGCGCCAAGCTGGGCCGCGCCAAGATAATGTCCTGGCCGATGTCCTGGGACCCGGCGCCCATCCCCGGCAAGATCTACCTGGCGATAAACAACGCCCCTTCCTTCAATTCCGACCACACTTATTTCCTGGTGGACGCGGCCGACCTGCCGCGCGAGCCCCTGCCGAACGATTATCTCGACGGGGTGGATTCGGCCCGCTGGCTCTGGACCGAGATCCCGCTTTCCAGGATCTCGTCGGAGAAGCCCAACTATATGGCGCTCTGGTCCTCTTCCCGGTATTTCGTCTCTTCCTCGAGCGCGCCTATCATCGCCGCCGCGAAGTCCGACAGCACGGAGGATGATGTGTGGTTGTCGCGCTCCATAAGGGGCAACCCGCCCTCGGGCGACAGCGCCTTCGAGATCCCGATCTCGGGCATTAAGCCGGCCATCGCCATCAAGCTGGTACCGGCCAACGAGTACAAAGTTTTCATAAAGGGCTTTTCGGCCGAGGTGGGACCGGACGACATAATGGTATCTTTCGCCGCCATCGGCGAGGATATCCGCGCGGCCTGGCTGGAAGTGTCCTACGACAAGTTCGACTGGCAGCGCGTCACGCGCTACCTTTTCAAGGCCCCTTATTTCTGGAGCTTCGGCCGCGACGAGATCTCGAAAGAGATGTTCTACCTGCGCGCGGCTGCGGTGGACAACCTGGAGAATACCGGGTACTCGAAGGAGATCGTGATACCGGCCATGGGCCGGGCGGCGCTGCCGGCGCCGGCGGAAGCTAACTAACCGCGGGCCTGTGTGCCCGCTATTTTATCATGGCGAAAAAATTCAATGTGGCGGTAGTGGGAGCTTCGGGGATGGTGGGCGGGGAACTGCTCGGCCTGTTGGAAAGCAGGCGCTTCCCCGTAGGGGACTTCTACCCCTTCAATTCCGGCAGAAAGCCCGCCTCGGTGCGGTTTCACGGTAAGAGCTATGCCTGCCTTAAACCGTCCTTCGCGGCGCTTAAACAAGCGGACATGGTCTTCTTCGTCTCCACCGACGAGGTTTCCGCCCGGTTCGCGCCTAAGCTGGCCGCCGCCGGCGTCTGGTGTATCGACGACTCCTCCAAATTCCGTTTGGCCGCGGGCGTGCCGCTGGTCATCCCCGAAGTGAACGGCGGCGAGATCCGCCCGGCGAAGAAACTGGTGGCCGGCCCGAACTGCACCCTGACGGGCGCGGCCGTGGCGCTGGCCGACATACACCGCCGGCTCCGCGTGACCGAGCTGCGCCTGGCCACTTACCAGGCGGTCTCCGGCGCCGGCAAATCCGCCATGCTGCAGCTGGAAGAAGAGCTGAAAACCTATTTTAAGAAGGGCGCCGTGCCGGAGGGCTCCGGCCGGTTCCCGCGGCCCATAGCTTTCAACCTTTTTCCGCAGGTGGGCGGTTTCGACCGCGACGGGCATTCCGCCGAGGAGAACAAGGTGGAGGGGGAGCTCAGGAAGATCTGGAACGCGCCCGGCCTGAAGATCAGCTCCACCGCCGTGCGCGTGCCGGTGCTGCGCGGGCATTCGCTGGCCATCTGGGCCCGCACCGCCAAACCGTGGACCCTTGGCGCCCTCAAAAAAATACTCGCGCGCACGCCGGGCCTCAAGTTCGCCGCGGACCCGTACAACTATCCCGCGCCGCTCAGTCACGGCAACAGGACTTTCGTGGTTTACGCCGGACGCCTGCGCAAGGCCAAGACCGCCGCTAACGAGTTCCAGCTCTGGGTCGTGTCCGATAACCTTTACAAGGGCGCCGCGCTTAACTCCATGCAGATAGCCGAACGCATCGCGGGGTTCTAGTTCTCAGGGGGGAAAATGAAAAAAACAGCCATATTGTTCCCGGTACTGCTGGCGGCTATGGCCGCCGGCTGCAAACAGAAAGCACCCGACCAGCCGCCCGTGCCGAAAACTACGGACCAGGTGCAGGACGCGGCCACGCAGGTGGGCGTTTCCACCGGCGGCGCGATCGGGACCATGCTTAACGCCCCCGGCAACTACATGAAGGGCATGGTCGGCAACGTGGACAAAGCCAAGGCCGCGGCCGCCCAATACAACAAGATCGCCGAAGACCGGATGAAAATGGACCCGGAAACCGGGAAATAGGCGGCTGTAAAAACCGCGCATAAACCGGGGCGCTGGCCCCGGATACCAGGCAGAACAGGGGGGAAACATGTGGATGGCTATTATTGCGGGAATAGCGGCGGTCGCGCTGCTCATCGCGTTCCTGACCAGCCGTAACCGCCGCGCGAAGACGCGGCATAAAAGCGTTTCGGAAGTGGGCCTGATGTTCAGTATTTATGTCGAGCCCTTCGGCCCGGACCCTAAAGTTCTCGAGGGCACCGGCCTGCCGCTGTTCATTGAAGGCCTCAGGGGCGTGGCCAGGAACATGATACGCTTCCAGCCCGAAGACGGGGTTGAAGCCTGTTTCTTCGATTATATCTGCGAGACCGGCGCGCCGGGCAGCGAGGTGGCGGTGGAAAGAACGGTGGCGCTGTTCGACTACGGCAAAGACATGTTCTCTCCTTTCTACCTTTCGGCCGACGGTACCGGCGTCCAGCCGGAGATCCCGGGCTACGGGGCCGCCGACGCCGGGAAGTTCCCCGGCCTGCCTGCCGGCGCCAAAGTGTATTCGGACGCCCTGGACAAGCTTGGGGCGCTGCTGAATTCCGGCAAAACGGAACTGTTCCAGAAAGAGCCTGACTGGAACGTGCAGGGCGCAGGACAGTACCTGCTTCTTTACGGGCGGAGCTCGCTGGTGGCGCAGGGCGGGTACCAGGATTTTGTGAAAGCGGCCAAACTGCTGGCGCTGCGGCTCACGGCCTGACGGGCCGTCAGTCCTTGTCGAACTCCGGCATATTGGAACGGTATTTGAGCGGAACGAACCCCTGCTGCAGGCGGGGGTTCGTTCTTTCTTTTATAGCCACCGCGTTGAAGAAGGCCCGCCATAGGCCCACGGCTTCCTTTTCCCCGTCGGAAAAAGGCGGCGGCTGGGTCTTGTCCAGCTCGGCGACGCGCAGCCGGCCGCCGAAATAAAGCGCCGCCAGGTTGCGGGCGGTGTCGTGAATGACCCAGTCCGAGGAGGCCATTCGCCGTTTGAAGTGCCCCGCTATCAGCGGAAGCACGTTGTGGTCGGGTTCCATTTTGGCGTAAAGCGTGCGGTCCTGCAGTTCGCTAAAGCGCAGGAACCCCTTAAGGCGGTGAGCCTCGCGCAGCACCGCGGCCGCGGCTTTGTGCACCCTGGCCACCACCGGGTCCGCCAGCATGTTGTTCAATTCTTTTCCCCGGGAAAATGCCATCCGCGCGTAAGCCAGCAGCAGGCTCTCTTTCTCCGGCCCGTTCCAGAGAAAACAGAGCTTCATCTTTTCCGGGGTTTCCACGTCTGAAAGCGAGTCCAGCTGGCGCAGGAAGGCCGAGCTTTCCTGCTGGGAGGCTTCAACTTCCACCGCGCGGCTGAAAAGCCCTTCCTGCGGCGGGGAGGTCCGGGTTATCTCGGCCGCGGGGTCGCCGGCCGCGGCCTTCACCGCGCAGATAAGCCCGTCGAAAGAGCCGTCGTAAACATAAGCTCCCATTAAAGTTCTCCCTGCGCCGCCGCCGTCCCGAAAAGAGGCAACTGCTGCGCGGCCGGTTCTTTTTTCTCCAGCAGCCGCACCTTTATGGCTTCTGCGGAATCCCGCTTCAAGCCGTTATACTTCCCGCCGGCGGTCACGAAATAGACCGCGCGCTTCATAACCACGCCCAGCCGGCCCAGGTCTTCCAGGCTCAGGCGCCCCGCCCTGCGGGCGCGCAGGATCTTCTTCGCCGAGACCACGCCTATGCCCGGCACGCGCAGCAGCTCGGAGTAGTCGGCGGCGTTCACTTCCAGCGGAAACTTTTCCAGGTTGTTCAGAGCCCACATGGTCTTGGGGTCGAAGGTGAGGTCCAGGCAGGGGCATTTCTCGTTGAGCAGCTCGTCCACGGAGAAGCCGTAGAAGCGCAGCAGCCAGTCGGCCTGGTAAAGCCGGTGTTCGCGCTTGAGCGGCGGCTCGAGCAGCGCCGGCAGGCGGTTGTCCGGGCTTACCGGCACGAAAGCCGAATAATAAACGCGCTTCAAAGACATCTTTTTATAGAGGGCGTCGCTGAGGCGCATTATCTGCAGGTCTGTTTCCGGGGTTGCGCCCACTATCAGCTGGGTGCTCTGCCCGGCGGGGGCGTAGGCCGGGGAGCTTTTTATGGTCCTTCTCTCGTCGCGGCTGGCGCTTATCTTCTCGGCCAGGCGGCTCATGGGCCTGAGTATCCCTTCTTTCGTTTTGCCCGGGGCGAGCAGCGCCAGGCTGCCCGAGGTCGGGAGCTCGATATTGACGCTGACCCGGTCGGCGTAGAGCCCGGCCTGGTCTATAAGTTCGCGGCTGGCGCCGGGGATCACCTTCATGTGTATGTAACCCGTGAAACGTTTTTCCTGGCGCAGTTTGCGCACGGCCTCCAGCATCAGCTCCATGGTGCGGTCCGGTGAAACCACTACGCCTGAGCTGAGGAACAGGCCTTCGATGTAATTGCGCCGGTAGAATTCGAAGGTGAGGCTGGCTATCTCGTCGGGCGTGAGGGCCGCGCGCGGGGTGTCAGCGGAGCTGCGGTTGACGCAGTAGGCGCAGTCGTAAACGCAGGCGTTGGTCATCAGGATCTTCAAAAGCGAAATACAGCGCCCGTCGGCCGCCCAGGTGTGGCAGATGCCGCTGGCGACGTTGGCCCCATGGCCCCCGGCCCGGTCGGAGCCGGAGGAGGCGCACGAGGCGTCGTACTTGGCGCCCGCAGAAAGAATTTCTATGCGTTGTTCAAGGTCCATACATTTCCCGACCCTATAGCATACCACATGAAGCCGAGAGGTCAATGACCCTGCCGTATCAAGCGCTATGCGCATCAGACGGCCAGACGGCCAGACGGCCAGACGGCCAAAGGCCTGTCGCGTTTTAATAATTATGTTAACTAGTGTCAGGCACCAGGTCAAAATAAAGGCCCCGGGTGTTTGCCGGAGCCTTTTTTTCTTTGGCGGAAAGAGCTAGCGGAGGGGGGCGTTGGCGCCGGCTTTGGCGATGTAGTCCACCGAGTAGGTGTAGCTGCCGATGGAGCCGGTGACGGCGGAGCCGATCACGCCCAGGCCGGCGGCGTTGAAGGCGGCGGCTTTCTCGGCCATGGCCTTCCTGGCTTCGGAATCGAACGTGAAGGTTTCGGGGGCCTGGTAGGTTTCCACCGCGGCCGACGGGATGACCCCGCCCTGCTGGTAGATATTGACTACGAGGAAATCCACGCCGAAGGAATAATCGTTGCCTTCTTTGCGGGCAAAATTGCTGAGCGGCGGGACCCCGGCCGCGGCGAAGGCGGGCAGGCGCGCCTGCGAGGCGGCCTGGGCGTCCTTTTCGAAAGTGAAGACCTCGCGCGAGTCGTAGCGGGTAACGGAGTATTGCGGGCGCGGGCCGAAGCTGTTAGTTTTAACTACGTATTCCACCTGCACCGCGTAATCCCCGTCGGCGCGTTTCACGGCCTTGCCGCGCAGCGCCGGCACGCCGGCCTGCTTGAGCAGGGCGAGGTAGGCGGGGATATTCTTGACCGCTTCGCTTTCGAAGGTGAACTTGCCGCCGGTGTAGGTCTCGAACTTCACGGCGTATTCCTGGGTGGGGCGCAGCAGGCTTTTCTGCAGGTAGTCCACGGAGAAAGAGGTGTCGCTGCCGGCGTCGATCAGCGAGGAGCCCAGCACCGCGAGCTTGGCCGCGCGGAAATTGGCGACGCAGGCTTTCATGGCCGCTTCGGCGGCCCGCTCGGGCCAGTACGCGGCGCCGTTATTGTAGGTGTCCACGATGACCGCGGGCGGCAGGGCCGCGCCGTTCTTGACCGTGGGGATATAATCTATCGCGAAGCTGTAGTCGTTGCCGGCGGGCACCGCGCGGCCGCCCAGCGTGGTGAGGCCCGCGGCCTTAAGCGCCGCTATGCGCGCGTCCAGGGCCGGCTTGACCTCGCTTTCGAAGGTGAAGGTTTCGTCGGTGGTGTACACTGCGATGGTAACACCGGGAGGGGTGACGGGCGGGGCGGGGGGCTTCACGCCGTGCGCGGCCGGTATGCCCGCGGCTCTGACCGAACCCAGCGTGAAATCCTGGGCGAAAGCAGCCGCGACAAAGAAGAATTGAAGAACCAGAACGGTTATAATTTTTAACATAGGGTCTCCCTCTGCGCCCTTAATTATATTAATATCCGCGCAAAGCCAGATGAGCCAAAGGACCCTTTATTTTATAGGCTCACGGGCACATGGGGGGGCAAAAAAATAGCCCGGCTTTAAGGGCCGGGCTATTTTTGTAGAACGGTATCTTATTTCGTGGTCGTATTGATCCAGTCAAGCGCGCCGTTCACTTTGGAGTAAACGCCGTACTTGTTGGGTCTGGCGCAGCCTTCGCCCCAGCTTACCACGCCGGCCAGCTTCATGGAGGCGCCGGAGCCCATTATGAGCGGGCCGCCGCTGTCGCCCTGGCAGGAATCTTTTCCGCCCTCGGCATAGCCGGCGCACAGCATGCTGTCGGTAATGCCTTCATAGGCCGCGGAGCAGGTTTCCTTGCTGACGAAGGGCACGGAGACCTTCATCAGGATCTTGGAGATCGAGCTGGCGCCCTCGCTGGTGGTGCCCCAGCCGGCGGTTACGAAGTCGGCCTTGGTGATCTCTTTGGTGTTGAGCGCAATGGGCGCGAACTTGGAGTCGCCGGAGAGCTGTACCAGCGCGAAGTCGTTGGTCATCGTATTGGTGTCCCAGCCGGGATGCTTTACTATCTGCAGCACGGTGAACTTTTCCACGCCGACGGTGTCAGCCTGGTTGTGCAGGCCGATGGTGACGCCCTTGAGGTAGCCGCCCTCGACGCAATGCGCCGCGGTGAGCACCCAGTTCTTCTTTATCAGCGAGCCGCCGCAGAAGTGGCTGCCGTAGGAGGATTTCAGGGAGACGAGGAAAGGGAATTCGCCCTTGGTGGCCTGTACGCCGCCTACTATCTTCTCGGCGCTGAAGCGCTCCATGGGATTAACAGCCTGGGGGAACCGGGCCTGGGGAACGTCCATCTTGGTTATTGCGGGCAGCATGCTGAGCCCGTGGGTGTCGAAAGTAACGTTAGCCGCATTCGCGGGTACCATGGCCAGGGCCAGGACCAGTGTCGCTATCATCTTTATCATGCAAACCTCCGCTGCAGGGATTAACTTCTATAGGGCAATTGTGCAAAATCAATTGACGAGTGTCAACGATAATTTTCCCTTAAGGCCTACGCCCACGTAGGCCCTAGAGCCTGGGTGGCGGGGGCGCGAGCCGGGGGAGAGGAACGCAAAACGCGCTAGGGCACACCGTGCCCGTCGCTCATCCTCCTCCTTCGCCGCTTACGCAAGGCTCAGTCGTCGGAAGGTT
>MGUK01000007.1 GCA_001799995.1 Elusimicrobia bacterium GWF2_62_30
CGGCGCCATCGTGGACGCGGACGTCAACGCCGCCGCCGCTATCGCCATCGGCAAGCTGGCGACCACCGGCGTCCTCGGCGCCAATGTCATAGTTTCATCTATCGCCGCCAACGCCGTTTACAACAGCGCGATACTGGACAACGCCGTCACCAGCGCCAAGATCGCCGACGGCACTATCATCGCCGCCGACATCGCCCTGTCCACCATCTCGCTCGACCGCCTCAACCAGAGCGGCTGCGCGTCCGGCCAGACCGCCAAGTGGAACGGCTCGGCCTGGGCCTGCGCGGACGACAACGACACCAATACCACGTACTTGGCCGATGGACAGAGCCTGCAGCTGACAGGCAACACCTTCAGCGCGCTGCCTTCTTCCGTAACCCTGCAGGGCAATCTCTTCAACGGCAGCAGCCAGCTGGTACAGCTCAACGGCACCGGCTACCTGCCCGCCCTTAACGGCTCGCTGCTGACTGACCTCGCTCCGGGCAACGTGGCCAATGGCACGCTGGGCGCAGGGGTCATAGTCTCCTCCGTCGGAGCCAACGGCGTGCGGCCCGGCTCCATCCTGGCCGGCGCCATCGTCGACGCGGATATTAACTCCGCCGCGGCTATCGCCATAAGCAAACTTGCGGGCACCGGTATTCTCGGCGCCGATGTTATCGCTTCCTCTATCGCCGTGCACGCCGTTTATGCCGCCGCCATAAAGGACGAGGCCGTCTCCAGCGCCAAGATAGCGGACGGCGCCATCATCGCCGCCGATATCGCAATGTCCACCATTTCGCTCGACCGCCTTAACCAGAGCGGCTGTACCAGCGGCCAGATAGCCAAATGGAACGGCTCAGCCTGGGCCTGCGGCGAGGATACGGCCACGGGCGACATAAGCGTTTCCACTATCACCATAGCCGGCAACCTCATCGCTACCCCGGCGGCCACGACGGTAAGCGCGGGAGCTACGCTCATAGTGACCGGCGCCTTCATGCAGGTACATAACACCAACTTAGGGGCGGTGACGCTCAGCGGGTCCCCGCTGCTGTCGAACGGGACCGCGGGCCAGGTGCTTGTGCTGCAGGGCGACAGCGATATACGACCGGTGAAGGTCCCAAGTTCGGGGAATATCAGATTGCTGGGGGGCGTGTCGTTCAACCTGGCGGACCACGAGACCTTAACCCTGGTCTACGACGGGACTTACTGGACAGAAATAAGCAGGTCGGTTAACTAGCGTAATTAAAATTTGTTAATGTTTTCAGGAGCAACTATATGAAAAACACGATAAACATCTTCCGCCCGGGATTTCACCGGGCCTTACTCCTGCCGGCTTTGTTATTCGCGGCGGCGCCCTGCCGCGCGATACTGAACGGCGAGGGCCAGGATATATTCCCGGTGCCGGCCGTCTTCCAGTCTTCGGCGGCCATAACCTATACCAGCGCGACCAACCCGGGGCTAACTGTTTCTTCCGGCATGGTAGTAAGCGACGGCAACTTCGGGATCGGTCTCGGCTTTCCCGGCGCCCGCCTGCACATAAATACGCTAGCGGATTCCTCTATCGGGCAGATAGTACAGGCCGCGGCGGCCCAGGCCGCCGACCTCACCCAGTGGCTGAACTCCGGCGGCTCGCCGATGCTCCTGGTGGACAGGTGGGGACGCCTTTCCTACGGGACCGAAGTAGCGCTGCAGGGCGCGGGCATATCCCTCCTGACTACGGACGTAGACCAGGTCGGCCTGGTGATCAGGGGCATAGGCGGGCAGAACGAAGACCTCCAGCGCTGGCAGGGCGTGGGCGGCGTCAACCTCATGGTGGTCAAGGCCAACGGCAACATCGGCATTTCGACCGGCGCCCCGCAGGCGCGCCTGGAAATAGTGGCGGCCGGGTCCGCGCATACCGATATGGCGCAGCTCTGGCGCGCTGGCGGGGGGAACATCGTTTCTTCGCTGTCCGCCACCGGCGTCATGACGGCGGCCTATTTCGAGGGCGACGGTTCCGGCCTGACCGGCCTCGAGGGCAACGACAACCTGGGCAACCATGTCGCCACCACTACCCTGCAAATGGGAAATTTCGGAATCGTCTCCTCCAGCGACATCACCGCCGCGCGCTACCAGGTTGACGGCAGCACCCTGCTGGCGAAGCTGCGGGGCGCGAACAGCCTCGGGGTCGGCCTCGACGCCGGGCAGGCAAGCACAGCGGATGATAATTCCTTCGCAGGCTACCAAGCGGGCTACGCCACTGTCGGCGGCGGGAAGAACACCTTCCTGGGCTCCCTGGCGGGCTATACCAACACCGCCGGCGCCGACAATGTCTTTGCCGGCTACAAGGCCGGCTACTTCAACACCGCCGCCTACAATACGCTCATCGGGTCGGAAGCGGGCCTTAACAACAGCGGCGGGGCCGGCAACGTCTTCGTCGGCTACCAGTCCGGCTACAACGGAGGAGCGGGCGGCAGCAACGCCTTTATAGGCTACCAGGCAGGCTATTCTAACGGCGCGGGTACCGACAATTCCATCATGGGCTACCAGGCCGCCTATACAAATACCGGGTCCAACAACTCCATCATCGGGTCTCATGCCGGGTATTACAACGAGGGCGCCGGGAACAATTCCTTCTTCGGTTCCTACTCGGGCTTCAGCAACACCACCGGCGACGGGAACTCTTTATTCGGGTTCTACTCCGGCGGCTATATTTCCAACGCCTCCGGCAATTCGGCTTTCGGGGCCGGAGCCGCCAAGTACACCAACGGCTCGGCCAACGCCGTGTTCGGCGCGGAAGCGGGCGGCTACGGCAACGGCGCGGCCGGCAATTTCTCCAGCGCGACCATCGTCGGCTACCAGGCCGGCAACAAGCTGCAGACCGGGGCCTCGGACAATGTCCTGATCGGCTTCAAAGCGGGCTACGCCATAACGACCGGGACCGGCAATATCGTCATAGGTTACGCCGAGGACACTTCCGCCGCGGGTGTAAACAACGAGCTCAATATCGGCGGCGCGCTGTTCGGCAAGCTGGACACCAGGGTGATAGGGATAGGAAGGCAGATCCCCCAGGCGGCCCTCGACGTGGTCTCCACCGCCTCCGCGCACGCGCAGATGGCGCAGATCTGGCGCAACAGCGGCGGGTCGATAGTTTCGTCCATGTCCGCCACCGGGGTCATGAAGGCGATAAGATTCGTCGGCGACGGCTCCGGCCTGGTCAACGTGCCGGCCAGCGACAACCTCGGCAACCATACCGCCACCGACCAGCTCAACATGAATAATTTCGCCATTATCTCGTCGAGCGACATTACCGCCGCGCACTACCAGATAGACGGCGTCAACGTGCTATTCACTCCTCCGGGGAGCGGCAACATCGCGGTGGGGATCGACGCGGGAGTCGTGGTCAACGCCTCCGGTTATTCCAACTCTTTCTTCGGCTACCAGGCCGGCTACGCCACCATCGACACGTATTCGAATACTTTCATCGGCTACCAGTCGGGATTCGCCAACGACGGTGGGTCAGGCTACGGATATAGCAACACGTTCGTCGGCTCCCTGTCCGGCGCGGGCAACACCTCCGGCAACAACAACACCTTCATGGGCGCGGCCGCCGGGAACCTCAACAGTATCGCGGGGAACAATACCTTCATCGGCTTTAACGCGGGCACGTCCAATTCTTCGGGGGAGAGTAACACCTTCCTGGGCGCCAGCGCGGGCTACAGCGCCGATGACAGCTATAATACATACATCGGGGTCAATGCCGGGCTTTACAGCACGACCGGGGGATATAATACGGTCCTGGGAGCCGAAGCCGGGAACGGTACCTCAAGCGGCAGCACCTACATCAATTCCACGCTCATTGGCTTCCAGGCCGGCTATGGGCTTGAAGACGGGCGACGCAACACTTTTCTGGGCTACAAAGCCGGGGACGCCGTGACCGGGGGGAGCGACAATGTCATAATAGGCTACGATGAGGACGCCTCCGACCCTAACGCTAATTATGAACTCAATATCGGCGGCGCGATATTCGGGGACCTGTCCGCTGCAAAGAATATAAGCATAGGGAGCATGGCTTACCTCTCCTCGTACAAGTTCTCCGTCGACGGGACAGGTTACCTGAACGACGCGGCCTGGACGTACAGCTCCGACAGGCGGCTCAAGGAGAATATAACTCCCATACTGTCCGGCCTGGATATCATCGGGCAGTTGAAGCCGGTAAGATTCGACTATAAAAAAGGGTCGAAGAAGCAGGCCGGCTTCATCGCGCAGGAGGTCCGGGAAGTACTGCCGGATATAGTTACGGAAAATTCCAAAGGCATGCTGGGGATGAAAACCGAAGCGATCATCCCCTACCTGGTAAAGGCGGTGCAGGAACAGCAGAAGGAAATAGAGGAATTGAAGAGCCAGTTAAAAGCCAGGCAATAACCACGGGGTGTGCTTAGTCCAGTTCGTAAGCGATAACCGGCTCCTGCCGGCCTTTCACCATAAAGGGCTCGAGGGGCTTGAAAGAGAATTTCTCGCCGACGACGCGGAAGACCGCGTCGGAAACAATAACCTTGCCCGCGGCGGCCTTGGACTGCATCCGCTGCGTTAAATTCACCACGTCGCCGAGGACGGTGTATTCCATGCGGATCTCGGACCCCACATTGCCGGCCACCACCGCCCCGGTATGCACGGAGATCCCGGCGCCCAGCTGCGGCCCGCCCGACCGGGCCTGCGCCTTATTGAAGTCCACCAGCGCCTTCTGCATATCGACCGCGCAGCGCACCGCGCGCAGTTCCATATCCTGCAGCGGCATCGGCACGCCGAACACCACCAGCACGGCGTCGCCGATGAACTTGTCCAGCGTGCCGTTGTGTTTGAAGATAACTTCTATCATCAGGGTAAAATAACGGTTGAGCAGCGACATCAGCTCCACCGGGTCCATTTTCTCCGCCATCGGCGTGAAGCCGCGGATGTCGGCCATAAGGATAGTGGCGTTCCGGCGCCGGCCGGCCATCACGGAATGGGCGTCCTCTTCCATTATCTGCGCCGCCACCTGCTGGGAAACGTAGCGGGAAAGTGCGCTTTCCGTTTTCGCCTGTTTTTTGACGGCCGTCGCGAACCTGGTCACCAGCGTGCGCATCTGGGCAACCACATAACCCGCCACCACGCCCATCAGCAGCATGCAGAGCACGTGCATCACCACTACGTAACCCTTGACCGCGAACTCGGGGCGCGCGCCGACGAAATGGAGCTGCAGGACGCCGAAAGCAGCGGCAGACAGGACAGAACTGGAGAACGTCACCCTCCAGTTGTAGCGGAATGACGAAAAGGCTATCAGCAGGTAATAGACGGTAACGAGAGGGCTGGAGGGCCCGTTGGCCATCCACAGTACCCAGGTAAGGAAGAAGACGTCTACGGACTGGGCCGCGTATTTTACGGAGCTGTTATACCTGCCGCGCTTGTTCACCAGCCACCACCAGCCCAGGGAGCAGAGGGCGTACATGACCATTATAGGGCTTATGCTGTTATGGAACGCGGCATCCATCACCCCGAACACATAATAATTCAGGAACTCATTGACATAAAGCACCGCGAACGCCACGAGGCGCAGTTTATTTATCTTACGCTCGCCCTCATGCTCCTCCTGGCGAAAGAAGGACTCGGTCTCGGAAGCTTTCATGCTGTGGTCCTTTGCCTGGTCAGCGGAGCTCTTTTGCGAAATACTCGAAAGCTTTCGCGAAAGGCTCCGGCGGCGCGCTCAGGACGCCGGCGCCCACCTGGCCCACGCCGGGTTCCTTATGCGCGACCCCGGTGTCGATGAACGGGAGTATGCCGGTCCTGGCCGCCTTTATTACATCGATGCCCGTGGGCGTGCCGCGGAAGTCCAGGTAAGGGATCTTGTAGATATTGCTCTCGCCGATGGTGATCGCGTACATTGTAAGCGTATAGTTCAGCGCGTCCGCCGCCTGCCCGCCGACGAACTGCACGATGGCCGGCGCGGCGGCGATGGCGAAGCCGCCCAGGCCGTTGGTCTCGGTAATAGCCGAATCGCCGATGTCGGGGTTGGCGTCCGCCTTGGTGTACCCCGGGAAATACAGCGCGTCCGGCACCTGGGCCGGGCCGGTGAACCAGCGGCCGCCGGTCCCGGAAAGCTGTACGCCGAAATCGGTACCGTTGCGCGCCATTACCACGACGAGGCTGGAGTTCTTAACGTCCCGGCCCGCATCCAGCGAGGCTTTTGAGAGCGCCATGGACAGGTTCAGGAAGAAATGGTCGTTGCCGTTGATGAATTCCAGCACCTTGGCGGCGGTTTCGGTGTCAGGCGCGGTCTTGATCACCGCGGGGGCTATAGCCCGGTAGAACAGCGAAGTGCCGGCGCGGTTGCGGTTATGGACTTCGTCGCCCATGTGCAGCGCCTGGGCCACCATCGTCTTCAGGTCTATTTTCCCGAGCGACTCGATAGCGCCTTTCAGCGCCGGGTAAAGCACGGTTTCCATCCACTTCAGGCGCGTTATGACTTCCGTGGAATAGGCCCCGTAGCGCAGCACCTTGCCGAGGCCTTCGTTCTGGGTGGCATAGGCGTAATTGCCGGCCGCCTCGTTCTTCACGATAAAGACCGGCATGGAAGCCGAGATTATTCCCGCCATCGGCCCGACGGCGCTGTGCTCGTGGCAGGGCGCGTATTTTATTTTCCCGGAGGAGGCCAGCTTTTCGGCGGATTTCGGGTCGGAGGCCAGGCCTTCGTACATCAGGGCGGCCATTATCCCGCCGCGCATGGGGCCGCACATGCGGTCCCAGGTTATCGGCGGGCCGGCATGCAGGATCAGGTCTTTTTTCATACCGGGCACCACGTCGAGCGCCCGGCCCATGCCCACCAGCACCGGTTTTGCAGCAAGGACCCGGTCCAGAGCCTTTTTATTGGCGGCGTCTATCTTCGCCGAGTATTTCGCCGTTTTAGCGAAGAGGGAAGCGTCGGCGCAGAGCGGGGGCTTGAACTGCGCCTGTACGCTCTGCACGCCCGCGTCCGTAAGCCCCTGCCTGAACGACTCCAGGCCGATATTTATCACTTTCAATTCCGACTCGAACAATTTAGGTGCCGCCATAAGAACTCCTTTACCTGCGAGAGGAAAGCCTTACTATTTCGCCGGCCAGCCTGCAGGCCCCGGCGTTAGAAGCCATGACGAGGACGCCCGCGCCTTCAAGGCCTCTTACGACTTTGGACCGCACCTGCGGATCGGCCTCGGTACCGGTCACCGACGCCACTACCGTAAGTTCCCGGTTGGAGGCGAAAGCCGCGGTGAGGGAGGGGATTATATCCTCGAGCGGCTTCAGGTTCGAGCCGTAGCCCAGTACCAGGTCCAGGAGGAGGACGGAGACTTCCGGCTTCGCGGCCTCGGAAACTATCAGTTTGTTGCGCAGCGTGAAATCTATCATGGGGTGAGGGCGTCCGACCGTGAATTCATCCTCGCCCAGGTCTATCACCGCGTGGCCGGACAGCTTCAGCGTATCTTTCAGTTTCCATTTTTTATCCAGCGGGGCGTTGGACCACACCGGGCCGGCCATCTCCTGCAGAATCAGCTGAGCTTCGCTAACGAACGTGCCCCCGGAGAACAACCCGCGCAGACAGGTGGATTTCTTTTTCTTCGCGGCCTCCGCCCTGGCCAGGGCGGCGCATTTCAGCGTGGCGTCATAGATGACCTGGCGGGCTTTGCCCAGGTCCAGCCCTTTTCCGAGACACGAGGCCTTAAGGGCGGCCTCTTCGAGGGTTTTACCCTGGTAGAAATTGTCCTTTAATTTTTCCCTTATCTCCCCGCCGAGCAGTACGGCGACGACGGGTTTCTTTATCTTTTTTATCTCTGCCGCTATCTTCCTGAGCACCTGCGGGTGCGGCGGCTTGGAGACCATCAGCAGCACTTCGGTGGACGGGTCCGAGGCCAGCAGGCGCAGTGCCTGTATGAACCCGAGCCCGCCGACCTCCAGTTTAACGTCCCGGCCGCCGGTGCCTATGGCCTGCGAAATGCCCGCCCCGTCGTTGGAAATAAGCGTGGTCACCTCCTGCAGGCCGGTGCCGGCGGCGGCTACTACGCCGATATTCCCGCGCCGCACCGAATTGGCGAACGCTATGGGCGCGCCGTTTATGATCGCGGTGCCGCAGTCCGGCCCCATTACGAGCAGCCCCTTCTTCACGGCGGCCTTCTTCAGGGCCACTTCCGTCTCGAGAGGGACATTATCCGAAAAAAGCATCACGTTCAGACCTTTTTCAAGGCAGTCCGCGGCGAGCGCCCCGGCGAAGCGGCCGGCCACGGAAATGACGGCCAGGTTGGCCCCATCCAGCATTTTTATGGCGTTGTCGAGTCCCGCCGCCTTCCTGTCGGAGCCCGAGGCGGCCTGCGCCGGCTTCTTATTAAGCAGTTCTTCGGCGGTCCTGAAAGCGGCCTCCAGGGCCCCGGCGGTAGCGGCGCTGACGGCTATGGCCAGGTCGCTGTCTCCCGCCTTTATGATCTCGGGGGTGAGCAGGCCGGAAGCCTTGATGATCCCCTTGTTCTCCCTGGTCGCCATCACCACGGCGGAGTCCAGCACCCCGGGGACCGAGTTAAGCTTCTTCGCTATCTGCATCAGCGAGACCGAATCGAAATACGCGCCTTTTTTAACGATAGTTTTTATCATAGTTCACCCTTTGAAAGCGTTCTGCAGAGAAAATACCAGGCCGGAGCAGAAATCGGCGCCGGAGGTATGGCCGCTTTGCAGCGCGGCCTCCGCCGCCGCCCTGAGCTCGCGGCTGCTGCCGCTGGAAAGCGCGACCATCAGGCGCCTTACCTTGGCGTTTACTTTCCCTTCGTAGGAAGCGCGGAGGAAAGTATTGGAAATAAGGTTGCCGCCCTCGGCATGGAAGAAGATCTCCTCGATGCGGGCGCCGGTATCGAAGCGGAGCGCGGCCCTAGCGAAATGAAGTCCGGCAAGCATGCCCGCGAGGAAGTCGTCCCCCGACGGGGTCAGGCCGAGGCCCAGGCCGCGGATGGTCTTGGTCCCGCGCGCGTAGTTGCCGGCGCGGAAATAGGCCATGGCCCGCTTGAAACGGGCGAGCAGGTGCTTCTCGAAAACCCGGGAAAAGTCCTTCTCGCGCGGCGGGCTGAAAATAAAAGCCAGGCTCTTGGGCGGGGCCTTGCGCGCCAGCAGGACCGCGAGCGCTTCGGTATTTACCTCTACCGTCTCCGGGACAGCCTCGGCCGAGGGGACCGCGGAGGAATACAGCGCTTCCGGCTCTTTGCGCAGGCGGTTTTCGTCGACGTAAAAATAAAAGCGGGAGGCGCGCAGCCTCTTGGCGCCGGGGGGGAGCTGCTTAAGGACCAGGTTGAGGGGCCCGGCCCCGGTCAACGGCGGCACGAGCGACACGATGATCCGGCCCTTGCGGAAGTTTATAGCGTTGGCGAAAGCGGAGTGGAGACGGTAATCTCCCTCAGGGATGCTGTCGCCGTAGGATATCAGGTCCATATTATTGCCAGGGGAAATTCTTTCTTTCGCCGATGAAGGGGAAGCGCTCGCGCGTCTTGGCGACCAGGCCTTTGTCCAGCGGGGCCCCGGCCAGGAAGATGCCTTCCGCGGTGCCGCAGTCGAGCGCCACCTTGCCCAGCGGGTCGAAGCACATGGAGTTGCCGGAATATTCCACCTTGTCTTCCAGGCCGATCCGGTCCACGCCTATGCAGTAGGCCTGGTTCTCCACGGCCCGGGCGCGCAGCAGGGTCATCCATTGCTCGGCGCGGCGCATGGGCCAGGCGGCAATAACGACATAGACGTCCACGGCGGGCGCTTTGTTCCAGAAAAGGTAGGGGAAGCGCAGGTCGAAGCAGACGGCCGGCATGACGCGCAGGCCCTCCAGTTCGAAAACGGCCTGTGCCGAGCCGGGATTGTAATGCTTGTCCTCGCCGCCGAAAGCGTAAAGGTGTATCTTGGAATAGGTGTTAACCCGGTTCCCCTTACGGTCGAGGGTGATCAGGTTGTTGCAGCCCTTCTCGACGCCGCCATACGAGATGTTGATGTTGTTTTCGACCGCCAGTCCCCTGAAAAAAGCATGATCCTCGTCGTTAAGTTCCGAAACGGCGGTATTCATCGTGAAACCGCTCAGGGTCATCTCGGAAAACACCAGCCAGTCTATCTCCTTGGCGCACTTGCATTTCCCGAGCAGGCTGTCGATCTTGCGCTTGTTGGCTTCCTTATCTTCCCACTTGATGTCATACTGGCAAAGCGCTATCTTCATGATGTCTCCTTAAATTCCGCCTGTGCAACCCGGGACTGACGCGGGGACCGGGTAAGAAAAACCTTCCGACGACCGAGCCTTGCGTAAGCGGCGAGGGAGGAGGATGAGCGACGGGCACGGTGTGCCCTAGCGCGTTTTTCGTCCCGGTCCCCGCGGCAGTCCCTCGTTGTGAGGGATCAGTTCTTCTTCGCGGCCTTTACCGCCAGCGCCACTTTCTCTTTCGTCACCGGCATGCACTTTATCCGCACGCCCAGCGCGTCGGCCACCGCGTTGGCGATGAGCGGCGCGCACGGGATCATAGTGTGCTCGCCCACGCCGCGGGCGCCGTAAGGGCCGTCGGGCTGCGCCACCTCGATGATTATCGGCACCACCTCGTCCGGCATATCCATCACCGTAGGGATCTTGTAATCCGAGAAGTTAGGGTTCAGCAGCCGGCCCTTCTCGTTGTAGCGCATGTCCTCGTAAAGCACCGTGGCGAAGCCCTGCAGCAGGCCGCCCACGATCTGGCCCTTCACCAGGTCCGGGTTGATGGCCTTGCCGCAGTCCACGGCCAGCGCCACCTTCTTGATCTTCATCTTGCCGGTCTCCTTGTCGATCTCAAGGATGATGCCGGCGGAACCCGTGGTGTAATGCACGTTGGGGTGGCCGCCCTGGCCGGTCTCCGGGTCGCTGATGGCCGAAGCGAACTCCGGCATGAACACGCCGGAGCCCATGATCGGCCCGCCTTTGAAGGTATAGTCGTCGGCCTGGATGCCGTTGATGACGAAATCGCTGAAGCGCAGCGCGAAGTCCGGCTTGGTGCGGCACTTCACGCATTCGTTCTCTACGTACAGCGTGCTCTTGTCCAGACAGTGCACACGCTGCACCAGGTCGAAGATCCGCTCGCGGGCCTCGAGCGCGGCGCGCTTCACGGCATTGCCGCAGCCCCAGGTCACGTGCGAACCCACCGTCTGCCACTCGTACGGGTTGCGGTCCGTGTCCGGGGTCTCCACGCGGATCTTCGTCACCGGCACGCTCAGCACTTCGGAAGCTATCTGCGCCATCACGGTCAGCAGGCCCTGGCCCATATCCATCCCGGAGACCAGGATGTTGAGGCTGCCGTCCTCGTTGAACTTGAGGAAAGCGCTGGAGCTGGCGTTAGGCGGCATGGCCGGGGATTTCCAGAAGCAGACCTGGGCCTTGCCGATGACCTTCTTCGGGTCCTTGGACTTCTCTTTCACGCCCCAGCGGATCTCCTTCTCCACCTTTTCAATGGCCTGGCGGATGCCGGTGGGGTTCATGTGCGCGCCGTAGGGCAGCGTATCGCCTTCCTGTATGGCGTTGAGCTTGCGGAACTTCACCGGGTCAATGCCCAGCTCGGTCGCCATGCGGGTGATATGGGACTCCAGGCCGAAGAGGAACTCCGAGTAGCCGAACCCGCGGTAGGCGCCGCAGGGCGGCAGGTTGGTGTAGGTGCACATCGAATCTATGCTCAGGTTGTCCACCTTGTACGGGCCGCTGGCCGACAGGCCGGCCGCGTTGACCACGTTGGCGCCGTACTCGACGTAAGCGCCCGCGTCCCAGTGCAGCTTGAAGTCCAGCGCCGTGATCTTGCCGGCTTTGGTCACGCCCATCTTGATCTTGGCGGTGCAGCCCAGGCGCTGGTAGGTGTTGTAGAACTCCTGCGCGCGGCTCCAGAGCAGCTTCACCGGCCGGCCGGGCACGGCGATGGCGAGTGCCGCCGCGATGATCTCCATCGTGACGCCGGCTTTGCCGCCGAAACCGCCGCCGATATAGGTGCTGATGACGCGCACGTCCTTATGGCTAAGGCCGAAGGCCTTCAGGGTCTCGGCGAACACGTGGCGCTGGGTGAAGGGGGACTGCGAGGAGGTCCACATCGTAAGGCGGCGGGACGCGTCGTAAAGGCCTATGGCGGAATGAGTCTCGATGGCGCAGTGGGCGTAACGGGGCACCTGGTAGGTGTCCTCCAGTACCAGGTCGGCTTTATTGAAACCGCCGGCCAGATCGCCCTTGCGGATCTTGCGCCAATGCGCGATGTTGGTCCCGGGCTTGGGGAAGAACCACGGGACATGGGTATAGCTCTTCAGGTCGGGATGCACGAGGGGGGAATCTTTTTCGAACGCCTTAACGGCGTCCAGCACGGCCGGCAGTTCCTGGTATTCCACCTTCACCAGTTCGGCGGCTCGCATGGCGGCTTTGGGGTCCGTGGCGACCACGGCCGCCACCTGCTCGCCGACAAAGCGCACCACATCGTTGGCGAAGATATAGCGGTCGTTCATGTACAGGCCGAACTTGTGCTTGAAATTGCGGCCGGTCACCACTTTCACCACCCCGCGCGCCTTCTCGGCGGCCGAGGTGTCGATGGAAATTATCTTAGCGTGGGCATGAGGGCTCTCCACCAGAGCGGCGTAGAGCAGGCCGGGGCCGAACTCCGTGTCGTCGGTGTATTTGGCCGCGCCGGTTATCTTCTCCCAGCCGTCCACGCGCTGCACCGACTTACCCACCGTTACGAGGGCGTCGTCCGTCTTTTCAGGCCTGGCGGCTTTTTTAGGTTTGGTTATAAGTTTCTGAAGGTCCATATTTACCTCTCTTCCAAAGCGACGCGCTCTTCTATTTGCCCTTGACCGTCTCCTCTATGGCCTCCACGATCGGCTCATAGCCGGTGCAGCGGCAGAGGTTGCCCGCGATGGCTTCCTTGATCTCGTGCGCCGTGGGGTTGGGGTCCTTCTCGAGCAGTTCGGTAGCGGAGAGGATCACGCCCGGCGCGCAGAAGCCGCACTGGAAAGCGTTCTTCTCGTGGAATTTCTTCTGCAGCTTCTGCGTCCACTTGCGGCTGTTGGCGCCCTCCAGCGTGACGATGTCCGCCCCGTGGGCCTCCACCGCCAGGGCCAGGCAGGAGCGGACGGTCTTGCCGTCCATAAGGACCGTGCAGGTGCCGCAGTCCCCGCGGTCGCAGCCCACTTTGGGGCTCTTTATGCCCAGCCGGCCGCGCAGCACGTCCAGCAGCACGTCGCTGGGCTCCACGGTCAGGGAAACTTTTTCGCCGTTAAGGGTAAACTGTATGAGATGCGGTTTCATTTTGGCTCCTTAGCAGATGTTCCCGTTGCCGTACTTCGGGCCCTTCCCGAAGAGGCGGGCCACCGCCGTTTCAAGGCAGCGCCCGAGCATCACCTGGGCCATGTGCAGGCGGTATTCCTTCGAAGAGCGGATGTCGCTTATCGGCGAGATCTCGGCCAGCAGGGCTTCCCCGGCTTTAACGAGGAGCTTCTCCCCGAGCTTCGCTCCGTTGAGGACGGCCTCCACGGCGGGGCAGCGGGACGGCTTGGGGCCCAGCGCGCAGAACGCCACGCGGTAGGTATTGTCCGGGAACGCGAGCGCGGCGATGCCTCCCTGCGCCAGGTCCTCCCCGTCGTAGCGGGCCAGCTTCATATAACAGCCGCCGTGCTTTTTCCCCGGCAGTTTCAGTTCGACGGCGGTCACGATCTCCTCGGGCAGCAGGGCGGTCTTCTTCGGCCCGGTGAACCAGTCCGCTATCGGGATGCGGCGCGCGCCCTTTACGCTCAGCGTAAGGACTTCCGCGTCATAGAGCGCCAGCGCCGGGGCGGAGTCCGCTGAAGGCACGGCAGAGCAGATATTCCCGGCCAGCGTGGCGCGGTTGCGCACCCCGGTAGAAGCGACAGTAAGGGAAGCTTCCCACAGCACCGGGAACTTGCCCTTGATCACGGCAGAGGCGATCAGCTCCGAAAAGGTAACCCTGGCGCCGATGTGAAGGACGCCGCCTTTGAGGTCCAGGCCCGCAAGCTCCTCCAGGGCCTTCACGTCCACCACCACCTCGGGGCGGGCGAGGTTCTCCTTCAGGTGCACGATCAGGTCCGTGCCGCCGGCGAGGGCCCTGGCCTTCTCCCGGTAAAGCGAAAAGACATGGAGGGCTTCATCCATGTCTTTGGGCTTTACGTATTCGAATTCCGTAGTTATAGGCATAGTTCCTCCACGAACAGTCGAAGCCCGGAAACCGGGTAGCGTTTTACGCGGTCCAGGCTACAACGCGCCCCATCGCCGACTCGAGCTCAATGCCCTTGAGGGGGAAGAAGCCCAGCCAGCAGCGCTTGTTGGACAGCTTGTCTATCTCGCCGCCTATGTTCTCGGCGTGCACCAGCCGCTTGGGGAAGAGCTTCAGGTGCATGACCTGGTAGTAAATGTCCTGCGGGAACATCTCGTCCCACTTCTTTCCGTAGTTGTTTACCAGCTTGTTCTCGGCCTCGACGAACAGCTTGGGATGCCAGTTGCGGATGATGGTGTTCATGGGGTGGTCGGCCGAGCCGCAGTCCACGCCGATCCATTTAAACTTCATGTCCAGCGCCCACTTGTGGAAGCGCGGGCCGGGTCCGGGGTGCTTGCAGAAATAGCGCACTTCGTCGCAGGTCCCCTTTTCGTACCAGGCGTATTTGTGATAGCCGGTGTTTATTATCAGGATATCGCCCTTGCGGATATCGGCGCGCTTCATCAGGAGCTCGGGTTCATACAGGTCGTAATCACCGACGTCCTTGGAAATATCCACGACTACGGCGTTGCCTACCCATTCCTTCATCGGGACTTCGCCGATGGTGCGGCCGGCGCTGTAAAAATGGATCTCGCCGTCCATATGGGTGCCCACGTGGTTGGAGGTGGTCATGATCTGGCCGTTGGCGCCCTGGCCCATATGCGCGCCGGCTATGCGCTTGAAATACTGGAGTTGGAGCGGCATATAGCTGGGCCACGGGGGGGTATGGATGCTGAGCGGCTGGGTAAGGTCGTACATCTTCGCCTTTTCCATGAATTTCATAAAGTCATTAGGTTTCATTTAGGTCCTCCAAAAGGCTGGGAACCGGCCGGTGCCGGCACCTTGCTGCTATAGGGAAATTCTAACAAATGCGAGGGGGGGGTTCAATCCGATTGGTCAGGATACAATTTCCTTGAACAGTCAGGGCAGAGGCCGTGGGAAAGCTTCGTCTGCGGGATATGCGCGTTTATATAGGATTCCACGTGTTCCCAGGCGCCATTCTCGCCGCGGATCTTCTTGCAGGAGGAGCAGATAGGCAGCAGGGAACGGAGCTCGACGAGCTCGGAAATGTCCTCTATCACCAACATGGCGTAGATCTTTCCCTCGAAAGTGAAGCCGGACACGGAAACGAGCACGGGGATCTCAAGGTCCTTGCCGCCTGATCTCACCGAAAGGTCGGCGCGGCGGCGGCGGATGGCTTTCCCCGAGAAGGCGGAATTGACGGAGTTGCGCACCAGGCAGTCGACGCAATGCGGCCCCTTGCCGCAGCCCGCCGGCACGTCCGCGGAATGGACGCAGTGCATCAGTTCGCCGAGGCGGGTGCCGTACAGCTTCTTTCCCGACAGCAGGTCGCGGGCCGCCAGGTTCCTGTAGAGCACGCGGACGTCCTCGTCCGCTACCAGAACTACGGAGGGGACAGCGTCCAGCGCGTAGCGCATGAAGACCGCGTTGTTGAAAAGACTGTCCATAAAAGTTCCGCTTCCCCGAGTTCCGCCGGAGGGGAGTTCTAATAAGACTTCGCCATCAGTACCCGCTGCTTAGAGGGCTTGCCGGTGAGGATACAGACGCCCTCGCCCTTGGCTTCCGCGGGGAGCTGGTCCTCGAAGGGGATATTGCGGATGCTGGTCTCGAAGCGCTTGGCCATCTCGTCTTCCTGCGCGGCGTCACCCGCCCAGTGCACCCAGGCGAAGCCGCCGCCCTCGCCCTTGAAGAACTTTTCGAAGTCCTCCATCTTGTCTATCACCTTCGTGCGTTCGGACCTGAGGGCCCGGGCGCGCTCCAGCAGTTCCTTCTGCATGGCGTTGAGCGTGGGCACGATGGAGGCGATAGCCTCCGCCCGCGGCAGGAAGGATTTGCGGCGCTTGCGCTGGTCGGCGGGGGTTTCGCCCTTGATCTCGACGACGAAGCGCCGCGCGATGCAGAGGGAGCCTTTCTCCAGGTCCTTGGGCCCCACTTCTATGCGGAGGGGAACGCCTTTTCCTTCCCATTCGTAATACTTCGCGCCCGGCATCAGGCCGTCGCGGTCGTCGACGCGGACGGCGACGCCGAGGGCCTTGAGCTCGGCGAAAACTTTCTTCGCCTCTTCCACGGTCCTGGCGCGTTCCTCGTCGTTCTTGAAGATCGGTATGATTATCACCTGCACCGGGGCCAGCTTCGGGGGCAGCACGAGCCCGGCGTCGTCGGAATGGGTCATGATCAGCGCGCCTATCAGGCGGGTGCTCACGCCCCAGCTGGTGGCGTAGACGTACTCCAGGTGCCCTTCCTTGTTCTGGAACTTGACGTCGGCGCCTTTGGAGAAGTTCTGGCCCAGGTAATGGCTGGTGCCCATCTGCAGCGCCTTGCCGTCCTGCATCAGGCCCTCGATAGAAAGCGTCTCGAGCGCCCCGGCGAAGCGTTCGCCCTCGGTCTTGCGCCCTTTGATGACCGGCACCGCCATCACGTTCTCGGCGAAATCGGAGTAGACATCGAGCATCTTCCAGGTCTCCTCGAGCGCCTCCTTCTCGGTGGCGTGCGCGGTATGGCCTTCCTGCCAGAGGAATTCCGCGGTGCGCAGGAACAGGCGGGTGCGCATCTCCCAACGCACGACGTTGGCCCACTGGTTGATCAAGAGCGGCAGGTCGCGGTAGCTCTGGATCCAGTTCTTGTACTGCGCCCAGATGATGGTCTCGCTGGTGGGGCGCACCACCAAAGGCTCTTCCAGTTTGGAATCGGGGTCCGGGACGATCTCGCCGTTAACGGACTTAAGCCGGTGATGCGTGACCACCGCGCATTCCTTGGCGAACCCGGTAGCGTGCTTCTCTTCGCGCGTAAGAAAAGAGAGCGGGATAAAAAGCGGGAAATAGGCGTTCTCGTGCCCGGTCTCCTTGAACCTGTCGTCGAGCTCGCGCTGCATCTTCTCCCAGATCGCGTAGCCGTGGGGCCTGATGACCATGCAGCCGCGCACCGCCGAATGCTCTGCGAGCGTGGCTTTCTTGATCACGTCCAGGTACCACTGCGAGTAATCCTGCGCACGGGGGGTGACGGCGGCTTCGGTCTTCTGCTGGTTATCGGGCTTGTTCATAATTCTTTTATTTTCCTCGGTGCCGCGGGCGGCCGTTCATGCCGCTACTTGGAATTTCTGATCTTCCTTATCACTTCGTTGACCCACTCGGATTCCTTGATGACCTTGATCTGCTTTCCCTTCTCTATCCAGATGCCGCGCCCCTTACCGCCGGCCACTCCGAAATCCGCCGAGCGCGCCTCGCCGGGGCCGTTGACCACGCAGCCCATCACGGCTATCTTAAGGCCCTCGGACTTCAGCCGCAGCTGGCGATCGGAGTAGATGCGGTCTTCCAGCTCGTGGATCACCTTGCCGACGTTCACCTGGCAGCGGCCGCAGGTAGGGCAGGAAACCAGGTCGGGGCCATACTGGCGCAGGCCCAGGCTCTTTAGTATTTCATAGGCGGCGCGCACCTGCATGGCGGGGTCCTCGGTCAGCGAAACGCGCACGGTGTCGCCTATGCCCTGGGAAAGCAGCAGGCCTATGCCCAGCGAGGATTTTACGGTCCCGGCCAGGAAGCTGCCGGCTTCGGTCACGCCGAGGTGGAGGGGGATGTCCGACTTTGCGGCGAAGAGGGTATTTGCCATCACCGTGCGCTCGATGTCGTCGGCCTTCAGCGAAACCACGATGTCGCGGAACTCCAGACGCTCAAGGACCCGCACCTGGTCCAGGGCTTCCTTGACCATCTGCCTGGCCCATTCGTACGGCGTCCAGCGGGGCTTCTGGTTCTCCTTCAGGGCCTTGAGCGAGCCGGCGTTGACGCCGATGCGGATGGGGACGCCCGCGGCCTTGCAGGCCTTCACGACCTCGCGCACCTTGTCTTTCTCGCCGATATTGCCGGGATTGATCCGCACCTTGTCCACGCCCTGGCGCACCGCTTCCACGGCCAGGCGCCAGTCGAAATGTATGTCCGCCACCAGCGGGATGGAAATGGCGCGCTTGATGCGCCCGAGGTTGAGCGCGGCCTCCATGTCCGGGACCGCCACGCGGACTATCTCGCAGCCGGCGTCCTCAAGGCGGCGTATCTGGTCCACCGTGGCCTTGAGGTCGCGGGTGTCGGTGTTGCACATGGACTGCACAGAAACGGGGCTGGAACCGCCTATCGAGAAGCGGCCCACTTTTACTTTGCGGGTTTTGCGCGGTTTGTCGTGGCAGGCACAGCCCATGTTATTTGCCCTTGACCGGCACGGCGATGCCGAATTGCTTGGCGGTTTCATCCACCCCTTCCTGCGTGGCCGCGGCCGCTTTTTTAGCGTCGTGGGACGCCTTGATCCGGGCCAGGTCGCTGTACGTCGCGAAGATCAGTATGCTCAGGAGCATCGCCATCCCGGTCCCGTTCATGACCTTCATCACCGTGGGGGTTATCTTGCGCCTGAAGATCCCCTCGAAGAGGAAGAGCAGGGCCCAGCCGCCGTCCAGCAGCGGGATAGGGAGCAGGTTGAAGAAGCCCACCGCGACGGAGATCAGCCCGATAAGGAAGAACAGGTCCGCCATGCCGGTATGCGCGGCCTTGCTGACGATGTTCACTATGCCTATGGGCCCGGCGAGGTCGGGCTTCTCGCGCTTGACCACATTGGAAGCCAGGGTTTCCACGGTAAATCTCGTCCAGTACCAGCACTGGTGCAGTCCCATGCGCACACCCTTGATCAGCGGTACGCGGAGATAGACGGGGCCGGGGGAAATGCCGATCACGCCGCGGACCGGGCCGCCTTCCGGAGAAGGGCGCGTTACCAGCTTTACCTCGCTCTCGACGTCGCCGCGCCGATAGACCACGACCACTTCCTTCTCCAGGCGGGCGTGTATCTCTTTGGCCATGGCGTCCCAGGTGGGAACGTCCATTCCCGACACTTTGATTATCCGGTCGCCTTTCTTCAGCCCGGCCAGGTCGGCCGGGTAGCCGGACGTTACCTCGCCGATCACGGGTTCGGTGGAAGGCCTGGGCTCGCCGACGATCAGGATAACCCCGGAAAAAAGGACGAAGGCCAGCAGGTAGTTCATGAAAGGCCCCGACAGCACCACCCCGAGCCGGATATACCACGGCTTGGAGAAATACTCGTCGGAAGCCCCGGAAACCTCGTCGAGGGTTTCGCCGGCGGGCTTGACGTAGCCCCCGAGGGGGATGGCCCGGATGGAATAGCGGGTAGGGCCGCTGGTCCGCCCGTACAGTTCCTTTCCGAAGCCGAAAGAGAACGCCTCCACCTTGATGCCTGAGAGCTTGCAGAAGATGAAATGCCCGAACTCATGCAGGAAAATAACGAGTCCGAAAGTGAAAAGCACAGCAAGTATTGAAATGATCATTTCTACCTCTTTTTATTAGTTACCGCCGCTTCGGCCGCTTTCTGGCGCGCCCAGCTGTCGATCTCCACCGCGCCTGCCAGCGTAAGCTTGATGCCTGAAGCGCAGCGGGCCAGCACGCGCTCCACGACCACCGGGATATCCGTGAACCTGATGCCGCCCGAAAGAAAACGCTGCACCGCTACTTCGTTGGCGGCGTTGAGCGCCGCGGGGAAAATACCGCCCCGGCGCGCCGCGTCGAGCGCCAGCCCCAGGCACGGGAAGCGGCGCAGGTCCGGCTTATGGAAATCGAGGCGCGCCAGCTTGATAAAGTCGAGCGGCTCGGCCAGGGACCGCTCGCGCTCCGGCCAGGTAAGCGCGTACTGGATGGGCAGCTTCATGTCCGGGACGGACATCTGTGCCAGCACGGAGCCGTCGCGGAATTCCACCGCCGAATGCATCACGGACTGGGGGTGTATCAGCACCTGTATCTTTTTAGCGGGCAGCGAGAAAAGGTTCTGGATCTCTATGGCCTCCAGCCCCTTGTTCATGAGCGTGGCGGAATCCACGCTTATCTTGGGCCCCATGCTCCAGCGGGGATGCTTCAGCGCCTGCGCGGGAGTAACGGACGAGAGCGGCCCGGCCTTGCCGTAGAACGGGCCGCCGGAAGCGGTAAGCAGGACTTTCGAGACCTCGGCATCATAGCGCCCGGGCAGTATCCCGGCGAGGCACTGGAAGATCGCCGACGGTTCGGAATCCACGGGCACGATGCGGGCCTGCCAGCGTTCGGCCTCTTTCATCAGGAGCGCGCCGGCCATGACCATAGGCTCCTTGTTGGCGAGCGCGATATGCTTGGAAGCGCGGATGGCCGCCAACAGGGGGGAGAAACCGACGGCGCCGGAAACGGAATTGAGGACGACCGAGGCCTCTTTCAGGGAAGCCAGCTCCACCAGGCCTTCCACGCCCGGGGGTAGCAGCCGCACGCCGCGCGGGACCTCGGCGCGGAACTGCTTCCACGCCTCGTACTCGAAAACCGCCGCATACGCCGGCCGGAGCTCGCGCAGCTGTTCGCGCAGCGCCTTCAGGTTGGAATTAACAGACAGGCCGAACACGCGCCAGCCCGGGCCGAGTTTCTTAACGGCGCGGACGGCGTTCCGGCCGATAGAACCGCTGGAGCCGAGTATTACGACGTTCTTCATGACGGCCATTTACCTCGTGAACACCGCGTAGTAGTAGATTATCGGGGCGAGAAAGATGTACGAATCGAAACGGTCGAGTATCCCGCCGTGCCCGGGCAGCAGGTTAGAGGAATCCTTGGCCCCCACCGCTCTTTTTATCATCGACTCGGCTATATCCGAGACCTGGCCGAAGATCCCGATAAGCACCCCGGCGCCTGCCGCGAAGGCCGGCGAAACGGGCGCGTTAAGGAGCTTCGCCACGCCTACGGACGTAGCCACCGCCGCTATGAAACCGGCGGCCGCGCCTTCCCATGTCTTCTTAGGGCTTATCGAGGAAAGCTGGCGCCTGCCCATGGACTTGCCGAAGAAATAAGCGGCCGTGTCCATGATCCACACGGTTATCAGTAGCATGAAGGTAAGCTGCTTCCCGTCGGGATTAAGCCCCCGGATCGCCACCAGGTGGAACATGCACCAGGAGATCATGAAGATCCCCAGCAGGGTCAGCCCGATGCGCTCAAGATATTTTTTAGCGGAGAACAGCTCCAGCGTCATCACGCCGATCACGGTGAGCGCCAGGATGAACCCGGCGTAATTGTCGCCGCCCGCCTGGGCCGCGGAATAAAAGTCGAAATAAAGCGCCGCGGGCAGCAGCAGGCCGAAAAGATACAGCGCCGGCGCCTGCACGGGCTTGGCGCCGAGCTTCATCAGCGTGGCGTACTCGTAGAGCGAAAGGGCGATTATCGTAAAGATGAACGCCGCATAGGCGGCTCCGCCGGAGTTGACCAGCAGGATAACTACGGGGATACCGAACAAAGCTGTCAGAACTCTGGGTAAAAGCATCAGGTACCTCTCCTTCTTTCCCGCTCCTGGTAGGCCAGCAGGGCCTTCATGAACTCTTCCTCCCGGAAATCCGGCCACAGGGTATCCGTCACGTAGAACTCCGCGTAGGCCGTCTGCCAGAGGAGAAAATTGGAAACGCGCAGCTCGCCGGACGTGCGGACCAGCAGGTCGGGGTCGGGAAGCCCCGGGGCGTAAAGGAAGGACGCGAAGGTCTTTTCGTCCAGCTTCTTTACCCCGGCCGCCAGGGCTTTGTTGGCGGCGTCCACGATCTCCTGCCGCCCGCCGTAGTTCAGCGCGATGTTCAGGACCATTCCCTCGTTGGCCGCCAGGCGGGCCTCGGCCGCGCGCAGGGCCTCGCCGGCGGATTTCGGGAGCTCGTCTATCCGCCCGCTGAGCACCAGGCGGATGCCTTCCCTGTCCAGTTCATCCGCGTACGAGACTATCGTCCTTTTGAGCAGGAACATCAGGGCGCTCACTTCCAGCTTGGAGCGCTTCCAGTTCTCCGTGGAGAACGCGTAGATGGAAAGGACCTTTATTCCCGCGCGGCTGGCCGCGCGGACCACCGCGTGCACGGAATCCACCCCGGCCTTGTGCCCGGCCAGCGAGGGCAGCCCGCGCTTTTTGGCCCAGCGCCTGTTGCCGTCCATGATTATGGCCACGTGGACAGGCAGCCGGGCCCGGTCTAATTGGTCGCTCGTTCGGGGCATCAGACCGTAAGCAGATCTTTTTCCTTGATGGCCACCGTATCGTCGACGCTCTTGATATAGGTGTCGGTGAGCTTCTGCATATCCGTCTCGAAACGTTCGCGGTCGTCCTCGGTCACCTCTCCGGCCTTCTGCGCCTTTTTCACTTTTTCCAGGCCGTCGCGGCGGGAATTGCGCAGGTTCACCCTGGCGTCCTCGCCCATACTGTGCACGATCTTGACCATCTTCTTGCGCTGGTCTTCGGTCATCGGGGGAAGGTTGATGCGGATCACCCCGCCGTTGCGGGAGGGGGAGGAACCGAAATCCATTTTTTTCAGCTCCGATTCAATGGCGTCCAGGGCGCCGGCGTCCCAGGCGCGGACCTCGAGGGTACGCGGCTCCGGCACGGAAACGGCGGCCACCTGCTTGAGGGGCACGCGGGAGCCGTAGTATTCGACGGTGACGCCGTCGAGGAGCTGGGGATTGGCCCGGCCGGTGCGCAGCGAGGTAAGTTCCCTCTTGAATTTATCTACCTTATCGAGCATCTCCATCTCGGTCTCGGAAATGATGTCAGCCATGGACGATTCTGCCATATAAAAGCCTCCTGTGCTCGCGGCGGGGGTCATCCCGCTGCTATTATAATTATATTATATTTAATCGCGGGCGGAGAGCCCGCGGAGGGGAAAGTTCAGGAGGCGGCCACCGCGTCCTCGACCAGCTCGCAGATCATGTGCGCGGCGAGGATGTGCATTTCCTGGATGCGGGGGGTGTCGACGGCGGGAGCGAGAAAAGCCAGGTCGCAGCTATCGAGGAGGGGGCCGCCGTTCTGGCCGAGGAAGCCGACCGTGAGCATGCCCAACTCGCGCGCCTTTTTAGCGGCCTTAAGCACGTTGGCGCTCGCGCCTGAAGTGGAAATAGCGATAAGCGCGTCGCCTTTACGGCCGAGGGCCTCCACCTGCCGCTCGAAAACCCTGTCAAAACCGTAATCGTTGCCGAGACAGGTAAGGACGGAAGTGTCAGCCGTAAGGGCCACGGCGCCTATCGCCCGGCGCTCTTTCTTGAAGCGGCCGACCAGTTCGCCGGCTATGTGCTGGCTGTCGCAGGCGGAGCCCCCGTTGCCGCACACCAGGATCTTCCCGCCGGAGAGGACCGTCTTCGCGAGCGCGTCCGCGATCTTCTTTACAGCCGCGGGATCGGCGGCCAGAGCCTGCGCCGCCTTCAGATGCTGTTCGATGGCCAGGGAGATTTTATCAGGCATGATGGATCAGCGTGCCGACCTTTTCCCCGGACAGGGCCTTGCGGACGTTCCCGGGCTTGTGAAGGTCGAAGACCAGTATCGGGATGTTGTTCTCCATGCACAGCGTCAGCGCGCTGGCGTCCATGAACTTCAGGCCTTTGCTGATGGCTGACATATAGGTGATGTCCTTGATCAGTTTCGCCTTGGGGTCCTTCTTCGGGTCGCTGGTGTACACGCCGTCCACCTGCGTGGCCTTGAAGATCACGTCGGCGTTTATCTCGGCCGCGCGCAGGGCGGCGGCGGTGTCGGTAGTGAAATAAGGATTGCCGGTGCCGCCCGCGAAAATAACGACGCGGCCTTTCTCGAGGTGGCGCATGGCGCGCCGCCGGATAAAAGGCTCGGCCAGCCGGGAAATTTCGATGGAGGTCTGCACGCGCGTGGAAACGCCCTCGTGCTCCAGGGCGGACTGCAGCGCCATCGCGTTTATGATCGTGGCCAGCATGCCCATGTTGTCGGAGGTCACGCGGTCTATCATGCCGTGGCCGTCGCGGGCGCCGCGCCAGATATTGCCGCCGCCGATGACGATAGCGAGGCTTGTGCCCTTTCGCACGCCCTTGGCGGTCTCTTTGGCGATATAGGTCAACGAGGAAGGATTGATGGACCGGCTGTCGCCGGGAGTTCCCAGCGCTTCTCCGGAAAGTTTAAGAAGCACGCGCTTGTACATAAACCTCCTGCCCGCGGACCGAAGAATGCGCCGCCGGGGCCTTGCGGGCCCGCGGCGGCGTTCACTGCGATTTACTCAACTCCGACGACGAAGCAGTTGAAGCGCTTCACCGTAACGTTCCCGCCCAGCTTGGCCGAGACGTTCTTGACCGCCTGGGACACCGTCATCTTGGAATCGCGTATCGAGGCCTGTTCGAGCAGGCAGGATTCCTGGAAGTACTTGTTGACGCGGCCTTCCAGCATCTTGGCGACGGCTTCCGGCGGTTTCACCTTATAAGGCTTGCCTGTCTCGGCGGACAGGGCCTTGGCGTCCTCGTCGTCCTTCTGCATCTTGGCCTTGTAGATCTCGCGTTCCTTCTCCACAAGGTCGGCGGGCACTTCCTCGCGCTTCAGGTACTTGGGGCTCATGGCCACGCTCTGCATCGCCAGCTCCTTGGCCAGCGTCTCCAGCTCCGCTTTCGCGGCGGCCAGGTCCCCGTCGAAACCTATCTCCACTATGGCGCCCTTGCGGTTATCGTTGTGGACGTAATAGTTGGCGGCGGAATTAACGCCGGTGTGGTAGACCACGCCGCGGCGGATCTGCATGTTCTCGCCCATCTTCATCGCCACGGCCTGCAGGCGCTCCTTGGCCTTTTCGCTCTCGGCCGGGTTCTCCAGCGAGGCGTCGGCGAGCATATCGGTCGCGAGCGCCGCGGCCAGGCCGGTCACGTCGGGGTTCTTAGCCACGAAATCGGTCTCGCAATTGAGCTCCAGGAAAGAGGCCGTCTTGCCGTCGGCGGAAGTCTTCGCCACGACCACGCCTTCCTTCATCGTGCGGCCGGCGCGCTTGGCCAGGCCCGCCAGGCCTTTCTTCCTGAGTATCTCCACCGCTTTGGCGATATCGCCCGCGGATTCGTTCAGCGCGCTCTTGCAGTCCATGATGCCCGCGCCCGTCTGCGTCCTGAGATCCCTCACCTGTTCGCTGGTTATTGCTGCCATGTTGCGTCTCCTTGAAAAAAACAATTTTTGCCGAGTTAAAAAAACGGGGGCCGGCATGAACAGCCGTGCCCCCGTCGCTGCTGAAATGACTTATTCCTTGACCGTTTCGGGGGCCTGCTCTACCGCGGCTTCGGCCTCGGGAGCGGCCTCTTCCTGGGCATAAACCACATCCCCGGGCTGGGCCTGCGTCTCTTCGCCGGCGGCTACGGCGGCGGCGGCCTGCTCCTGCTGGTGCGCGGCGGCCTTCTCGGCCTCGGCTTCGGCGCGGCCGTCTATCACGGCGTCCGCCATCGTGGCGCAGAACAGCCTGATGGAGCGGGCGGCGTCGTCATTGCCCGGGACGGGCCAATCGAGCATATCGGGGTCGCAGTTGGTGTCGCAGACGCCGACTACGGGGATCTTCAGCTTGCGGGCCTCGCGCAGGGCGTTGCCTTCGTTTATCGGGTCCACGATGAAGATGATGTCCGGCAGGTTGCGCAGGTTGCGGATGCCGCTGAGCAGCTTCACGAGGCGGGCCTTCTCTTTGGAAAGGCGGGACACCTCTTTCTTGGACATTACCTTGAAAAGGCCGTCGGTCTCGAACTTCTCGAGCTCCTCGAGGCGCTTGAGGGATTTGCGCAGCGTCTCGAAATTGGTGAGCGTGCCGCCCAGCCACTTTTCATATACGCAGGAAACTTCGGACCTGATGGCCTCTTCGCGGATTATCTCCTTGGCCTGTTTCTTGGTGCCTACGAACAGGAAAGTCTTGCCCTGCTTGGCGCAGTCTTTCATGAAGGTATAGGCCTTCTTAATTTCCTTGACCGTTTTCTGCAGGTCTAATATGTGGATGCCGTTGCGCTCGCCGAATATGTAGCGGGACATTTTGGGGTTCCACCTGTGCGTCTGATGTCCGAAATGCACCCCGGCTTCAAGCATGCTCTTCATTGATACGTTTAACATTTTTTTACCTATCCTCCATTCACTTCCGGTTCTTTTCCCGCCCTCTAGGGGCAGGATTTCGTTGACTTATAATATCATAATTGAGCCGGGGGGTTCAACCCGGCGGCGGGCCCAGGGGAGAAAAACCGGGCCGCGGGCTGGTTTGCAACGCCTCGTCTAATTATGATAGCTTCCAGATAATGGCCGACACGACGAACCAGGACTGGAAAGACAAGGTGTTCCTTGCGGCCTGGCGGCCCTACGCCTGGATCGCCGCAACCGGGTTCCTGCTTTATAACAGGGCGCTTTCTTTCGGGTTCACCTTCCTCGACGACAACGTGCTGATACTCAACAACCTCGACAACCTCAGGAGCTGGGCCATCATCCCCCAGGCCTTTACCCGCGACGTCTTTTTCACCGCTGGCGGCGCCTTCTACCGGCCGCTCCTTACGCTTTCGCTGGCGCTCGACGCGCAGCTCGGCGGAACCCTGCCCTTCTTCTACCACCTGAGCGGCATCTTCCTGCACCTGGCCGCTGCGGCGCTGCTGTACAGGCTGTTCCTGCGCCTGGAATACGGCAAAGGCCTCTCGCTTTTCTCGGCGCTGGTATTCACGGTGCACCCGGCGCTGAGCCAGGCCGTAGCCTGGATCCCCGGCCGCAACGACTCCCTGGCCGCCATCTTCGTCATCCTCTCTTTTACCCAGTTCATCCGCTTCCGCTCCGGGGCGCCGGGAAGGCGGGGGGCCTACGCCCTGCATCTCGTGTTCTTCGCGCTGGCCCTGCTGACCAAGGAGTCCGCGGCCATAATGCCGGCGGCTTTCCTCGCGTACGCGCTGCTGATCTCCCGCGAGCGGTCTTTGACGGCGCTCCTGCGGGAAGCCGCGGGCTGGGCCGCGGTCCTGCTCCTCTGGCATTTTCTCCGCTCTTCGGTGCTGCAGGTTCCCGGCCTGCCGGCGGCGGCGATGGCCCGCTCCGTCTGGACCAACCTGCCGGCCTTCCTGCAGTACGCCGGCAAGGCGGTCCTGCCCGTCAACCTGTCGGTGATGCCCGCGCTGCGCGACACCACCTCCGTTTACGGGCTCCTCTCGGCGGGCGTAATAGCCTGCGCGCTGATACTGGGCCGCCCGAAACGCCGGGCGATGGTCGTTTTCGGATTTACCTGGTTCGCTATCTTCCTGCTTCCCTCGCTGATAATGAACTCCCCGGCGCAGGAGGATTTTATGTTCGAACACCGGGCCTATATCCCGCTGGCCGGCCTGCTGCTGGTCTTCATGGAGCTGGTCCCGGCGGAACTCTCCGCGGGCGCCGCGCGCCTGGCCGGCGCCGCCGGCCTGGCCTGGCTGTGCCTGCTGGCCTCCGTCACCAGCAGGCATCTCCCGAATTTCGAGGACCGGCTTAAATTCTGGGGCAGCGCGGCCGCCGCGTCGCCGGGCTCCCCGCTCATCCACCGCAACCTGGGGATAATGTATTTCACGGCGCGGCTTTACGGCCCGGCTGAAAAAGAATACCTGACCGCTATCGCGCTCAATCCCTCGGAACCCATCGTGCACAGCAACCTCGGCGTCCTCTACATGGACCGGGGCCGCCTCAAGGAAGCCGAGAAGGCCCTGCTGCGCGAGCTGGAGCTGAATCCCCGCTACGACAACGGCCATTTCAATCTCGCCATGTTCCGGCGCGTTACGGGCAGGAAAAAAGAAATGGCCGAACTGCTGGAAAAGACCCTTGAGCTGAATCCCGGGCACCTGTACGCGCTCAGGGACCTGGCGCTGCTGACCGCCAGGACCGAGCCGTGCCGTTCCGCGGCCTACCTCGGGCGGCTGGAGAAGCTCGACAGGAAAACCTTCCTTGCGGTGAAAAGCGCCATAGCCGCCCCCTGAACGAACGCAGCTGTTCCCGTCCTTGCCGCGCGCCGGGCGCTGGCACGCTATTGACGTAATTTCCTATACTTGTGCTTTACGCGCCGGACACCGACATGAAAATAGCCATCGCACAGATAAATCCCAAAGTGGGCGACATCGCCGGCAACGCCGCGCTGATAGAGGCTTTCGCCCGCCGGGCCCAGGACCTCGGCGCGGAACTTGCCGTGTTCCCCGAGCTGGCGCTGACCGGCTACCCGCCGCTGGACCTGGTGGAGAGAACGGATTTCATCGACGCCAACCTCGCCGCGCTGCGGCGCCTGGCCCGCCTGAAGCTGAAGACGGCCCTCGTCGTGGGCTACGTGGACCGCAACCCGGGGAAGAAAGGCAAAGCCCTGCTCAACTCCGTAGCCCTGCTCGACGGGGGGAAGATAGCCGCCCGGCGCCATAAATCGCTGCTGCCCACTTACGACATCTTCGACGAAGCGCGGTATTTCGAGCCGGCGCGGGAAAACAAGCCGCTCCGGTTCAGGGGCGAGGTGCTGGGCCTTACCATCTGCGAGGATATCTGGGCCGGGACCACGCTGCTGCCGAGCCGGATGCTTTACCGCAACAACCCGGTGAAGACGCTCTGCGCCGCCAGGGCCACCATCGTCATCAACATCTCGGCGTCGCCGTTCTACCGGGGCAAGGGAGCGCGCCGGCGCGCCATCCTTTCCGGCCTGGCCAGGCGCATGCGCGCGCATATCATCTACGCCAACCAGACCGGCGCCAACGACGAGCTTATTTTCGACGGCAACAGCTTCGCGCTTTCTCCTTCCGGCGGCCTCACCGCGCGCGGGAAAGCGTTCGAAGAGGACCTCCTGCTGGTCGATACCGCCGGCGGCCGCCGCCCGCCCGCAGAAAGCCCGCACGACGAGGCGGGCGAGATCTTCTCCGCCCTCACGCTGGGCATCAGGGATTATTTCGGCAAGATGGGCTTTAAGAAAGCCGCGCTCGGCCTGAGCGGGGGAATAGACTCCGCCATAGTGGCCGCCCTGGCCGCCGCGGCCCTGGGGCCGGAAAACGTCACCGGCGTGCTGATGCCTTCAAAGTACACCTCGGCCCGCAGCAACGCCGACGCGCTCAGGCTCGCGCGCGGCCTGGGCATCCCGACGATGACCGTTCCGATAAAGAACATCTACAGCGCTTTCCTGTCCGAACTCAAAACCGGCAGCGCCGGGGAAGTCAGCCTTACGATGCAGAACCTGCAGTCCCGGGCCCGCGGCACCATCCTTATGGCCCTGTCGAACGCCAATAACTGGCTGGTCCTGACCACCGGCAACAAGTCCGAGATAGCCATGGGCTACTGCACCCTGTACGGCGACACGGCCGGGGCGCTGGCCCCGATCGCCGACCTTTTCAAGACCGAAGTGTACAGGCTGGCCGCATTCCTCAACCGGGAGAAAGAGGTTATCCCCCGGGCCATCATCGAACGTCCTCCCACGGCGGAACTGAAGCCCGGGCAGAAAGACCAGGACGACCTGCCGCCGTACAGCACGCTCGACGAGATAATACGGCTTTATATGGAAGAGAACCGCACCCCGGCCGCGATAATCCGAAAAGGCTTCGGCCGGGACCTGGTGCGCTCCGTCCTGCGGCGCGTAGAGATGAACGAATACAAGCGCAAGCAGCTGCCGATAGCCCTGAAAGTAACGGAAAAGTCCTTCGGCTTCGGCCGGAAGATGCCCATAGTAAAGTCCTTGTCCTTCACCGGCTGACCCATGCGCAAAAGCCTTCCCGCGGTACTCCTGCTCGTCCTCTTCTGCTGCACGGCGGCCTTCGCGCAGCCGCCCAGGAAGAAGCGCGTTCTGAAAAAACCCGGCCCCAAGGCCAAGGAAGAGATCGTAAAGATCGAGCCGAAGACCAAGGACGACATCTTAAAGACCGTCTCGCATTCCACCGCCGCCTACCAGGCGGAGGGCGGCACCCTCTCGAAGATCCTGGCCGCGATAACGATAAACACCGCGCGCGGCCCGATAATCACCTTCCCCGTCGTCGATTCGAGCAAGGACCTCGGCCCGAGCTTCGGCATCATGCCGGTCATCGCGATAAAGAACAGGACGACCGGGGACATCAGATCCATACTGGTGCCCTCCGTCAGCTACAACCAGAACCTGCGCACCACGCTCACTTACCGGCACTATATACTGCCTGACGACAAGCGCTTCTTCATCCTCCGCGCCTCCCGGTCCGAAAGGGTGGAGCGGGAACTCCTGGTCTATTACTATACGCCGCAGCTGTTTTCCACGAATATGCGGCTCAGCGCCGAAGCCAAGCACTGGGTTACGGGCAAACCGTCCTTTTACGGCTTCGGCATAAACTCGCAGCGCGGCGACCGGTCCAACTATTCCCTGGAGATGACGGGCGAAGAGCTGATCCTGGACGTGCCGCTGCTTAAACCCTTCTTTTTAAATTTCGACCACGCCTACTACGGCAAGCGCGTAGGCGACGGCCCCATGGACGACGGCCAGCTGGAGGCTTTTGTCCCGGCGCTTTACCGGGAAGCCTCCCGGATGCATACCTTCCACACTAACCGCTTCTCGCTGGTGTATGACGATACCGACCACCCGGTCCTGCCCAAGATCGGCACCTACGCCAGCGCCTCGGTCATGTACTCCAACAGGAAGCTCGGCTCCGGTTACGAGTACCGGACCTATTCCTTCCAGGCTAAGAACTACTATAACTATAAGGAAGAGGGCCGGTACGTGACCGCCATCCACTACCTGTTGCAGTTCCAGCGCGGCGAGACCCCGCCCTTTTACGCCATGCCGCAGTTGGGAGAGAGCACCGGCCTGCGGATGGCCGGCGACGGCCGCTTCACCGGCAGGGGCAAATTCGTCTTTAACATAGAGGAGCGCATCACGCTGTCCAAATCGCCGTTCTACAAGTTCATCAGCGAAATGGAGATCGCGCCGTTCCTCGACGTGGGCACGGTCTTCGACAAGTATTCGGAATTCACGGCGAAGGACCTCAAATACGGCCCGGGCGTCTCCGCGCGGCTGGTAATAAGGCCGCAGCTGGTGGCGACCGTAGACCTGGCCTACGGCTCCGAAGGCACCAACGCGATCATCAAGATAGGCTACCCGTTCTGAGCTACTGGAGTTGGGAGAGGTCGGCCACGCCTTCGAAAAGGTTCACCAGCGACTTTATAAGGTTCAGCCGGTTCTCCCGCACCTTCGGGTCTTCCGCCATCACCATCACCTTGTCGAAGAAGTTATCCAGGCTGCCTTTGATGGAAAGCAGCTCCGAAAGGCCTTTGGCGTAATCCCGGTCGCCGAGGTGGGCCTGCAGCCGCCCGGACAGCGACTTTATATCGCCGTAGAGGACCTTTTCCTCGTCCTTCTCGAAAGTACCTTCGTCGGGAGAGCCGTTCAGCGTGGACTTGGCCTGGCGCAGGATGTTCTTGGCGCGTTTGAAGGCCATGGCTATGCCGGCGAAATCCGGGTTGGCCCGCAGCGAGTGGATGTCCTTTATCCGCTCCCGGCAGTCCGGCAGGTCCGCGCCGGCCAGGAAGAACTCCCGCACGGCCTTTATCTCGTCGAAACGGTACCCTTCCTCGGAGAAGACGGCCTCCGCCCGCTGCCAGAGGAAATCCAGCAGCGGACCGGGCTCCCTCGCCCCAGCCGCCGGCGGCAGGGCGGCGAAAGCTTCGGCCACGGCCGCCCTGAAGTCCAGGCGCATGCCGTTTTCCAGGGCCAGGCGCACCGCGCCAAGGGCCTGCCGGCGGAGCCCGTGCGGGTCTTCGCTGCCGGAAGGTATCAGGCCCAGGGAAAAGTCGCAGGCCAGCGTATCGAGCTTGCCGGCCAGGGAGACCAGGGCGCCCTCAGCCGACGAAGGGAGGGGGGACCCGGCGGCGACGGGGCGATAGAATTCCCCGACGGCCCGGGAAACCTTTTCGCTCAGCCCGGAGTTCTTCGCGTAGTAGTAGCCCATTATCCCCTGCAGTTCGGTGAACTCGCGCACCAGGTTGCTGGTCAGGTCCGTATAGACATGCCGCGCCGCGGCAAGGACCTCTTCTTTGTCCGCCGGCAGGCCGCAGGCCCCGCAGAGCCAGCCGGCAAGTTTCTGCACCCGCGCGGTCTTATCGCTCATCGTGCCGAGCTTTTCCTGGAACGTGATCTCGCCGAGCTTTTTATTGAAGTCGGAGAGCGGCACGGCCAGGTCACGGGTATAGAAGAAGATGGCGTCGCGGAAGCGCGCTTCGAGCACGTTCTTAAAGCCTTCCTCGACGTTACGCTGCCCCCTGGAGACGCCGTCGCGGATCCCGACGAAATACGGCTGCAGCGCGCCTTTGGCGTCGGCCACCGTGAAGAACTTGAGCTGTTTCTTCATGACCAGGTGCACCAGCTCATGGGGCAGCTCCAGGAAGTCCTGCGAGTAGCCGGCCACCACGCAGACGGGGTATTCCACCAGGTAAAGGTTCTCGCTTAGCAGCTCCGGGTCGGCTTGCACCGAGAGCTTCATGCGCCTGGACAGCCGCTCTATCTCGCGGCGCAGCGCCTCCAGCCGCTCGGCGTCCTTGACCAGGACGTTGGCGTGTTCCAGCGTCTTGAAGTATTTTTCCGCGGAGGCTATCTTCACCTGCCGCGACCCCTTCGCGCTCAGGCCCGCGGTGACGCGCCCCGTCTTTATGCCGGCCACGGAGAACCCCACCGGCTTGTCGCCGTAAAGCGCCAGCAGGCCGCGGATCGGGCGGGCGAAGCGGAAACGCGTGCTCTCCCAGACCATGGTCTTGGGGAACTGCAGCCTGGAAATTATCGCGGGAAAGATCTCAGCGAGCGCCCTGCCCGACGGCCGCCCCGGGACCTTCGTTTCGAACACCAGCACCTCGCCCTTGTTGGGCACGGTCTCGACGCCCAGCTTGTCCGGCGTGGTGCCGCGCGAGCGCGCAAAGCCGGCGGCCTGGGGAGTATAGTCTCCCTTTTCGTCCTTGAGAAGGCGCGCGGCGGGGCCGTAAGCCTTCTGCAGTTTTTCCTCGGTCCTGGCGGGAACGCCGGCGAGGTAAAGCACCAGCCGCTTGTAAGTGCCGCAGGCCTCTATGCCGTCGCAGGAAAGGTTGGCGGCGGCCAGCAGTTCGGCCGCGTATTTTTTCAGCTGCTCCTCGGCGGAGAGGACGAAACGCGCGGGGATGTTCTCTATGCGGATCTCGAGCAGGGCGTCCCTCTTAAGCATTGGCTTTCTCCTTCTTTTCCGAAGGCTCGCTGAGCCCGACATAAGCCGCCGCGCAGGCCCTGGCGATGTCGCGGATGCGCTTGATGAGGACCGCCCGCTCCGAAACGGAGATGGCGCCGCGGGCGTCCAGCAGGTTGAAGTTCTGCGAGCATTTCATCACCAGGTCGAAAGCGGGCAGGTAGTAGCCCTTGCCGGCCAGGCGGAAGACCTCTTTTTCCCAGCGGTCGAAATTGAAACGGAGGTTCTCGACGTCCGCCTCTTCGAAATTATAATGGGAGAACTGTTCCTCCTGGCCTTTATGGACTTCGCCGTAGGTCACGCGGTCGTTCCATTTTATATCGAAGATGCGCTTCTTTTTCTGGGCGAACATCGCCAGCCGCTCCAGGCCGTAGGTTATCTCCACGGTAACCGGGTTGAGCTCGAAGGAGGCCATCTGCTGGAAATACGTGAACTGCGTCACCTCCATCCCGTCGAGCCACACCTCCCAGCCCACCCCGGAAGCGCCCAGCGTCGGCGACTCCCAGTCGTCTTCTATCCAGCGGATATCGTGCTCCGCGTGGTCGATGCCGATGGCCTTCAGGGAGTCCAGGTAGACCTGCTGGATGTTGGCGGCCGGCGGCTTTATTATCACCTGGTACTGGTAATATTTCCCGAGGCGGTTGGGGTTGGCGCCGAAGCGCCCGTCCCCGGGGCGGCGGCACGGTTCGACATAGGCTACGCTGGCCGGCTTGACGGTGAGGGAGCCGAAGAACGTGGCGGGATTGAAGGTGCCGGCTCCTTTTTCCAGGTCGTAAGGCTGTATCAGGGCGCAGCCCTGCTTGGCCCAGAACTGGCCGAACTTCAAAATAATTTCCTGGAAATTCACTGTTGCCTCCATGCGGCCGTGAGCCGCGACGATATTAGCGAATATTATACCTTAACGGGCGGAGGGGAGAAGGGGGGCGGTCAGCGCACGAACGGAAGAGTGCGCAGGTCCGCGCCGAGGGTTTCCGCGAAGAAGCGGGAGAACAGGCCGTCCACGAACACCTCCGTGGCCCTGTCCTCCTTCAGCGCGCGTACGTCCGCCCAGCTCCCGTCGTGCAGCGCCTCCCAGAGCCCGGCCTGCGGACCGGCGGCCGTTTCCCGGAAGCCGAAGCCCGCCAGGTTAAGCACCCGCAGCGTAAATGCCTGGCGCAGCCAGGGCGCCGGGCCGGAAACGTCCAGGTCGCGCAGCGCCCCCAGCAGCAGCCGGTATTTTTCAGGGGCGGGCTGCTGGGCCGCGGTGAGGCGGTTGATCACCTCGCAATAATGCAGGCCCAGGCAGAGGCTCTCCAGGTCCGCGCGTATGCCGCCGAAGGCGCACAGGGAACTGCCGCCGGTGCAGACCGGGAAATTGGAACCCTTCTTGAGGTAGAAGCGGAAGTCGCCCCAGACCAGGGGCTCGCTGAGGGCGCGCAGTTTGCCTTTCGCCAGGCGCACGCTCTTGAAGTTGACTTCGAACTTTCCGCCGTTCTCGGTGAATACGGTGACGATCCTGTCGTTTTCACGCAGCGGACGTTTGTTGAGGACTATCCCGTATTCGCAGAAGATCATAAGCCGGCTATATTCTACCAAAACCGCCACGCAACCACGGTGGGAAGGCAGGACAGGGCAGGGTATGGGTTCGGCAGGCCGTCTCGCAGGGCGAGGCTTGCGTAAGCGCCGAGCCCGAGAGGGAGCGCGGCCACGGTGTGGCCGATAGCGTGCCTGCCGGGCCCATACCCTGCCATGTCCTGCTTCGCGGCGCGAGGAAGCGTAGCGCACATTATGGCGGCGGTTTTGCATTTTGCCGCCTTTATTTATATAATTAGAGCACTATGCTACCTACATACAGACCAAACGTACGCAAACGCAGAAAACACATCGGCTTCCGCGCCAAAATGAAAACGGCCGGCGGAAGGAAAGTGCTCGCCCGCCGCCGCAGCAAAGGCCGCTGGCAGCTTATCCCCGACATGCCGGACCAGAAATAGAGAATGACGCGGATCGCGGCGGATATTATTTACCCTGAACCGGCCAAAGCCGGGCTACAGTTTTCATAATGATCCGCCGGCATCCGTGCCAGCCGCACAAATAGTGAAAAAGTTTGCTTTTTCAAGAGTTTCGCGCCTGCGCCTCAAGAAGGATTTTGAGGACGTCTTCGACTCAGGGAACAAGACAGCCACCAGGGACCTGGTGATGTGGAACGCTCCCGGAACCGGAACGGAAAAGAAGATCGGGCTGATGGTTTCAAAAAAGCTCGGCGGCGCGGTCAAAAGAAACAGGTTAAAAAGGCTTCTTAGGGAAGCTTTCAGGCTTACACAAGACGAGTTAAAAGGAAGCGCGCGTCTCATCATTTATCCTAAAGCGGGCTGCGCCGTAGGAACTATGGCCCAGGCCCGTGCGGCGCTGGACAGCATCTGGCGGAAGGCGCGCTTAAAAAATGACGGTAGATAAGACCGTTGCAAAAAATCTTAAGACTCTTGCGCTGAACACGCTGCGCTCGGCATACAGGACTTTCAGGCCGGCCCTAGGGCCCGGCACCTGCAGGTTTCAACCGTCCTGTTCCGAGTACGCGTTCCAGGCGCTGGATAAACACGGGATTTTGAAAGGGACCGGCCTGGCCGCAAGGCGCCTGTCCCGCTGCCATCCTTTAACTCCGGGCGGTTACGACCCGGTGCCTGAGCTTCCCCTCGACGCCTCCGCGCATTAGCGCGGGAGGTAAAAATGCAGAAGAATCTTATTTTGGCGGTCGTATTATCCTCGCTGGTCTACATAGGCTGGTACTCCTACATGGAGAAGACCCTGCCCCAGAAAGCGCCTGCGGCGGCGGCCTCCGCCGCCCCGCAGAAACCCGCGGAACAAAGCGCGGCCCCGACCGGCCTCGCGGCACCCGCCCAGTCCCTGATGCGCGCGGCGCGCGCCGAGACAGCGGAAGCGGCAAAGACCGGCGCGAAGCTGACGCCGGCCGTCTCCAAAGCGCTGGTTTCGCTCACGACGGATAAAGCCGAATACACCTTCCTGGCCCCGGGCGCGTCCCTGGCCGGCATGGTCTACCAGGGCCCGGTGGCCCCGGTGGAACTGGTACCGAACGCGGGCGCGGGGTTCTTCGCCACCACTTTCCAGTCGGAGTTCGCGCTCAGGTCCAAAACCGCGGACTCCGTGCAGTTCGCCGCCAGCCTTCCCGGGGGCCTGCAGCTCTTAAAAATATTCACGCTGTCCCCCGATAACGGGCTGAACTCCATCACCGTCACCGCCGTCAACACGTCGGGCAAAACGCAGGTCCTGCCGGCCTGGGAAATGTTCCTCGGCCCCGGGCTGGGCACGGTGAAAAGCGAAGAGAAGGAGAATGCCAGCCTCTGGAAAGCGGAGTATACTTACCAGGAGGCCGGCCTCAAACACCCCACCATCAAAGAGCTCAAGGACGATCCCGCCAAGGAAGACCCCGTCTGGGCCGGCCTGAACAACCGCTACTTCCTTGCCGCCCTTGTCGGCGGGGACCTGCAGAAGACCCGCCCCTACCGCACACAGGAGAAAGTGGGCGAGGACAAAGCGCCGGTACTGGCCGTTCCTTTCGCCGCCTGCGAACTGAGGCCCGGCGAAAAACGCGAATGGACCATGAGTTTTTACTTCGGCCCGAAAGATTACCAGCACCTGCAGAAACTGGGCAACGGGCTGGACCGTTCCGTGGACTTCGGCTATTCCCTTATCGCGCCCCTGGCCAAGCTGGCCAATTCCGCGCTGGGCTATTTCTACAAGCTCACGGGCAATTACGGCGTGGCCATAATCATCATAAGCGTGCTGCTGCAGCTGATGCTGACGCCGCTGAGCTTTAAGAGCTATAAGGCCATGGCGGTGATGAAGAAAATACAGCCGGAGATGCAGTCCATCCAGAAGCGCTACAAGGACGACCCCAAGCGGATGAACCAGGAGGTCATGGACCTCTACAAGCGCCACGGGACCAACCCGCTCGGCGGCTGCCTGCCCATGCTGCTCCAGATCCCGGTCTTTTTCGCCCTGTTCAACGCTCTCAGGAATTCCTGGACGCTGCACGGCGCGCCGTTCGCCTTCTGGATAAAGGACCTGTCGGCCAAAGACCCGTTCTACGTGCTGCCGCTGGTGATGGGCGGCATAATGTTCCTGCAGCAGTACATGACGCCCCAGACTTCGGATCCCGCGCAGGCGACCATGATGAAGTGGATGCCGGTGATCTTCACGTTCATGTTCCTGAGCTTCCCGTCGGGCCTGGTGATCTACTGGCTGATCAACAGCATCTGGGGCTTCGCCCAGAGCATGTACCTGCAGAAGAAGATGGGCTGATTTTTGTTAGCGATACGGAGGAGACATAAATGAGAGAGACAAAGACAGAAGCCAAAACGATCCAGGACGCCGTCGAGAAGGGCCTTGCGGAAATGGGCCTTCGGCGCGACCAGGTCGAGGTGGTGGTAGTAACCGAAGGGACCTCGGGATTCCTCGGGTTCGGCGCTAAAAAAGCCTGCGTTATCCTCAGGGAAAAACGCTGGGCCAGCGGAACCGGCAGCGAGGAGCCGCGCGGACGCGGCCCCAGGCGCGACGGACGCGGCGGAGGCCCCAGGCGCGACGGACGCGGCGCAGGCCCCAGGCGCGAAGGCGGCCCCAGACGGGAAAGCCGTTCCGCCTCAGCCCCCAGGCGCCCCGGGCGCTACGGCTACGAAGACGCCAGGCTCCCGCCTGCGGCGTCCACGGAAGAACAACAGCAGCAGCCCCGTCCCGAACGCGGGCCGAGAAGAGAGGGCGGCTACCAGGGCGGGTCACGGGACCGCGTCTACAAGGAAGAGCCCCTTGCGGCGGACTTCATGTCCATACAGCCCGCACAGGACCCTGTGGAGCACGCGAAAGCCGCGCTGCTCAAGATAACCTCACTGATGGGGATGGAAACGACGGTGACCGAAGCCAGGCTCGAATCGGCGGAGAACCTTATCTTCATCCGCTTCGAGTGCGCGGACCACACCGCGTTCACCGAAGAGAACGGGCGCGGGCTGCAGTCCCTGCAGTTCGTCGTCAACTCGATAGTCAGCCGCAAGCGCGAGCCGCACCCGGCCCTGCGCCTTGACACCGGCGGCTACTGGGACAAGAAAGAAAAGGAACTGGCCCGCCTGGTGGAGGACGCCGTCAACTCTGTAAAGAGCACCGCCGCCCCGTTCAGGCTGGACCCCATGCCCGCTTCCATGAGGAAGATGGTGCATAACATGGTTAAGACCTCGTACCCCGGGATGGAAACCACCTCCGAGGGCGAGGGCCGCTGGCGCAAAGTGGTGATCCGCCAGACGGAAACCGCGCAGACGGGAACCGTGCAGACGGAAACCGCGCAGGCGGAAGCCGTGCAGGCGGAAGCCGTGCGGACGGAAACCGCGCAGGCGGTAGCCGCCCCTGCCGCGGAAGCGGCGCCCGAGCAGGCGCCCGCCGTAGAGCAGACGGTGGAAACGCAGCCTACAGAGCAGAAATAACAAGCGGTGACATACACAGCGTGACAGCCACAGCGCTGTCACGCTGTTCAATTTCGCGGTTACCGGACCATGACGCTACCCGACACGGAGCAGACCATAGTTGCGCAGGCCACGCCGCCCGGCACGGGCGCCCTGGCCGTTATCCGCCTGTCCGGCCCGGGAGCGTTTTGCGCCGCGGCCTCTTTTACCCGTCCGCCGCAGAAGGCCCCGCAGCACCGGCGCGCCGTCCTGCTCGACATCGCCGACGGCGCGAAGCTGATAGACAGGGTGGTGGCGGTTTTTTTCCGCGCCCCGGCCAGCTACACCGGGCAGGACACGGTGGAAATAACCTGCCACGGGTCTCCCTTCATAATACGCTCTATCCTCAACCTGGCCGTCAGGGCCGGCGCCAGGCCGGCCGCCCCGGGGGAATTCACGCTCCGCGCGTTCCTCAACGGCAAACTGGACCTGGCCCAGGCCGAGGCCGTGGGGGGGCTGATAGCCGCGGGCAGCGAAGCGGCGCACCGCGCCGCCATCTCGCAGGTGCGCGGAGAGCTGTCCGCAGAAGTACTGGGCCTCAGGGAAAAACTGGTGCGCCTGCTCGCGCAGCTGGAAGCCCGCCTCGACGATTCATACGAAGAAACGCCCGTTCTCGACGTAGCGCGCTTCGCGCGCGAAGCGGCGGCGGTGAGCAGGGACACCCTGCGCCTGGCCGCCGGGTTCGAAAGCGGCCGCGGCATCCGCGAGGGCGTCAGGGTAGCCATCACCGGCGCGCCCAATTCCGGCAAGTCCTCGCTGCTCAACGCCCTGCTGGGCTACGACCGCGCGATAGTTTCGCCCCAGGCCGGCACCACCAGGGACACTCTCGACGTGGAGCTGGAAATACACGGTTTTTCGGTGATCTTCACCGACACGGCCGGGATCAACGCCGCTAAAAAAGGGCCGCTTGAAAAGGAGGGCATGGACCGGGCGGCCAAGGCCGTAAAAGCGGCGGACATCGTGCTGCTCCTCAAAGACGCGTCCACCGGCACTACGGCAAGCGACAAGCTGGCCCTGCGCCGCGCCCTGGAGCCGGCCCCGGCGCAGCTCATCCGGATCCTCTCCAAAGCCGACCTGCCACGGGCAGCGCGCGGCGCCGGGTTGAAGGTGTCATCGAGGACGGGGGAAGGGCTCCCGGCCCTGAAGAAGGCCCTCGTCGCCCGGCAAAAAAGGGCCATGAAGGACGGGGCGCAGGCCGCCGTAACTTTCGCGCGCCATTTCGATGCGCTGAACAAGGCAGCCGCCGAACTGGGGAAACTGGCGGCGCTGCTGCGCGCGGGCGCGGAGCTGGAGCTGCAGGCCGAGCACCTGCGGCGCGCGCTGGCGGCGCTGGCCTCCATCTCCGGAGAGACCGCTCCCGAGGAAGTGCTGGCGGACATTTTCAGGAATTTCTGCGTGGGGAAATAAGATGCGCGAGACCGCCCTTCTTTTCGGCAAAGTGCTGCTTCGGCCTTCGGAGGCGCTGCGCGAGCTTTTCGCGGAGTCCCGCACGCTGGCCCCATCCCTTTTATTCTTCGCGCTGTACACGGCGGGCGCGGCCGCCGCCGCGGTCTTCCTGCCGCGGTCGTTCATGCCGGAAGCCCCGGCCCTGGCCTTCGGCCGCTCCTTTACGGCCTACCTCCTGGCGGGGGCGGCCGGGAGCGCGGTCAACACGCTGCTGGCCGCGGCTTTCCTGCCGCGCCTCGCCGCCGTCCTTGCCCGCGGGCGGATAGGGCCGCGCGTGCTCCTGGGGCTGGGGGGGACGCTCGCGTATTTCGCGGCGCTCGCCCTCTTGAAAAATTATCCCGCGGCCCTTGCCTGCGCCGCGCTGGCGGCGGCCGCCGCCGCGTTCTTCGCCTACCAGGGAGAAAAAAGTTCCTTTCCGGCCATGCTGCGCGTGCTGCTGGCCTCTTTCGCCATAGGGACGGCGATCCTCCCGCTGGAGGGCCTGGCGATCCTGCTTTCCTCCAGCCGTCTCTACGAGCTTTCCGTTCTCGCCATGGCCCTGTGGTATTTTGTTTTCCTGGTAAAAGCGCTGCGCCTGGCGGGCGGGCCCGGCGGGCCTCGCGCCGCGGCCGCGGTTTTCCTCGCCATGGCGGCCTCCGGGCTGTTCCTGTATAACGTTTCGCTGCTGCTGCCGGAAAATATGCAGGCGCTGGTGATGCTCTTCTGACCATGTTCAACTATCCGCGGGATTTCGACGTTATCGTGATAGGCGGCGGGCACGCCGGGTGCGAAGCCGCGCTCGCGGCCGCGCGGCTCGGGGCGGTGACGCTGCTGCTTACGCAGGACCTGGACACCGTCGCCCAGATGTCCTGCAATCCCTCCATCGGCGGCGTGGGCAAAGGCCAGCTGGTGCGCGAGATAGACGCGCTCGGCGGGGAAATGGCGAAGATAACGGACCGGGCCATGCTCGGCTGCCATATGCTCAACACCTCCAAAGGCGCGGCCGTCAGGTCGCCACGCGCGCAGTGCGACAAGAAGCTTTATCAGTTCTCCATGAAACACGCGCTGGAGCGGCAGGCCGGGCTCCTGGCCGTGCAGGACGAGGCGGTGCGCGTGCTGACCCGCGGCGGAAAAGCCTGCGGGGTGGAGACCGCGCGAGGCACGCGCTACCGCGCCCCGTCGGTAATACTGACGGCCGGAACGTTCATGCGGGGGGTCGTTCACATCGGCCTGCGCTCTTTTCCCGGCGGGCGGTACAACCACCCGCCGAGCAACCCGCTTTCGGAGAGCCTGCTCGCCCTGGGCCTGAAGCTGGGCAGGCTCAAGACCGGCACCCCTATGCGGCTCCACGCCCGCGGCATCGATTTTTCCAAATGCGACCGGCAGGCCCCGGATTCCCCGGCGCAGCCGTTCTCCCATTTCACGCCCGCCATCACCAACAAGCTGCTGCCCTGCTGGATAACGCGCACCACGGCGCTGACCGCGGAGGTGATCCGGGCCGGCCTGCACGGGTCCCCGCTTTACAGCGGCAAGATCAAATCCACCGGCCCCCGCTACTGCCCGTCGATCGAGGACAAAGTGGTCAAGTTCCCGCATCACGGCGCGCACCACGTCTTCCTGGAACCGGAGGGTTTCGACACGGAGGAATACTACGTCAACGGGCTCTCCACGAGCCTGCCCGAAGAAACCCAGATCGAGATAGTCCGGTCCGTGCCGGGCCTGGAGCGCGCCGAGATCGTGCGGGCCGGCTACGCCATCGAGTACGACTACTGCGACCCGTCGGGGCTGGACTACACGCTGCAGACGCGCGCCGTGGAAGGTCTGTTCCTGGCCGGCCAGGTCAACGGCACCACCGGCTACGAAGAGGCGGCCGCGCAGGGTCTGGTGGCGGGCATAAACGCGGCCCTGAAAGTGAACAAAAAAGAGCCGCTCATTTTACGCCGGGATGAAGCCTACATCGGCGTTATGCTCGACGACCTGGTCACGAAAGGCGTGGATGAGCCGTACCGGGTCTTCACTTCGCGGGCCGAATACCGGCTGCTGCTCCGCCAGGATAACGCCGACCTGCGCCTGGCCCCGCATGGCTTCAGGCTCGGGCTGCTGCCCCGCGCGCGGGCTGCGGCCTTCGAAGCGTATGCCAGGGCGGTAACGGAGCTGGGCGCCGCGGGCAAGACCCGGGAATGCCTGCCGGAAGACGGGCCCTGGACGGGACAAAGGGCCGCCGCCACGGCGGAAATAGAAAAAAAATACGCCGTCTATATCGGGCACAACCGCAAGGAAGCGGAACGCCTCAAGAAATTCGAGCACCTGCGCATCCCCGAAGGTTTCGATTACGTGAAGGCCCCGGGCCTGTCCAACGAAGCCAGGCACAAACTGCAGAAGGTCCGCCCGCTGACCCTCGCGCAGGCGGGCCGTATACCGGGGCTGACCCCGGCCGACATACAGCTGCTGTGGGTGAATATGGGCAGAGGGCGCGCCGCGCAGGCGCCCGGCGCCGCCGGACCTCAGGCGAGGAAATCCTCAAGGAAGGGGAAAAGCGAATGAACGAAGAACTGAAAGCGGCGCTGGCGGGCTGGGGCGTGACGCTGACTCCCGCGCAAGAAGGCAGGCTGGAGATCTACGCTGCCAGGCTTATAGAGAGCAACGCCGTTATGAACCTGATCTCGCAGGCCGACGAGGCCGCGGTCTGGCCGCGCCATATCGCCGATTCCCTGGCGGCCGCGCCGCTGCTGCGCCGCTACGCCAAGCCCGGCGCGCTGATCTGCGACTCGGGCACCGGCGCCGGCTTCCCCGGCGTGCCGCTGGCCGCCGCGCTGGAAGAGTACCGGTTCGAGCTGGTGGATTCCATCGGCAAGCGCTGCGCGTTCATCTCCGGGGCCCTGGCCGCCATGGGAACGGAGAACGCCGCGGTGTTCCAGCGCAGGGTGGGGGAAGGCCCGAAGGCCCCGCGCTACGCCGCCGTTACCGAGCGCGCCATGGGAAAGCTTGAAAATATACTGCCCCAATGCTTAAATATGTTGACCGAAGGCGGCGTGTTCCTGGCCTGGCAGAGCGCGGCGCAGGTCGCCTCCGTGCGGCCGGAAGTGGAAAAGGCGATGGCCGCCGCCCGCGCCGTGCTGGCGGAAAAGGCGGGCTACAGGCTGCCGGGGGAAAAAGAGGACCGCTTCATACTGGTCTTCAGGAAGCAGGGGAGATAGCGCTATGCACGTCCTTAATTATTATTTCACGCCGTTCGCGGTGATACTTATCTTGTTCGCCATATTTTTTTCCGAGCCGGAGAAAAACGTCACTTACCTGTCGTTCGGCCTGCTGGCCGCTTCGTTCATAGTCAACTACTGGCTAAACTCCAATATCTACAGGCTGATGCAGTATACCCGGCACATCCGCGGCATCACGGTCTGGATCAACCTGCTCACCAGCGCCGTCCTGTTCTACCTGCTGTTCCCTTACTGGGCGCCCATGTGGCTGCTGTTCCTCACGGCGCCGGCGGCGGCCGCCATGTTCATGAAGAAGTGGCAGGTCTTCCTTACCGCAGCCGCGGCGGCGGCGGTAATGCTGGGCATCTACCTCTACAAAGGCATGGCCTTCGCCATGGCCGACGCGCCCGCCATGACGCTGGCGCAGGCCTTCTCCCAGGCTATGGAGAGCACCCAGCTCTGGGCCGTATGCGCCACGCAGGCGGTCTTTATCATCTTTTTCTCGATGTTCACTGCGGCGATGGCGGAGATGGCGGTAAAGGTGCGCGATTCCATGCGGTAAGGGATCGGGCGCCGCTTTAAATGGACATATTATCCAAACTAAGGATAGTCTTCTGGGGCCTTATCATAGGCATCTGGGGCCTTTTCATGTACCAGTACATGAGCGAGGACATGTCCCTGGTAAAGAAATTCCGCGTCGGCAATAATCCCTTCACGGGAAAACCGGAGTCCTCCCACGTAGAAAGAAGAACGGCCCCGCCGCCGGCCTTCGTCCCGCCCGGCCCCGCCCAGCCGCAGGCCGCGCTGCCGCAGCAGGGCTCCCTGGTAATGCCCCTGGCCAGCCCCGACATAAAGGACGTCGCCTCTTCGGAGGTGATGCCGATGCATACCGCCGAGGACAAGGCGGCCATAAACGTTTCAGGCGCCGACGATGAAACCGCCTACCCCGCCACTCCCGAAGGTTTTGCCAGGCTGGTCACGCGGCATTTCGTGATCTACGAAGAAGGCAAAGAGGTTTCGAAGGAGATCTCCGAAACGGTGGAAACCCTGCACGGCAGCATCATGCTGGACCTGGTGGCCTTTTCGCCGTGGACGCGAGAAAAAAAAGTATTCATCTTCTTTTCCCAGAGCCAGGAAACTTACCGCCGCATAACCGGCCGGCCCGGCTGGTCGGGGGGGGCGGCTTCCCTCTCCGAGCGCAAGATCTACCTGTATAAGAGCGACGAAGCCTTCGGCATCCTGGCGCATGAGCTGACCCACATCTATTTCGACAGCTTCTTTACGCCGAGCAATCCCAGCCCGCTGTGGCTCAGCGAGGGCCTGGCCACGTACGTCCAGTCGGAAAGGGGCAATGCCACCCCGGACTGGCTGGCGCAGAACCTGAAGCTGCTCGACGGCGGCAGCGGCTTCAAGCTGCCGGACCTGGTGCGCATCGAGAACCTTTCAGGCGCCGACGAAGACAATATCCGCCTGTGGTACGCGCAGTCCTACAGCGTTACGCGCTTCCTGATGAAGATGAAATCCGGCGACGCGTTCTACCTCTTCTGCAAGGGGCTGCGCGACGGCGTCCCCGCTTCGCAGGCGCTCTACCGCGCCTACGGCATGCCCTACAACAAGTTCTCTTCCCTGGAATACGCCTGGCGCTACGACCTCAAGACCGGCAAGATCTCCGACGTGAACCGCTAACCCCGAATACACCCGGGCCCATTAATTTATATTCCTTATATATAAGGCGCAGGTTGACAACGCTCAACCCGCGCCTTTTTTTACGGCATTTTTTACCACAAAATATGTCTATAAAACAAACACTTTTTAAAAAAGCTATTGACAGGTGGGGAACCTATGCTGTATATTTTATTCCCGTGGTGGAAAGTGGTGGATAGTGTTAGATAGTGGTCAGGAATGTTGCAAAGCAGTCGAATAGTTATGAGCACACTTTACGGAGAATATTCATACGTGATGGACGCGAAGAACCGCGTCTTCATCCCGTCCCGTTTCCGTGACGAGCTCCACAAGGAAGACAAGAACTATTTCATGGTGAGCATAGGCCTCGACCGCTGCCTGTATCTTTTCCTGCCTTCGAAGTGGGAAGAACTTATCGCCAACAACATGGAAATTTTCAAGTCGGAGAACAAGGAAGAAGAGCGGGCTTTCAAGCGCTTCTTCTTCGGCAACGCGGCGGACGCCCAGCTTGACGAGCAGGGCCGCATACTGGTGCCGCAGAACCAGAAAGCGTACGCATCGCTGAAAAAAGAGATCATAATACGCGGCGTCGGTAATAAGGCTGAAATATGGGATGCGCAGTCCTGGTCAAAATACAAAAAAGAAGTAATGGACCCTTCGTTCGAAAAGTTCAGCAAGATCATAGACCTATGACGGAGAACGCGGGAACAGGACCTTCTGACGGCGCGGAGAAAAATCCCGCGCAGGAATTCACCCACATCGCCGTGCTGGCCCAGGAGGTGGTGAACCTGCTGGTGACCGGCCGCAAGGGCACTTTCGTGGACGCCACGCTGGGGATGGGGGGGCATACCGCCCGCCTGCTGGCCGCGCTGCCTGCGGACGTCAGCGTGCTGGGCATAGACTGGGACCCCGAGATGGCGGCCATAGCGGCGCGCAACCTGGCGCAGTTCGGCCCCCGCGTTAAGATAGCGCAGGGGAATTTCGCCAACATCGACGAGATAACCGCCCGCGAAGGCATCAGCTCGCTTTCGGGCGCGCTGTTCGACCTCGGCATCTCTTCGCTCCATTTCGACAAGGCTTCGCGCGGCTTCAGCATCAAGCACGACGGACCGCTGGACATGCGCATCAACCCCGACAACCCGCTGACCGCGTACACGATCATCAACCAGTGGCCTTACGAACAGATCGAGCACCTGATCCGCATCTGCGGCGAGCGCCATTCCCGCCGCATCACCAAGGCCATACTGGACACCCGCAGGGCGCGCGCCCTCGAGACCACGGCCGAGCTGGGCGCCCTGATAGCCAGGGTGGTCCCGGCGCACGGCGAGAAGATCCACCCCGCCACCAAGACCTTCCTGGCGCTCAGGGTGGCGGTCAACTACGAATTCGACAACATCACCCGCGGCATTCAGAAGATAATGCCGCTGCTCAAACCGGGAGCAAGGCTCGGCATCATAACCTTCCACTCGCTGGAAGACCGGATAGTGAAAGAAACGTTCAAGATGATGGCGAGCCTGGGCGGCTGGCAGCCGGTGACACGGAAACCCGTGAAGCCCTCGGAAGCGGAACTCCAGGAGAACAAAAGAGCCCGAAGCGCGAAGCTGCGCGTTATAGAGAAGCTGTAACCGACGGTAAAGGGAGGCATTATGTATCCAGAGAACATCCTTAAAGCCGGGGCGAAGTTCAACAAGCTGCTGCATTCCAGGACGACGCGGGCGAAATTCAACGGGCTCAAGGCCTCCCTGTCCCCGACCAAGATCTTCTACCTGTGGGAGAAACACGGGGTCAGGCGCATAGAGCTTTTCAGCATGGAATAAACTTCTTAAGGCGGACTACTTTGATGCTCAAGAAAACACGCAACATGAACCTGGCGGCCCTGGGGCTGCTCTGCGCGGTATGCTTCCTCTTCGCATGGGAGAACGTGCAGGCCGTCAAGCTCGGCTACAACATAGAAAAAGTCAGGTGCGAGATCAAGGACCTGGAGAGCTCCAATACCTACCTGAAGAAGGAGATCCAGACCTCTCTCTCGCCCGAGAAACTGGAAGCCAAGGCCCTGAAGCTCGGCATGGTCTACCCCGAACCCGGCGCCGTCGTGATGCTAGACGGCAGCGCGTCGCCCGAGCAGCAGGCCCGGGGCTGGCTGGCTAAACTTCCCTGGTAAAGCCGGAAGGCGGCAGCGGGCCTATGGGCCCGCGCTTCGCCGATGACAGCAAAAACACTCAAGACAAGACTTAAAGCCGGCGCTTTCCTGGCCGGCATCCCCGCATTGTTCATAACCGCGCGGCTGTTCTGGCTGCAGACGGTGCGCCACGAGAACCTCTCGGGAATGGCTTCCCGCTCCATGAACCGCACAGTTTCCGAAACGGGGCCGCGCGGCCGCATCTTCGGCGCGGACGGGCAGCTGCTGGCGGAATCCATCGTCACCTGGGACTTATCCCTGTTCAAAAAGGACCTGGCGGACCCGCCCGCGGCCGTGGCCGCGCTGGCCCGCACGCTGACGCTGCCCCCGGACTTCCGCGCGAAGTTCCGCCGGGCTAAGAATTTCGTCCCTGTAAAAAAAGGCCTGGACAGGACGGCTTTCGAAGCGGTCAGCGCGCTTAAGCTCAAAGGCCTGGTCCTGGAGCCGCGCCAGAGCCGCTATTACCCGTCGGGCGACCTGGCCAGGAACGTTATAGGCGTGACCAGCGAGGACAAGGGCCTGACAGGCATCGAGCTGCTTTACGACAAGGTTCTGACCGGCCACATAAGCCGGCGCGGCGTCATACGCGACGCCGCGGGCCGGGTCATCTTCCAGGACAAGCTGGACAAGGAATCCCGTCCCAGGGACCTGCACCTGACGATAGACAAGGATATCCAGTTCTTCTCGCAGGAAGCGATAAAGAGGGCGGTCGAGAAGAACCGCGCGGACCTCGGCATGGCGCTGGTACAGGACCCCGCAAGCGGAAGAATACTGGCTATGGCCACCTGGCCGGCGGACTACCAGAAGATAGAGCCGGTGGAATGGGTTTACGAGCCGGGCTCTACGTTCAAGTCGATGACGCTGGCCGCCGCGCTGGAAAAAGGGATCGTCGAGGAGAAAGACACTTTTTTCTGCGAAAAGGGCGCTTGGGCCTTCAACAGCAAGGTAATCCTGCATGATCACGAACCGGAAGGGACCCTGAACCTCTCCGAGGTGATAGAGCGTTCTTCCAACATCGGGACGGCCAAGATCGGCCTCAAGCTGGGCGTGAAAGATTTTTACCTCTACACCAAGGCCTTCGGGTTCGGCTCCAAATCCGGCCTGGGTTTCCACGGCGAGTCGGCCGGCATCCTGCGCCCCCTGGAAAGGTTCAAGCCCATCGACCTGGCTGTCGGCTCCTACGGGCACGGCATAGCCGCCACCCCGCTGCAGGTGCTGAACGCTTATTCGGCCCTCGCCAACGGGGGGCGCCTGTTCGAACCGCGCCTGGTGGACAGGATCAGCGAGTTCGAAGGCGAAGAGGTGTTCAAAAACGAGCCTGCCGTCATACGGCAGGTAGTTTCCGCCTCGGTGGCGGAGCGGGTCAAGGTCATCCTGCGCAGCGTGGTGGAAAAGGGCACCGGCAAGAACGCGGATGTGGCGGGCTATTCCATCTCCGGCAAGACCGGCACCTCCAAGAAGATAGACCCGAAGACCGGGAAATACCTGACCGGCAGGAACGTGGCCTCTTTCGCCGGCTTCTTCCCGCTCGCCAAGCCGCAGTACGTGATACTGGTGGTGCTGGACAACCCGAAGGGGCTGACCTACGGCGGCGAAACGGCCGCGCCGGCCTTCCAGGAGATAGCCAAGAAGATCATTACCCGCAAAGGCCTGGCCCCCGACCTCAAGGTCACGGACGCCCAGCGCGCCCGCTTCCAGGACCGCCCCGTCTCCGATTAACGCCGCCACCGGCGCCTGACGGCGTACCCGCGAATTTACTATTATAAAGCGATGAAGCCGGTAAAGATATTGCTGCTGCTGCTCGGTCTCGGCGCTTTTGCCTGGGCCGGGATGGAAGGCTACAAGTACGTGGCCCGCGAGCTCTCCCGTATCGCCGACGCGAAGGCCAAAAGGCGCGTGGTGGTGATGGGCTTTTCCTCCGAGACCGGCGCCAAAAGCAAGGCCAGCGCCATAGTGACCGAGCGCCTCACTTCGGAAATAGCCTCCAATCCCCGCATGGAAGTAATAGAGCGCAGCCGCCTCGACGAGGTGCTCAAAGAGCAGAAGCTGGGCGCGAGAGGCGTGGTGGACGACGCCACCGCCAAAAAGATAGGCAATATCCTGGGCGCGGACGCCGTGGTGACCGGCAGCGTGATAGACCTCGACGGCAAGAACGTGGAAGTTAACGCGCGCCTGGTGGACACCCAGAACGCGCATATCCTCAAAGCCGTCACGAAAACGATCAAAAAGGACTGGGAAGAGAAAAAAGCGGACTGGGACCTGAACTTCGACATGAACATAGACCTGGACGCGCCGATGGCCCTCCTGCCGGACGGCTTCCTGGAAGACGAGACCTGCCGCAAGCTTACCGACCGGGAAAAAGACCTGGTGCGGTCCTGCGTCGAACTGCGGGCGCGTAAAACGGCCTGGGACCTGAAATCCGGCGTGCTTAAACTGGACCAGCTCACGAAAAATCCCGGGTCGGAGATAAAAGACACGGACCTGAAACACTTTTTCTATTCGAAGATCAAGGAATGGTATTATTCCAAGCAGCTGGCGCCGCTCAGCGCCGGGGAAACCGGCCTGCTCGAAGCGAACGCGCAGCTCATCGAGAAGTACCCCTGCCGCTGATCTCCCCGGGCGCCGCAAAAACTTTACTATCATGAAGCTTTCACTCATACTGGAAAACACCGCAGCGCAGTTCGCCGGCCCTGACGCGGAGATCTCCGCCGTTGTGAACGATTCCCGGCTGGCGGCCCCCGGCGCCGTCTTCTTCGCGCTGCCCGGGGCCAGGACGGACGGCGCCAGGTTCATAGCCCAGGCGCTGGAGAAGGGCGCCTCGGCGGTGGTCTCCGCGCAAGAGTTCCCAAGGGAGCTCAAAGACGGCTACCCCGGCGCGGCCTTTGTAAAAACCGCGGACTTGGCAGTTACGCTTTCGCGCGCGGCGGCAAATTTTTACGGCCACCCGTCTAAGAAACTAAGGATCTTCGGTATAACGGGGACCAAGGGGAAGACCACCACGGCCTACCTGCTGGAGAACATACTGCGCCTCGGCGGCGCCCGCCCCGGGGTCATAGGTACTATAGATTACCGTGTGGACGGGCGGGTAATTTCCGCGGCGGCAAACACTACGCCGCTGGCCCACGATCTGCAGGAGCTGCTTTCGAAGATGAGCGCCGCCGACGCGCTGACCGCGGTCATGGAAGTTTCCTCCCACGCGCTGGCGCTGGGCCGCGTGGAAGATGTGGATTTCGACGTGGCCGCCTTCACCAACCTGCAGCGCGACCACCTGGATTTTCACAAGGACAGGGAAAGCTATTTCCAGGCGAAGGCGCGCATTTTCGAACTCCTCGAACGGTCCGCGAAGAAGGACAAGTGCGCCGTGATAAACGCCGACGATGAGCGCGCCCCGGCGCTGCTCAAGAGCCTGAAAGGGAAAATGAAGGTGCTCACGTTCGGCATAGACAGGCACGCCGATTTCAGGGCTGAAAAGATAGAAGTACTGGAAGATATGACCCGCTTTGTCCTGAAGACGGACCAGGAGTCGCTGCCGGTGAAACTGCACCTGCTGGGCTGCCACAACATTTACAACGCCCTGGCGGCGATCGCCTGCGCCTCGGCGGGCGGCGTGACCATGCATTCCGCCGTCGAGGGAGTAGAAGCGCTGAAAAACGTGCCCGGCCGCCTTGAGCGGGTGGACCTGGGGCAGGAGTACAGGGTTTTCGTGGATTACGCCCACACCGACGCCGCGCTGGAGAACGTGCTTTCCAACCTCAAGCTCATGCCCCACAGCCGCATCATCACGCTGTTCGGCTGCGGCGGGGACAGGGACCGCACCAAGCGCGGTCCTATGGGGAAGATAGCCTGTTCCATGAGCGACGTCACTATTATCACCAGCGACAACCCGCGCACGGAAGATCCGGCGCAGATCTTCTCCGACATCGAGCAGGCAATAAAAGGCGAGTTCAGCAGCTACGAGCTCATCCCCGACCGCAAAGAAGCTATAACGAAAGCCGTCGGGCTGGCCCGGAAGGGCGACATAGTGCTGATCGCCGGCAAAGGACATGAGACCTACCAGATCTTAAAGGACAGCACCATTCACTTCAGCGACGTGGAAACCGCGACGGAAGCGATAAAGAACAGGGGCGGGGACGCGAAATAAGGGCGGGAGACAGACTATGGACCTGAAGATAGATTTAAAGACTTTAGCGGAGGCGGTCAACGGGAAACTGGTGAAGGGAAACCCGGAGGCGCCGTTCAATACGTTCGGAACCGACACGAGAAAGCTGAAATGCGGTGATTTTCTCTGGGCGCTCAAAGGCGCTTCCTACGACGCGCACGATTTCCTCGCCCAGAGCCTGCCTTGCGTCAGCGGCTGGCTGATCCGCGAAAACGCGGCCGGGAGCATAAAAGACCTGCCCGCGGAACTGGTCACGGTCAAAGACACGCTGAAGGCCCTGCAGGACCTGGCGGCCTGGCACCGGCAGCGCTTCCAGATACCCCTTACCGCGATAACCGGCTCCAACGGCAAGAGCACCACCAAGGAAATGCTGAAGAGCATCTATTCCTTCGCCGGGGAGACCTGCTCCAACGCCGGGAACCTCAACAACCAGTTCGGCCTGCCGCTGTCCCTGCTCGAGCTGTCGCCGGCGCACAAGTTCGGCGTGTTCGAGCTCGGCGCTTCCCGGCGCGGCGATATCAGGGAGATCGGCGAAGTGGCGCGCCCCACCTGCGGCGTCATTACCAACATCGGCCCTTCGCACCTGGAATATTTCGGCGACCTGGAAACCATCTTCGAGACTAAGACCGAGCTGGCGCGCTGCCTCGCCCCGGGCGGCACGCTGGTCTATAACTGCGACGACAGGTATCTCGGCCGCCTGGGCGGCCGCGGGCTCAAAGCGCTCACTTTCGGCAGGGCGAACGAGGCTGACCTGCGCATCCTCGAGGGGGAGAAGCTGCGCATCGAATACCGCGGCCATCTCGTCGAAATGGACCTGCCGCACGCCTGCGCGCACAACTACCACAACGCCGCCGCCGCTGCCGCCGCGGCGCTGGCCTCGGGGCTGGATTTTGCGGCGATAAAGAAAGGCCTGGAGAACTATACCCCGCCGCCGATGCGCATGCAGGAGCTGCGCATCAAAGGCTCGCTGGTCATCCTCGACGCCTACAACGCCAACCCGCAGTCCATGAGCTCGGCGCTGAAAGAGATGTTCGATAAGCCCAAGCCCCTTTACCTGATGCTGGGCGACATGAAGGAACTGGGCACCCATTCCGCGCACTACCACACCGACCTGGGCGCGGCGCTGGCGCATATGGGCGCGGCCAAGGTTTTCCTGGCCGGCCCCGAGATGAAGGCCGCCGCCGGCGCCTACTGCCGGGCCGGGGGCAACAGCATGGAGTTCGGCGAAACCCTGGACGACTGGCTGCCCGAAGCGCGCCGCCTCATCGGCGAAGGCAAAGGCACCTTCCTCATCAAAGCCTCCCGCTCCATGAAATTCGAGCGCATCATCGAAGGCCTGTAAAAGTTCCCGATACCCAGTCGGGACGGTCACGGGGTGAGGGTTATCAAAACGCGCTCGGCACACCGTGCCTCGCTCTTCCTCCGGGCAAGAAAGTGTCGCTTCGCTCCACGCGGCGCTATGCAAGCCTCGGCCTCCGGAAGGGTTTGCTAACCCTCACCCCGTGCCCATCCCTCCAGTCCTCTCAATTGCATTTTAGTGAAACTCTCAGGTCTCGCCTAGTCCGGAGGGGCGGACGCGGGGACCGGGTTAGCAAAACCTTCCGACGACCGAGCCTTGCGTAAGCGGCGAGGGAGGAGGATGAGCGACGGGCACGGTGTGCCCTAGCGCGTTTTGCGTTCCGGTCCCCACGGCCACCCCGACCGGCATCGTGGGAACCTATCTGCTATTGTTTTGAGAAGACTACGGCTTTGATCATTTCGTCCCAGTAGGTGGCCCGGGAGAAGGAGAGGTGTTCGTACTTGGGCTTGTAGTTCAGGTAGAAGAGGGGGAAATGGATGGACAAGCCGTTGGCGTCCTTTGATTTGTGGCCCACCGCGTCGTTGCGCGCCACGAACTTCCCGGAGAGGAAAGTAATAACGTCCAGCGCCGACTCCTTCACCGCGGGGGTGCCGGAATTGTCGTAATACAGCTTCATCAGCTGGTACAGGTCGCGCGCGTCCTCGTCGTCGAAGCTGCGCAGCCCGAACCGCTTATCGTTGTAGATCTTCATGTCCGACGGGGAAGCCGCCACCAGCCGCGCGAACTTGTCGAGCTTGCCCGCCAGCTCCGCCGCCAGCGCCGGCCGCACAATGGACATGGTCACCGACTGCTGCTTTGAGCCGTAGAATTCCGAGAAGCCCTTCATCACGGCCTGCGCCGCCGCGAAGGGATCGCCCGGGTTAGCCGTCAGCGCATTCAGGAAAACCTCGTAGTTGTAGCCGCTGCCCGGCGTGGTCTCCTGCGAACCCACTATATACTCCGCCGAACTCCTGAGATCGTAGACGAACTCCACCGTCTGCATCAGGCAGGCGTCCGACGCGTAAACGTTCACGCCGCCGCCGGCCTTAATGGCCGCCGCCAGCTCCGCGGGGGAAATATGGTTATTGGAAACCTCGTCGTAGGAGATGCCCTTGGCCGCGCCGGGAGGGGGCTTAACGCCGCGCCAGCCGCTGCCGTGGCCGCCCACTACCAGCAGGTACTTCTTCGCCGGGTAATTGGCTTTGCCCCAGGCTATGAATTCGGCCAGGTGCTTCCAGTCGCCCATGTCCGCGTCGGGAAAATGCGCCAGCGCCGGGGAGTTGATGGCCAGCGGATCGGTATCCTTCTTTATCAGGAAGCGGCGAGAGCCCGTCCAGTCCGCCTGGGGCGGTACGGGTTCCTGCACGCTGGCGAACGGGTTGAAATCCGGCTTGCACACTATGCGTCCCATCTCCACGACGACGTTCACCTTGTCCGTGGAACCGGCCGCCTCCATCTCGTTGACGTCCTTTATGGCCTCCAGCCCCAGGTTATTGCGGGCGCTGACATAAATGAGTACGGTCCATTCTTTGAGCGCCGCCTTGACCGGAGCACCGGGAACGGGGGCCTCCGCCTTAACTGTTCCAGCGGCGGAAGAAAGTTGTTCAATGGAAAGGGAAAAAGCAAAAGGCGCCTGAGAGAGCAGGAAGAACACCGCGGCGGGAAATATGCGCATGGACGACATCGGTAATAGTATATATGCGCGGCGCCCGCGGCACCTGAGCCTTATAGGCCCTCCGCCCCTGGGCCATAAGGGAAGTGTCCGCGCAGGCCGGCAGATCGCCAAATCAATTCGTGCGAAGGCCCATAAAAATAATAAAATATAGATATAGAAGCGGGCCGGAAAGCCGGCGGCAATTTTAAGGAACGCGATGCTCTACTACGCACATTTATTCAGAGACCTCTTCAGTCCCCTCAACGTTTTCCAGTATATCACCTTCAGGGCCGGCGGCGCGGTAATGACCTCCTTCCTGCTCAGCCTGCTAATAGGCCCCTGGCTCATTGCCAAGTTGCGCTCTTACAAAATAGGCCAGGTACAGCGCACGGACGGCCCCAAGACCCACCTGGCCAAGCAGGGCACCACCACCATGGGCGGCCTGCTGATCTTCCTGACCCTTATCACCTCCACGCTCCTGTGGGCCCGCATCGACAACCGCTTCATCCTGCTGCTGCTGTTCACCACCGTGGTGCTCGCTTTTACCGGCTGGATGGACGACTACACCAAGCTGGTTAAGAAGAACCCCAAAGGCGCGTCCTCCGCTTTCAAGTTCTCGCTGCAGCTTTTCACCGCCATCGTTGTCGCCGGCTACCTGGCCGCCAACCCGCCTAATGCCGGGTATTCAAACCTGCTGTCCATACCCTTCGCCAAAGAAATGTACCTTAACCTGGGGCTTATGTACGCGGCGCTGGTCATGATAGTCATAATCGGCTCCTCCAACGCGGTCAACCTCACCGACGGCCTGGACGGCCTGGCGGCCGGCACGATAGTCTTCACGGCGCTGACCTTCGCCATCCTTGCCTATTCCGCCGGCAACGTGAAGCTCGCCTCCTACTTCAAGATCATCTACGTGGAAGGAGCGGGGGAGATGACCGTTTTCCTTTCCGCCATGATAGGCTCGTGCCTTGGCTTTCTCTGGTATAACGCGCACCCCGCCGAAGTGTTCATGGGGGACACCAGCTCCCTTTTCCTCGGCGGCACCATCGGCGTGGCCGCCATCGCGACCAAGCAGGAACTGCTGCTGCCCGTGGCCGGCGGGATCTTCCTGCTGGAGACCCTCTCGGTGATCCTGCAAATGGGCTCCTACAAGCTGCGCAACAAGAAGCGCCTCTTCCTGATGGCGCCGATCCACCATCATTTCGAATTGAAAGGCATAGCGGAATCCAAGGTGACGATCCGCTTCTGGATAGCCGGGATCATGCTGATGCTGCTGGCCCTGTCGTCGCTGAAGATCCGCTAGCCGTACGCTATGTTCACCCCCGAAGAATTCAAAGGCAAAAAGGCGCTGGTAATAGGCGCCGGGAAGTCCGGCATAGCCTGCGCCAACCTCCTGTACGCCAACGGTTTCCAGGTCCTGCTCACCGACTCAAAAAAAGCGGGGGAACTGAAAGACCGCCTGAAAAGCCTCTCCCGCAAGGTGAAAGCCGAGACCGGCGGCCATTCCAAAGCGGTCTTCTCCTGCGGCTTCGCCGTGAAAAGCCCGGGGCTGGCGCACTCCAGCCCGCTTATCGTCGCGCTTAAAAAGAAAGGCATCCCCGTCTTCAGCGAGATCGAGACGGCGCTGGCTTTTTCCCGCGCGGGGCGCTTTCTCGCCGTAACGGGCACCAACGGCAAGACCACCACCACCATCCTGCTCGGGGAAATAATGAACGCCGCGCTGCGCCCGGCCGCCCGGGCCCTCGTCTGCGGCAATGTCGGCGTACCGGCCGCGGAAGTGGCCGCAAAAGCCCGGGCCGGCGACGCGGTGGTCATGGAAGCTTCAAGCTACCAGCTCGAAGACAGTTCGCGCCTGAAGCCCGACGCGGCCTGCGTCCTCAACATCACCCCGGACCACCTCGACCATCACGGCGGCATGGCCGCCTACGTCAAGGCCAAGGCAAATATCTTCAGGTACCAGGCCCCGTCGGGCTGCTGCGTTTTTAATTACGAGGACGCGCGCTGCCGCCGCCTCGCGAAGCGCTGCCCTTCGCAAGTCCTTTTCTTTTCCTCGAAGCGCCGGGGCGCCCGGCTCAGCGCCTGGACGGAAGACGGCAGCCTTAAATTCCGCAGCGGCGTGAAAACGGTAAAGATAGAGCCGCCGGCCCTGCCCGGAGCGCATAATCTGGAGAACGCCATGTGCGCGGGCCTGATGGCGTTGCACCAGGGCGTGAAACCGGCGGTCATCGGCAAAGTGTTTTCCGCTTTCAAAGGCGTTGAGCACCGCATCGAACCGGCCGGGAAGATAAAAGGCGTTTCCTTCATAAACGATTCCAAAGCGACCAACGTGGATTCCACCGTGGTGGCGCTGAAGGCCCTGGGGGAAAAGCGCAACATCTGGCTGATACTGGGCGGCCAGGACAAAGGCAATCCCTACGAGCCGCTGACGCCGCTGATCAGGAAAAGCGTGAAAGCCGTGGTAACCATAGGCGCGGCCGCCGCGAAAATAGAACGCGAGCTGGCCGGAACGGCCCCGCTGATAACCGCCGCGACCATGGAGAACGCCTGCCGGGAGATACTGCAGCTGGCCTCGCCGGGCGACATCGCCCTTTTTTCGCCGGCCTGCGCTTCGTTCGACCAGTTCAGGGATTTTGAAGACCGCGGCCGCAGTTTCAAGGCGCTGGTAAAGGAGCTCCGATGAGCTTCCAGGGTCGCGGCGCGGTATCCGCCAACCCGGGGCGCGGGGGGGATCTTTCCGGCCGGCGCGCCATTTCCTACAACACCATCTCCAACCGCAGCCTTAAATACATCAACTACCCGGTTCTTTTCATCGTCCTCATGCTGCTGCTGCTGGGCCTGGTCTCGCTCTTTTCGGCCAGCGCCATCTACGCCGAGAACAAAGGGCTCGGCGCGCTCTTCTACACCAAGCGCCAGGGCCTGTGGATCCTGATGGGCCTGGGCCTGGCCGCCGCGGCCGCCAGGGCCGACCTGGAAAAACTGCGGGAATACATCAAGCCCGTCTTCGCCGTGACCGCGCTGCTGCTGCTGATAACCCTGTTCATGCCGCCTATCGCGAAAGTGCGCCGCTGGATCCCGCTCGGCTTCATGAAGCTGCAGATGAGCGAGTTCGCCAAGGTGGCCGTGGTGCTGTACCTGGCCGATTTCTTCGACAGGAACATAAGCACGATTCAGACGGACTGGCGCCGCATGATAAAACCGTTCTGCGCCGTCTGCGTGATCCTGCTGCTGATCGCCGTCGAGCCGGACCTGGGCACGCCCGTGCTGCTCTTCGGCGTGACGATGTTCCTCTTCTTCTCGGCGGGGATAAAGCTGCGCTTCATCCTGGGCCCGGTCCTGGCGGCCCTTCCTGTCGTCGTCCTTGCCATCGTCTTCAACTCCTACCGGCTGGCCCGCCTTAAGACCTTCCTCTCCCCGTTCGAGAACATCAAAGGCACCGGGTACCAGCTCTCGCAGTCGCTGCTGGCGGTAGGCTCGGGCGGCTGGTTCGGCAAGGGGCTGGGCGGCTCGCAGCTGAAGCTCCTCTACCTGCCGGAGGCCCACACGGATTTCATCTTCCCCATCTTTGCCGAGGAGATGGGCCTGGCGGGGACCCTGCTCGTCGTGGGGCTTTTTACCGCGCTGCTGGTAAAGGGGGCCCGCATAGCCCGCAACGCCCCCAGCCTTTACACGGCCCTGGCGGCTTTCGGTTTTACCCTCGTGATAACGCTGCAGGCCTTCTTCAATATGTCGATGGCGATCGGCCTGATCCCGACGAAGGGCATCCCGCTGCCTTTCTTCTCCTACGGCGGCTCCTCCATCCTGGCCTCGCTGCTTATGACGGGGATAATACTCAACGTCTCGGCGCACAGGAGCGGCACACGATGCTAGGGAAACGGCGCATACTTATAGCTTCCGGCGGGACCGGCGGGCATTTTTATCCCGGCTTCGCGCTGGCGGCCGAACTGCGCGGCCGCGGCTGGCAGGTGCTGTTCCTGGTGAAAAAAGAGGACATCTCCATCCCCGCCCTGCGGAAAGCCGATTTCCCCTACGCGGAAACGGACATGACCTCCCTGCCGCGCTCCCTGAACCCCGCGGCGCACGTCTCTTTCTTTTTCAAGTTCTTAGGCTCCCTGGCGCTCGCGCGCCGGGTGATCGCCGACTTCCGGCCGGACGCGGTACTGGGCACGGGGAGCTACATAGCCTTTCCCGCCGTGCTGGCCGCGCGCCTGGCCGGCGTCAAGTCGTACATCCACGAGTCCAACGCCATCTTCGGGCTGGGCAACCGCCTGGCCGGCGGCTTCTGTAATAGAGCCGCGCTGGGCCTGCCGATAGAGAACAACGCTTTCGCGGCCAGGTCCGCGCTGACAGGCACGCCGATACGCGAGGATTTTGCCTCTGCGCCCGGCGCCAGACAGGCCCGGGAAGCCCTGGGCCTGGAGCCGGATAAATTCACGGTGCTGCTCTTCGGGGGAAGCCAGGGCGCCCGCCGGCTCAACGACGCCATGATAAAAAGCGCCGCCGCCCTGAAAGGCGGGTTCCAGCTCATACACATCGCGGGCAGGAAGAACCTGGAAGCTGTAAGCGCCGCCTACGCCGCCTCCGGGCTGGCCGGCGCCCCCTGGCTGAAGCTTTTCGACTACAGGGAAGATATGCCGCTGCTCTACGCCGCGGCCGATCTGGTGCTGTCGCGCTCGGGAGCGGGCACGGTAGCCGAGCTGGCCGCCCTGAAGAAACCCGCCATTCTTTCGCCGCTGCCCTCCTCCGCCGCAGGACACCAGAAGGCCAACGCCCTGGTCCTGGCCTCGCGGGGCGCGGCCGTCTGCCTGGACGAAGGGCCGGATTTCGACTCCGACCTGCGGAGAACGCTGGGAGAATTCCTCGCCGCCCCGGCGCGCACCGCGGAAATGGCGGACAATTTCGGAAAGATTGGAATACCGGACGGCCGCAAAGCGGCCGCCCTGCTTGCCGACATCATAGAAGAAAAGCAAGCCTGACACAGGAGGGATTATCATGGAAATAGAAAAAGGCGCCAAGTGGGTTAAGTTCGGGACCATGGAAGATTTCATGCGCGACGTGCTCAAAGGCATCGGCGTGCCCGCCGCGGACGCCGCCGTCTGCGCCGACGTGCTGATAACGGCCGACAAGTTCGGCATAGACTCGCACGGTGTTTCGCGCCTCAAGCCGATCTATTATGACCGCATCAAACAGGGCATACAGCTGCCGAAGACCCGTTTCGAGATAGTGAAGGAAACCCCGACGACCGCGGTTATCGACGGGCACAACGGCATGGGCCACGTTATCGCCAAGCGCGCGATGGAGATCGCCGTGAAGAAGGCGAAGAAATACGGCCTCGGCATGACCGCCGTGCGCAACTCCACGCATTACGGCATAGCGGGCTATCACGCGCTCCTGGCGGCCAAGGCCGGCATGATCGGCATCACCGGCACCAACGCCCGCCCGTCCGTGGCGCCCACCTTCGGCGTAGAGAACATGATGGGCACCAACCCCTTGACGTTCGCGATCCCCACCGACGAGAAGTTCCCGTTCCTGCTCGATTGCGCCACTTCCATCACGCAGCGCGGCAAGATCGAGGTCTACGCCAAGCTCGGCAAGAAGATGCCCAAGGGCTGGGTGATAGACGATAAGGGCAATTCCAAGACCGATTCCGTCGCCGTGCTCAGGGACCTGGTGGCCGGCACGGCCGCGCTGGTGCCCGTAGGCGGCATAGGCGAGGAGCTGGGCGGCTACAAAGGCTACGGCTACTGCGCCGTGGTGGAGATACTTTCCGCGGCGCTGCAGGATGGCGCCTATATGAAGATGCTGCTGGGCGTGGACAAAAAGGGGAAGAAGATCCCTTACCCGCTGGGACATTTCTTCCTCGCCATAAACATAGAGGCTTTTACCGCCCTGCGCTCCTTCAAGAAGACCGCGGGCGGCATCCTGCGGGAACTGCGCGCTTCCAGGAAGATGCCCGGCGCGAAGCGGATCTATACGGCGGGGGAGAAAGAGCACCTCGCGTGGCTGTACCGCAAGGACCGCGGCGTACCGCTCAACAAGGAAACGCAGAAAGAGATCCTGCAGATGCAGGCCGAGCTGGGGCTGAAGAAATACAAGTTCCGCTTCTAAGCGCCTGTCCTGCCGGGGGGGTATATGCTGGACGAAGAATCAAAGGCGAGATCCGCGTTTTACGCCGGGCTGATGCTGTTTTTTTTCGTGCTCGGCGGACGCGCCCTCCAACTGGAGCCGGTGAGCAGCCAGTTCTTCGTCTTTTCCTCCTGGACCTGCCTGCTCCTGGTCAGCGCGGTGCTCTACTGGGTAAAAGGCAGCTCGCCGCTGGTTTCCCGCACCGGGGAGTTTTTCGTGCTGGCGTTCTGGTCCGCTTTCTTCGGCGCGTGCTTCGAATTGTTTAACCTGCGGCTGCGCCTGTGGCAGTATACTTCCCAGCCTTTCACTCTGTCCACCCGCTGGACCGGCCATGTCCTGTCCTGGGCCGTCATGCTGCCCTTCCTTTTCACCCTCACCGAATTCCTCTCCGTCTACAGGCCCTTCCGCAGGATAAGAACCCCGGCGTTCCGGCTGGGTAAGGGCAGCGCCCGCGTAATGTACGCGTCCGGAGCTGTAATGCTTGCCCTGGCCCTGGCGCTGCCGAAGTTCTTTTCGCCGCTGCTCTGCTGCGCTTTCCTCCTGCCCGCGGAAGCCCTTAACCTGCGCCTGGGCCTGCCCTCGCTCCTGCGGGAACTCCAAGCGGGACTGCCGGAAAAGACCTTGAACCTCCTGGCCTCCGGGACCCTAGCCGGCCTGCTCTGGAACTACTGGAACAGCCTGGCCGGAGCGAAGTGGGCATACTTCGTCGGTTTCAACGCCGGCACGTCCCTGGCCGGCCTTCCCGCCGCGGGCTGCGCCGCCTTCGCGCTGTTCGCGCTCCAGTCTTACGCCCTCTGCAGCCTGGCCTCCTACACCCGGGCCGGGAAAAACTGGGAGGAGGGAACCTGGACGATGCCCGGCGAGCGGCCGCATCACTTGCTGCCCCTGGCTTCTTACCTGCTGGTTATTATTACCTTATATATAGCGCTGCGCGCGGTGGACGCGCGCTCTACCGCCGTATTCCTCGGCTGGATCTGATCCGCCTTTACCCTAAAGACCCAGGCCGCACATGGGCCCATTGGCCGCGCGGCATGGGCCGCACGGGCATTGACATTTATCAACCCCGGCTGTATAACATAGTGGCAAAATATTGCGGCTGCCATAAAACAAGGACGATCCGGAGGAGTTATGAAAAACCTTATGAACCTCACGCTGAGCGCAACAGTACTGCTCGCGCTTCCCATGCTTTCTTTCTCCGCGGGAAAGAGCATCTACGGCGCCGACAACCGGCTGGATTATTTCGAATCCGCCGCGGACATGCAGACCCTTTCGGATTCCGTGGTCTCCTTCTGGAAATCCGCGAAGGTGACGGAGGCCGGCGGCAAGTACAAACTTTCCACCAGGCCCTTTAAAGACGCGATGAAGCTCTGTCCCGGCGAGAAGTTCGAGGACCAGCCCATCGGCGCCTTCTGCTCCGGCTCGCTGGTGGGGGAAGACATGGTGATGACGGCCGGCCACTGCATAAAGACCGAAGCGGACTGCAAGGACGTCAAGCTGGTGTTCGGCTACAATGTGGGCAAAGCCGGCGCGGCGGCGACCACCACTATCGCCAAGAGCGAAGTGTACGGCTGCTCCAAGATAGTGAAGCGCTTCCTGGGCGGCGAACCCGGCTCGGCCAATCCCGCGGGACAGAGCCTCGGCCCGGACTACGCGCTGCTCAAGCTTGACCGCAAAGTTACCGGCCACAAGCCCCTTCCCGTCAACAGGGCGCAGAACCTCAAGAAGGGAGAAAAGATGTTCGTGATCGGCCACCCCGTAGGCCTGCCGCTCAAGGTTGCCGCCGGCGCTTCTGTGCGCGACGCGGGTAAGATCGGCTACTTCGTAGCCGACCTGGACACCTTCGGCGGGAATTCCGGCTCCCCGGTCTTCAACACCGCCACGAAGAAGATCGAGGGCATCCTGGTGCGCGGCGACACGGACTTCATAAAGAGCCCGGCCGGCTGCACCACGATGGCCACTTATGAACAGACCAGCGGGCGCGGAGAGGACGTGACCAAGATCTCCGTGGTCACCGCCGATATCCCCAGGCTGGCCGGCGAGAAAGCGGAGACCGAGTATATAGACGTGGCTCCGACCCCCGGCCGCTACATAGCGGCGCCTGACGCGACTTCGGTCAGGTTCTGACAGATCGGGCTAAGATGAAAAGAGACCCCCCTGCGACGGGGGGTCTTTTTTTTGCCGCGGAATGTTTTTACCCGGCGGCCAGGAGGCCGCGGATCCCTTCCCAGATTATCTGCACGCCGATGGCGAGCAGGATAAAGGCGGAGATCTTCGAGATGGTCTGCGCCCCGGCCTTGCCCAGGCGGCGCAGGAGGTTCTCCGAATAGCGGTAGAACAGGAAAACGCTTAAAGCCGCCAGGGCGATCCCGGCGGAATTGCCGAAAAAGCTCAGCCAGGTGGAGGAGCTCAGCAGCGGCCCGGCCGGGATCAGGGTAAGGGTCACCGCGATGGACCCGGGCCCGGCGGTGACCGGCATGGTCATGGGGAAGAAAGCCCGGGAGGACATCTTTTCCTTGAGCTCCGCCTGCTCCTCGCGGGAGAATTTAGGTTCGTTGTTAAGCATCTTCCAGGCGGTATTGAAGAGCAGCAGCCCGCCGGCCACGCGTATCACGGGGACGGAAATGCCGAAGATCTTCAGCAGCCAGCCGCCCGCCACCAGTACCACGAAAAGCATCATGAACGTATAGCGCCCGATAAGCCCGGCCAGGCGGTGCCGGTCCTCGTCGGGCAGCGAAGAGGTCATCTCCAGGAAGATGGGGGACATGGCCGGCGGGTTCAGCACCGGGAAGAGGGCAAAGAATACGAGCGCCGCGTCGTTGACCAGGGAATGTATCATTAGTTCTTCTCCGAGAAGTAGTGGAACGCCATCAGGCCCGCCGCTATGAGCACCACGTAAAGCGTGTCCGAGACGAAATACGGGAAGGCCATGAGCGTCACGCCGATTCCGAGCGTGAAGAAACTGTTGTTGCGCCTTCCATACCTGTAATACAGGTAGCCGATGCCGGATACGAGCAACCCGACGACAAGCCCCCAGACCGTGAACCCCATGAGGCTGCCGCCGGAACCCTTGAGGGCGGCCCCCTGGGAGGACAGCTGCGCGAGGGCGTTTTGCGTTGTCGGGTCCATGACTAATCTTACCAAATACCTCCGCGCAAAATTGAACGGGACGGGATATATTTTCTAGGATAGTGCTATACAGCCTGTACTCCACGGAGCTCTCGCATGAACGCCCTGCCGCCGCAGCTGCCAGCCCTGCTGGTCTTCCCCAGGAACAGGCCCACCCCGGCCTATAGCCTGCTGCGCGGGCGCACGGAGCCGGCGTGAGGCGGCTGCTGGCGCAAGCGCTGAAGTCGGCGGGAGATTTTCCCGCGGCGGCCCCGCGCCCCCTGCGCGCCGCCCTCTGGTTCTTTTTAGCCCTGGCGGCGGCGTTCCTGATCTTCCCGGACGGCTGGCTGTATCCGCAGGACGTCGTCTCCCTGAATTCCGTATCGCTCCATTACACCTCGCACGGCAGGCCGCTTTTCCACATGCTCTCGCCGGTGTCCCGGAACTCTATGCCCCTGTTAAGCGTGGCTTCGCTTATGGCCGGCAACACGACCTGGCCCGAAGTCCAGGCGCTGTGGGCGCTGCTCTCGCTGCTGCTCTGCGCGGCCGGCTACAGCCTGGGCTGCCTGCTCTCCGGCAGGCCGGCCGGCGTCGCGGCCGCGGCCGCGCTTTTCGCGGGGCAGATCTCGCCCTGGCTGTTCTTCGATATCGAGCAGCGCTTCAACTGCCTTATGCTGGCCCTTGTCGCCAACGCGCTGGCGCTAACGCTGTTCTCGCCCGCGGCCAGGAGGCTCATCGAAGGCTGCGCGATCGGCGCCAGCTTCCTCGCCAGGTCCCTGCTCTGCTGGCTGCCGGCCGCGCTGGCCGCGCTGGAGCTGGCCGCCTGGAAGACTTCCTGGAAACGTTCACTGGCCGGCGCCGCCCTGATCCTGGTGGTACCATTCCTTTTCCTTGTCCCCTGGATAACGTTCGGACCGGGAGACGCGGCCGGGCTGAGGATCTTCGACGGGCGGGCGGAATGGAACATGGTCACCGGGGCGTTGGGGAAAGTTTCCACCTTCGAGGGGGATTACAGGGCGCTGGCCGGAATAACGCAGGGAGACAATGCCGCCCTCTGGGTGGCGAAACGCATAATGACGCACCCGCGGGAGTACGCCGCCGGGGTGGCGAAAAGGACCTGGTTCCTGCTTTCGCCGCACGCCCTCCTCGTCCTGTTCTGGCTGGTCCCGGCGGTATTCTTGCGGCGCGATCCGGCTTTTTCCAGGGTTAATCTCCTGTGCGCCTACCTGCTGGCGGTCAACCTGGCTTTTTCCTCCGAGGAGCGGTATCTCACGGCGATACTGCCGCTGCTGGCGGCCGCGGGCGCCGCCGGGTTCCTGTCGCTGGGCGCCGGCGGCGGGGATGCGCGCGGCGAGGGCGTTCTTGTTTTCGCGGGCGCGGCGGTGCTCCCGGCCGCCCTGGTCGTTTTCTGCATGGCCCTCCTTATCCGCCATCCGGGGGCGGCCCCCGGGCACGAAAAAGCCGCCGCTCTCGAGCGAGCCGTCGCCGCCGCTCCCGGGATCTCCTGGCTGCGCTGGGAATCAGGCAGGCTGAAGCTTCTGGCCGGGGATTATTCCGGGGCCTACCGCGAGCTGGGCAAAGCCGCGGTACTCGCGCCGCACGATATTTATATCAAGACCGACCTGGCGGCCGCCGCGCTGCTTAAGAACAGGAAGAAGGGCAGGCCGTCGGGCGGGGCGGACCTGATAACCCGCATCACCCCCCGGGAGACGGAGTGGAACAAGGATGTGACGGGGAAGAACTACATACTGCGCGCGCTTTACGCGCTTGACGCCGGCAAGCGCCCGCTGGCCGCCGCCAGCATGAGGCTGGCCCTGGCCGAACGGGACAAGGGGATCTACTTCAAGCGCAGCGGCGACGCTTCGGAAGAGAAAAGCCTGAAGACCCGGGACACGATGCTGCTGGACCGGACTTTCCCGGAGCTCCTTACCTATTTTCCCACGGAACTGCAGAACTCCCTTTGCCCGGAGCTGGTCGCGCTCTACGGCCGGGAAGCCGGCGCCGCCCGCGCCGGGCTCTGCGAAGGCGTGCTCGCCCTGAGCGCTGACTTCCGGCGGAATTATCTTGGCCCTGCGCCAGGTTCCGGCCGGGGGCCCGACAGCGCCTGGGCGCTGCCGCAGGCTGCCCAGCCGGCGCCGCGCGCCGCGGCTGCCGCGGGCGGCCCGGACGGCCGCTACCCCAGGGCTCTCCTGGACAGGTGCCTTGCCTTGTCCTCGGCAAATAAAAAAGAACAGGCCCTGCAGGCCTGCCAGAGCGCCGTTTACGCGGCGGCCGCGCACACGGGCGGGGAACCGGCCGCGATGGCCGAACTGGGCAGCGACGCGTCGCTGGAAAGCTACAGGCTGTTCAAAGCGCTGGGGCGCGGCGAGGAAGCGGAAGAGACTCTTTTCTGGGCGGTACAGAACGCGCCGGCTTCATGGCCGAAGCTGGCGGAAGCGAGAAAGCTTCTGGAGGGGACTAAAAGCCGCTGACCTGCCCGCTATTCTTCCCTGCGCACGGTCTCCGAAGAGAAAGCCGGCAGACAGACGGCTATATATTCCGCGCCTTCCGGTTCCGGGGTTGAGTAGCGCACGCGCTCGCCGGGCTCCATGATGATAGCCTGGCCGCCCCGCACCTCGTAGGTCCCGTCGTGGGTTTCCACCTTGAGCATTCCCTTGAGCACCAGCGTATACTCGGTGAACCGGGGCTCCTGCGTAGGCTCGTCCCAGCCGCCGGGGCTTACCATGCGGGCCACGCTTATCGTCGTGGTCTTTGAATTGACCCGCCCGATATACTCTTCTATGACTTTCGGTTTGTTGCCGGCCGCCTGCACTATTGAAGGCCCTTTGATGAATATTGCCATAAATCGCTCCATGCCCGCCTTTCCCTAATTTTATCTTACTTCATGCCGCTAAAACCAGTTTGCGCGGCCGCTCCGCTACCGCTATAATATCGGAGAACGGGTTCCCGCCCCCGCGGGGGAAGCGGCCGGAGATACCATGAACGCGGTAGAATTGCGCGGCCTTACAAAAAAGTACAAGGATTTCGAGGCCATTTCGGGCCTGGACCTCTCCGTCGGCGCCGGGGAGATCTTCGCGCTGGTGGGCCCCAACGGGGTGGGGAAATCCACCACGCTGAAAATGATCGCCACGATACTGACCCCCACCGCCGGGACCATCTCCGTGTTCGGCCTGGACACCGTGCGCGACGCGCACCGCGTGCGGGAGCTTATCAGCTACCTGCCCGAAGAGGCCGGGGCTTACAAGAACCTGACGGGGCGGGAATACCTGCGGTTCATGGCCATGGTCTTCCTCAAAGACCACGCCAGGGCGGAGGCCGCCACCGCTTTCGGTGAAGAGCTCTGCGGGCTGAAGGACAGGCTGAAGGACAAGATCAAGACCTACAGCAAGGGGATGGCGCGCAAGCTGCTGCTGGCGAGGGCCGTGATGATACGCCCGAAGCTGGCCATCCTCGACGAGCCCACCAGCGGCCTCGACATCGTGAACGGCTACGAGATTCGCAAGACCATCAAGCAGCTCGCCGCGGAAGGCACCACCTTCATCATCTCCAGCCACAACATGGCCGAGATAGAATTCCTTTCCGGCCGCATCGCGGTCATCAACAAGGGGAAACTCCTGGCCTGCGATACCCCGGCCGCCCTCCGGGTAAAATTCTCGACCGAAGACCTTGAAGAGGTCTTCATAGCTCTCGCCCGATGAACATCTTCCTCGTCCTGTTCAAGAAAGAGATAAAAGAGCTGCTGACCCGGCAGCTCCTGATCTCCATCGCCGCCATGCTCTTCATCTTCGCGGTAATCGGCAAATCCGTGGGCAGCCACAGCCGCTCTTCCGGCGTGCGCAACTCCGTAGTGCTGCTCGACCTGGACCGCTCGCCGCTTTCCAAGCGCATCGCCGGGGCCATGCGCAAGGCAAAGGCTGAGATCCTGCCCTCCGGGGCGGCGAACATCGCGGCCGCGCTGGCCGACCCGCAGTTCGCGGGGGAGAACTCTTTCATCCTGCTCCCGGCCGGGCTCGAAAAGGACGTGGCGGGGCAGAAGGCTTCGCGCGTGGAGTATTACTCGCGCTTCCGCCGGGACGCTTCCGGCCTGGGGCCGGCGCTCGCGGCCGGAAGGGTCAGGAAGCTTTCCACCGCGGTTTCCGGCGCGGTGAGCGCCTGGGCGCTGGAGCGCCGGCTGCCGGGGCTCTCCGCGGACCTGTTGAAGGACCCCGCTCCGGCCAGGGAATTCGCGGTGATAGACGGCCGCATGGAACAGGTACCGGTGGCGCAGGTGGTGGCCTTCATGCAGTCCCAGTCCTATTTTTTCCCGATGGCGGTCTTCTTTATAGTAATGCTGTCCGCGCAGATGATCATGACCTCGGTGGCGAGCGAAAAAGAGAACAAAACGCTGGAAACGCTTTTGAGCTCCCCGGTGGACAGGCGCCTGCTGGTGCTGTCGAAGCTCGCCGCTTCCACGTCGATCGCGGCCGCGCTGTCGCTGGCGTACATGCTGGGCATGCGCTCGTTCATGTCCGGGATAAACAGCATAGCCGGAGCGGGCCCCGCCGCGGCGGCCTCGGAGGCGCTGGCGCGGCTCGGCCTCGTAATGACCCCGTCCGGATACCTGCTCACCGGGCTCTCGGTGCTGTTCTGCATTCTCTGCGCCATCTCCATGGCGTTCATCCTGGGCATCCTTGCCGAGGACGTAAAAAGCGTGCAGACGCTGCTCACGCCCCTGATGATGCCGCTGATGCTGGCCTACCTGCTCCCCATCTTCATCGACCTGAGCACCGCCAACTTCGGGATAAAATTCCTGCTCTACGCCATCCCGTTCACGCACGCTTTCATGGCCCCGCAGAACATCCTGATGGGCAATATCCAGCAGGTGCTCTACGGCATAGCTTACCAGGCCGCGGTCTTCGCGGCTTTCGTCCTGCTGGCCGCCAGGCTGTTCTCGGGGGACGCGCTGCTCACGCTGCGCATCAAGGGCTTTAAGTTCGGAGGAGGCGGAAGATGAAAAAGAAAGCGTTCCCGCTCGTCAAAGTGAATACCCTGCTGCAGCACGGCCCCGTGGTCATGATCTCGACCGCCGCCGGAGGCCGCAACAACGTGATGACGCTGTCCTGGCTGACCATGGTGGATTTCGACCCGCCGCTGGTAGGCTGCGTGATCAGCGACGAGAACCGCACCTTCGGGACGCTGAAGAATACCTGCGAATGCGTTATAAACATCCCGACGCTGGCGATCGCCCGCAAGGCCCTGGCCTGCGGCAGCACGTCGGGGGCAGATACCGACAAGTTCGCCGCCTTCGGACTTACGCCGCAGAAAGCGTCGCTGGTCAAAGCCCCGCTGATAAAGGAATGCTACGCCAGCCTGGAATGCCGCCTGGAAGACTCCGGCATGTCGGATAAATACAACTTCTTCGTCCTCAAAGTGGTGAAGGCCTGGGTCTCGGGAGAAAAGAAACCCAAAACGCTGCACCACCTCGGGGGCAATTCCTTCATGTTGCCGGGCAGGACCGTGAAAGTGAAGAAATGGAAATAAACCTATGAAAAGAATCCTTCCCCTGCTGCTCCTCGCCGCCGCCGGCTGCACCCTCGTCAACAAGAAACAGGACGCGCCGGCTTACAAGGGCCTGGGCCTTGAAAGCACGGACCAGAAAACTCTTTCCGCGTTCGCCCCGAAGCCGCTGGGGCCGGCCGTGAGCTCGCGCGTGCAGTCGATGATGGATATAAAGTCGCCAGGCATGGGAGCCGTAGCCCCGGGCGGGACGGCGCTGCATTTCTCGTGGACGATAACCGGCGTCTCGCAGATCTGGAAGCTGGACGGGCCTATGCGCTTTCCCAGGCAGATGACCGGCGGGGAAGACCCCACCAGCCTGCTCGGGTATACACCCGACGGGAAATATATCCTGGTATCCCGCGACAGGAACGGCCAGGAGAACCCCGGCCTTTATTACCAGCCCGCGGACGGCGGCGCGCTGCAGGAGATAAACCATGTCAAAGGCGTGCAGACCTATTTTCAGCACGTCAGCGACGATTCCCGCTACGTGTATTATTCCGCCAACGACCGCAAACCAGACCAGCGCACCCTTTACCGCTACGAAATGGGAACGGGGGAAAAGAAAATGGTGTTCAACGAACCCGGCCTCTGGCGCGTGGCGGACGCCGTGCCCGGCAGGTTCCTGCTTATCAAGGACCGGGGCTCCATGTGGAACGAGCTCTACGAACTGGATCTCTCGTCAGGCAGGCTGACGCCCCTGCTGGGACAAGGCGAGCGCGAAGATTATGACGCCGCGTTCGGGGCCGGGCAGGGGGAATACCTGGTGCTCAGCAACAAGGGCACGGATCTCAGGCAGGTCTGCCTGCTTAAGGACGGGCAGCTGTCGCCCAGGATAAGTTCGCCCGACCGGGAGATCTCCCGGTTCATGGTCGACGAAGCGCGCAAGCACCTGGTCGTGCAGTGGCTCGACAAGGGCTACACCCGCTTCGACGTTTACGATCCGCTTACCTTCGATAAGCTGGCCATGCCGGATTTCGGCGACGCGGAGAATATCTACGTCGGGGAAGTCTCGCGCGACGGCCGGTATATGACCGTCGGGATCGACAAGGCCTACGAGCCGCGGACCAGCTACGTCTGGGACTGGAACAAGCGCGAACTGGTCAAGTGGCTCGCCTCCAGTTCTCCGGAGATAGACACTTCCGGCTTCGCGAAAGCCTCTCTCGTCTACTACCCGGCCCGGGACGGGACGCAGGTCCCTATGTTCGTGCGCAGCCCCGCGCAATGCGCAGACCGCGTCTGCCCGGTGATAGTCAGCTTCCACGGCGGGCCGGAGGGGATGAGCGCTCCCGGCTTCAGCTCCGGCGCCCAGATCTTCGTGGACGCCGGCTTCGTCTGGGTCACGCCTAACGTACGCGGCAGCGACGGCTTCGGGCGCAAGTGGGGGGAAGCCGACAACGGCCCGAAGCGCCTCGACGTGATTACGGACATAGAGGACTGCGCGCTTTACATCAAAAAAGCCTGGGCGAGGGACGGGGTTGCCCCGCGGGTCGGCGTGACCGGCGGCAGCTACGGCGGCTACGCCGCGCTGCTGGCCATGACGCGCTTTGCCGGCGCCTACGACGCGGGCGTAGCCTCCGTCGGCATGAGCAACCTCTACAGTTTCCTGATGAACACGGCCCCTTATCGCCGCAGCCTGCGGGCTTCGGAATACGGCGACCCGGAAAAAGACAAAGAGGCCCTGCTGAAGCTCTCCCCTATAACCTACGTAAAGGCTATCAGCGCGCCCCTGCTGATAATCCAGGGCGCCAACGACCCGCGGGTACCTGTCGGGGAAGCCGTCCAGATGTACGAAGCGGTAAAGGCCAAAGGCGTGGACGCGGGGCTGATGATCTTCGCTGACGAAGGCCACGGCGCCGCCAAGCGCCAGAACCAGGTCCTGTCCACTGGCCATACCCTGAGGTTCTTCGAACAGCACCTGAAGTAGGGGACAAAAAAGCGGGGCGGACCATATGGTCCGCCCTCTGCGTGGGTCTCAACTGTGCTGCGTCTCTGCTTAGGGTGAGACCCCGTCCCTGATTATAGTCTACCAGCTAAATCCGGAATTATCAAGGGCCCTCCGGCCCTTATTCCGCGTGGATCTTCCCGTCGCGGATCTCCAGCCTGCGGTCGGCGGAACGGGCCAGGTCCAGGTTATGGGTGACCAGCACCACCGTGATGCCCTGTTTCGTAAGCCCGTGCAGGATGGCGCTGATCTCGTCCGCCCGCCTGCTGTCGAGGCTGCCGGTAGGTTCGTCCGCCAGGATCACCTTGGGCCCGTTGATGAGCGCCCGCGCTATCGCGACCCGCTGCATCTCGCCCCCCGAGATCTCCCCGGGCAAGTGCCGGTAGCGCTGTTCTATCCCCAGCAGCTTCATCACGTCCCGCGCGGCTTTCGCGCCCGGCGCCTGGTAGAACGCCCCGGGCAGCATGATATTCTCCTCCACCGTCAGCGTCGGGATCAGGTAGAACTTCTGGAACACGTAACCGAACAGCTCGCGCCGGATGCGCGTAAGTTCCCGCTCCGAAAGCTCCCTGTGCCCGCCGAAGACCGGCCGGCCGCCTACGGAGAGCGTGCCGGAAGTCGGGTTGTCCAGGCAGCCTATCATATTGAGAAGAGTGGTCTTGCCCGAACCGGACGGACCGGTGATAGCCACCATCTCCCCGGCCCCGGCCTCGAAACTGATCCCGTCCACGGCCCGGACCTCTTCGGAACCGCGGCGGAAGACCTTGCTCAGGTCCCTGGCGGAAATGATCATGTCGTTGGCCATAGCTATTCTCCCTCGCTGCGTATCGCGTCCAGGGGGCGCACCCGCGCCGCCCGCCACGCCGGGTAAATGCCGCTCAGCAGTCCGCCCACGACTATCAGCGCGAAGGCGAAACCGCTGATGCGCGCGTCCAGCGCTATAAGCGCCCCGTTCGGGGCATAGGGCAGGAAGTAGCGCACCGCCGCTTCCGCGAGCCGCGCCGTTACGAACGCCAGCCCTATGCCCGCGGCGCCGCCAAGGCCGCACAGGATGGCCGTCTCCATCCAGATCATCCTGAAGATGTCCAGCGGCATAGCGCCCATGCTTTTTATGATGCCTATTTCCGCGTAGCGCTCCATGACCGACATCAGGATGGTATTCACCACACCGGCCATCGCGATGATGATGGCGATGCCGGCGATGCCCAGCACTATCACGCGCGCGCTGTTGACCAGGTTCATTATCGTCGTCTTTACCTGCGCCATGGAGACCACCTGCACGTCGGGCAGTTCATAGAGCTTGTTCTCGAACGCGGCCATATCAATATCTTTCTTGACACGTATCCCCAGCCCCGTAAGCTGGCCTTTCTTTTTAAAGAGCTTCTGCACGGTATTTATGGGGAGGAAAATAGTCCCGTCGTCCTGTGTGCCGGAACGCTTGAGCACGCCTACCACCGTCAGTTCCTCGTCCATGCCCGGGATCAGCAGTTTGTCTCCCGCTTCCCGCTGTTCCAGTTCGGCCGCCTCAAAGCCCATCACGACCTCGTAGGAATCATTCCTGGAGAACCAGCCGCCCTGCTTGAATTCCAGGTAGGTCTTCATGCCTGGGAACGTTTCGGCGTCCACGCCCAGGTAGGCGGCCACGGCGCCGTTCTCGCCCTTGTCCGGGTCGAAGACGCCCTGCATCAGCATCGGCGTTATTTTATCAACCTCGGCGTTGGCGTAGACCGTTTTGACCACGTCCTCCGGCATGTAGCGCAGCCCTGTCCCGCCTTTAAGCATGAGGGTGGCCGCCTCGTAGGGGCAGCCTTTGGCGGTCAGCAGCACCTGGAAGCCCATATTATCGATGTCGCGGTTGAGGCCCTGCTGGTAGCCGCGGTTAAAACCCAGCAGCGTGGCCAGCACCCAGGCCGACAGCATGATACCGCCGGCGGTGAGCGTGGTACGCACCTTCTTGCGCAGCAGGTTTTTGTAGGCTATGGAATATACGTTCATTTTTCCTTCTTTGAGAAGACGAATTCGTCCATCAGTATCAGGTTCTTTTTTACGGCGCGCATAACGGAATTAAAATCCTTACCGGCTTTGACGGGGGCCTTGATCGCGGCCGGGGGGGAGCCGGGCGCCGCTTTGGCGGCCGCGGGATCGTATCCCTCGAAGTCTTTAAGCGCCAGGCCCGTGAACTGGGAACCGAATTCCCGGGAGCGCAGGTTTTTGGCGGCGCGGGAAGTAAGCTTCTGCACGTAAAACGCCTTTATTCCCCCGGCGGGGTCCAGCGCCAGGAAGACCTGGATGCCGCCGTATTCGCCCTTCTGGTTGACGCCGTGTATATAGCCTATGGTCTGCGTGCCCCTGTAAATATCGTAAAGAGTATAGGGAACATCGATGTTCTCGTAAAGGCCGTGAAAACTGTCGCCCAGCCTTTTTTCTACCCGGGTCAGCAGTTCAGGCCCGCCGCCGGTCTTTATCGAAAGGTAGCGGGTCTTGTAGTTGGTGGAAGCGGGGAACAGGCGCGCCACGTCCCGGTCGGGGTCGTTCAGGTCGCAGCCCACGGCGGCGAAAGAACTGGGCGCGAAGCAGAACAAGAGCAGGACCGCGAGCATTTTTTTTGCCATATTCCCTTTATAGCGGCAGGTAATAATACAGCTGGGTGGTCACCCGCCTGTCTTTCATGGGCTCGTCGTATTCGAACAGCGCGCGCCAGGTCAGTTCCGGGGCGAGCGTGAAGGAAACCCCGGAAGCCAGCGCCCAGCCTTCGGCTTTTTCCAGCCCGGAGTACACCGCCTGCGCCTCCAGTTTCAGCCGGTTCTCAGCAAGCAGGTTCAGGCCGAGGCGCGCAAGGCCCGCGGAATATTTCATGCCGCGCATTTTTCCGGCCCTCAGGTCGGCGCGCAGTTCCCAGCGGTCCCACAGCAGGGCATAGTCCGTTCCCAGGGCCGCGCTGCTTCTTTCGGAGCCTTCCATGACGTCGTAGCCGTGGATCTCGGGGATCTTCCCCGCGGAGGCGTAAAAACCGTTCTCGCTGTTATCGCCGGAAAGCGAGCCTTTTGCCACCCTGGCCGACAGCAGGTAACTGCCGGCGCAGCGCAGGGGCATGCCGGAACCCGTAGTCGCGGAGAACGCGGCGCCGCCCCAGGCAAGGTCTTTCGAAACGCCAAGCCCCCAGTCTCGGTCATTGCCGTAGCCGTACATCGGCAGGACCTGCAGCAGGGCGCCGTGGGTATCGAAATAGGATTCCAGGCCGGAGGCGGGCCGGTTATGGCCCAGCCAAAGGTAGCCGTACGGGGTTTTAGCCCTGTAGTAAGCGTTATAGAGCTGGGCCTCCAGGCGGTCGGACGCGTCCGGCTCGTAGGCGAGCCGGCCCTGCAGCGCGAGCGTGCCGGTATCCCCTGCTTCCGAAGAGAATTTGGAGAGGAAATCGAAGCCAGCGGAAGTCTTCTGCATCGGCGCGGACGCGGACATGGAATGAAAAACCGCTTTGCCGGCCTCGGAAGAATAGCCGCCTACGGCCTGCCCTTCGAAGTACAGCAGGTTCTCACCGGCCGCTGCGGCGCAGGGGAAAAGAAAACTAAATATTAAAAAGCACTTCGCCGGCATAGATCTCCTTCTTGTCCTTCTTAACGCGCACGATAACGCGCCACTCGCCGGGCATTACGACGTCCACCGGCAGCAGGTAATTGCCTTTCTTGTTTTTCTTGAACTTCACCGCGCCGGAGTCATGGTAGGGCATGGACGGCATGCCCGAGTCCCCGATGAGCTCGTAGGAAGTGTCGCGCCTGCCGTCCTTTGAATACGCCTGGATTATCATGATGCAGGTGCCCAGCTTAGGCTTATTATCGAATTTCCAGGTGAACCAGCCGCCGCCGGGCAGGCTGTTCTTCTTCCCGGCCTGGGCGAGCTGCGCTGGTTTGGCGGGCTTCACCGCCGCCGCGGGCGCGGTGGAACCGCCCGCTGCAGTGAAGGAGGGAAGAATAACGGCGAGCGCTCCGGTAAGGAACAGTTTTTTCATAAAGATATCACGGGCAATGACGTTCTGAGCTGCCGCGGCCGCTACCCCCTGTACGCGGCAGCCGTTTCTTAGGGTAATTATACAAAGTTACAGGCCGCCGCTCTGCCGGGCCTGCGTAAAAATTATATAATTACATTCGGTAAAACCTTAACCTGTTCTAGAGTCCATGGAGAACCACAGATGAAAAAGATCCTGCTGACAGCTATAATCGCCCTGGCCGTGACTTCCGGCAACTTATTTGCGGCCGACAAAGCCGCCCCCGCAGATAAAAAAGCCGCCGCTCCCGAACACGACTGCGCGGACTGTCCCATGCACAAGAAAGCCGCGGAGAAGAAGGCCGGCGACAAGAAAGACATCAACTGCCCCATGGGGGAGATGGGAAAAGCGAAAAAGCACGAAGGCAAAATGTGCCCCGAGCAGATGCCCGGCGTTGAAAAGACCTCTAAGAACATCGACAACGGCGTAGAGATAACGATGACGGCCAAGGACAAGGAAACCGCCGCCAAGGTCCAGAAGCTGGTAGCCGAGCGCCACTCGGACAAGTCCCAGATGAACAAGGACTGCGCTTGCGCCATGGAAGGCGCCGAGACCAAAGTTGAGAATACCGCTGACGGCGTCAAGATAACGATAACCGGCAAAACCCCGGAAGCGGCAAAAAAGATACAGGAAGCCGTCTCTAAAAAGCACGCCGGCAAAGACTGCGACTGCGGCGGCAAGCACGCCGGCAAGCACGCCGCCAAGGGCATAGATGAAGCCAAGGCGGCAAATGCGGCCAAGGCTGCAAAGAAATATATGTGCCCGATGAAATGCCCCGGCGGCGAATCCGACAAGCCCGGCAAATGCCCCAAGTGCGGCATGCCTCTCGAAGAAGTAAAACAGTGATCCCGGCGGCGGGAACGAACAGCCATTCGACAGGAGAACCTATGACGCACGTCTGGAAAGCCATTAAAAAGGTGCCTTTTTTCAAGGGACTGAAAGACACCGAGATAATGCAGGTCATCAAGATAGCCGACTCCCGCCGCTACAGGAAAGGGGAGATAATCTTCCGTAAAAAAGATATCGGCAACAGCTTCTTCATCGTCAAGGAAGGCAAGGTCAAGATCTTCACTTCCATCGGCGGCGACAAGAAAAAGACGTTCGCCTTCCTTAAGCGCGGGGATTTTTTCGGCGAGATGTCCCTGCTCGGCGGCAGGGTGCGCTCAGCTTCGGCCCAAGCGTCCGAGGAAACGGAACTCTACGTCATCTCCAAGAAGAATTTCAAGCGGCTCATCATGGCCAACCCGGAATTCACGCTGAAGCTCCTGCAGACCCTGGCCGACCGCCTCACCAGGGCAGACCGGGAAATAGCCTCGATGCTGTTCCACAACATACTGGGACGCCTCGCCGAAGCCGTGCTTGAGCTTGCCAAGGGAAAGCACACCGGCCAGGCCAAGGTCGCCATAGACCAGAGCGAGCTGGCCCAGTACCTGGGCACCACCCGCGTACCCGTCTGCCGCGCCATAAACGTGCTCAAGCGCGACGGCGTCATTGATTACCGCAGGGGAGAACTTATCATTCTCGACCACGCCCGCCTCGTCTCCATGGCGGGCAGCGGGGCCGACCTGTGATAACTTCGCTCAGGGGCTTCCGCGACATCCTGCCGCCGGAATCGGACATTTTCGCCCGCGTAGAGGCGGCGGCGCGGGAAGTGTTCGGCCTGTACGGCTACCAGGAACTGCGCATCCCCACGCTTGAACAGAAGGAGCTCTTCGTAAAATCCACCGGCGACACCACCGACATAGTGGAAAAAGAAATGTACGCCTTCACCGACGGCGGCGGCCGCGAAATAGCCAACCGCCCCGAAGGGACCCCCGGGGTGGTGCGCGCCTATATCGAACACAACCTCGGCCAGACCGGGCGCAACGCCAAGTTCTTCTACATAGGCAGCATGTTCCGGGCCGAGCGCCCGCAGGCAGGCCGCTACCGCGAGTTCGAGCAGATAGGCGCCGAGCATATCGGCAACCCCGCGCCCGCGGCCGACGCCGAGACCATTTCCATGCTGGTGCGCCTGCTTGAAAAAGCCGGGGTAGAAGGCTGCTCCGTGGTCATAAACTCACTCGGCTGCGCGGAATGCCGCAAAGCCTACCGCGAAATACTGCTGTCCTTCCTGCGCACGCACGCCGGGACCCTCTGCGAACCCTGCAAGGGCCGCATTGAGCGCAACCCGCTGCGCGCCCTCGACTGCAAGATAGACGGCCCAAAGCTGGCGCAGGAAGCGCCGAAGCTGGCGCTCTGCCCCGCCTGCGTCGAGCACTTTGACGGAACACAGCGCCTGCTGGGCGCGGCCGGCATCAAGTACGAAGTGAACCCCAATCTAGTGCGCGGGCTGGATTACTACACCCGCACGGTCTTCGAAGTGCGCTCCACCGCCCTGGGCAGCCAGGACGCGGTAGCCGGCGGCGGCCGCTACGACGATCTCATCAGATCCATGGGCGGCCCCGCCGCGCCCGCCATAGGCTGGGCCATGGGCGTGGACCGCCTGGCCATGCTGCTCAAAGATAAGGCCGTTATAGACACCGCCCCCAAAGCCTTCGTCATAGCCGCCGCCAAAGAAGCGGGAGACAAAGCCTTTGAAGTAATGACCAGCCTCCGCGCCGCGGGCATCAGCGCCGATTTTTCAAACTTCGCGCTGAGCCTCAAGTCGCAGATGCGCTCCGCCGACAAGAGCGGCGCCTCCTTCGCGCTCCTGATAGGCGAAGACGAGCTCAAAGCCGGCACCGTCGCCATCAAGCCCCTAAAGGTAAAAGGCGAACAGTTCACAGTCGCCGCTGCCGACGCTCCCGCAAAGCTGAAGGAGCTGATGCGGTAAGAGTTCTCCGGGATCAGATCATGCCGGAGGGGTGGCGAGGGCATGGGTTCGGCGGGCCCTGTCGGGGTGGAGCGAAGCGACACTTCCCCGCGCGAGGCTTGCGTAAGCGCCGAGCCCGGATAGCCGAAGGCTAGGTCCCCGAGAGGAGCGCGGCCACGGTGTGGCCGACGCGGTGCCCGCCGGGCCCATACCCTCGACACCCCGACACAAACTAAGAGATTCTTCAACTAACCACCTATGACCACAATCAACAACACCTCGAAAGCCACCGCGCTGCGCACCCACACCTGCGGCGAACTCAACGCCTCCCACGCCGGCCAGACCGTAACCCTCTCCGGCTGGCTCGACAGCAAACGCAACCACGGCGGCGTCCTCTTCATCAACCTCCGCGACCTCTACGGCATCACCCAAGTAGTAGCCGATCCCGGCGGACCCGCCTTCAAGACCGCCGAAGAAGCCAAGAGCGAATACGCCCTGCGCGTCACCGGTAAAGTGCGCCAGCGCCCCGGCGCCAACGCCAACAAGCACATGCCCACCGGCGAAATAGAGCTGGAAGCCCTGGAGATCCAGGTCCTCAACGCCTCCCTGCCGCTGCCCTTCGACCTCGGCGAACACGCCGGCGTCTCCGAAGAGACCCGCCTCAAATACCGTTTTCTCGACCTGCGCCGGCCCCGCATGGCTAAGAACCTCGTCCTGCGCAGCCGCCTCTCCCGGATAATCCGCGATTACCTTTACGACCTCGATTTCAACGAAGTGGAGACCCCTATGCTCACCCGCTCCACCCCCGAGGGCGCGCGCGACTTCGTAGTGCCCTCGCGCAACAACCCCGGCGAGTTCTACGCCCTGCCGCAGTCCCCGCAGCAGTTCAAGCAGGTGCTGATGATGTCCGGCATGGACCGTTATTTCCAGCTGGCCCGCAATTTCCGCGACGAGGAGCTCCGCTCCGACCGCCAGCCCGAACACACGCAGGTAGACCTGGAAATGTCCTTCGTGGACGAACAGGACATAGCCCGCGTAGTGGAAGGCATGATGAAGGCCGTGTTCGCCAGCCTGGGCGACGAGGTCTCCGGGCCGTTCCCGGAAATGGAATTCTCCGACGTAATGCTCAAGTACGGCTCGGACAAACCGGACCTGCGCTACAGCCTCGAGATCAAGGACTGCTCCGATCTCTTCAAAACCTCCGAGTTCAAAGTGTTCTCCGGCGCGCTGGCCGACGGCGGCGTAGTGCGCGCCATAAGAGGCGAAGGCGCGGCCGTTTTCAGCCGCGGGGACATGGACAAGCTCACCGAGCTGGTGAAAAGACTCGGAGCCAAAGGCCTTGTCTGGCTGCGCTTCAAGGACGGCAAATGGGAATCGCCCACGCTGAAGTTCATAAGCGAGGCCGAGCAGGCCGCGCTGAAAGAGCGCCTGGGCGTTAAGGACGGCGACGCCGTCTTCCTGGCCGCCGACAAAGCCGCCGTGGCGGCCCCGTGCCTGGGAGCGCTCCGCAACGAACTAATCGCACGCCTTAAGCCCGCAGCGATAAAAAAATGGGCCTTCCTGTGGGTCCGGCATTTCCCGCTGCTGGAAAAAGACGCGGAATCCGGCAACTGGACATTCACACATAATCCCTTCACGGCCCCGCTGCCGGAAGAGGCGCACAAGCTCGACACCGATCCCGGCAATATCCGCTCAGCCCAGTACGACCTGGTCCTCAACGGCGTCGAACTGGGCTCAGGCTCGGTGCGCAACCACAGCCGCGCCATGCAGGAGAAGATCTTCGCGCTGATGGGCTACGACAAGGAACAGGTGCAGAAACGCTTCGGCATGATAGTCAACGCCATGGATTTCGGCGCACCGCCGCATGGCGGTATCGGGATGGGCTACGACCGCCTGATAGGACTCATCTGCGGCACGGAGTCCATCCGCGACGTGATAGCTTTTCCGAAGACTACCAGCGGCGCCTGCCTCATGAGCGACGCCCCTTCTACAATAGACGCCAAACAGCTCAAAGAGCTGCACTTGAAGATCGAGAATTAAGGGCGCCCGCATGTTCCCGGACTGGATACTGACCGAGGTAAAAAAGAACAAGGCCGGCCTGCGCGCCTCCGCGGCCGCCGGCACCTCGGGCGATCTGGCCGAGAGCCGGCTGCATACGGTCTGCGCCGAAGCCCTGTGCCCCAACCGCGGCAAGTGCTTTTCCGAGGGCGAGGCCACTTTCCTTATACTGGGGGACAGCTGCACCCGGTCCTGCACTTTCTGCGCCGTATCCAGGCGCAAGCCGGGGCCGCCGGACCCGGGCGAACCCCGGCGCGCGGCGCTGCTCGCCAAAAAGTGGAATTTAAAACACGCGGTCTTCACCTCGCCGACGCGCGACGACCTCGCCGACGGCGGTGCGGCCCACTTCGCCGCCACCGTGGCCGAAATGAAAAAACTAAACCCGGGCATGACCACGGAGCCCCTCATTCCCGACTTCAAAGGCGACAGCCAGGCGCTGAAGACCGTCCTGGCCGCGGGCCCCGACGTGCTGGGCCACAATATCGAGACGGCCGCCGGCCTTTATGAAACAGTACGCATCGGCGCGGATTACCGGCGTTCGCTGGAACTCCTGGCCCGGGCCAAGCGCCTGCGCCCGGAAACCCTCACCAAGTCCGGGCTCATGCTGGGCCTCGGCGAGACCGACGCGCAGATAGAGCGCACCCTCGGCGACCTTCGTGACCACGCCTGCGACCTGCTGACCCTAGGGCAGTACCTGGCCCCGTCAAAAACGCATTTCCCGGTAAAGAAGTATTACACCCCCGAAGAATTCTCGTCGTGGGAACGCAAGGCCTCGGACATGGGGTTCAGAGCCGTCCTCGCGGGCCCGCTGGTACGGAGCTCCTACCGCGCCCATTGGCTTTACCAGGAAGCGGGGAGGGGCCATGGAACCCGCTGAGAACGACGCCGGAACCGGGGTGTTCAGCTGGCTTAAACTTTCCTGGGACGATTATCTTACCGGCTTCTTTACCATCTTTCCCGTGCTGCTAACCCTGGCCGCGCTGAACGTGCCCATCTACTGGCTGGTCCGCGAATACAATTCCTATCTGCCGGCGCTCATCTACCTGCTGCTGGTGGTTACCCCGTTCACCACCGGTTCCAACCTCGTCTATATCCGGCTCGCGCGGGGGGAAAAAACCTCCTTCGCCGCCCTCTTCTCCGCTTTCCCCGTTTACCCCCAGGCGCTTGCCGTAAGCGCCTGGCTGGGTTTTATCACCCTGGCGGGAACGCTGGCCCTGGTCATCCCCGGGATCGTCATCTATACTACCTACTGCTTCAGCGAGTACTCCGTAGTGGACCGCCGTACCCCGATACGGGAGTCTTTCAGCCTCAGCTCCCGCATTACCCCGGGCTACAGGGATTCCCTGTTCCTTATAGTGGCGCTCACCACGGCGATAGACATCTTCACACCCAACCCGTTCGGCTTTACCGGCAAGATGTCCGCGCCTGAACTGGCTTTCAACCTGGAGCCCTGGGTGATAGCCGGCTTCTGCCTTAAGACCCTGGTTTTCCTGCCCTGGCTGCATATGACCATGGCGCGCGCCTATATCACCCTTCTGCCCAGGGCAGCCCTGCCCGCAGCCGTGCAGGCCGATGACTGAACTTATTGACCAATGTCATAGGCCTTACGGCCCACGCCGGGGAGCACCTAAAGCCTCTTAACCAACCGCGGCGTATGATATAGAATATAAGCGTAGAAGACAGTCAGGAGGGAGAAAAGAATGAACAAATTAGCGATAATAGCGGTCACCGCGCTCTGTGTTTCCACCGCGCAGGCAGCCGAGCTTAACGGGATTTTTGCCGCCGACGTTGCGGCCATAAAGATGGATGTTCCCGCCCCGGTCCTTCAGAAGACCGCCGACGCCCCCAAGTGCAACCACGTTACCGGCGAGATCGCCGCTAAACTGCACCTCCTGGCCCAGACCGCGAAAAGCCAGCTTTTCACCTTCGCCAAGACCGAAGCGGAGTTCAAAGAGTTCACCGATATGTGGACCCCGATCCTCGCCAAGTTCGACATGAAGGTCATAGGCAGGACCTACGACCCCAAGGTCGGTTTCGGCACGCTGCAGTACGTTTCCGCCGACGGCAGCGTGGTGCGCGAATTCCAGGTGGACGGCATGACTTACGACGCCCTCAGCCAGCCCGCCATGGACAAGCTCAAGCATGAGCTGCTCGAGCCGCTTGAAAAAGCCGGCCTGACCCCGGTAGCCGTCCTCGACATCAAGAACCCCATCTTCAGGCCCACCTTCCGCATCTATTACCTCACCAAGCCCGAAGAGAACATGGACCGCGAAGCGCAGCTCCGCCAGCTCAAGAACGGCGACGACATCGACTTCGACCTGCTGGCCAACGCCGTGAACATCGTCAAGAAGGACGCTACCTTCTCGATGGTCTACATCGGCAAGCTGGTCGGTTCCAAGTCGAAGCTCGCCAAAGACGAACTTTCCGCCACGATGAGCATAGCCAAGTACAAGGAATTCCTGGCGGAGAACAAGAAAGAGTTCATCGCCTCCAGGACCTCCAAGCTGGACAAGCCTTTCACGGTGGGCGAGAACACCTACAACTTCGTGTACAGCGTCTACTTCTTCCAGTAAGACAGGAAGCCCGGACAATAAAAGAACGAGGGCGGAAATCCGCCCTCGTTCTTTTTTGTACCGTCGGTCAAGCTATCAGAGTCCCAGCTCTCCTGCCACCCCGCGCATAGCCTCAAGGGAAAGAGCCGCGAATTCCTCCAGCGGTATCCCTATCTCGGCGCATTCCCGTATAACGTCCCTGTCCACCGACGCGGCGAAGCGCCTGTCGCCCATGCGCTTTACCACGGAAGAGACCTTCACGCTTGAAAGCTTTTTATCCGGGTAGACCAGGGCCGTGGCGGTTATCAGGCCGGTCATTGTTTCCCCGGCGGCCAGCGCCTTGTGGAACAGCTCCGAGCGGGCTTTGCCGTGCGCGGAAGCGTTGTGCATCTTTACCGCTTCCACCAGTTCGGCGGGCAGCCCGTTCTCCGCCAGGATGCGGGCCGCTTCGTGCGTGTGGCGCATAATATCGCCGGCGGTAATTTCCACGTCGATATCGTGCAGGAGGCCCGTAAGCCCCCACAGTTCGGGGTCGCCGCCCAGGCGGGCCGCGAGGGCCCGCATGACCGCTTCCGAAGCTATGCAGTGCTTCACGAGGTTCTCGTTCTTCACGTGCTGCCGCAGCAGCTCCAGGGCTTTGTTCCTGTCCATAAGGTCACCTGCCTTAAAAGTTAAAACTCGGCGTAGCCGGGCACGCGCGGGAAAGCGGTCACGTCGCGGATGTTGGAGATGCCGGTAATAAGCATCATCATGCGCTCGAAGCCCATGCCGAAGCCCGAGTGGGGCACCGAGCCGAAGCGCCGCAGGTCCAGGAACCACTGGTAGTCCTCTACTTTCATTTTCAGGTCGCGCATGCGGGCCTCCAGCACTTCCAGCCTGTTCTCGCGCTCGCTGGCGCCTATGATCTCGCCTATGCGCGGCACCAGCACGTCCATACCGCGCACGGTCCTGCCGTCGTCTTCGAGCTTCATGTAGAACGCGGCCACTTCCTTGGGCTTGTTGTGCAGCATCACGGGCTTCTTGAAATGCTGCTCCACCAGGAAGCGCTCGTGCTCGCTGGCCAGGTCCACGCCCCATTTCACCTTCACCTCGAAGCGGTCGTTGACCGGCTCCAGGATCTTCACGGCTTCGGCATAGGGCAGCCGCTCGAACTTGTTCTCCAGGATGTTCCTGAGGTTGTCCATCAGCGCCGGCTCCACGAACTTAGCGAACAGCTCGATATCCGACGGGCATTTTTCCAGCACGCTTTTCGTGATGGACTTGATAAAGTCCTCGGCCAGGTCCATGTCGTCGGCCAGCTCGTAGAAAGCCATCTCCGGCTCTATCTGCCAGAACTCGGAGCAGTGGCGGTAGGTGTTGGAATTCTCGGCGCGGAACGTGGGGCCGAAGGTGTAGATCTTGCCGAGGGCCAGCGCCAGGGCCTCGCCCTCCATCTGCCCCGAGACCGTCATGCCGACCTTCTTGCCGAAGAGGTCCTTCGAAAAGTCTATCTCGCCAGCTTCGTTCTTAGGGATGCCGGCCAGCTTCGTCAGGTCGAAGGCGGTGGCCGTGAACATCTGGCCCGCGCCCTCGCAGTCCGAGGCGGTGAAAATGGGCGTATGGACGTAGGTAAAGCCGTTGTCGCGGAAATAGCTGTGTACCGCGAAGGCCAGCTCGGAGCGGACGCGCAGCATGGCCGCGTACTTGTTGGTGCGCGGGCGCAGGTGCGCCACGGTGCGCAGGAACTCGTCGGAGGTCTTCTTCTTCTGGATCGGGTATTTCTCCGGGTCGCAGCCGCCGTAGATCTTCACCTGTTTGGCGGCCAGCTCTATCTTCTGCCCGGCGCCGGGGGAAGCCACCAGGTCGCCCAGTATTTCCACCGCCGCGCCTGTCACCAGCGCGGGCAGCACGGAGGCGAAGTCCCCGTTCTCAGGTGAAAATATCACCTGCAGGCTCTCGCGGCAGGAGCCGTCGTTGAGCTCCGCGAAGGAGTGGGTTTTGGAGTCGCGGCGCGTTTTTATCCAGCCGCGCGCGGCCACGCCCTTGTCGGGCGAGCCTTTCTTGAGAATTTCACGTATGGTAGGAACAGCCATGGTACCGCCAGTGCGCCGCTGACGGCGGACGACTGCGGTCCCGCCGCCATACGACGCTTATTTTTTATTTTTCTTGGGATCTTCCGGAACGGCGCAGACGGCTACGAGCTCCAGTTCGCAGGTCTTGTCCTCGCCGCTGTATTCCTCGAGGACAAGGCCGGTGCCGGGCGCGTAATAGCGCACGGACTTGCCCGCGTCGCCGCCGGCCAGCATCGTCACTATCTTCATGCATTTCGCGAACTTGCCAGCCTTGATGGAAACCTTGTCGGAAAGGGAGATCACCTCGCAGGAGTCCGGGGCTTCGGTCCACTTCGCCCCTTCCTTGACCGGGAGGGGGAACTCGCGGCGGCCGCCGGTTATAACGCCGTCGGTGGTGGTGAGCCACTTGGCGTCGCGGGTTACGGTATACTGGGTGGTATGGGAATCGCGCAGCTCGAAGATCATCCTGGCCTGCGCCAAGGCCTTGCCGGCTTTTTTCTTCACTTCGAGTATGTCGATGAAGATCTTCGCCGTTCCTTCGAACTCGGAACTGGTGAACTTATACTCGTAGCGGGTCTTCTCTTTAAGCGGGAAATAATCTGCCGGCATTTTTTTCTCCACCCTAGCCTGTAAGAATCTGGTGGACGTGACAGGGATCGAACCTGCGACCTCCTCGTTGCTCACTCGGCCTCTGGCGGCCTTCCGGCCGCCAGCGCCTCGTTCGAGGATACACGTCTCTGCTGCTACTCTAAAGATCTGGTGGACGTGACAGGGATCGAACCTGCGACCTCCTCGTTGCGAACGAGGCGCTCTCCCAACTGAGCTACACGCCCAAATCTGTTTCGGAGATCGAACCTGCGACCTCCTCGTTGCTCACTTCGGGCTCGGCGTCCTGCTGGCCGCCAGCGCCCTGCGGGCGCTCTCCCAACTGAGCTACACGCCCAAATCTGTTTCGGAGATCGACCCTGCGACCTCCTCGTTGCTCACTTCGGGCTCGGCGTCCTGCTGGCCGCCAGCGCCCTCCGGGCGCTCTCCCAACTGAGCTACACGCCCAAAAAACGTTTATTTCCCTTCTTTCGCCGCTTTCTCTATGCTCTTCTTGGCTTTAAGATGCTCTTTAAAATTCGCGTTAAAGATGTGCTTTCCTTTACGGTCGGCCACAAAATACAGCGCGTCGAAATTAGCCGGCGCCAGGGCCGCTTCTATCGAACTGCGGCCGGGGTTGCATATCGGCCCCGGGGGAAGCCCGTTCACGACATACGTGTTGTAAGGCGACTTGACCTTGAGGTCCTTGTACGTAAGCCCCTTCTTCCAGTACGTCTGCCCTTTTTCCGAGTAGCCGAGAGCGTACTGCGTGGTCGGGTCGGCCTCAAGCGCCATCTTCCTGCGGTAGCGGTTGATGTACACCGCCGCTATCAGCGGCCGCTCGCTGTCATCCACCGCCTCGCGCTCCACTATGGACGCTATAATGAGGGTTTTCGGCTCATCCAGCCCCGCGGCGAAACCTTTAGAGAACAGAGACCTTACCTGCCTGTCGAATTCTGATTTTAGCAAATTTATCACTTCCTGCGGCGGCATATTTTTTTTCAGATGGTACGTCGAAGGGAAAAGATAGCCCTCCAGCTTCTGAGCGCGGGCCAGCTCCAGGAACTTCGCCGCCGGGGCGATACCGTTGGCCTCGAGTCTTTCGGCCACCTGCTCCATGCGCCACCCTTCAGGCAGCACCACTTTCACGGAGGTTATATAGACGCTGTGCGTCAGCCGCCACAGGGCTTCTTCCGCCGACATATATTCCCGCAGGGAATATTCCCCGGGCATTATGCGCTTGCCGGTGCCGGTCACCTTCACCAGCAGCTTGAACCAGGTCCCGCTCAGGATGATGCCCCGCTCCTTGAGTATGGCGGCGGCCTGCCTTGCGGTAGCGCCTTCCGGGATGGCGACCGCAGCCGGTTTACCGGGCCAGAAAAGATAGACCGAGAGGAGCAGCAGCGCTGCCGCGGTGAAACCCAGAAGTAATTTAAATTTCCTCATAAAAGACTTTTCGAGACTATCTTCCTGTACACCGGCCCTTCCGGGGAACTCACGCTCTGCATAAGGTCCACCGAAGCTATCGCCGAAGAAACCCTTTTGGCGGAAGCGTAATCCGCGGCCCTCCGAAAAAAGTTATCGGGCAACTGGCGTTTTACCCGGCCCAGCGTGATATGCGGCTCAAAACGGTCCTCGAACTGTATCCCGCCCGCCGTAAGGGCCTCCGCCAGCCTGCCATTGACGCCACGCAGGAGTTCCGCTCCTTCCGCCACGGATATCCACAGCACCCTGGGATTCCGGGAAGAGGGGAAGGCCCCGAGCCCTCCCGAGCCCACCCTGAACGCGCGGCAGCCTTCCAGTGCCGACTCCATGATGCGCGCTACCGGGGCCGCGTCCGGGACCTCGCCCAGGAAGACATACGTAAGGTGGAGGTTGCGGCCTTCCACCCATTTTACGCTGTCTTTGCCCGCCTTATCCCGCGCGTAGTCACGGATATCTTCCAGCACTTTGAGAAAACCCGGTTCGAACGACGAAGCGATGAAAAGCCTCATCCCGGTCATTCTCCCTGGGTGTCGTCCTGGAATTCCTCCTGCGGCCGCTCCGCAGCTTTACTGCGTGAAGGCTTCTTGCGCCCGGCCCGGCCGCCTTTTTTGGACGAGCCGCTGCCGAGCTTCCTGTGCAGCACCTTGCGCTTTAGCGCCGCGTCGCGCATATCCTTGCGGGCCGCCGCCGTAACGGGCTTCCAGGTCTTCCTCAGTTCGGTGATCCTGGCGCGCATCGTGGAGACTTCGGTGCGGTGCCGGGACATGCGGGAAAGCTTGACCGCCCGGAACCGCTTCTGCGAAGGGTTGAAAAAGAGCTCCATGTTCTTTTCCAGCACGTAGTCCTCGCCGGGGTTGCCCGTATCGTCGAAGGGGTTGACGGTGACGCGGCCCTCGTCGAAAGTTCCCGCGCCGGTGTCCTTGCCCAGCTGCGAGTACTCCACGGCGAATTCTGCCCCCGTCACGGCGCAGACGGCGGAGGGGGTGCGCACCTGCGCTTTATACTTGGGGTTGAGCTGGTGCCCTATCTTGCCGGAAAGAGAGCCGGACTTGAGGGTAAAAACCGTATCGGTCTGGTCGATGGAAGAGATGCGAAACTCCGTATTCCTGCCCACGTAAATAGCCGCTTTTGCGTCCAGGTACAGTTCAGCCACCCCGTCCGAGCCGGTCTTGACCCAGTCGGAAGCGTTCAGTGGCATCACGCCGGTTATGCTCGACCATTCTCCGCCTTCCGACGCCTTTACGCTTACCGTTCCGGAAACGCGTTTAAGGCGCGCGTCCCAGTTCTCCGCCTGGTCCTGCCGGTAATTGCGGGTCTTCATGGCCTCTTCCGTCATGGCCCGGTACTCGTCCTGGGTATAGACTTTGGACGGGGTCTGGGCATACGACATTGCCGCGGCCGCAAGGACCGAAGCGCACAGATAAAATATCCTGATTCTCACCTTACCTCCCGCTCCCCGGACGGTTCACTACTTTACCACCTTGCGGAAAGCTCTCCGCCCCACCTGCAGCACGCATTCGCGCGGCTCGAACTGTATATCCTCGGCGACTTTCTCGCCGTCGATGCGCACCGCGCCCTGCGTTATCAGGCGGCGGGCCTCGTTCATCCCCTTGGCCATGCCGGAGGCCACTATCAGGTAGGAAAGCTTGCCGGGCTTTTCCGCGCGGAAGGTTTCCATCTCGTCGGGGATCTCCTTGCGGGAGAAGACCTGTTCAAAATGCGCGCGGGCGGCCGCGGCCTGTTCCGCGCCGTGGTAGCGCGCCGTTATCAGCCCCGCCAGCTTCTTTTTAGCTTCCATCGGGTGCGCGGCCTTCACGGCGGCCAGGTCTTCCGAGGTCAGCAGCTCGTAATAGTTGTACATCAGCGCGTCCGGGAGGGACATCAGTTTCCCGAACATGTCGTTCGGCTCGTCGTTAAAAGCCACGTAATTGCCGAGGGACTTGGACATTTTCTTTACGCCGTCGGTCCCTACCAGCAGCGGCAGCGTCATCACTACCTGCGGCTCAAGCCCGTTAAGCTTCTGCATGTCGCGGCCCATCAGCACGTTAAGGCGCTGGTCCTGGCCGCCCAGCTCGATATCGGCTTTCACGGCCACCGAATCGTAGCCCTGGAACACCGGGTACAGGATCTCCAGCAGGCTTAGCGGGTTGCCTTCCTCGAGGCGCGCCTTGAAGTCCTCGCGCCCCAGCAGCGTGGCCATGGTCACGCTCTTGGCGGTCATTATAAAATCGGAGCCGGCGGCGGATCGGCCGCCCATGAAGGGCTTGAGCCATTCGCTGTTGAAGCGGATCTCGGTGCGCTCACGGTCCAGGATCTTGTAGGCCTGCTCGGTATAGGTCTTGGCATTGGCGGCCACCGTCTCCGCGTCGAGAACGGGGCGGGTGGAGTCCCGCCCGGACGGGTCGCCTACCTGCGCGGTGAAATCGCCTATGATCAGGACGGCGGTATGGCCCAGGTCCTGGAACTGGCGCAGCTTGTCGAGCACCACGCTGTGGCCCAGGTGCAGGTCGCGGCTGCTGGGGTCCACGCCAAGCTTTACGCGCAGCTTCTTGCCGGAAGACAGCTTCTTGGCCAGCTCCTCGCGGCTAACGATGTCCACGGTGCCGCGCAATAGTGCCTGCAGGTTGGCTTCGGTCGTCATAATAGACAATTGTATTATTTTTAGCCGCCGCCGCGCGAGTGCGGGGGAGTTCAATAGAACCCGTGCGGGTCGGCCTCGAGGAAAAGCTTCACGCCCGGCACGGCCGGCAGAGCGCCGGCTTTTTCCAGGCAGAGCATGGCCGTTCTCTCGGAGGCGGCCTTGACGAGGTAATACTCGCTGTGGAATTTGCGCTTTTCCTCGCCCGGCTGGGTGACCGGCCCCAGTATTTCGCTGCCGTCGCCGTGCTTGCCCATGAAAGAAAGGGACCTGAGGAAAGCGGCCGCCGCGGCGTCCAGGGCGCGGCGGTCGTAAGACGCGAACCGCGCTTTGACTATGAAAGAATACGGGGGGTAGAAGAAATCTTTGCGCGCGGCCAGTTCGCCGTCGGCGAAAGAAGGATAGTCCATTTCCGCCAGCCGCGAAAAGACATAGTGACCGCTCTCGCGGGTCTGGATGAAGAGCTGGCCTTTGGCGCCCAGCAGCCGCCAGGCCCCGTAGAAACCGCGGTAGGCCTTTTCCGATGCGCGGAAGTCGGCGCTGGAAAGTTCGGAGTCCGCGTCGATGAACGCGACCAGCGCCAGGCGCGGGGCGCCCAGTTCGCGCAGGGCGATGCGCGTGCCGACCAGCACTTCGCTTTCTCCCTTGGAGAAACTTTCGAGGTCGGCCCGCATCGCTTTAAGCGAACCGCGCAGCACGTCGCCGTCGAAGCGCGCTATCTTTGCCGCGGGCAGCAGTTTTGAAACGGCCTCCTGCGCTTTCTGCGTCCCCACGCCGTAATCCCTGAAAACTTTGCCCGCGCACTTGGGGCAGGTTTCCGGCTTCGCCTCTTTCCTGCCGCAGCGGCGGCAAAGCAGCACCGGTCCGCCTTCGGCGGTCTTAAGCAGCGTCATGCCGGGACCGCAGGAAGGACAGCGCTTCATCCAGCCGCAGTTGGCGCAGAAAAGCCGGGAGGCGTAGCCTTTCCTGCCCGTTATGAGCAGCGCCTGGCCGCCGGCGGCCACTACGCCGCGCAGGCTGTCCGCCAGCGGGCGGGCCATGATGTCCCCGGGATACTGCGCCATATCCAGCACGCGCACGTCCGGGCCGGGCCCGCGGGGCGCCGCGGCGGGAGCGTCGTCGAACCTTTTCAGGACGCCGGAGGCGGCCCAGCCCCACGCTTCTATCGAGGGGCTGGCGCTGGCCAGCACGGCCGAACCGCCAAGAGCTTTCATGCGCCGCAGCAGCACCTCGCGGGTGTTGTAGAACGGCTCCGCTTCTTCCTGCCGGTAAACTTCCTCCTCCTCTCCGTCCATAAAACCCAGCCGGAGGTTCTTGAACGGGAGAAAGATACCGGTCCGGGTGGCTATGACCACTTTGGAGGCCCCGGTAAAAGCCCCGGCCCAGGCCGCGGCCCTCTTTTTCGGCGTAAGCCTGGCGTGCCAGGTCCCGACGCGCCCCGGGAAGACCTTTTCCAGCGCGGCGGCCAGCGGGGGGATATAATTCATGTCCGGCACGAGCAGCAGGCCCTGCGCCGAAGCTTCCTTGAGGGCGGCTGAAAAAACCGCCGGGTATACCGTTTCCCGCCGTTCGAAAGCGGCCAGCCGCAGCAGGCAGGAACATGGCGCCGCTCCGGAGAAGGCTTCCAACAGGCCTTTCAGCTCCGGCAGGCCGGCCGGGGCCGCGGAAAACGCTTCGGGGGCGGCGGGCGGGAGCGCGGGAAGTTCCTTAGGCGCGTGGGCGTAGAAAGCGCCCAGGCAAAGCCCCGGCGGCGACCCCCAGCGGCCGGCCATCCACGAGGCGAGCGCCAGGGCATCCTCGGGGAAGAGCGGCGTGTCGTCGAGCAGGCGGGTTACGGCCTTGAGTTCGCGGAACCCGGTAAGGTCCGCGTCTTTTTCCGGGAGGACGCGCAGGATCACGCCCGCTGCTTCGCGCTTGCCGAAAGAGGCGAGCACGCGCAGCCCGGGCGCGGCCTCGAGCTCCATTTCCTCGGGCAGCAGGTAATAGAAATTCTTTCGCAGGGGGATCGGGAATGAGATTTCTGCCAGCATAATTACGGCCGCCTGCGGGAGCCGGCGCCGGGAAGGAAGCTACAGTAAATTCCGGCCGCCGCGGGTTATTCGCCGCCCGCTTTCTCCAGGAAAGATTTTAACATTTTCATGTCTTCCCAGGTGTCGCGCTTCAGGTTGGGATTGCGCAGCAGGGCCGCGGGATGATAAGTGGGGATGACCGTAATGGGATGGCCGGGGCCGAACAGTTCGACCGGGTAATCATAGGAGCGCCCGCGGACCGTGGAAATGCCCTTGTCTATGCCGAGCAGCACCTTGGTGGCGACCGAGCCCAGCGTCACGATGCAGGCCGGTTTTATCAGGCGCAGCTGTTCGTCTAGGTAGGGGCGGCAGGCGGAGATCTCTTCCGGCGTGGGGGGGCGGTCGTTGCCGTGCGCTTCCGGGGTTTCCGGGTTCTTCATCGGGTGGCACTTCACGATATTGGCGATATAGACGTCGGAACGCTTGAGCCCCAGCACGGTCTCGATGATCTTGTCCAGCAGCTGGCCGGAACGGCCGACGAAAGGCTCTCCCCTGTGGTCTTCCTGGAAGCCGGGGCCTTCGCCGACAAAGACCACCTTCGCCTTGCGCGAGCCTACGCCGAACACGGCGTTGAGCCGGGCGTGGCCAAGGCCGCACTTGCGGCACTTATTGACCTGCTCCGACAACGAATCCATATCGACTGCGGGTTTATTTTGCATTTTGCTGGGGGACTCCGGCGGGGGCTTTACGGAAGGGACCGCGGCGGGGGCGGACGGTGAGCGGACCCCCGAAGGGGCCGGGGAAAACTCGGCCAGGTTCTCGTCCAGCGTCCTGAGATAGGCCGCCAGGTCCCTGGCCGTTCCGGCTAATTCCCGCTTCATTTCGAGGGCCGCGCCCGCGTCAGGCTTCCTTCGAAGCCCGGGGCTCGGACGGGTCTTTCCCGTGGGACCTGTCGGCGCGCTTGGAGAGCAGCTTCTCTTCCATGGCCTGGTCTTCCTTCACGGCTTTCTCGATCTCGGGGACGGTCACTTTCTTGTCGACCACGTCGAGGAGGGAGCGCTCTATGAGCTCGGCCATGGGGACCAGCCGGAACTCTTCCTGGCGGCGCAGGTGGCGGGCCCACTGCATGGCGCGCACGATATCCTGGTACTTGGAAGGGCCGTAATCGGAAATCAGTCTGTCCAGTATCTCAGCGCTGTTCTCCACTTTTGCATGCGTCATAGTAGTCTCCTCCGTAATTCTTCTGAAAAATTTCAGCCGGGCTAAGCCCGCTTGACGAGCTGCTCGCCGAAAGCCCTGACCTTGTCCAGGTTCCTGCGGGTCTTGCGCGTTTCCAGCTCGGCTATCGCGGCTACTTCCTTAATGGCTTCCGGCAGCCTGTCGTTTATCACCAGGTAATCGAAGCGGGACGCCACTTTTATCTCGGCGCGCGCGGTCTCGAGCCGCACCGCCACGTTCTCCGGGGCCTCTCCGCGCCCGCGCAGGCGCTGCACCAGCGTCTTCAGGTCGGGCGGCAGGAGAAACACCGTTACGGCCTCCGGGAAGAGCCTCTTCACGGAGCGGGCGCCCTTCACGTCTATGGTCATTACCGGGATGCGGCCCATCCTGAGCACGTCCACCACGGACTTTACCGGCGTGCCGTAATAATTACCGTGGACCTTGGCCCACTCCAGCAGCTTGCCTTCGCGCCGCAGCTTGCCAAAACCGTCCACGGTCACGAAAAAATAATCTTTGCCGTTCACTTCTCCGGGACGGCGCGCCCTGGTGGTGCAGGTCACGCTGAAAGCGAACCTCTTGTCGAGCTTGAGCAGCCCCGAGCGCACGACGGTCTTTCCGCCCCCCGAGGGGGCGGAAAGGACCATCGGGAAGTATTTGTATTTCCGTTGGCGCACTATTTGTTCTTTCTCGGCGTCCTTATCTGCGACTGCGCCGCGGACAGGATGGCTATCGGCACGCGGAACGGGGAGCAGGACACGTAGGTCAGGCCCACCTTGTGGCAGAACGCGACCGAGGCCGGTTCGCCGCCCTGCTCGCCGCAGATGCCGATCTTGAGGTCTTTGCGGGTCTTGCGGCCGCGCTCGACGGTGATCTTTATCAGCTCGCCCACGCCGTCCTGGTCTATGGTCTGGAACGGGTCCACGGGGATGATGCCTTTCTTCACGTAGTCGTTCAGGAACGGACCGGAATCGTCGCGGGAATAGCCGAAGGTCATCTGGGTCAGGTCGTTGGTGCCGAAGGAGAAGAACTCCATGGTCTCGGCGAGCTTGCCGGCCATCAGGCAGGCGCGGGGGATCTCGATCATGGTGCCTACCATGTACTTGACCTTCACGCCTTTCTGCTTCACCACTTCAGCGTACACGCGGTGGATGACCTCGCTCTGATTCTTCACCTCGTTCTCGAGGGAGACCACGGGGATCATGATGTCCGGGAATACTTTGATGCCTTCTTTCTGCAGTTCGGCCGCGGCTTCGAAGATCGCGCGGGCCTGCATCTCGGTGATCTCCGGGTAGGTGACGCCGAGGCGCACGCCGCGGTGGCCCATCATGGGGTTGCTCTCGTGCAGGGCGGTGGCGCGCTGCTCAAGCTCCTCGTAGGAGATGCCCAGGGCTTTGCCCAGCTCTTCGAGCTTGGCCTTCTGCTGCGGCACGAACTCGTGGAGGGGGGGGTCCATCAGGCGGATGGTAACGTGGAAGCCTTCCATCACCTTCAGGGTGTCCTTAATGCTGGCCTTCATATGAGGGAACAGGTCGTTGAGCGCGGCCTTGCGCTCCTCGAGGTTCTTGGACATGATCATCTTGCGCAGGCAGAACAGCGCCGCGTCCGAGCCCTTGCCGTAGAACATGTGCTCTATGCGGAAAAGGCCGATGCCCTCGGCGCCGTAAAGGCGGGCTTGGGCGGAATCGGAAGGCGTATCGGCGTTGGTCCAAACCTTGAGCGCGCGGATGGAATTGCAGAACTTCAGGAAGTCCTGGAGCATCGCCATCGTGACTTCGCCGGGCTCGACCAGGGCCATCTTGCCGGTATAGATGAAGCCGCGGGAACCGTTGAGGGAGATCCAATCTCCTTCCTTGAGGAGCGCCCCGCCCAGGCTGAGGGTCCTGGCCTTCAGGTCGATCTTCACGTCGGCGCAGCCTACCACGCAGCACTTGCCCCAGCCGCGGGCCACGAGGGCCGCGTGGGAGGTCATGCCGCCGCGGGCGGTGAGGATGGCTTCCGCCGCCCTCATGCCTTCGACGTCTTCGGGGTTGGTCTCTTCGCGGACGAGGATGACGTTCTTGCCTTCCTTCTTCCACTTAACGGCTTCTTCGGCCGTGAAAACTATCATACCTACGGCGCCGCCGGGGCCGGCCGGGAGGCCTTTGCCTATCGGCTTGGTGGCCAGCTCGACCTTGGGGTCAAGGATGGGGTGCAGCAGTTCGTCGAGCTGCTCGGGGGAGACGCGCATTATCGCTTCTTCCTTGGTGGCGAGCTTTTCCTTCTGCATGTCGAGGGCCATGCGCACGGCGGCGAGACCGTTGCGCTTGCCGACGCGGCACTGGAGCATCCACAGGCGGCCACCTTCGATGGTGAACTCGATGTCGAGCATGTCGTGGTAATGCTTCTCGAGCTTGGCGCGGATGATGGCCAGGTCCTTGTAGGCCGCGGGCATCAGCTGCTCCAGGGACTTCAGGTTCTTGGACTGCTCGTTGCGGCTGGATTCGTTGATGGGGTGGGGGGTGCGGATACCGGCCACCACGTCCTCGCCCTGGGCGTTCTCGAGGAACTCGCCGAAGAAGGCGTTCTCGCCGGTGCCGGGGTTGCGGGTAAAGCCCACGCCGGTGGAGGAGTTATCGCCCATGTTGCCGAACACCATGGCCTGCACATTGACGGCCGTACCCCATTCCGCGGGGATGCCTTCGATGCGGCGGTAGGAAACGGCGCGCTTGCCCATCCAGGAGGCGAACACGGCGCCGATGGAGCCCCACAGCTGGTCCATGTGGTTGTCGGGGAATTCTTTGCCGAGCACTTCTTTCACCTTGGCCCGGAACAGGATGCCCAGTTCCTTCAGGTCTTCGGCGGTGAGGTCGGTGTCGGACTTGGCCCCGCGCTTGGTCTTCATGTCGTGCATGATGCGCTCAAGCTGTTTGCGGATGCCCTGGTCGTCGGCGGGTTCGATGCCGGCGGCCTTTTCCATGACCACGTCGGAGTACATCATGATCAGGCGGCGGTACGAGTCGTACACGAAGCGGGGGTTATTGGTGAGCTTTATCAGGCCCGGGATGGTCTCGCTGGTGAGACCGCAGTTAAGGATGGTTTCCATCATGCCCGGCATGGAGGAGCGGGCGCCGGAGCGCACGGAGACGAGCAGGGGGTTGTTGGCGTCGCCGAACTTCTTGCCGGTGATCTCTTCGACCCTGCGGAGATTCTTCTCGACGTCCTGGGTGAGACCCTTGGGGTAGGAGCGCTTGTTGGCCCAGTAATAGGTGCAAATTTCGGTGGTCAGCGTGAAGCCCGGG
>MGUK01000008.1 GCA_001799995.1 Elusimicrobia bacterium GWF2_62_30
GTGGTGAGGCTCGCAGGCTTCCGTGCCGAACAGCGGCTTGCCGTCCGCGAACGGGGAGATGGCGCGCAGCCGCTCTATCACCGGCGGGAATTCCTTCAGGATGTAGTCCACTTCCTCTGCGGTATTGTAAACGCTCAGCGAGAAGCGGATGGAGCCGTGCGCGTAGGTCTGCGGCACGGCCATGGACATCAGCACGTGCGAAGGTTCCAGCGAGCCGGAGGTACAAGCCGAGCCCGACGAGGCGCAGATGCCTTTTTCGCTGATCATCAGCAGGATGGATTCGCCTTCCACGTATTCAAAACTGATATTGGTGGTGTTGGGCAGGCGGGGCGCGCCGCCGCCGTTGACGCGGGTGTTCTTTATAGAGGCCAGCAGGCCGTTCTCGAGGCGGTCGCGCAGGTCCTTAACGTAGGTGTTCTCTTTTTCCAGGTTGGCCTGGGCGAGTTCGGCCGCTTTGCCGAGGCCGGCTATATAGGGCACGTTCTCGGTGCCGGCGCGCCGGCCGCGCTCCTGGTGGCCGCCCATCAGGAACGGCGCGAAGCGCGAGCCCTTGCGCACGTACAGCACGCCTATGCCTTTGGGGGCGTGCAGCTTGTGGCCGGAAAGGGAAAGCATGTCTATCTTCGTATCCTGCAGGTTTATCGGCAGCTTGCCGACGGCCTGCACGGCGTCGGTATGGAACAGCGCGCCCTTGGCGTGGGCCAGGCGCGCGGCTTCTTCCACGGGGAAGATCACGCCCGTTTCGTTGTTGGCCCACATGATGGAGACCAGCGCGGTGTCGGCGGTGAGGGCGGTCCTGAGCTCGTCGAGGTTTATCTGCCCGGCAGCGTCTACGGACAGGTAGGTGACGCGGTAGCCCTGGGTTTCCAGGAACCTGGCGACGTTGAGCACGGCGGGGTGCTCCACCTTGGTGGTGATGATGTGTTTTTTCTCGGGCCAGGAGCGCAGGGCGGACCACAGGGCGGTGGAGTCGGATTCGGTGCCGCAGCTGGTGAAGATGATCTCTTCGGGCGCGGCGCCCAGCAGTTTGGCTACGCGAGAGCGCGCCAGGTCCAGGTATTTCTGGTTGGCGCCGCCGAAGAAGTGCATGCTCGACGGGTTGCCGTAGAGCTCGTTGAAGAACGGCTCCATCTCTTTGGCCACTTCTGGCGCCACGCGGCTGGTGGCGTTATTGTCGAAATAAAAGACTTTTTCCATAGACTCCTCCGTCGCGGCCGCCCCTCGGGTGGGTTCGTCGGGCACGGGGTCGCGCACACCGTGCGCGCCCCTCGCCTCTCCCTCGCCGCGCTACGCAAGCGGCTTCGGTCCGAGACGGCCCTCCTTAACCCACCCGAGGGCCGTCCTTGCTAACTAGTTCTATTCAGCCTCTATGACCAATGTCGGATCTATGCGCTCTTTGAGCTCTTTCTCCACGACGTTCTTGAGCGTGGCGCCGGAGGACGGGCAGCCGTGGCACATGCCGAGGAAGCGCAGCTTCACGGTGGAACCCTGCACGTCCACCAGCTCTATCCAGCCGCCGTCGGCCTTCAGCTTGGGGTTGACGTCTTCGGACAGCACCTTCTCCAGCATCTTGATCTTTTCGACTACGGTCATTTTGGAGAAGCTCTTGTGCTCGGCTTCGGCCCAGTAGTCCTTGAGGATCTTTTCCAGTTCGCCTTTGCACTGGCCGCAGCCGCCGCCGGCTTTGGTGAAATTGGTAACCTCTTCCACAGTGCGCAGGTTGTTTATCTTTATGGCCTTGAGGATGGCGGATTCGGTGACGCTGAAGCATTTGCAGACCATCTTCTCGGCGTGGCCCAGCATGACCTTCCCGGCTTTGCCGCCGCGGTAGTTCTTGATGGCGGCCTCGAGGGCTTCCATGCCCATCACGGAGCAGTGCATCTTCTCGCCGGGCAGCCCGCCCAGGAAATCAGCTATCTGCTGGTTGGTGATCTTGCCGGCTTCCTCCAGGGTAAGGCCCTTCACCATCTCGGTGAGGGCGGAGGAGGAGGCAATGGCGCTGGCGCAGCCGAAGGTCTTGAATTTGGCGTCGGTGATCTTGTCTGCGGCCTTGTCTATCTTAAGGGTCAGCTTCAGCGCGTCGCCGCAGACTATGCTGCCCACTTCGCCCACCGCGTCCGGGTGTTCGATCTCGCCCACGTTCTTGGGATTCTTGAAATGTTCGAAAACCTTGTCAGTATAGTTCCACATAGGGATTTCCTCCGGAAGGCGCGGCCTACGGCTATATTATATTAAATAAGCCTCAGCGGGACCGGGCACCTATTTCTCCAGGCTGCCAATATAGTCGTTAACGGCTTTCAGGTCCTTGAATTCCAGCGTCTTGCTTTCCGCTGCGCTGAAGATCAAGCTGTACGGATAATGATGGACATAATAGGTCCCGTCATGCTTCTCCACAAGCAGGTCCCAGTTCCCTGCCTGCACCACTTTCCCTTTACAAGGATGCTGGCGGCAGGGGTGCTGGCGGCATTCCGAAACGGCGTCCTCTTCGCTCACCTGCCGGGAGGCCCGGGTGCCGCGCCAGCAGTTGCTGATCATGTATTCCGGCGCCGCGGCGTTTAGTTTCGGCAGTTGGGCCGCGAAAGCGTTCATCTTTCCAATAAGCTCCTCGTTGGAGTTGATGCCGTAGGTTTTCGGGTCCACGCCCTTGAACATCGCGTACATGCCGCCGGTCTCAGCGCCCACGGTCATCGGGATCACGGGGTTTTCCGGGTTATAATCGCGGATATACCGGCAGGCGCCGGCGTCCACCAGCATCCAGTTTCCTTCCAGGTAGACCTCGGCGAAAACATGACCCGAATAAGTCCCGCCCTTTTTGTGCGTTCTGGCCCAGTCCAGGCCAGCGGTGTCCGCCATCAGGGCGGGGTGGCCGAGTTTTCTCATCACGCTGGAGAAGAGCAGCGCCGAGTCGTGGCAGCCGGAGAGGGCCCTGGTCTTAAGCAGGCCGTCGGCGGTGGTCTTGCCTATCAGGCGGCCGCCCTCGGCGGTGGACTTGAACTTGAACATCCAGTCGGCTGTCTTTTCCACCAGCTCGGCGTAGGCCGCCGAGGTACTTACCCCTATCTCGGCGCGCAGCTCCGCCGCGGACATGGTTATTCCCGACTGCGGGCCCGCCTTCAGGTAGAGTTCGGGGTTTTTATAGTCCGGCTTTTTACCGTAAAGCTGGGCCTGCCCCGAGGACGCGCAGCACAGCAATACCGAAACCGCGATCAAGCTCGAGATAAGTTTCATTTGCCCCCCTTAACTGCCCGTAAACATCAGCCGCCGGGGCCGCTCAGGCCGGCCTGGCGGTATTCTTCTTCAGCAGCTGGCGGGCCAGGTCCATGGAACCTCTCACTACGACCCGCGCGGCGGCCGGCGGCGTAAAGTACCCGCCGGTACGCGTGGTTTCCTGGCGCACCACGATGATATCCACCTCGCCGGGGCTGCTTGGCTCATAGACCAGCTTCCCGCCGGCCCCGCGGCTGAGCAGGGAGGAGACCAGGTTCTCCAGAAAACCGCGCTCCGGCTGCGCGGTGAACGCTTCCCAGCCGTTGAGCAGGCCCGAGCCGCTTTTCGCTATCAGCACGCAGTACAGGTAGGGATAATCCTTGCCCTGCACGCTGTTTATGGAAAGCTGCGCCTGTATGCCGTAAAATTCCTTGGGGGCGCCGACCAGCTTTATCATGAGCCGCGCGTCCTCCGGTTCCTTGCCGCCGGCTTCCGTGGTCTGCAGCGCCAGCATGGGCTGCACCTGCGCGTCGCTCGGGTCGTTGAGCGCCTCCATGATATTTTTCAGCAGGCCTATCTTGATTATCAGTTTGGCCTTCCTGAGGTAATCGCGCGTGCCTATGAACCAGAGCGGGAGTATGAGCACGGCGGCGTCCAGCGCGAAATATACCCAGTAGGCGTCGGGGAAGTTCCAGGCGGCCGCGGCCAGGCCGTAGGCTATGACGCACACCACCACGGCCGTGGCCAGCCCGGCCAGCCCCGCGCCGCTGGTCCCGTCGAAAAAGTCGTCGTCCCAGCTCTTGAGCTCCTCCGCCCGCAGCTCTATCTTCGCATACTCGTCGGGCGTGACGCGCTCCCAGGTCTCCGTCCCGGTCCGCTTCGGGGCCGCGTCGTAGCCGGAATTCATGCCGAGCAGCAGGCCGAGGACCAGCAGCGGGTAGCCGAACCAGAACCCGGCGGTGAGCTGCAGCCCCAGCCCGCCGGCCAGGGCGCTGAACACGAGCAGCATGCGCATGCGGTACGGCAGGCTTTTAGCCAGGAAGAATTTTATTTCCCCGTCTTTTTCCCGCGGCGGCAATATGCTCATAAAGGTCTCCTTCCGGCTTTTGCGGCTTCCTCGTTCTCCAGCGCTTCGGCGGCGGCCAGCAGCTCGGCGTAGCCGGTCTTCTCCCAGTAAAGCGGGCAGCCGCCGTTGCAGACGGCCAGGTAGGCGCAGGCGCGGCATTTTTCGTGCGCGAAACGTTTTTCCCTGAACCAGGACAGCTCCTTGCTGTTCCACAGCTCCCTGAAACGGCCCTTTTCGCGCAGCATGTTCCCCAGGGGCTTGGGGTAGCTGGAGCAGGGCAGCACGTCGCCGTTGGGCGCCACGCTCAGGAGCCCGTCGCAGGCGGCGCAACCCTTGTTGCCCAGCCCGCGCGGGATGGGGTTGAAGATGCAGATGGGCGTGGGCGAATACCACATGAATTCCAGCCCGCGCTTTTCGGCCATCTCTTTGAGGCTTTCCACCAGCGGCCCCGCCTCGCTGTACGAGACGAAGGTCTCGTCGAAATTTTTCCCGGCAGAGCCCACGGGCATCAGCAGGTTCATCGAAAATTTATCCAGGCCCAGGCTTTTTACGAAGTCGAGCACGCCTTCCAGTTTGTCCTTATTGAGCGCGGACACGGTGGTGTTGGTGTGCACGCGGATGCCGGCCTTCATAATGGCCTCTATGCCGCGCGCGGTGGCGGCGAAAGCGCCGGGGTGCGCGGCTATCGCGTCGTGCAGCTCCGCCGTGCCGGCCTCCACGCTTACCTGGGCGGAATCCAGCCCGGCGTCCTTCAGCTTTTTTACGGTCTCCGCGTCGGCCAGCGTGCCGTTGGTGATCAGGTTCACCCACATGCCGAGCTTTTTAGCGTGGGCCACCAGCTCCGGGATCTCGGGCCGCAAGAGCGGCTCCCCGCCGGTAAAGCTCACCGACGGCACTTCGGCTTCCTCTTTTATCACGCGCAGGATCTCTTTGAGCTCCGCGGCGGGCAGGTCCGGGTGCTGTTCGTCCTTGCGGCAGCCGCAGCCCGCGTAACAAAACTTGCAGGTCAGGTTGCAGCGGTAGGTCACGGCTATCTCGCTGAGCACCGGCAGCGAATTGTGCCCCAGCGCAAATTCCTGCTTCTCCACCGCGTGCCGCTCTTCGCGCTCGTCGTAACAGCCCTTCAGGATGGCCATCAGGTCCCGGAAGAAATAGTACATGTCCAGCGACACCTGCTCGCGCCGCTCTTCCGGGTATTTCTCCACCACCGCCGCCGCCCGCCCGCCGCCGAATAAAAATTTCAGCAGCTTCAGCCCCTGCGGGTTGAGCTTATGGGTCTGGTTCGGGATCTTGATAAGCAGCGCATCCGCCTCGCGCACGCGCACGTACGGCTTGATCCGCACGATATACTCGTCGATCCAGTCCACCCTCTTCTTCCACTCAGTCTTTTTCATTTAAACTCTTAGACCCATCCCGGCGAAAGGCTTCCGCAGGGAGACACGGGGACCGGGTTAGCAAACCCTTCCGTAGGCCGAGGCTTGCATAGCGCCGAGGCCGGAGGATGAGCGAGGCACGGTGTGCCGAGCGCGGTTTGCGTTCCGGTCCCCGCGGCTCCCTGCGGCAACTGTGAGAGATTCACACCCGTCCTTAATGCCCGCTGCTCACGCAGGCGCCGTGACAGGCGCCATGGCACGCCGAGTGACACGCGCTGTGGCAGGCCGAATGACAGGCGTCGTGACAGGCGCTGTGGCACGCGTCATGACAGGCCGAATTCGCGAAAGCACCCTCGTAACACATCTTCGACGCCCGGAAAGACTCGAACCCAGCGCCGAAATCCGCCGGCAGGGACGCCTTCAGGTTCTCGCCCGCCTGCGCCGCGCTGCTGTACAGCGGGTTGTTGTGGTGGTGATAATGCCCGTAGTAGCCGCCCCAGTAATAGCCGCTGTCCGTTTCCGGCGCCTGCCTGCCGCGCCGCTCCACCTCGTCGCGGTAATACTTGCGCGTCGCCTCCAGGTCGCAGTCCCACAGTTTCTGCTCCAGCCCCGCCGCCAGCGTCTTAAGCGCGCTTTCAGCGCCCGGCTGGTCGATGGTGCCGTCGGGCTTGATGGACGCCAGCAGCGCGGTCTCGTAAGGATCGTTGCTCGTGCTCATCCCCGGCAGCCGCTCCACGCTCAGCGGCGAAAAGCCTTTCATTTTAAGGACGCCCTTGCGCTCCATATTGGCCACCATGAGCCCCAGCAGCTCAGACAGCGGCAGGCCCATCAGCACCCCGGCCTCCAGCGGGCTCAGGTTCTTGGCGATCTTGCCGGTCACGCGGAAAGTGCTCAGCTGCGTTTTCGGCGGGGTCCATTCCGTGCCGTCCCAGTTCACGGCCGAAATGCCGGCCTGCGCTTTGAGCATGGCGTTGTGCTTTATAGCCATGATCCCCAGCGGCACCACCACGAAGACCACCGCCAGCGCCAGCACCAGCATTATCGTCTGGCCGCGGCTGGCCGGCACCCCGGACAGCATGCTGCCCGGGAAATAGCGGTTAAGATAATATTTTTCCTGCGCCGGCTTGAACTGCGTCCGGGCCGGCGGCCCCTTGGCCAGGCTGCCGTAGGCCATGGTGTCCAGGGCGAATTTAGCCGCGTCCAGGTAGACCTGCACCTGGAAATGGTAGCGGCCGCCCAGCGCCTTGCGGAAGAAGCGCACGCTGAAGATATCCCTGCCGGCCGCGTTCTTGACGGCCGGGTAATCTATCAGGTATTTCTCGTTGACGAACTTCTCGGTGCGGAAATCCAGCCCGGTCAGCACGCCCTCGTTCACTTCCGGAGAAGCGAGTTCCACCGGGAAGCGCACGGTAAGCGCCTCATGCTCCAGCGCGTCGTCCCACTGCACCGGGGCCCAGTTGAAGACCGCCAGGCGCTTGTCGCCTGCCATGGTCTGCGTAAGATTGCCCGAAGCCTGCAGGTCCGCGGCATAGCGGAAGAAATAAGTTATCTCCCCTCCGGTATAAGCCTTCCCGTCCGCCATCACGATGTCGTATTTTTTATCCGACAGCTTCTTTATCTCCAGCGGGTAGCGGTTGTCGGCGTCGTCCACGGCGTACGCGCGCGCCAGGTCGAAGACCGGGCTCTCCATGAAGCCCTCGAAATAGAAGCCGTGCAGTTCGCCGCCGGCAGCCTTCCAGCGCACGGCATAGGAGACCTGCGCCTTGCCGTCCTTGTCCAGGATCACCTCGGTCTCCACCCAGCGCATCCCGAACCCGCCGGCGCAGAGGGCGGGCGCCAGGGCCAGGAACAGGAGAAAATTAAGAACCGTGAATTTGATCTTTTTCATTTTTTCCTCTTTCGAATTCCAGCCGGAGCCGCCCGCGGTCCAGTGCCAGCCCCCACCAGAGCAGCAGCGCGCCGCCGCACAGCGAAACTATCCGCAGCAGCTGCGCCATCCGGGTGACCACCTGGTTAAATTCGGGTGCGATGGAAACGCCCTGGTAGAATAGCGGGCGCGGCACCACCAGCGACGGGAACAGCATTACCAGGAAAGCCGCGGCGCTGAGCAGGTACAACATGGCCGCGGCCCCGCCGCGCGCCCATTCCCGGCGCCGCCAAACCCCCAGGGCCAGCACAAAAGCCGAAAGCCACAGCAGGGCGAAGACGACAAAAAAGATAAGGATATGCTCCGCCGCGAAAGCGGCCAGCGCCGGCATCTCCACGGGCACGGTGGTGCTCGCCATGCCCATCCAGAAGGACGGGGACGCGGACATCCCGACGAACAGGAACAGCCTGCCGATGGTCAGCGCGGCCATGCAGCCGCTGACCGCGGCCAGCCCTAGCGCCAGCAGGGAAAGCGTCCTGGATCTGCCTTCCGGCAGTATGCGGAACATTAAGATGGATTATATAACTTTTCCCCGGCGACCCGGCGGCGCGCCTCTTTACCGGGGCGGGGAAAATTAATAGACTAGTTTATACAGCCTGTACCGCTGTCTAACGCTTCGGTCCGGAGTTACTATGCCGGTAAAACTTATAAGGCAATACACCGTTTTCATCCCCAACGTGCCGGGCGCGCTTCACAAGTTCGTGGAGCTTTTCGCCAATGAGGGCGTGAACATCATCGGGATAGCGTCCGAGATCCGCGACGATTCCGGCGTGGTGCGCGTGGCCGTGGACACCGACCGCAAGGTGAGCCACGTGCTTACGGGCGCCGGTTTCACCACCATCGAGACCTTCCTGATCTCCATAGAGATGCCCGACAAGCCGGGCCAGCTGCTGCGCCTGGCGAGGATCCTCGGCGAGAACAACATCAACATCACCACCGTCTACGGCACGTCTTTCGGCGGGTCGTCCGGCCGCCTGCTGCTGAACGTCTCGGACACTGACAGGGCCCTGGAAGTGCTGCGCGTGGAACTCGGCATAAAGTAGTCCCACCCGCTCCGGCCAAAAAGAAACCGCCCCCCTCGGGGGCGGTTTTTTTGTTACGCTCAGGTCCGGCGGGCGCTGAGGGGGCCGGAGCGCAAAACGCGCTAGGGCACACCGTGCCCGTCGCTCATCCTCCTCCCTCGCCGCTTACGCAAGGCTCGGTCGTCGGAAGGTTTTGCTAACCCGGCCCCCTCATCACCCGCGTCGGCTCAAGGCCTGGTGAGTTTCTTGTACTTAATGCGGTGAGGGGTGTCGGCGGCGTTGCCCAGGCGGGCGTGCCGGTCGGCCTCGTACTCGCTGAAGTTGCCCTCGAACCAGGCTATCTTGCTGTCGCCCTCGAAGGCCATGATATGCGTGGCCACACGGTCCAGGAACCAGCGGTCGTGGCTGATGATGACGGCGCAGCCGGCGAAGGTCTCCAGCGCCTCTTCCACCGCGCGCATGGTGTTCACGTCCAGGTCGTTGGTGGGCTCGTCGAGCAGCAGCACGTTGCCGCCTTCCTTGAGCATCACGGCCAGGTGCACGCGGTTGCGTTCGCCGCCGGACAGGTTCTCCACCTTCTTCTGCTGGTCCTGGCCGCTGAAGTTGAAGCGCGCCACGTAGGCGCGGGAATTCACTTCCATCTTGCCGAGCTTCACTATGTCCAGGCCGCCCGAGATGACTTCCCAGACGTTCTTGCCGGGCGTCAGCGTGCCGCGATGCTGGTCGGAATAGGACAGCTGCACGGTCTCACCCACCTTGAAGTCGCCCGAATCAGGCTTTTCCTCGCCGGTGATCATTTTAAACAGCGTGGTCTTGCCGGCGCCGTTGGGGCCGATGATGCCCACGATGCCGCCGGGCGGCAGCGAGAAGGAAACATTATCGAGCAGCACCTTGTCACCGAAAGCCTTGGTCACGTTCTTGGCTTCCACCACCAAATTGCCCAGCCGCGGGCCCGGCGGGATATAAATTTCCAGCTCCTTGGCCAGCTTCTCATTGTCCTGGCTGAGCAGGTTCTCGTAGGCGGTGATGCGGGCCTTGCCTTTGGCCTGGCGGGCCTTGGCGCCCATGCGGATCCAATCCAGCTCGCGCTTCAGGGTCTTCTGGCGGTCGGTCTCGGACTTCTCCTCCTGGCGCAGGCGCTCGCCCTTCTGTTCCAGCCACGACGAGTAATTGCCCTTCCACGGGATGCCCGCGCCGCGGTCCAGCTCCAGGATCCAGCCGGCCACGTTGTCGAGGAAGTAGCGGTCGTGCGTCACGGCGATGATGGTGCCCTTGTATTCCTTCAGGTGATGTTCCAGCCAGGCCACGGCCTCGGCGTCCAGGTGGTTGGTGGGCTCGTCCAGGAGCAGGATGTCCGGCTCCTGCAGGAGCAGGCGGCACAAGGCCACGCGGCGCTTCTCGCCGCCGGAAATGGTCTTTATCAGCGTGTCCGGCGGCGGGCAGCCCAGCGCGTCCATGGCCAGCTCCAGGCGGCTGTCCACGTCCCAGGCGTTGAGCGCGTCTATCTTCTCCTGCACCTTGCTCTGGCGATCGATGAGCTTGTTCATGACGTCATCGCTCATCGGCTCGGAGAGCTTGTCGCTGATGTCGTTGTATTCCTTGAGCGCGGCCATGGCCTCGGGCAGGCCTTCTTCGGCTATCTGCCTTACGGTCTTTTCTTCGTCCAGCTTCGGCTCCTGCTCCAGGAGACCTACGGTGTGCCCGGGGGAAAGCACGGTCTCGCCCTTGAAATCGGTGTCGAGGCCGGCCAGGATGCGCAAGAGCGAGCTTTTGCCGGAGCCGTTGAGGCCCAGCACGCCTATCTTCGCGCCGTAATAGTAAGAGAGGTAGATGTCCTTGAGCACCGCTTTCTTGTCATAGTATTTGCTGACGCCCACCATTGAGTAAATTACTTTTTTATCGTCTTTTTCGGCCATATTCTTGTTCCTTATAAAACCGCTGCGGGGAGCCGGCGCCGCTGAATTATTAAAAAGTTTTTGCCGGGCCGTCCTCTATTATCCAAAATTAACGGACCTCTGTGGAATATATGCGCCGCGCCCGCTTCCCGTTCTTGAAAAAATTTGCGATACTGCGTAGAGGCCGCGCGGGAAGTTTTACCGGGGGAACGCGGCGGACCCGGCTGATAAAGGACAATACAATGCAACAATTAACCGCAGCGCCGACGCTCATAGTTCAGCAGAAGAAGGAATGGGCCGAGATCCTTGTAGATTTTGAGAGCAGGAACAAATACGCCGTCTCGCACGCTTCGGGGCAGCAGCTGTACTGGGCCGCCGAAGAAAGCTCCCTGCTGGCCAGGATGGTGCTGCACGCCCTGCGGCCCTTCAAGATACACCTGTTCAGCATGTCCGGGCAGCCCGTGATGAATATCGTTAAGCCCTTCCGCTTCTACTTCCACGAGGCGGAGATCTACGACGCGGCCGGCCGCCTCCTGGGCGGGGTCAAGCGGGAATTTTCTATCCTGACGAAGAAATTCACCATCACAGACCCGTCGGGCGGGACGCTCTACGACGTCTGCGCGCCCGTCCTGCACCCCTGGACCTTCAAGCTTTCGAAGAACGGCGCGGAGGACGGCGCCATCGTCAAGCAGTGGAGCGGCCTGGCGAAGGAAACCTTCACCGACGCCGACAATTTCAGCGTTACTTTCCCGCAGGACGCGGATACGGATAAAAAGGCCGTGCTGCTGGGGGCCCTGTTCCTGATAGACATGGTCTACTTCGAGAACAAATAGGCCCGGTCCGATCCGGGCGGCTAGCTCTTCTTTTTGTCCGGCACCGCCAGCGCGGCCAGGAAGCCGGCCACTGACAGCAGCGAGGCCGCCAGGAACACCGACTTGTAGCCGTAAGCGGCCCACAGCAGGCCGCCCAGGGCGGGGATGGTCATGGACACCGCGTGGTCCATGGTCACGCCCATGGAGATGGTGGGCGCCACGTCGGAGCGGTGCTCGGCTATCTTGTTAAGGTACGTGGTGCGCGCTATGCGCGTGGCGAACATCAAATTGTCGATTATATAGAGCGCGTACAGCAGCGGTTTGTACACCGACAGGGCGAAGCCGGCGCAGATGAACAGCAGGATAGCGGCGTCCGCCATGAACATCCTGCGCTCCCCTATCCTGTCGGTCAGCACGCCGAAGGCCTGGCGGAAGACCACCCCGAGAAAATACGCGGCCATGGAAAGCGCGGCCATCAGCGCCGGGCTGGCCCCGTACACCGTTACCAGCACCCACGGCGCGAAGGTAAGGAAGATCTGCTTGCGCGCGCCGAACAGGATATTGAGCAGGTAATACCATTTATATTTGCGGCGCAGGACGAAGCGCTTCCCCGACGGGGCGGCTTCCTCGGCGCCGGTCTTCATCTTTGCAAAAAGATACGCCGAGACCACCGAAGCCGCCGCCGCGGCCAGGAAAGACCAGCGGTAAACCCCGGGGCCCGCGGTCTTGGCCAGCAGCCACACCAGGCCCGCGCCGGCTATGGCGGCGAAATTGGTCATGCCGCTTATCTGTCCCAGCCTGCGGCCGTGGCCGCCCTCTTTGGCGAAATTCAGCCCCATCACGCTCTCCACGGTCATGAACAAATGCCCCCCGGTGCTCCACAAGAGCATCCAGAAAAGCATCAGGTGATAGGTAGGAGACAGGAAGCCCAGCCCGGCCACGCCGACGGCGGTAAGCAGGCTGGTGATCACGGCCCATTGCCGCACCGGCAGCGCCGCCAGCAGCCCGGTGATGAAGATAAGCAGGAAGCCGGGCAGCTCGCGCGGGAATTCCAGGAAGCCGCGCTGCCGCGAGGTCAGGCTGAAGGAATCGTTGAGATAGTTATTGAACGCCGAGGAGATTATCCCGGAATTGATGCCGAGGAAGAAAACGCCCAGCAGGAAGGCCTTAAGGGCGGGATCGGCGTTGTGCCAGCGCGAGAGGAGTTTGGTCATGGTTGCGTTATCGTCGGCAAATAAAAACGGCGCGGGTCTCTCCGCGCCGTTCTAGCGGACCGCCTGTTCTCAGTTCCAGGCCGCCGCGGGCGCGAACTTCGGCAGCAGGCCGGCACGCACCGCTTCCCCCACGGGGGTCTCGTCCTTGGACGCCCGGTAGGCTATGGTGCTAAGGCCGAAATCCACCACCGTGTCCATTTCGGAATAGGCGATGCGGAAAAAGCCGTTCTCGCCCCAGGCCGGGTCCCAGCTGTTCTTTACGATGAAGTACTGCCCCTCGTCGTTGTAGCCGACCAGCAGCACGGCGTGGCCGCCCAGCTTCTTGCCGGTGGTGTAGGTGTACACGCCGGTCTTATAGAGCATGAAATCCTCGTAGACCATGAACGCGGTGGGCAGCGGGCCGTACTTTATCAGGGCGGCCTTCAGCGTCTCCAGTTTCTGCGACACCGAGCCCCAGGCGCCTATCTTGCTGGCCGAAGCCTGCCAGCCGGGAGCGGCGGCGGCGCAGCTGCCGTCGGTGGCGGTATAGGGATAAACCTCTTCCAGCGGAAGGCCGGACTTCTGCAGGAAGCCGGCGCTGAGGCGCCCGCCTTTGCAGGTGCCCGCGCCGCTGCACGAAAGCATCACCTGCTCGGAAAGGTCCAGGTCCGTATCGGGCGTGTTCTTCTTGAGCAGCGTGTAGGATTCCAGGCCGCCGGTCATGGCGAAAGCCCAGCAGGAGCCGCATTTTTTCTGATTGCGGGCGGCCGTCACGTAATTGCCGTTGGAATCGCGCCAGTCAATGGCGGCGGGCAGCTCGGCGGCGGCCACCAGCTCGATGGGCTCGGCCTGCACGGGCGCGAAATCAAGGCCTACCAGGTATTTCCAGTCTTCCCGGGCATTGGAGATATTGTTCTCCCCGGCGGTCCATTTGGCGCCTTTCTTTTTTATGGCGTCCTGCACTTCTTTTATCTGCTCTTTTACGTCGCCGCTGAGAGCCTGCTGACTGAAAGCCGGCGAGGCGCAAACAGACGCCAGGAACAACAAGGACAAAGCTATTCTTTTTTTCATGATTTCCTTTGGGTACAAACC
>MGUK01000009.1 GCA_001799995.1 Elusimicrobia bacterium GWF2_62_30
CGAAGCGGACGGCCCTCATGGACAGAGAGGCGTGGTGGTAGCCTTCGTACGGGTAGGCGGCTTTATCCTGCAGCCCGGCCCCCAGCGCCACCAGGAAGGGCCAGTAATGGTCCGGGGTGGGCACGGCCAGTTCCCCCCCTGGCAGGGCTTCGTAGTCCGCCAAGTCGGGGCGCCGGTCCTTATCTATATATTCCTTAACTTTCAGGTCGAAAGCCTTGTTCCATGCTTCCGGCGGGGCGTCCAGCTCCTGATCCATAAGCGGCAGGTTGTGCACTATGTTGCCGCTGCCGAGGATAAGTATCCCTTCTTCGCGCAGCGGGGCCAGGCGCCTGCCCAGGTCGTAATGGTATTTGCCTGGCGCCGCCAGATCCACGCTGAGCTGGAATACGGGGACCTCCGCATCCGGGTAAAGCATGCGCAGCACCGTCCAGGCGCCATGGTCGAGCCCGCGCTCCTCAATGGCCGGGGACGGTACCAGCAGCGCCGCCGTCCTGGCGGCCTCTTTCGCTGCCGGCGGAGGAGCGTAGTTCATCTTGTACAGCTCGTCGGGGAAGCCGAAGAAATCGTAGATGGTCTCGAAATCGTCGGCGCCGTTAAGGCGCAGTTCGTTCTCGGTCAGCCAGTGGGCGGAGACGCACAGGACGGCCTTCGGTTTCGGAAGTTTGGTCCCGAGGCTTTTCATGGCCCGGGTGAACGGGTTGTCCAGCACCGCGTTCATAGGCGAGCCATGCCCTATGAATACGACAGGCATTCTAATCTTTTTCATTTCCCCCCCCGCAGTTGGGCACGCTAAGGCCGTGCCCCGGATACCCGTCAGAACTTTATCTTCGGAAGCTTCAGCTTGGACGGGGTCAGGTTCTTGAGCAGGTTGTCCCCGGCCCCGGTTATCTTCGATTCGGCGCCTTTAAGCTTGTCGCCCAGCTCGGCCTGTTTCCCCGAAGAAAGCTTGTCCAGGCGGTCCCTGTAGGGCTTCAGCGCGTCGTCTATCTTCTTCTGCGCGGCCTCCTGGGCTTTCTTAACCTCGGCGCCCATCGCGCCGGAGAAGGCTTTGGAAAGCTTGTCGGCCAGGTCGGTCCTGATGGAAAGTTTCGGGGCTTTCATCGTGCCGGCAATATCCGTCTCGATAAGAGCGGAGGAAAGGCCGGCGAAGGAGGACTGCACCGCCGAACGCAGCGGGGCCGCCTTTATCTTGTCGGCGGACGCTTTGAACGTGCCGCCGGTAAGGCGGACCGCGGCTTTCCCGTCCAGGTCTTCGCCCGAAGTCCTGAGCGTTCCGTCCACCGCGCCGGAAGCGCCGGTAACGTCCACCATGAAAGAGGATTCGGAGCCGAGCTTCAGTTCTTTTACCGGCATCCCCGAATAGGAGAGCGAGGAATCGGTCCTGATGGTGTCGCCCGTTGCGTCCAGCGAGGCTTTGAAGTCCATCCTGCGCGCGCCTTTCGAGCCCTTGAGCGCCGCCGTCGTGGGCTTGCCGTAGACCTGCGGCTGGCTGGTAAGCCCTTCCACCGTGCCGGTGTAGGCCAGCGGGTCTTCCAGGCCGAGCTCGCCGCTGATGTCCAGCCTGCGCACGAGCACCGCAGGATAGGCGTGTTCCCTGGGGAAATGCACCTCGCGGCCGCGCGGCGCCTCGTTCTTAAGCACGCCCTTTGAATTGGAGGGCATGTATTTCTTCGCCATGGCCATCCACTTCATGGCCTGCGCGGTCTTTTCGGCTATCACCGGCCCGGCCAGCATGCGCGCTATGGACTGGGTGTCCATCGACGGCAGTTTCATCTTCGACATCACGTTGGCGGTATCTTTCTTGCGGGCTTCGTCGATGGCTTTGAAGGCGCCTTTGGCTTTGGCGAGGGCGGCTTCCACCTCTTCCTTGTCCTTCTTGAACTCGGCGTTGAGCTTTTTCACTTCCTTGCCGATCTCGCCGTATTCCTTGGCCTGTTTGGCGAAGTTCTTTTCGCCCCTGGCCTTTTCATACCGGGCCTTCAGCGCGTCCAGCGCGGCGTCGTACTTCTTCGTGTCCAGGCGCTCGGAGATGTTCTTGTAATCCCGGTTGTAGTCTTCCTCAAGCTGCTTGGCCAGCTTTACGGATTCGAGGTCGTCGGGGTCTACCTTGTAGTCGGCCGCCGCGTCGGCCTTCGCGTCCGCCACCCGGTCCATGGTGAAGTCCTTCGATTCGGCCTTGAGGCTGGCCACGAGTTCCGAAGGCGGTTCCTCGGCGGCGAACGGGAGCTTGCCCGACGTCTTGCGTGCGGTGCCGAAGCGCAGCCCCGTAAGCGCGGCGTTCTCCACCAGCAGCTTTTTCTCTAGGAGCTGCGTGCCGGCCGCGGCGAAGGACAGTTCGGAGAATTCCACGATATTGCGGAATTCGTCCTTCGAGTCGGCGGCGGCGAAGCCCGTCAGCTTCAGGGAAGGATGGCGGAAACTGGTCTTAAGACCGGCTATTTCCACTTTGGCCTTCAGGCCTTTTTCGAGACCTTTAACGATGCCCATCTTCAGCAGGGGATCGAAGGCGAAGAAGAAGAAGGCCCAGACGAGGACCAGCAGGATGAAGCGGGGTATTATGTATGACCAGCGCATATTATGCCCCCGCCTTGAAGTACCAGTCGAAGAGGAACGAGCCTTTAAGCCCCTTGACCAGTTTGGAATTCATCACTTTTTCCTTGTAGCGCTCATTGTAGACGCGGGCTCCCCTGCGCGCGGCGAAGTATATGGGCGCGAACATCAGCAGGCCGAAGAGCAGTCCGCCCAGCAGCACCGTGTTGTTGAACCCGGTCCACGGCAGGACGGGCATGTTGTAGAGGCTGGTCCACAGCGGCGCCAGGGACGGCGCCGAAAGCAGCGCGTAGCCGAGCGGGTCGGTGAGCTTGTCCAGCAGGGGATTGACCAGCACGGTGGCCGCGATGGCCAGCAGCGCTATCGGGAAATTAACGCGCAGGGCCATCACCAGCACCAGCAGCAGCTGCACGGTAAGGGTGGCTTTGGGCAGCAGGCCGATGAGGAAGCCGAAGGCCACGCCGGCCGCTATCTGCGGCGGTTCCGTCTCGGTGGTCAGGCCTTTGATAAATTGTCGCAACAGGCTTAATGGATTCATAGATAAAATATACCTAAATTAAGGCGGTGGTTCAAACAGGCCGGCGATCCTAATTCCGGTGTCGTAGTCCGCGCCAGAAAGGCGGCGCGGTGCGTGCGCGGAGCTGCGCGAGAATTTCCCGGGCGGCGGTAAGTTCTTCTGTTGTGCGCGGCAGCCCGGCATAGCGCTCCTGGTAGTGTTCGTCGGCCAGTTTAAGGATGCCGGACAGGTCGGGGCGCCGGCGGGCCGCCCAGAGGGCGTATTCCCGCGGGGTCCAGCACGGCTCGCGCCGGAGGCCGGCGCTTTCCAGGGCGGCCTGGGCCCGGGCGAAAATATCCAGGGCGGGCCGTACGGTCCGGCGGCGCGGCCAGGCCAGGGCCACGGCCCGCAGGATAAGCGCCGCGGCGAAGATCCCCGCCAGCCACCCCAGCGTCCGCGCCAGGTTCCAGCGCGAGACAGCCACGCCCAGGCGGTGGAAGGTATTACGCTGGGCGTAGTTGTCGTAGCCGATGACATGCCGGTACCAGCGGACATTGCCGGCCTCGAGCCAGCGCGACAGCCGGCCGGCCAGCCGCCTGCCCAAGAGGGCCCCGTAGCTCCCGGAAGGCGTGGGGTCCAGCCGGACCCAGCCGAGCCCGCGGATATAGGCTTCGGTCCAGGCGTGGGCCTGGCTCTGGCGCACGTCGTAGAAATCGCCGTATTCGTTATACTCCGAGGCCAGGAACCCGGTCACCAGCCGCGCGGGCACCCCGGCGTGACGCAAGAGCATGACCGCAGCGGACGCGAAATACTCGCAATTCCCCTCGCGGGTCACGAACAGGAAATCCGCCAGGCTCGCGCCTTCCTTTTTAGAAAAGAGAGAATAGTTATAAGTCGACCGCAGGTATTTCTCTATGGCGCGCGCCTTGGCCAGGGGCCCCCGGGCCTTGCGGGTGACGCTCCGGGCCAGGCCCGCCATTCGGGGATCCTCTCCCTCCGGGATGCGCAGGTAGCGCCGGAGCAGATTCTCCGAGTCTTCCGTGAAGGCCAGTATTCCTTCGGAAGGAACAGGCGCCCGGCCGCGCACGGTATATTGCACGCCGCGCTGGTACGGCACGGCGAAATAGGCGCTGTCGGTATAGTCGAAAAAGGCGCCGGCGCCGGCCGGCTCCACGGAACTTATAGGGTAGGCGGAAAAGATCACCGCCAGGTTCATGGGGTAGATGGTGTATTCCGCGGCCGCCGTGGGCGAGGCGGGGCCCCCGCCCGGGAAGAGCAGGCTCCGGCCGGAGCGCGTCATGGGCCCGCCGCCGTCCCGGCTCCAGAACAACCGCCCGTTTAGCCGGTACTTCAGGTCGTTGGCTCCCTTGCTCCAGCGGAGGCCGTCGAACTCGTCGAAGGCCATGCCGCGCACGTAGAGCGGCGGCGGGTCGGACCCGGCGGACTTCAGCGGCCTTATGCGCATCACCCTTGCGCCGGACCGCTTGAGCTCCCCGAAATAGCCGAGGGAAACGTTCTTCGTGAAGCCCGTTACGGAAGAGGAGCGGGCGTTCAGCTTATCCAGCCCCAGGGCGGCCACTATCGGGCTGCGCCGGATACGCGGCTCCACGCGCGGTATCGCGGCGAAGACCGCCGCGCTCAGGACGAGCAGGACCCCCATCACCGTTCCCAGCGCGCCGGGCCAGCGCCGCCCCGGGCGCAGGCCGGCCCCCCATTCGGCGGCCAGCCAGGCCGTGGCGAAGGCCAGGTAGGCCAGGTAAGCGGGGAAGTACCAGAGGCTGATGGTCTGTCCCGACACCAGGAAAAAGCCGAGGTAGAAAACGGTGAAGGCCCGCCTGCGCCCGGCCAAGTCGCCGGTATTGAACGCGAAATACACAAGCATGTACCCGACCAGCCAGGTATTGGCCACCATGATCCCCGCGCTGCGCCAGTGCAGCAGCACGGCGTGCAGCAGCACCGCCAGCGAAACGGCGTCCCATAAACGCCCGGGCAGGCGCGGCAGGCCGCGCCCCCGGGCCAGCGTGGCGGCGGCCAGCAGCGCGGCGATCACGCCCGCCGGGTAGGTGCGGAATTCCTCCACCAGGAACAGGCACAAATAGATAAGCCAGCAGCCAGCCAGCGTCAGGCGGCGCCAGAGTACCTCGTCCTGGCTTTCTCCGGCGGGCACGGGGTCCGGGCTGGTCGAGGGCCTGGGTTTCGCGCCGTCGCCGGCCAGCGCCAGGGAGCGCAGGAGCCGGTCGAGGTGCAGCAGTCCCCGGCCGTAGTCTATCTCTCCGTCCGGAGTTATCAGCCGCACCTCCGCTCCCGCGTCGATAAAGAAACGGCAGGCGCCGGCCGCCTCCTCCACGCGTGTTTCACCCTCCGGGCCCGAGGCGTTCCCTTCAAGGCGGACCGTCACGCGCGAACCCACGGCCTCGGCGTACTCTACCGTCATGAGGCGGCCGGTCTTGGCTGAAAGCTTCCAGTTTACGGACCTTACGTCCTCGTCGGCGCGCATCTCCCTGACTCCCCAGAGGTCCCCCGAGCGGCCGCGCCTGGACGAGGAGGAAACCAGGACTTCCACGCCTTCGCCAAGTTCGGACGCGGAGCGGATCTCCCGCGTGCGCGGCAGGGCGGTCAGTTCCTGGACCTGCAGCGCCCGGCTGTGGAGCAGCAGCCCGAACGGGAATTCGGTCTCAAGGCGGAGATCTTCCAGGCGGTTCTGGCCGCGGTGGGGCAGCCGGTAGCGCAGCTCAAGTTCCCCCTTTCCGCCGGCCTCCAGGCGCTCCGCGCAAAGCCGCTGGCCGCGGCAGGCCAGGCGCAGGCCCAGCGCGGCCAGGCCGGACCGGTTGTGGAGCGTCACGGGTAAAGAGAATTCGGTGCCGCGGAAGAGCTGCCCGGGCGGCAGCAGCGCGGCCTCTACGGAACGGAAATTTATCTTCCCCCACGCCCAGGAGAGCAGGAAGGCGGACAGGATAACGGCCGACAGCAGGTACAGGAGATTATTGCCGCTCACGGCAGCGGCCTGGATAGTGATGAACCACGCGGCAAAAGCGCCCCAGCCGAGCCCCGTAAGGCGCGTTGCGCGGGGGCGCGGAATACCGCTAAGTTCTTTTCCCGGCGTGAGTTCTGCCATTTGGAAAGCCTGTGCGTACGGCTGCTTTCGCCAGCTCAGGGACAGGGCACCGTCTGCAGCAGGGCCTCGACCATGTACTCCGCTTCTTCTATCCTGGCCAGCCCGTAAAGGTTGGAGTCCGAGAGCAGCCGGTGGCTCATCACCGGGACCGCCACGCGCTTGATATCGTCGGGGATGCAGTAGTCGCGCCCCGAGATGAGCGCCAGCGCCCTGGCCGCGCTGCACAGCGCCAGCGAGCCGCGAGGGCTCAGGCCCAGCTTGATGCCCTTTGCCGAGCGCGTCGCCCCGGCTATGGCTACGATATAGTCCAGCAGGGATTCGTCCATGCGCACCTTGTCCGCCTCCGCCTGCAGCGCCAGCACCTGCTCGATGGAGAGCACCGGCTTGAGGTCCTTGAGGCGCTGCGCCAGGTCGCCCTCCTGCAGGATGCGCTTCTCGTAACTGGCGTCGGGGTAGCCTATGCGGATGCGCAGCAGGAAGCGGTCGAGCTGGGCCTCCGGCAGCGGGAAAGTGCCGTGGTACTCCACGGGGTTCTGCGTGGCGATGACCATGAAGGGTACGTGCAGGACATGTGTGCGGCCGTCCACCGTGACCTGGAGGTCGTTCATGGCCTCCAGCATGGCCGACTGCGTCTTGGGCGTGGCGCGGTTGACCTCGTCGGTGAGCACGATATGGCTGAAGATGGGGCCGGGCTTGAAGTCGAAGGAATGGTCCTGCTGGTTGACCAGGGTGATGCCGAGGATGTCGGAGGGCAGGAGGTCGTTGGTGAACTGGATGCGCCGGAAGCTGGCGTCTACGGATTTGGCCAGGGCCTGGCCGAGCAGGGTTTTGCCGATGCCGGGTACGTCCTCTATCAGGAGGTGGCCTCTTGCCAGCAGCGAGACCATGGACCAGAGCGCGGCGTCTGGTTTGCCGACGAAAACTTTCTGGATGTTCTCCAGCAGTACTTTGAGTTTTTCGTGCGCGTCTTTCATGCAGCCGCCTTTCCCGGCACACCGGGATAACAGGATATGAACTTAGCCGCCCCTGCGGTATATTCTACACAACTGCCGCAACGATGAAAACCCAGACTGGGGTTCGGGACGGATGCGGGGGCCGGAACGCAAAACGCGCTTAACTACAAGGTGGGGTTCGTGCCTGCCCGCCCGGTACCTCTGCAAACCCGGAAGAGGGAACCCTTACGTGGTTCCCCCCCGCCTTTAGGAAATTATGGCGGGGCCCCCCTTCTGCAACGGGTTTGCCAAGGTACCGGGCGGTCAGTCACTCCAATGTTGCATTTCGAGATCCGGTATCTGAAAAAAATATCCCCGGGATGGCCGGGGATCTTTAAGAGGCGGGCGGCATTTTTTGTGCAGTTGGGTTAGTTGCCCCAGGTTTTGAAGAAGGCCAGGACTTTGGCGCGGTCGTAGGATTTGCCGGCTTCCAGTTCCGCT
>MGUK01000010.1 GCA_001799995.1 Elusimicrobia bacterium GWF2_62_30
GATTGACACGCTGTACGGCAATTATGACCTCTCCAACCCGCCGCCGCTGGCGACCGGCCCCGACGGCGCGGATATCATCATCAACAACATCCCGGTCACGAAGGGCGGCACGTACGACCTGTGCGGCGATTTCTCGCGCGAGACCTATTTCGCCCCGAACCCGTACAACGGCACCGCCGGGTGGTTCAAGATCCCCTCGCTGCTCAACGGGCGGACGGACCTGAAGATCTATAACCTGGCCGGGGACCTGGTCTACAAGAAGGACTACGGTCTCAGGGGGACCGGCAACGACGTGGACGGGCTGGGCCGGTGCTCGGTGACGCATACCCACGAGGCCTGCTGGCCCAGGGTGAACAGTTCCGGCCGCACGGTGGCGCCGGGCGTGTATTTCGCGGTGGTGCGCTTCGAGGCCAGCGAGGGGACGCGCGACGTCTGCCAGGTGGTCAAGAAGATACTTATTCCCTAAGAGCGGGGACGGGCACGAGCTTCTTTTAAGAGGGTAGATTTATGAAGAACATAAAACGCTGGGCGCAAAAGCTTCTTTTGCCAACCGTTGTTTCGGCCTGCCTGCTGGCTTCCGTATTGAGCGCTCCCGCCGACGCGGCCAACGCCTCCCTGGGCACCGACGGCGCGGTCTTCATGAAGATCCCCACCGGCAGCGCGCGCGCGCAGGCGCTGGGCAACTGCGGCGTGTCCCTGCTCGAGGGCGGCGAGGCCATGGGGATCAACCCGGCCGGCATAGCTTCCGCGCAGATGCGCGAGATCTCGTTCTCCCACCTGGGCTGGCTCCAGGATTATTCCGGCCAGTACCTGTCCTATGTGCACCCCGTGGGGCAGTCGGTCATAGGCGTGAACGCCGCGTACTACACGATAACCGATTTCGACGTGCGCGATTCGGCCGGCGTCCCGCTTTACGGCTCCGACGTAAAGGTCCGCAACGGCTACTTCTCCCTCACGCTGGCGAAGGGCTTTTTCCTGGAAAGGTTCATGGTGGGCGTCAGCCTCAAGAACGTGTACGAGGACAACTACAGCGAGAACTACCGCAACCTCGTTTACGACGGCGGCGCTATCCTGCGCCTGGGTCGCAAGATCTCCCTGGGCTGGTCCGGGTCTAATTTCTCCGGCAAGTCCAAGCAGGTGGTAAGGGTGCAGCGCCTGGGCGGCGCGGTCATGTTCAACCCCTTCCTGACGGTCGCCGTCGAGCAGAAGACCTATTCCGACAGGGGCTCCGTGCTGGGCGGCGGCGTGGAGATCAGCCTGCCGGAGGAACTGCTCCAGGTGGGCCGCGTTTCCGTGCGCGCGGGCTATTCTCCCGGCGACAATATGGGCAAGAACATGTCGGACAAGACCCTGGACAGCCTCGGGATGAACGACGTTTCCGGCTGGGCTTTCGGTATCGGGATCTACTCCTCCCAGGCTTTCGGCCTCGGCATGGGGCTGGACTATACGATGGTCCCGTACGGCTCGCTCGGCAAGAGCAGCCAGATGGCGCTGAAGTTCCAGTTCTAGGAGCTATGCGGACCTGGTTACCGGGCGTAAAGGCGGGACGGCGCGGGCAGACCGCCATAGAATACCTGCTCGTTACGGTTTCGCTGCTGTTCGTTTTTGTGATGATGTACAAGGCGCTGCAGTACGCGGTCTCGAACCAGTTCAAGCGCGGCGGCATGGTGATAATGAAAGTGTACCAGGAATCCCCGTTTTGAAATTGTTTATGGAGGAACGCAAAATGAATAAGCTGTTCAAGAACAGGAAAGGCCAGAATACCGTCGAATATCTGCTGATGTTGGCCGTGGTCGTGGGCGTGGTGCTTGTCGCCGGCGTGGCGCTGAAGAAATATATGCCTACGCTCTTCCAGAGCATCCAGGGTATGATAAACGGCGCTGCGGGCCAGCTCGGCAGCGGCGGCGGCAACTAGATACTTAAGTCCGGCGCTTCCCGTCCCGCGGATCTTCCGCGGGGGCGGGCGTCGGGGGGGAGCCGCAACGGCGGGCCCCCGGTCCGTTAAACGCCTTTCCACGGCCCGGCGCCGGAGAAAGTGCGCGGTTTTATGCGCATAGAACGCTTACTGCTGCCTCCGGCCCCGGCCGGCCAGGTACCGCACCCCGGGCGACCGGGGAGCGGGTCCGGCGGTGTGCCCCGCCGTGCCGGAGGCCTTCGGGCCCTGATCCGGGCGGGACAGGTCACGATAGAGCTCCTGCTCGTGCTGCCCGTTTTCATGCTGCTTCTGTTCTTTATAATGGAGATGGGGAACATGGGTTTTCAGACCATCCTCGCCCATCACTGCGCCTACGAGCTCGCGCGCATAGGGTCTCTGACCGCCGGCCCTCACGGCGGCAACGCCCGGGCCGCCGCCAGTTCCGGCACGGCCAATATGAAGATGAAGAACGCGCTCATGAAGATGTTCCCGAATTCCCCCGGGGTGCGCGTGGAGGGCAGGCTGGTGGATACGGTCTATGATACGCAGGCCTATACCTCGGGGCAGGACCTCCTGGTGACCCTGCATTATCCGGCCAGGCTGATCTTCCCGGGGTCTAATTATTTCCTGGCCGATTCGCCCAAGGACAGGCATATAAAGCGGATGGTCATAAAAGTGCGGATGCCGGTGGAAAAGCCTTTCTTCAGGTGAGCTGGCGGCGGTTTTAGGATTTAACACGGCTGTAATGCGGAAGCAATAATTTAATTGGAGAATATACACATGGAAAAGAAAGGAATGCTCGTCCCCGTGGTGCTGGCCCTGGCCGCCGCCGGGATCTACTGGTGGCTGCTCACCTCCAAGCAGAACGCGCTCAACGCGCAGCTCGAGCGCGCCACCGTGCTGGTGGCCAAGTTCGACCTGCCCGCCCGCACCATCATGAATTCCGACCTGGTGGAACCCAGGGAGATCCCCCGCATGTACCTCGAGCAGGACGCCTATGAAGTGCGCAGCCAGTCCGACCTCAAGCTGGTCTCCAACCTGGTGACGGCCATCCGCGTGCCCAAGGGCAACCAGCTTACGCAGTCCTCCCTCGTTTCCCTCAGCCCCGAGGCGGGCCTGAGCGTCAAGGTCCCTCCCGGCTACCGCGGCTGCGTGCTCCCGCTGGAGAACGACCTGCTGCGCCTGATAAAGCCCGGCGACCGCGTGGACATCCTCGTTACCTTCGAAGCGGTCATGGGCGACAACCGCAAGGAAAGGGTCACGGCCACCATTCTCCAGAACGTGCTGGTGCTCGGCGTGGGCTCCAACCTGGGGCAGGGGCTCTCCGTCGCCCAGGCCAAGAACAAGGCCAAGGACGAATCGGCCGACCAGTCTTTTTCGGACAAGATGGGGCTGAGCCTGGCGCTTAACCCCAACGAGGCGCAGTACCTGGCGCTTTCGGTGAAACAGGGCGACGTGGCCGTAGTCGTGCGCGGGCTCGGCGACGTGGAACTGCATCCGATGGAAATAGCCAGCTTCAAGCGGCTGATAAAATAACGCCGCAGCGGCCGTCAGACACGGGAGAAACTTTATGAGACAAGTTAAAATTTTGATCGCCCTGCCGGCGCTGCTGGCGGCCCTGGCCGCCGCGGCCGGCGCCCAGGCCACCCAGATGGTGGCCGTCAGCGCCGACATCGTGGAAATAAGCGGGTCCATCCAGAAGACCCGCGGTTTCTCCTGGAACCAGTTCTTCGATTTCAGCGAAGCGACCATCCCGGGCATCCTGACGCTCGGCGACTTCGAACGCAAGACGCAGCTGGCGGCTTCGCTGAAACTGCTGGAGACGGAAGGCAAGGCCCAGATCCTGTCCAACCCCAAGATCGTGACCAAGAGCGGCACGCAGGCTAACATAACGGTGGGCGGCGAGATCCCCGTCCCCTATTCCAACGCGCAGGGCGTGGGCGCCGAATTCAAGAAGTACGGCGTCATCCTCACGGTGCTGCCCGTGGTGCTTACCGAGAAAAAGGACGCGGTGGACGTGCAGCTGCAGCTCGAAGTGTCCAACCCCAACTATTCGCAGACCGTGGTCGCGTCGGGCACCACCATCCCTTCCATGACCACCCGCCAGGTGCAGACGGAAGTGGAGATAAAGAGCGGCGAGACGCTGGTGATCGGCGGCCTGAAGAGCAGCAGCCGCGACGTTTCCAAGAACAGGGTGCCGATCCTGGGCAGCCTGCCGCTGATAGGCTCTCTTTTCAGCTCCACCGACATCGTGGAAAAGCAAAGTTCCCTGTTCCTGTTCGTCACTTTCGAAATAGTGAAATAACCAGGGCGGCCCCGGCCGCCCCCTGTCAGGCTTACCCTTATGGCAGAACAGAATCTGGCTCCCCGAGTGATAACTTTTTCCGGCCCTAAAGAGGGCGTGGGGAAAACCTCTGTCTGCGTAAACCTGGCGCTGGCCTGGGCGAACTACCAGAAGCGCAACGTCCTTATCATCCCCCTGGACCCGATGTGCCGCCAGGAGCATTCCCTGCTGCTCGGCGTCAACCCGCCTTCGATGACGGATATCATCCACGCGCTGGGGCGCGAATCGGTCGGGGCCCTGGGCGCCCTGCTCAAAGGCAAGATCCCGATCTCCCAGTGGGGCGTGGGCGTGCTGCCGCTCAGCAAGCGGCGCTCCGACGTGGCCAAGCTGTCGCCGGACGTCCTGCTCCCGCTGCTGTCCCGGCTTTCCCAGTCGTTCGACCTGTTCATAGACGTGGACCCGTATTTCCCGATGCAGGTGTTCGCGTTCGACATCTCCGACCTGGTCTTCTGGGTCACCAATTCCAACGTGGCCGCGCTGAACGCCACCGCCGCGGCCTTCAGGGAGATAAACGAGCTGCATTTCCCGGCCAACCGCTTCGAGCTCGTGGATAACTTCTACGACATGCCCGGCGCGCTGGCCCCGAAGGAAGTGGAGAAATTCTTCAAGCAGATGGGCAAGGAAGTGCTGGCTTTCATGCCGTGGGAAGACGCGATGCCCGGCTGCGCCAACCAGAACCGGGTGCTGATAGCCGAGCAGCCCAATACCCAGTGGGTGAAGGTGCTGCGCGTGCTGCTGGGCCGCCTGTCCGAGGTCGTGCCGGGCGAGAAGCAGTGGGTGTCGAGCATCTCCCCTACGGAGTTCGCGCAGGGCTCCGGCATGCTCTGGAAGCCCGCCGAAGGCTCCGGGCCCGGTCCCTCCTCGTCCCCCGCGGCGGCGCGTTCCGTCCCGGGAGAGTCCGGCGGCGGGCCGCAGCCCAACGCCGGCCGCACCGACGTCCCGATGTGGTGGGAAGACCTGAAGATCAAGGTGCACCGCCAGGTGGTGGCCGCGCTGGAAACCGAGCGCGTCAAGATCACCGACGACGCCGCGGTCAACAAGGAAACCCGCAAGCGCGTGGACGCTATTATAAATTCCCTTATCCAGAAAGAGGCCGAGCACCCGCTCTCCCGCGAACAGAGCGTGCAGTTCATCAACGAGCTCTTGGACGAGATCCTCGGCCTGGGCCCCCTGGAAGAGCTGATGCGCGACCCCGCCGTGACCGAGATCATGGTCAACGCCCCGGACAAGATCTTCATCGAGCGCGCCGGCAAGCTGGTGCTCACGAAGTACCGCTTTCGCAACGACGAGCAGGTGGTGCAGGTGATGAAGCGCATCGTGGCCCCGCTGGGCCGGCGCATCGACGAATCCGTGCCGCTGGTGGACGCCCGCCTCAAGGACGGTTCGCGCGTCAACGCCGTGATCGCCCCGCTGGCCGTTTCCGGCCCGACGCTGACCATCCGCCGCTTCTCCTCGAAGCCGTTCACCGACACCGAGCTGGTGAAAAAGGGCAGCATTTCCCAGGACTGCGTGGATTTCCTGAAAGCCTGCGTCAAGCTGCGCAAGGACATCATCGTTTCCGGCGGTACCGGCACCGGTAAGACCACTTTCCTCAACATGTTATCGAGCTACATCCCGGAGGACGAACGCATCGTCACCGTGGAGGACGTGGCCGAACTGCGGCTGCAGCAGGATCACTGGGTGCGCCTGGAAAGCCGCCCGCCCAACGTAGAAGGCAAGGGCGAGGTCACCATCCGCGACCTGGTCAAGAACTGCCTCCGGATGCGCCCCGACCGCATCGTCGTCGGCGAGGTCCGCGGTTCCGAGGCCCTGGACATGTTGCAGGCCATGAACACGGGCCATGAAGGCTCGCTGGCCACCATTCACGCCAATACCCCGCGCGACGGCCTGACCCGCCTGGAGGCCATGTGCCTGATGGCCGGCGCCGACCTGCCCATCTGGGCTTTGCGCGAAATGATCTCCTCGGCCGTGCATATGATCGTGCAGCTGACGCGTTTTTCCGACGGTACGCGCAAGATCACTTCCGTCACGGAGATCACCGGCCGCGAGGAGAACCAGATCTCCATCCACGAGATCTTCAATTTCAAGCAGACGAGCATCGACAAAGAGACCGGCAAGGTCTACGGCGTGTTCTCGGCCACCGGGGACCCGCCCAAGTTCTACGCGGATTTCGCCACGCGCGGCCTCGACGTCCCCATCGAGATGTTCTGGACGGAAGAGCAGCGGCGGCTGCGCGCGGCGCAGAAATAAGGGTTCGCACAGGTATGAAAAAAGCGGCGGCACTAATATTCATTATCGTTGCCCTCCTGGCCGGGAAGAGCGCGCTTGCGGGCGTGTTCAGCCAGACCCAGATGGGGGAGATCGCCTGCGCCGGCGTGAAGATGCAGCTTTTTTACTACTACCTCGATCCCAATCGCGATCCCAAGGTGACCGAGCATAAGACCAAGTGCAAAGGCCCGCAGTCCGACGAAGTCGTCTACAAGATGCCGCCGTGGCTGGATACGGCCGTGCCCGAAATGGCCGGCCGCAAGGTCTGGCGCGACCCCGAGGAGGGGGAGATCTCCGAGGCTTCCGTCTGGCAGACGCCCATCTCCATCCTCTACGAGTACCTCGAGCTGACCCGCAAGACCTTCCCGCAGGACCTGGGCGGCGCCTCCATCGCGCCCGGCCTCCTGGTGAAGGAATACGCGGACATCCGCATCCGTTTCCAGATGTCCCTGGACAGGCTTTACCGCGCCCGCACCCGGGACATGGTCATGGGCGATTCCCTCGGCGGCCGCGGCCGCACGATCATGCCCGTCTTCAACCTCATCCTCAAGGAAATGGAGTCCATCGCCGACGCCATCTCCAGCGCGGACTCCGCCCGCTACGCCGAAGCCGTGACCGCTTCGGCCGTGCTCTCGCAGGATATCTACAAGGTCCTGTTCGTGTCGCCGCGCCTGTACCGGGAGCCCCCCAAGGAATCCTCTTTCCGCCGCGTGGTCAGCATGGCGCTTACCATCTTCGGCATGTTCCTTATGTTCCTGGCCGTGACGCAGTTCATGGAGAACAGCGACCCCAAGAACAACAAGATGATGGGGAACTACGCCAGGACGGTGGAGAAGTATTCCGAGGCTTTCGGGCGGCAGTTCATCCGGGTGGACGTCCGCTAC
>MGUK01000011.1 GCA_001799995.1 Elusimicrobia bacterium GWF2_62_30
GACGAGGCCAGGCGGTTCTCCGCGAAGTAAACGGCCTGCAGGCGCGAGAGGATCGCGCACTCCCGCTCTCCTTTCATTTCCGCCGCGATGAACGCGGAATCTTCCATGATATCGGTATTGCCGCCGGCATGCAGCGACCTTGCGCACGCGGCCAGCGGGAAAATGCCGCCCGCGAGCGCGATGAAAGACAGGCAGCCCCAGAGGCAGGCTATGAAAACCGGGAGGGAGGCGGCCGCGGCGGGAAGCCTCCGTCTCCTGGCGCTTTCCAGCAGGAAGCCGGCCAGCATGAAAAAAAGCAGCGCCGCCGGCCAGATCACGGCCGGCAGGTTCAGGTCATGAGAGCGTCCCTGGTAATAGGCGAACAGCCCGGTGCCCAGGATGGTAAGGAAGAAAACCGCGCCCGCTTTTTTCCCCGCCGAAGCCGCCTGCTCCGCGTCCATGCCGGCCGAGCGCCGGGCCGCCTCGACGCTGACGCACAAGGCCAGCAGGTACAGGCACACCAGGGCCTGCCAGGGGTGATAGAAGCCGGGCAGGGGCAGCATAAAATAACCTACCGAATAAAAAACCCCCTGGAATTTGAAGAGGTCGGCCAGCAGCGGCCAGGCGCCGGAGCGCGCTTTCACTTCCAGGAAAAACAGGAAGACCACGGCTGAGGCCGACGCCAGGAAGAGCAACGCGTCCAGCGCAAGGTTGAGCCGCCTGGCCGCTGCGGGGATGCCCGCCCCTGCGCCGGACCGGAGTAGTTCCCCGTGGAAAAACAAAGCGGCGAGGAACGACCCCGCTACGGCCACGCCGGAGTCCAAATTCCAGACGAGCGCGAGGCCCGAGAAAAGCGAAACGAGCAGCCACCTGAGCCTGGAGCGGTTGCCGCTCCAGTACAAGTAGACGGGGAGCGCCAGGGCGGGGAACAAGAACCGCACCGGCCAGTACTGGAAATAGGGATCGTTCCAGCCGCCCAGCGCCTGCCAGACCTGCGCGGCCAGCAGAACGGAGGTCACAGCTCCCGCCAGCAGGAAAGCGTTGGAGATCGTCTTGTAGGCGAACCAGAAAATGGCCGTCAGCGCTATGAACTGCAGCAGGGACATGGTCCAGGTGAAGGCCGAGAGCGAGCCGCCCAGGAGGCGCAGCCACGGCGCCAGGAGCTCCCCGAACTGCCCGTAGAGCGACGGGAAGTCATGGAAAGGTATTTTGCCGGCCACGGCTTGCGTGACCGGATAAAAGACGGCGCTGAGATGAAAATTGAAGGCGACTTTTTCCCGGACCGCGGAAATGCCGAACCACTTCCAGGTAAAGATGAAAAAGGCCGCGGCCGGGACGGCGAGTAGGAGAATGTACCGGCGGACCTCCTGCGAACTGCCCAGCCTTAGCAGGTCGGGGCTCCGGTCCCTGGCCGCTATCCAGCCCACGCAGAGGGAGGGCAGGAGCCAGAGCAGGGCCCACGGCAGCCTGAGGGCAAGCACCTGCTGTACGATCCTGGCCGACGCGCATACGGCGAAGGCGGCCCCCAGCAGGACGAGGAAAAAAAGGTTCCAGAACCAGACCTTGTGCCCGCCCTCGAAGTGAAAAAGCTTCTTCCTCAGGCCGGAGCCTCCGAAAAGGACCGCGAAAGGGGCTGCCAGGGTCAAGACGAGGAAAAGCGTTCTCTCCACGGGTTCGGGCGCCAGGTCCATGGGGCCCCTGACAAAGAGCGCTACGGTTTCCTGAGCCAGCGGCCGCGTCTCCGCTGGAAGCAGCAGCCAGAGAGCCGCGCCGGCCGTTACAAGGGCGCAGGCCGCGAAAACAAAAGTCTTCAGGCTCTGGATGAACAGGTCTTCTATCAGGCGGTCCGGGGTGGATTCCATAAGCGTTAAAGAGCGCCGTCCTGGGCGCAGGCAGCGCACTGGGATATGATACAAAAAGTCGCGGGGGGCTCAGGAAATACCGGCCTGCAACGGCGCGGCCCGGCCGGCGGACTTTTCCGTGCCCGTGATTTTCCGAAATGGTAGAATACCCTGCGGCGGTTTTGCCGCCAAGCAGATACTGTCCGGAGGTATATGGGTTCAGCTAGCGGGGTTTTGGGCCGTTTAACGGGCAAGGCGGGCGCTTTGATCAGGAAGAAGCCCCGTGAATCCTTCCTGCTTTTCCTGTTCTGCTCACTCGTTTTCTCCGCGGTTTCCGCCTACTTCAGCAACGCCTCCCGGTTTTCCATTGAACTGCTGGGGACGAACAAGATACTTTCCGAGGTCAGGGTGTACGGTATTTTGCCCGGCGGCGGCGTGTTCGATCTTGAGCGGCGGGGCCCGGCCTGGGTCGGCGGGCGCGAGTATGCCGATAAGATCTGCCTGTCCCTGCCGAAGAACGGCGTAAGCGAACTTTACGGCATAAAGATAGCGCTGGGTGAGCAGCGGTTCGAATACAGGGTCGACTTTTTCAGCAGGTTCGAGTTCCTGCGCGTGACCGCGGCGGATAAGAGCGTCTGGGATATTTATACCCTTCCCCGGATGGTGCGGGACTTCAAGTCGCTGTTCCCCGGTTTTACCCCCGTAAATTGGGCGGGGGATCTGCCGTTCCTGGGCAAAATGGCCGGGTATTTCTCGGCCTGCTGCCTCTGTCTCGCTCTTTTCCTCGTGCCGCTCGGCCGGTCCGGCCGTGAGCCCGGAGCGTTCTGGAAAGAACTGCGCGGGTCGCTCTCCTCCTTGAGCGGCGGCTCCCTGTCCCGGCTCTCTTCCCGGGACTCCGGCCCGGCGCCCGCCGGGGGTGCCGCCGAACTGCCGCGCTGGGCCCATCTGGCCTTCGTCTTTTTACTGGGGCTTTGCGCGGTCGGCGTTGTCGCGCCGCTGCAGGTGGACCCGCATCACGACGGGATAATGCTCAAGCCCGCTATGGATGTGGCCGCCGGCTATACGCTTTTCCGGGACACTTTCACGCAGTACGGCGCGCTCACCACCTGGTGCCAGGCGCTGGCGATTAAGCTGTTCGGGGGGTCGCTGCTGGTGCTCAGGCTGCTGACCGCTTTCCTTTACGGGACGCTCGCGCTGCTCTTGTGGCTGGTGAACGAGCGCTTCCTCCCCAGGTACCTTAATACTTTCTCCTGCGCCTCGTGGCTCCTGATGGGGCATTTCTTCGTGGATAACCCGTCGCTGTTCGTCATGCCCTGGTCCACCGTCTTCGCCGTGTGCTCGTGCCTTTTAAGCCTGCACCTGCTGCTGCTGTACCTAGAAAAAGGCCGGCTGCGTTTCCTTGCGGCCTGCGGCGTAGTGGCGGCGCTGACCTTCTGGTTCAAGATAAATTATGGAGCGATCTCGCTGCTTTCCTCCCTGGTTTTCCTGGCCTTGCTGCAGCTCAGGGCGGGGCGCGGGCGCGCCGCCGCCGTTTTCGGGGCTTACCTGGGAGGCTGGCTCGGCACGCACGCGCTTTTTGCCGCCTGGCTGGGCCTGCACGGGTCGCTGCGGGATTTCTACCTGCAGTCGGTAAAATTCGCCCTGTACTTTTCCAGCAACACCCAGTTCGCGATCAAGGACCCCTTTGTGGTCGGGCTGCTCAAGAGCCTGCTCCAGGTGGATTCGCCCCACGGCGGGATCTCCTTTCTCTGGCTGCTCCTGCCTCTCGGGGCCTTCGCCGTGTTCCTGCGCAGCGCCGGGCGGGCGGTGAGCGGGGACGACGGGCTGCAGAACAGGCGCCTGCTGGCCGTTTCGTGCGCGGCCGGCGGGCTGTGGCTGGGCTATTACCCGATCCCGGCGCTGTTCCACATGCACATGAGCTCGCCCCTCTTCTTCGGCCTCCTGGCGCTGCTGGCGCTGAGGCTTTCCGCCAGGCTGAGCCTTTCCGGCCACAGGTTCCTCGTGCTCGGGGCTGTCGCCCTGATCTTCCTCCCGGATCTCGGCTACAGGTTCAAAGGCGCCGTGTACAAAGCCCGGCGCGCCTCAAAATGGGAGCGGATAGAAACCCCGGCGTTCCTCAGGGGTATGTATGTTCCTTCGTTCGAGAAAGTGGCCTATGCCGAGCTGGAGAGCCTGATAAACAGCGCGCCCGGCGGCCTGATAAACCTTACCAACAGCGGCATTTATTCGCTGTACAAGGCGGGTACGCCGAATTTTCACAAGCTATACCTTGACTGGGGCTGGGATAATGCGTTCCTGTACCCGGATTACGTCCCCGCCCTGGTAAAAAGGGTCTCCCTGGGCACCGACGCCATAATCTCCAATACCAATTTCATGCTGCCCGGGTATATCCCGGTAAAGGTTTTCAATATTCTCAATCTCGCCTCTTATGCCAACAGGGCCATAGTGCTGCTGCTGCCGGGGCGCGCCGCCTCCCATGTCGTTCTGTCCGGGGTCGACGCGGTGATGCGCCCGCAGGCGGCGGACAGCCTGCCGCGCGGCTACCGCTTCGGGCTGAAGGCGGTTTCCCCGGCGGTCATAGAAAGCGTCGTGGCCAAGATCGTGTCCTGGGATACGCTGCCGAAGAAACTGGGCCGGTACGAATACGAGTATAACGTGCTGCCGAAGACGCTCGATCCCGGAGTGAAAAAGACGATAGAGGACTGTTATGCCTTTGATCCTGTAAAGGACGCCTATATCGCTTCTATCCCCGTGGATAAGAAGGCGGCGGTCAGGCTGATGGAGGCTTTCTCGGGCATGTGGCTGTATGAAACCGGTTTTTTCCGGGCCGACACTTTTTACTGGTCCCTGGAACCCAAGATAGATCTGGTTCTCAACGGCAGCCCGGTGGACAGCCTGACCGTATTCCGGGGCAACGTGAAGTTCCGCGCCGGCGACAGGCTGGACCTGGTGGTGCCGGCCGGGATCCTGGCCGACAGCTATGTGGCCCGGCTGCGGATAAATTACGCCGGGGGGACGTACCAGGAGGAAGTCATCCGGGTAATAAGGATGTAGCGGCACGCCCAGGCCTGTACGGCGGGGGGGGGGCTGAGATCTATGGAACTGGAACTGCGCGATTTCAACGGCATGAAGAGCACCGATGTGCTCGGGCTCTGGTATGGTTACAAGCGGATAATCTCCACCGGCTTCGCGGCCGGACAACTGGAGACCCTCAAGGCCGTTTTTAAAAAATACGGGTTCCTGTGCGGCATGCTCGATAAAACGCACGATTACAAAAAACAAGGGGGAACCTGCATACTTTCCAGGGATCCCGGGCATATCAAGACGGCGCTAGCCGCTTACGCCGGGAACAGGTTCGATCTTATAGGCCGCCTGCTGGGGTATCCGGAGTGCTGCGTCAGTTATCACTATAAGACGTTCTATAAATTTACGGACGAATTCGTCAGGGAATGTTCCGCCAGGTCGGGGAAGTTCCTGTGGCCCCTGAACAATGTGCTGGATTTCGACGGGCGGCTGAAGAAGGTGGCCGCGCAGCCGGACTTCAACGGGCTGGGGCACGCCTCGCTTATTTCCCATAACCCCTGTTCTTATGACTGCGCAAAAAGCCTGGAACTGGCGAAAAAGAATTATTTTTATCTGAACAAACACATCCGCCATCCCGGCCCGGAGAGCGACTACTCGCTGCTGGCCAAGCCCGTGCTTTATGCCGATGATTTTAACTTGGCCATTCTTAACGGGAAGTCCGTCCCCGGCGGGGCGGAATTTGCCGGAGCGGCTTTCATACTGGGCTTTGCCGGATTGGAAAAGGAGCTGAACGCGGGCGGTAGCCTGCTGCTGCGGGGGCGCGTTCTTTCTATCTCACGCAAAGGGAAAGTGGTCCTGAAAAAAACACTATCGAAGAAGCCGCTTGTGCTGCCTTTCGACGTCCATGCCAGCGCGTAGCTGTGCGCTGGTCCCCGCTGCCCTGCAGAAAAGAATATAATATCACCTGCGTTAAACAATTTAAGGAGAGCACTGTCGTGGAAAATAAAAAAGAACTGACGATCTATAAAGTTGGGCAGGTGTTTTTCCGCTGGCGGGGGCGGTCGCCGCTCATCCTGGTGCTGCTGATGATCTATTTCGGCCAGCCGGACGTTCGTTCTCTGGTCATAGGCGCGCTCCTGGCCATAGGCGGGGAAGTTATCCGCTATTGGGGCATGCGGCATATCGGCGGCGCGGCCCGCACCCGCAATCCCGAGCGCGTAGACGACTTCATCGTCTCGGGGCCTTACCGCTATGTCAGGAACCCGCTCTATGTAGGCAATTTCTTCACCGGGCTGGGCGTGGCGGTCATGTGCGCCCGCTGGGAGCTTATCGCCGTCTACGTGGTCATGTTCTTCGTCCAGTATATCCCGATCGTGCGCATGGAAGAGATCAACATCGAGCTCAAGTTCAAGGAAGTCTTCGTCAAGTACATGGAGCAGGTGCCGCCCTGGTTCCCGCGCGTCCCCTCGGTGCTGCCACCGGTGGACCGCGAGCAGGTCCCGCATCTCATGGTCCTGAAGAACGAAAGGAGCACCCTCCTGGGGATAGCCGCCATGATCCTTTGTTTCGGCCTGCTGTATAAATACCAGTTCAATCTCCTGTTGAAAGACCTGCTGCGGTAAAACCCGCCTCAGCCTTTCTAAGCAAGCGATGACTCCGGCCGCGGTGGCCGGAGCCTTCTTTTTTTTGCCGGGGAAATCCGGCCCGGGCGCGCCCGGTTCTTGCATTAGTCAAAGGGCCTATATGGGACTAGGTCCTTTGGCCCTGTAAAACAGTGCATTACGCTGTTATCCTATTTGTATCGCACAGGTGTTTGACAGGGAACCAAAGCAGCTAACGCCCGGGAGGACAAGAGAACAATGAAAAACTTACTGACCATAGCAGTAGCGATCATGCTGGCCGCGGCCGTCGGCGCGCAGGCCTCTCAGAAAATAATAACGTTCGAGCCCTCCAACAAAGCGGAAGTCGTCGGGAATATCGAGGAACTGGGGGGGAAGGTCACCCGCACCTTTACCCTGATAAACTCCCTGGTAGCGGTCTTCCCCGACAGTACCAAAGACGCCACTATATATTCCCTTAAGGGCGTGTCGGACGTGGAAGAGGACAAATATATCCGCTGGATAGAAGCCGCCCCGGCCTCCATGAACGCCGTGCCGCTTCCTTCCCTCGACAGGGCGATGAAGCTTATAGGCTCCGGCGCTGGCTGGAGCGCCCCCGTTTATACCGCGATAAAGCCCGACCTCGACCCCGCGCAGAAAGAGATACCCTGGGGCGTGATGCGCGTGAACGCGCCCGCCGCCTGGGATTACACGGCGGGCAAAGGCGTGAAAGTGGCCGTGATAGACACCGGCATAGACTATACCCACCCCGACCTGGCCGCGAATTACAAGGGCGGGTATAACGCCGTAGACCCCGCCGCCGCCCCGCTCGACGACCAGGGGCACGGCACGCATGTGGCCGGGACCATAGCCGGCGTAAAGAACCTTGCCGGGGTGGCCGGTGTGGCCCCCGCCGCCGACCTTTACGCGGTAAAAGTCCTGGATAAGAACGGTTCCGGGCAGTATTCCTGGATCATGGCCGGCATCGAATGGGCCGTGCAGAACAAAATGCACGTTATAAATATGAGCCTTGGCGGCGGCGGCTATATGGAGGCGATGCATAACGTCATCAAGGCGGCGAAGGCCGCCGGCGTTACCATCGTCTGCGCCGCGGGCAACGACTCCGGCGCGGTGAACTACCCGGCCAAGTACCCCGAGTCCATCGCGGTCTCGGCCTCGGACTCCTCCGACAAGATAGCCTCGTTCTCTTCCAGGGGGCCGGAACTGGCCCTGATCGCCCCCGGCGTTAATATTTACTCCACCAGGAAAGGCGGCGGCTACCACAACCTGTCCGGCACTTCGATGGCCTGCCCCCACGCGGCCGGCCTGGCCGCCCTCGCGGTGGGCGCCGGCGCCAAGGGCCCCGACGCCGTCAGGGCGGCTCTGACCGGCGCCGCCAGGAAACTGCCCGGCCTCGGCGCCAACGACCAGGGCGCGGGCCTGGTGGACGCGTTCAAACTGGTTCGGTAAAAAAGGCCTTTCGGGCCTTGGCCGCCTGGTGGGCATAGCCCTTTTATGCGGCACCCGGCAGGGCCTTGACAAAACGGGTTCTGTAGGCCATCCTATATATAATTATGTTCGTGCGTACCCCCGCGCTGTCTTTTCTGCTGTCGGCCTTCCTGGCCGCGGGGGCTTTTGCGTCCGGCAGCGCTTTGGACGAACTGCTTAAAAGCCCCGGAGGTAACGGCTACCAGGCCAATGCGCCCGCCGTTATCGCCAGCCCTGAGGCCCCGCGGGTTTCCGCGCTGCAGGCGCGGATGGAGGCTGATGGCGATATCGTGGTGACCACCCCGCGCCGCGCCCCGGCCGGGCTGCAGGTCCTTCCCGACGACAAGGTCAGGGAAGAGCTCCCGGAAGGGCCGGAGCGCCTGCCGCTGGTCTCCCGGAATAAAACAGGTTTTCAGAAAGCCGCTGACGCCTCCAATTTCGACCCAGAGGGTCTCATCCCGGCCGACCTGAAGGCGGCCGCGGCGGAGTATTACCTGGCCAACGCCGACAAGATAGGCAACCTGCGGTATGCCGCCGTGATAGATTTCAGCAAGCATTCAAGCAAGGCCAGGCTCTACCTGGCCGATCTCAAGGACGGCAGCGTGAAGGTGCTCCATGTCGCCCACGGCTCCGGCTCCGACGCGAATAACGACGGCTACGCCGAGAAATTCAGCAACAAGGTCAATTCCAATTCGTCTTCTCTCGGCTTCTACCTCACCGGCGATATCTACATGGGCAAGCACGGCCGGTCCATGCGCCTGCACGGCCTGTCGGCCACCAACTCCAACGCCTTCGAGCGCGCCGTGGTGATCCACGCCGCGGATTATGTGCAGGACAAGGAAGTTCAGCAGGGGCGTTCCTGGGGCTGCCCGGCGGTAAGCAACGCTAACCGGGACGTGGTGATAGACGCGCTCAAGGGCGGCGCGCTGATCTACGCCGGGCTGTCAGGAGTTCCGCAGTAATCCTCCGCGGTCATATCCAAAAATAATTCCGTATCAGCGGCGCCCGGCCGGGGCCGCGGTTCTTTTACGCAGGCTTATCTTCCTGAGGTTCCCGGCGGCGATAGAATAGCCCGGGTTGAGCTCAAGTTCTTTTTCGAATTCCTTTTGCGCCCGCGCCGTCTCTCCCCTGTCGGCGTAGACCAGGCCCAGGTTGTTGTGCACGACGGGCTCGCGCACGTTCAGCCGCAGCGCGGCGAGATACTGGCTTTCCGCGGCCGCGCCCGAGCCGCCCAGGTAATACGCAAGGCCCAGGTTCAGGCGCGCTTCAGGCGAAGACGGGTTTTCCTGCACCGCCCGCTCCCAGAAAACTACGCGGTCCTTGAAATTAAAGCTATGCGGGAAAGAGACGAGCGCGAACGCCAGCAGCGCGGCGCCGGCGGCGGCGGCCGTCCTGCCGGGCCGCGGGTAGTCCGCCGCGAACCATTTCAGCCCTGACAGGAAGACCAGGAAACCGGCCAGCGGGAGGTAAAGCCTGTATTCGGCGATGAAGACCGTCTTGGCGCCGCCTTTGGCCGCGGCGAGGGAAGGCAGCAGGAATACCACGAACCAGAGCAGCCCGAAATACGCTTTTCTCCTGTCCGGGCCCGCGGCGAAGACGACCGCCAGGCAGATCAGCGCCGCCGCGGCCAGGCCGTAAGCGTAGTTAGCGGCGGCGAGCGTGCCCCAGACTTCCGGGTAGAGCGGGAAGACGGCCTTGCCCAGGAAAACGACCAGGGCGGGGGTGTTCCTTATTACGTTCAGGACGACGGAGGGGGCCAACGAATCCCCGCCGTGAATGGCCGTGTTGCGCGCAAGCAGCCAGAGCGCTATGACCGCCAGGGCCCCGGCCGTGAGCGCCGCCGAGGCGCGCGGCGAGGGTTTGCGCTCCGCGATCAGCGCGGTATAGGCGGCGGCCGCCAGGGGCAGGACTACGGCGGTCTCCTTCGTAAGGAGGGCCGCCAGGAAGAAGAGGAGGCAGCCGGCAAAAGCCGGCCTGCTGCCGCTTTCCAGGTGTTTTAAAAAACTTAAGAAAGAGAGTACGGAAAAAATGAACAGCAGCGAATCGTTGCGCCCGGGTATCCAGGCCACGGCCTGCGTCAGCGCCGGGTGCGCAAGGAACAGCAGCGCCAGGAGAAAGGAGGCCGTCCTGCCGGAGCCCAGGCGCCGCAACAGTACAAAAAGCAGCGAGACGCAAAGCGCGTGGGCCAGCAGGTTGGTGAGGTGGAAGACGGCGAACTGCGGCCCGCCCGCGAGGGTGTCGAGCATGAAGGAAACGTTAAGCAGCGGCCGGTAGAAGAGCCCGGACTCCGACATGAAGACGTTGGTGAAGAACAGCCTGCCCAGGTTGCCCGCGTCCGCCAGGACCCGCCTGTTCTCCAGCAGCAGGACATTGTCGTCGAACCAGGTTAGGCCGAAGGCCAGGGTGTGGGCGTAGAAGAGCAGCGCGGCGCCCGACAGGAGCAGATACGGCAGCCAGCCTTTAAGAAAGGCGGGGCTCCCGGTGATAGCTTGATCTTTGTGCATGCGGCTAGCAGGTATTATACCGGTAGGGGGGAGGAGCTGCAACTCACGGCGATAGGGGCGGGCCTTTATTTTTCGAGGACCAGGTATTCCGCTCCCGCCGCGCAGGCGGCCGCGCCGTATTTGCCGTGCTGGGCCAGCTGCCCTTTCTGCACCGGGGTCCACATCGCCACGGTGCGCCGGAAGCCGTCGCCCAGCGTGAGCTCGGAATATTTGTTGTAGACGCAGTCCTCGAAGTCGTTAAAGAGTATCCAGATGCTGTCTTTCTCCGATTTGACGGAGGCGATCACGTAGCCGTCGCAGACATAGGAATGCCCCGTCTTCAGGCTGACCGCCCGCACCATGAAGTGGTTCGCGCCGATCAGGTTCTCCGCGCTGTACTTGAGCGGGTCGCTCCAGCCGTTGACTATTTCGAACTTATAGTCCGCCGCGGAGAAATGCTCTTCCAGGTATTCTTTCAGGCGCTTGGCGTGGGTGAGGCAGTCCGTGGTGCCGGTCCCGACGTTGGCGAGGACGTTGCCGAAATAGTATTTGCCCTCCCTGATCGCCGCGAGCAGGGCCTTCCTCTCGGCTTTCGCGGCTTCCGGGGCGGGGGCCAGCCCCGCGCCGGCCAGGTCTTTACCGGTCGCCTCGAAATAATTCCGCGCCTCCTGCCCGGTATAGCCGGAGGGAGCCGTCAGGCCGGAGCTGATGCTTTTGAGCCGCGCCGCGGAGGCCGGGTTATAGCTGGCCCCCAGTGCGGAATAGCAGGCGGAGCATTTCAGGTTCAGCGTATCGGGCCGGGGGGCGGAGGCCGCGGGGGCGGCGGCTTTGGTGCCGGAAGCGGAGCCGGAAAACCAGCTGTCCCCGGCGGAGGACGGCGCCGCCAGGGTTCCCAGTGCCAGGGCTATAAGAAGATACTTCCCTGTTTTCATAATGCCAACACCCCATGGCGCAATAGGCTGCTCCATTATTTATAGTATAAGGCAGGTGTCTTGACTTGTCAATATGCGAAGTGTTACTTTTGATGCGCACGCAAGGCCAAAAGGCCTAGCGGGGCGTAGAGCGTTGTGCACTAGAACAAGCCGCCGCCGCTGTGCGACAATATAACTATGAAAGCATCTTCGACGTTCCTCCTTTCCCTGCTGGCCGCGCTGCCCTGCCCGTTGCGGGCCGATAATTTCGAGATGCTGTATAAGAATACGGCGCTGTTGAAGGCCGTTCCCGCCGCCCTCGCTCCGGTATCCGCGCCGGCGGCGCTGAAGTCCGTCGTCAAGAACGAGGTCTCATACGAAAACCTGGTTTCCGCGCCCGTCTGGCGCGCTTCCGGGGCGGCGCTGGTAAAAACGGATATCCGCGAGGGTTTTGGCGCCGCCAGGCACCAGGGCCGCCGCAACATGTGCAGTGTCTTCGCGGCCTCTAGTCTGGTAGAGTACCTGGTTTGGGAAAAGACCGGGGAAAAGCCGGATTTCTCCGAGGAATTCCTTTTCTACAGCGCCAAGTTGAAATTTACCGACAATCCCGAGCTGCAGGTCTATAAGACCGAGACGGGCCTGGCCGGCTACGTGGCCGTGGACGCGCTGCGCGGCGGCCTGGTAAAGGAAACCGACTGGCCTTTCCTGCCGTCGCTGCCCGCCCATACGCCTGTGCCGCCGGTGCTCGATGCCGACGTGGCCCTGGCCCCGGCGGGGATCTACGGCAAGCTGCTGGGCCACGCCTTTGCGCCGCAGGCCATCCGCCGCGGCGAGATAAAGGATTTCCTGGTAAATGAGCGCCGCCCGGTGGTGATGAACCTGATGCTTTATATGTCCAACATCGACGGCAAGACCGGCAGGATCAGCGATCCCTCGGAGGCGCAGCGCAAGGCCTGCTTCAGCGCCGGGACGGACTGCTACGGGCATGTCGTGCTCCTGACCGGCTATGACCCGGCTTCCGGCGATTTCTTTTTCCGCAATTCCTGGGGCGCTTCCTGGGGCGAGGCCGGCTACGGCCGCATCTCGGGGAAATACCTCATGGAGAACTGCGAAAGCTGCCACTACATCAGCCGCCTGCCATCCTTCGACGCGGGCTCCCGCGCCATGGTCGTCAACAGCTCCTACGGCTGGTCCGCTACCCTTAAATAAGCCGCACATATCCCTGGCGCCTGTCCTGCCGGGTGACCGGAGCGCAAACCGCGCTCGGCACACCGTGCCTCGCTCATCCTCCGGCCTCGGCGCTATGCAAGCCTCGGCCTCCGGAAGGGTTTGCTAACCCGGTCACCCGGCAGGCCATGCGCCGATGACTAGATTCGCATGGTCAACGATGGAGGGACGGACCGCCGGGGACCTCGGCAAACCCGTTGCAGAAGGGGGGCCCCGCCTTAATTTCCCAAAGGCGGGGGGGAACCACGTAAGGGTTCCCTCTTCCGGGTTTGCAGAGGTCCCCGGCGGCCCGTCCCGAACCTCATTGCGGGATAATAGGCGCGTCTTTTCAGGGCGGGTTATTTTGTGTTAGAATTAGTTGCAAGACCTTGTGTTCTTGCGCATGCGGACACCGGGTTATTTTTTTGCGGAGGCGCGCATATGACGGCTAAACGGGACCTTAATTCTCTCAGCCCTCTCGACGGAAGATATGCGGACAAGACGGCCCGGCTCACGCGCTGCATGGGCGACGCCGCCCTCACCCGCTACCGGGCCCTGGTGGAATGCCGCTACCTCCTGAAACTCTGCGCCGTTCCCGGCGTAAAGATACGCCGCCTGAAGCCCTCCGAAAAAGCCCTGCTCGCGAAGCTGCCGGACCTGTCCGATACCGAAGTGGACCTGATCTACGCCATAGAGACCACCGGCGCCGGCGGCCACCCGCCCACCCGCCACGACGTGAAATCCGTGGAATACTTCCTCAAGAGCCGCCTCGAGCGCACCTCCATGAAGGATATCAAGGAGTTCGTGCACTTCGGCCTCACTTCGGAGGACGTTAATAACCTGTCCTACGCGCTGATGCTGCGCGACGCGCTGCGCTCCGAGCTCCTCCCCGCGCTGGCCGAAATAATGAAGGCCGTAGACGCGCTGGCGCGCCGGCACGCCGACGCCCCGCTGCTGGCCCGCACGCACGGCCAGCCCGCCGTGCCCACAACTTTCGGCAAGGAGTTCCGCGTGTTCCACGCCCGGCTCGCCCGCCAGTACGCGCAGCTGCAGGGAGCGCGCATCTGCGCCAAGCTCAACGGCGCCGCCGGCAACTACAACGCCCACTTCGCCGCCTTCCCCGCCGCGGACTGGCGGCAGTTCTCGCGCGGGTTCATCGAAAGCTTCAATTCCGGGCCCGGACCGGGTCTCGAATGCAATCCCTATACCACCCAGATAGAGCCGCATGACAGCTACGCCGAGGTGTTCGACGCGCTGCGCCGCGTAAACACCATCCTGGTCGCCTTCTGCCAGGACGTCTGGCGCTACATTTCCGCCGAGCTGATAGTGCAGCGGGCCGTGGCCGGCGAGGTGGGCTCGTCCACCATGCCCCAGAAGGTCAACCCCATCCACTTCGAGAACGCCGAGGGCAACCTGGGCCTGGCCAACGCCATGCTCACTTTCTTCTCGGCGAAGCTGCCGGTCTCGCGCCTGCAGCGCGACCTGTCCGATTCCACCGTGGAGCGCAATTTCGGCGCGGCATTCGGCCACTGCCTCGTGGCTTACCAGGCGGTCATGAACGGCCTTTCACGCGTATCGGTCAGCGAGGAAGCCGCGCGCCGCGAGCTGGAGGCCCATCCCGAGGTGATAGCCGAGGGCATACAGACCATCTTGCGCCGGGAAAAAGCCGCCGCGCCCTACGAGCAGCTCTCCAAGCTCACCCGGGGCCGCCGCGTCACCGCGCAAGATTTTGCTGAATTCATAGACGGGCTCAAGCTTAAACCTTCCGTGAAGGCCGAGCTTAAGCGCCTATCGCCCCTTACCTATACGGGGCTGGCGGGTAAACTGGCTTCGGGCCGGAGGTAAACTATGCCGGTAGATATAGTGGTCGGCGGGCAGGCGGGCGACGAGGGGAAGGGCAAGATAGGCGCGTACCTGGCGCATAAGAACGATTACGATTACGCTATCCGCGTCGGCGGGCCCAACGCCGGGCACACGATCTTCTACAAGGGCGCCATCTACGCCCTTAAGACCATGCCGGCCGGCTTCGTGAACAAGCGCACCAAGCTCGTGCTCGGCGCTGGCACTTACGTGATCCCGGAGTGGCTGGAGAAAGAGATCAAACTGACCAACGCCGGGCACCGCCTGATAATAGATCCGCACGTGGTAGTGATAGAACCCCGCCACACCGCCGCCGAGCGCGCCGACGCCCGCATGATGGGCAAGATCGGCAGCGTGGGCACGGGCCTGGGCGCCGCCGTGCGCGACAGGATAGACCGCAAGAAACTGATGTTCGCCAAGGACCATCCCCGCCTGAAAAAATACGTGAAGGACGTCCCCCAGCTGCTCAATAAGGCCCTGGCGAAGGGCTCGAAGATGCTGCTGGAGGGGACCCAGGGCATGAAACTTTCCGTGCTGCACGGCGAATACCCGTTCGTCACGTCGCGCGATACCACGGCTTCCACTTTCATGGGCGAGGCCGGCCTCGGGCCGAAATACGCCGGGGAGATCTACGCCGTGTTCAAGCCTTACGTTACGCGCGTGGGGCCCGGCATGGTCGCGAAGGAAGTAAAGGACAAGAAGGCGCTGAACAAATACCACACCGCCGGGCGCGAAGTGGGCAGCGTCAGCGGCCGCCTGCGCCGGGTGGGGGAGTTCGAGATGGACGTGGCCCGCATGACGGTGAGCATCAACTCGGCCACCAGGCTGGCCATCACGCATATAGACCTGCTCGACGGCGCGGACATTTCCCGCGGCGTAAAGAGCTTCACCGGCGGCGCGAAGAAATTCATGGCCACGCTGGAAAAGGTCTGCGCCGTTTACCCGTACCCGAAGGTGAAGCTGGTCTCGTACGGACCCGGCCTGATGGACGTGCTGGAGCTGTGACCCGTTCCTCCGGGCCGCGGCAAAAATGCTAAGGTTGTTCCTATGAAGATACTGGTAGCGGACGACGACAAGATCTTCCTCACGCTGATGGCCAATATCCTGGCCGACGGCGGCCACGAGGTTATCGAGGCCGAGAACGGCGTTGTAGCCTGGGAGAAGCTCCAGGCGGAAGGCGCCGACCTGGCCGTCCTGGACATCAACATGCCCGAGATGGACGGCCGGGAGCTGCTTAAGCTGATGATGGCCGACGACCGCTTCAAGAATATCCCGGTGCTGGTCCTGACCGTGGGCTTCATGGCCGAAGACGTAGTGGGCCAGTACGCCTCTTCCACCCTGGATTACATCACCAAGCCTTTCGACACCGACGACCTGCTGGTGAAAGTGCAGGAGCTGGCGAAGCGGATACCGAAGTAACCGGCAGTTATCTCCCTTAAAAACCGCCTTTCTTTTCAAGGGCCGCAGGACGCGGCCCTTTCCTTTTGTTTCCATGCACAAAAGAAAAATGCCGCGGTCCAGCGTGCCGACCCGGCGGAGCTGTCGTCGTTCAGGCGGGGCGGTGCTGGAAACGCGCGACCTCATCGGCAACGCCCCAGCGTGGTTTACACCCGGTCGGTGCCCGCCGAGCTGCCCATGTTCCGCAAGGGCGTCCCGTACGAATACCGCCCGGAAAGCGAGTATGCCGCCAAAGTCTACGACCTGAAAGGCAATTACGCGGCGCG
>MGUK01000012.1 GCA_001799995.1 Elusimicrobia bacterium GWF2_62_30
CGGCCGACGACCTGGCCTGCCTGACGGCCGCCGCGAAGTATCTCAACGAGATACCCGTGGCCAAGCTGCCGGCGACCGGTCACCCGGACATCGCCACGGTATCTGCCGCGCAGTCCGAAGCCGGCGGCTGGATGTACAACAACGACACCGCCGTTGCCAATACCTGGGGTAACTTCGCCGTCAACTGTACGCACGAAGACCTTAAGGCGGCTGGTAAGTGGTCCACGTTCTAATCGAACGGACAGCCTGACAAGGATCCCCCGCCGTTACGGCGGGGGATTTTTGTTTTAGGCCCGCGGTGAAATTGTTAGAATATCCCTATGGTTTTTACCGCGCTGGCCTTTATCTTCGGACTGCTGCTGGGCAGTTTCCTTAACGTCTGCATAGCCCGTCTGCCCAAGGACGAGTCCATAGTTTTCCCGGCCTCGCGCTGCCCTCTCTGCCATGCGCCCATTAAGTACTTCGACAATATCCCGCTGTTGAGCTTCATTTTCCTTGGCGGCCGCTGCCGCGCCTGCCGCGCGCCTATTTCTGCCAAGTACCCTGCCGTAGAACTGCTCACCGGCGTGCTGACGGCCGCGTTCTATGCCCGCTGGTCGGACAACCTGCCCTGGCTGGCCGTAAGCCTGCTTGCCGTGTACGCGCTTATCGTCATGAGCGCGATAGATTTCGAAACGATGATGATCTCCGATTTCTTTTCGCTGCTACTGTGCGCGCTGGGGCTGGCGGGCTGTTTCTTTAACCCGTTCTTCGAGGGGACGTGGGCGGCGCGGCTGGGCAGCTTTGCCCTGGGCGCGGGTTCCGGCGCGGGTTCCATCTGGCTGCTGGCTTATGTGGGCAAGGCTATCTACAAAAAGGACGCCGTTGGGGAAGGGGATATATTCCTGATGGGGGGGATAGGGGCGCTCTGCGGCTGGCAGGGGGTTATCACGGCGGTGATAATGGCTTCTTTCTTCGGCTCCGTCTATGGCGTAAGCCTCCTGGTGCTCAAGCGCGCGGACCGGCTGTCGCATATGCCCTTCGGCCCTTTCCTGGCCATGGGCGCCGTCATAAACCTGTACTCGCTGATCAAGCCTGAAATGTTCTTCTTCGTCCTTCCGTTCTAACTTCCACCGCAGCATCTCTTAAAACCTCGTGGCGGCGCGGTGGCTGACGCGGGGACCGGGTTAGCAAAACCTTCCGACGACTGAGCCTTGCGTAAGCGGCGAAGGAGGAGGATGAGCGACGGGCACGGTGTGCCCTAGCGCGTTTTGCGTTCCGGTCCCCACGGCAGCCACCGCTGGGCACACAGGCAGTAATCTCGCATTAACCAATAAAAAGGCAGTACGTGTGAACACGTACTGCCTGATTAAATTAATGCGCGGGAAGGGAGTTGAACCCATAAGACCTTTCGGTCACACGGTCCTGAGCCGTGCGCGTCTGCCAGTTCCGCCACCCGCGCAAATTTGAATGGTTGGGATAGGATTTGAACCTATGTAGGGCGTAGCCCGACGGTTTTACAGACCGTTGCTTTTGACCGCTCAGCCACCCAACCTTAATGTGCTATTTAAAAGATCAAAACTGCCCGCGAACATTTAGTATAGCAAAAACAGGGCCGGGCCGGAAATAGGCGGGCGCGATATCGCGCGGGCCGCCTTCTGCCGGCGTAGGACGGGTCCCGTCAAAATAGTATAATTTATATGCGGAAAATATTAACAAAACTTATAGCACCACGAGTTACGGAGTTCCTATGTGCGTAGCTGTCCCCGGAAAGATCAAGGCGATAAAAGCCGGTAATGCCGAAGTCGATTTCAGCGGGGTCACGCGCTCCGTGTCCCTGGACCTGGTCCCGGCGGCCAGGAAGAACGACTACGTCCTGGTGCACGCCGGGTTCGCCATCCAGGTGCTGGATCCCGCGGACGCGAAGGAAACGCTGGAGCTTTTTAAGGAGATCTATAAGAATGAAAAGCGCTGAACGGTTTTCTTCGCCGCTGTGGCGGGACCGCTCTATGGCCGCTTCCGCCCTGGCCGAAATGGAGCAGCTTTGCTCCGCCGCCGCTGAAAGAACGGGCGGCAGGATAAATATCATGGAGGTGTGCGGCACGCATACCATGGCTATAGCGGCCAGCGGGATGCGCCGGCTTTTTCCCAAGGAGCTGCGCATGCTTTCCGGCCCGGGCTGCCCGGTTTGCGTCACTTCCCAGGGGGATATAGACCTGGTGCTGGCGCTGGCGGCCGTCCCCGGCATCATCATCGCCACTTTCGGCGATATGCTCAAGGTAAAAGGCTCTAACGGCCTCGACCTGAACGCGCTCAGGGCGGAGGGCGCCGACGTCCGCGTGGTGTACTCGCCTCTGGACGCCGTGGAACTTGCCGCCTCCGAAGCGTCCCGCGAGGTGGTCTTCATAGGCGTGGGGTTCGAGACCACGGCCCCCGTGGTGGCGGCGGCCCTGGCCCGGGCAAAGAAGCGCGGCCTCAAGAATTTTTCCGTAACGGCTTTTTTCAAGCTGGTGCCGCCGGCGCTGGACCTGCTCCTTTCCGACCCGACCAACCGCATTTCCGGTTTCATGCTGCCGGGCCATGTCAGCGCCATTATCGGCCTGGCCCCGTACCGGTTCGTGGCGGAAAAATACAAGGTGCCCTGCGCGGTGACCGGCTTCGAGCCGCTGGACATCCTCACCGGGATAAACATGCTGCTTAAGCAGATAGTCGCCGGCAAGCCGGAAGTACAGGACGAATACTTCCGCGCGGTGCCCGAAGGCGGGAACCCGGCCGCCGTTAAACTGATGGGCGAGGTTTTCGTTACGTCGGACGCCTCCTGGCGGGCCATCGGGACGCTTAAGAAGTCCGGCATGGCGCTTTCCCCGGCCTACGCCTCTTTCGACGCCGTTAAGCGCTTCAAACTGAAGCGCTCCGACGCGCCGGAGCCGCGCGGCTGCCTGTGCGGCAAGATCCTGCTGGGCAAGGCGCTTCCGCCCGACTGCCCCATGTTCGGCAAGGCCTGCACGCCCTCCTCCGCGGTCGGCCCCTGCATGGTCTCTTCGGAAGGCGCCTGCGCCGCCTGGTTCAAGTACGGCAATTAAATATGAACATCGAAACCCTTAAAGTCTTCCGCGACCTTTACGACACCGGCAGTTTCTCGAAGACCGCCGAGCTTAACTACGTGTCCCAGTCGGCCGTCAGCCAGCAGATCAAGAAGCTGGAGCTCGTGCTGAAATGCAAGCTGTACCACCGGCAGGCCGGCCGGGTGCTGCTGACCCCCTGCGGCGAGAAGTTCTACGAGGCCTCTAAAAAGATCTCCGCCCTTTACGACGGCGCCATCGCCGGCGTCCGGGCCCTCGGGGCCGACAGGTCCTGCGACGAGATAAAGATCTCCACCATCTACAGCGCCGGTATCTACATGATCCAGAACTACATCAAGCGGTTCCTGGCGCAGAACCCCGGCACGAAGATAAGCGTGGAATACCGGCAGTTCTCCCAGATCTATTCCGACGTCACTTCCGGCCGCGCCGACTTCGGGTTCATGGCCTGCCCCTACCGCAAGTCCGCCGGGCTGCACATGGTGCCGGTCGCCAAGGACGAGATGGTGCTGATAGCGGGCTCGTCGTCGCCGCTGGCCGGCCGCCGCAACGTGCGCGTGCGCGACCTCGACGGCATGGAATTTATTTTCTTCGACAAGGTCTTCCCTTCGCGCCGCCATATAGACGATTTCCTGCGCAGCCATAACATAAAATGCCGCGTCAAGATGGAGCTCGATAATATCGAGACCATAAAGTCCGCGGTGGCCTCCGGCGCGGGCGTCTCGCTCCTGCCGCGCTCGGCCGTGCGCGAGGACGAGAACGGCATCAACCTGCACGTGCTGCGCATCTCCGACGCCAAGTTCATGCGCCCCATCTACCTTATCCACAGCCGCACCCGCAAACTGCCGCCGGCCGCGCAGAACTTCATGGGTATCTTCGCCGCGCCGAAGCCGCCCGCAGCCGAGAAGGCGGGCGTATGAAGGGCCCCGAAAAGATCCTGCTGGCGCACGGCAGCGGCGGCCGCCTCAGCCGCGAACTGGTGGAGCAGGTCTTCCTGAAAAGCTTTTCCAACCCGGCGCTGGAGCCGCTGGAAGATTCCGCCGAGGTGAAAGCCGGCGGCACGCGCCTGGCTTTTACTACGGACTCCTACGTGGTGACCCCGGTGGAATTCCCCGGGGCGGACATCGGGCGCGTGGCCGTCTGCGGCACGGTCAACGACCTGGCCGTGAAGGGCGCCGTCCCGACGGCCCTTTCCGCCGGCTTTATACTGGAGGAGGGGTTCCCGATGGCGCTGCTGGCCAGGATAACCGCCTCCATGCGCAAGGCCGCGGCCGAGGCCGGCGTGCCCATAGTCACCGGCGACACCAAGGTGGTGGAGAAGGGCCATGCCGACGGCGTGTTCATAAACACGGCCGGCATAGGCGTTATCCCCGCCGGGCTCAGGCTTACCTCCGCGGCGGTGCGGCCGGGCGACGTTATCATAGTAAGCGGCAACCTGGCCGACCACGGCGTGGCGGTGATGAACGCCCGCAACCGCCTGGGCCTGGAAGGCGGGATAAAAAGCGACGCCGCACCGCTCAACGGCCTGATCCGGGCCGCGCTGGCCGCTTCCGGCGGCGTGCGCGCCATCCGCGATATCACGCGCGGCGGCCTCGCCACCGTTCTTAATGAAGTTTCCGGGGCCTGCGGCCTCGGCGCCGAGCTGGAAGAGGAGTCCATCCCCGTTTCCGCCGCCACCCGCAGCGCCTGCGCGCTGCTGGGCCTGGACCCGCTCTACGTGGCCAACGAGGGCAAGCTCGCGCTGTTCGCGGCCCCCGCCGCGGCCGATAAGATCCTGAAAGCCATGCGGCGCCACAAGTACGGCAGGAACGCCGCCATAGTCGGCCGCCTGTACAGGGAAAAGCGCCCGCAGGTGCGCCTGAAGACCGCCATCGGCGGCAGCCGCATCCTGCTTATGCTGGAAGGCGAACAGCTGCCGCGCATCTGCTGAATCCCGCGATGAAAAAAACTCTTTTCTGGGTGTTAAGTTTCGTCATCACGCTGCTCTTCGCGGTCTTCCAGCGCATGACCGGCCCCACCTATCCGCTGAGGGGAGAACTCTCCGCGGGCGGGAAAGTGATCTCTTACAGCCTGGTGCGCAGCTGCGAGACCGGCCTGCCCTGCGCGGTGCTGAAGTCCCGGGGCCTGGACGGCCTGAACGGCCGCTTGTCCTGGCGCCGCTACAAGACCGCGGACCAGTGGTCCGGGGAGGAATTTTCCTGCGTTGGCGGCGAGTGCAGCGCGCGGGTGCCTTCGCAGCCCCCGGCCGGTAAAGTGGAATATTTTGTCGAGGCCGATTCCGACCAGGGACGCGCCCGCCTGGGCGAGGGCACCGTGGTCACGCGGTTCAAGGGAGCGGTGCCCGCCCCTATCCTGGTGCCGCATATAATATTAATGTTCCTCTTTATGCTGTTCTCCGTGCGCATCTTTATTTCCGCCGCTTTACGTCTCGACCCGGTGAGGCATTCCGTACCGGCCACCGTGTCCTTCCTCGTACTGGGGGGCTTCCTGTTCGGCCCGCTCACCCAGTATTACGCTTTCGGGCAGGCCTGGACCGGCTTTCCCATGGGCCGCGACCTGACCGACAATAAAGCCCTGCTGATGCTCGTCTTCTGGAGCGCCGCGCTTTGGGCCACGCTAAAAGGCCGGGCCGCGCGCTTCTGGGTCATGACGGCCTTTTTCGTTACCGCCGCCGTCTACCTGGTGCCCCACAGCATGTTCGGCAGCGAACTGGACTATGAGAAAGGCGTGGTGGTGACCGGCAAATAGCGCGCCAGGCGCAAACCGTATCCAAATGCCCCTTGTAAGAAAAAAGATCTCCGTCAAAGGCGTCGTGCAGGGCGTTGGCTTCCGGCCGCATATCTACAAGCTCGCGGACCTCCATTCCATAAACGGCTGGGTAAAGAACGACGCCTCCGGCGTCACCATAGAGGCCGAAGGCGACGGGCCGTCCGTGGAAGCTTTTATAAGGGACATAAAACTTAAAAAGCCCGCGGCTTCCCGGGTGGATTCTGTTTCGGCTTCCATACTGCGGCCCACCGGCGGGCGCGGTTTTGCCATAGCTAAAAGCGGCGGAAGAGCCCCTGCCGGGGCCATAATACCGGCCGACCTGGCCCTTTGCGCGGATTGCCGCCGCGAACTGCTGAGCCCCGCCGACAGGCGCTACCTTTATCCCTTCACCAACTGCACCAACTGCGGACCGCGCTTCACCATAGTTAAACGCGTCCCTTACGACAGGCCTGCCACCACGATGGCGGCCTTCAAGATGTGCCCTGACTGCCGCGCCGAATATGAAAACCCGCTGGACCGCCGCTTTCACGCGCAGCCCAATGCCTGTCCCGCCTGCGGCCCGGCCGTAAAGCTTGTTTCCGCAGCCGGGACCGCAACCGGGGCCGCGGCGCTGGCGGGGACCGCGGCGCTGATACTTTCCGGCAAGGCCGGCGCGCTGCAGAGCCTGGGCGGCTTCCATCTCTGCTGCCGGGCCGACAGCGCAAAAGCCGTAGCCGGGCTGCGCCGCGCCAAAGAGCGCCCGCATAAGCCCTTCGCGGTCATGGTCCCGTCGCCGGCCGCCGCGCGCCGGCTGTGTTTTCTCACCAGGCTGGAGGCCGCGGCGCTTTCTTCTCCCGAAGCGCCGGTGGTCATGCTCAGGCGGCGCTCGCGCGCTTTCGAAGCCGTCGCGCCGGGGCTTTCACGCCTGGGCGTGATGCTGCCCTACACCCCGCTTCACGCCGCGCTTTTCCGGCTCCTGGCCCAAAAAGGTTTCGACGGCCCGCTGGTGATGACCTCCGGCAATTTCCGCGACGAGCCCATCTGCAAAGACCTGCCGGAAGTGAAGGCGCGGCTTTCCGGCGTGGCCGCTTTCTCGCTTTCCCACGACCGGCCCATCCATAACAGGGTGGACGACAGCGTGGCTTTCGAAGCGGCGGGGGAACTGCGCCTGGCGCGCCGCGCCCGCGGCTATGTGCCTTCCGCGGTGAAGCTCGCTTGCGGCGGCGCCCCGGTGCTCGCCTGCGGGGCGGACCTTAAGAACGCCTTCTGCCTTACCCGCGGCGCCGAGGCCTTTCTTTCCCAGCATATCGGCGACCTTGCCGAGCCGCATAACCAGGCTTTCTTCAGGGAGACGCTGGCAAAAATGCGGGGGCTGCTCAAAGTTTCTCCCGCCGTCACTGCTTACGACCTGCACCCTCTATACGCCTCCTCCGCCCTGGCCCGCGCGCTTCCCGGCAAAAAGATCCAGGTGCAGCATCACGCAGCGCACGCTCTCAGCGCGGCCGCGGAGCATAAGTTGGAATGTCCTTTCCTGGCCGCCGTCTTCGACGGGACCGGTTACGGCACGGACGGCAGGATCTGGGGCGGGGAATTCCTGGCTTTCGGGGACGGCACCTGGCGGCGGGCCGGCCACCTGAAATATTTCCGGCTGCCCGGCGGGGAGGCCGCGGTGCACGAGATCTGGCGCTCCGCCTTTTCCCTGCTGTCTTCTCTTCCCGGCGGCTTGCGCTCCGCCCAGTTCCTGAAGGGCGTGCCAGCCGGGAACCTGCGGGCGCTTTCCCGGATGCTGGCAGCGGGGCTTAACTCGCCGGAGACTTCCAGCATGGGCAGGCTTTTCGACGCGGTAAGCTGCGTAGCGGGCCTAAGGCGCGAGGCTACCTACGAAGGGCAGGCGCCCATGGAGCTTGAAAGCCTATTCAAAACCCGCAGCCGCGACCCTTATGAGTTCGGCCTGTCCAGTGAGAACGGCCTGTATATCCTGGACCCTTCCCCGGCCGTGCGCGGGGCTTTCGCGGACAGGGGCAAGGCGCGGCTGGTCTCGGAGCGGTTCCACTGCGGCCTGGCGCTGGCCACGGTCGGGGTATTAAAGGCGCTGAGCCTGGAGACCGGGATAAAGAGAGTATGCCTATCTGGCGGCGTGTTCCAGAACAGGACCCTGCTGGAGCTGGTGCTGGAAGGGCTGGACGACGCCGGGCTGCGGGCTTTCACCAACCGGCAGGTGCCGGCCAACGACGGCGGCATCGCGCTCGGCCAGGCCTGGTACGCGCTGAAAGGCTACCGGCCCGCCTGAACGACGGCATAAAAAGAACAGCCCCTCTTTAGGAGGGGCTGTTCTTTTTATGTCCTAGCCGTTTATTTGTTAAGCCACTGCATGAACTCGTCCCATTTGCCGGCCTTTGAAAGCGCCAGCTTGGAATAGTTCGCGTCGAAGCCCGAGGTGGGCAGATACATGGCCAGGCCGGAGGCGTTCTTGAACTTGTCTCCGACGTTGGCGTTCTTTATCATCATCCGGTTATTAACCAGCGAGATCATCTCCGCGCCCTTGGCTTTCAGGGCGGGGACTTTTTCCCCGGCGAGGGCCAGGAAGTGCAGGAAGTCGCGGGAGTCCACGGCCTCGAAGGCGGTGGAGGCGCTGACGGCCTCTTTCAATTTGGCCTTGTCTTCCTTCATGGCCAGGTCCACCCACTGGTCGGTGAGCTGGCGCAGCGCTTCGGTTTCGCGCGAGCGCACGGCCGACAGGGTGACGGCCTGCCCTTTAGCTGAATAGGAGGCGCCGTAGCCTTCCACGGCGGCCTTGGCCGTCGCTTCGGGGGAGAGGTTCGTAGCCACCAGCCTGGTAAGGAAGGCGTTGTAGTCCCAGCCGTCGCCCGGCTCGGTCTCTTCGGAACCCACTATCACCGGCGCGTAATTCTTAAGTTCGTAGACCACTTCCTGCATCTGCATCAGGCAGGCGTCGGAGGCGTAGATGTCCACGCCGCCCATCTTGGCCAGCGCAAGCCCGAGCTGCACGGTGGTTATGCCGTTGCCGGTCTCGTCGTCGTAGGAGATGCCCTTGGCGATGGGGCCCTTTTTCTCCAGGCTCTTGGTCTTCCAGCCGTCGCCGTGGTTCCAGACCACCAGCATGAATTTCTTCGCCGGGTAATTGGCCCGGGCCCACTGCGCGAACTCCGCCAGCTGGTTCCAGTCGCCCATGTCGGTCTTGGGCAGTTCCTGCACCAGCTGGGAGCCGAGGGTGGCCGTGTCGTTATCCTTAGTGACGTAATAGCGGCGCACGCCGGTCCAGTTGGAATCGGATTTCATCATATAGGGCTGGGGGTGCCAGCCGGGGTAGCCGGGATGCCAGCCGCCGTTGCCGGGATAATCGTAGTCGTCCCAGCCGCCGGGGTAGCCCGGGTTGGAGGGGGGCGTGTAGGCCATGCGGCCGGCCTGCACCACTATGTTGACCTTGTCCGTGGAGCCGACGGTCTCCATCTCGTTCATGTCGATGTCCACGTATTTGGAGAGGTTGTTCTTGCCGTTGATGAAAAGCATGATAGTAAGTTCTTTTTGAGCGCGGGCCTCGGGTCCGTTCGCCTTGGGCACGGAAACCTGTATCCTGGAAGCCTGGTTCTTTATCTCCGTTATGGAGGGGAGGTTGTTGAAGTCTATTTCCTGCGCGCCGGCCAGCCCGGAACAGAGCGTGGCGGCCGCGAACAGCTGGGCTATCTTAAGGTTCTTCATGCGGCGTCTCCTTTCCCGACGAAACATCCGACAATACTATGATACTTATAAAGATAATCCCTCCTGTGGGATATTGGTCCCTGATCTTTTTGCCATTGGGCCCAGCCGGAACCGGGACTAATGGGCAGCCGGTTGCCGCGCTCTCCGTGTTGTGCTACAATTATTATGAAGATGACACAGAAAGGGCATAAACTTTCACGGTTCGGCGTCTCGCTGGAGGGGGAACTCCTGCGGCGTTTCGACGCGTTCATCTCGCGCGAAGGCTATACCAACCGCTCCAAGGCCATAGCCGACCTGATCCGCAAGGAATTCGTCACCGACGTCTTTGCCCGCGGGGGGGGCGTGGCCGGGGCGGTCACGCTGGTCTACGACCACCACAAGCGCGACGTGGTAAACAAGCTGCTGGACATGCAGCACGACCACGGCGCCATCATCATTTCCGCCCAGCACGTGCACCTCGACCACGATAACTGCCTGGAGATCA
>MGUK01000013.1 GCA_001799995.1 Elusimicrobia bacterium GWF2_62_30
GCACGGGCGTGCCGAGTATCGCCGTGGCCGTGGATTTCCCGACCCTGAACCAGGACACGACAGGCAACGCCGCTACAGCCACGAATATAGCCGGCGGTTCGATCGGCCAGCTCCCTTACCAGTCAGGCGCTGACACCACGGCCCTGCTTGCGGCCGGTACTCCTGGACAGCTCCTGCAGAGCAATGGCGGCGCCGCGCCGAGCTGGGTAACACCAAGCGCCGGGGATGTTGTAAAGGCGGGCACCCAGACCTTTACCGGGCAGAACACCTTCACCTCCACCATTACAGCTAAGGGTTACGCAAGCGCGGTCCAATACGTCAGCCTTAACAATGTCTCTACCTTCGCGGCTGACGGCTCGGGTGTAGTCATGATGACCACGGCAAGCGGCACTGACGCTATTTCAACCATCACCGGCTGCAATTCGGGAGACGTGGGACAGGGGCAAAATGTCACCTTCGTCGTTGCGGCCTACACCGGAGGGACGCTGACGTTTACGGACACCACCGCCGCGGGGATCACGACCCCCGACGCTATGATACTGAGCGGGATAGCGACCTCTTTCGCCCCGGCCGCCAGCGTCTCATCGCTGGGAGCGACCATCACGCTGCTCTGCACGACCATCAATTCGACAAAGGTCTGGGCCGAGGTCGGGCGTTCGCTCAACGGCAACTAGTGTTGCCTCTCTCCCGTCGTGAAAATGCGCGCGCAGGCAGCTTCGGAGCAACCGCGTACCCGTAAAACTACTTAGTGCGGCGGGCAGAACTCCGAATAGATACTAAACCGGCGAAGGACTATACTTAAAGAATGCCGACAGCGGTATAACAGTAAGGGGACAAAAAAATGAGATTGAATAAATGGGTTCTTCAGATAAGCCGTCTGTTCACAGCGATGACAATGCTGGTAGGCCCCACGGGCCCGGTCTTCGCCGGTTTTGAGGCCGCGCAGCCGCCAACGCCGGCCGGCAGCGAGATCACGGCCGTCGCCGCGCCTGAAAGCGCGCCGCGCCCTTCTTATAAGGAAGGGGCCGCCGCTAGGCCTGACAACTCAGGGAAAGCAGTTCAAACCCCCGTGCTGTCCGCCGGGAATTTGAAGATCCCCATGTATTTCGAGGCCAACCGCGGCCAGGTCGACGCATCGGTGAAATTTTTCACCCGCGCCGCCGGCTACAAACTTTATTTGACCGCTAATGAGGCCGTCACGGTTCTGCCGCGGGCCAAAGCCGATAAGTCCAAAGACTCTCTTGTGGTGCGCATGAAACTTAAAGGCGCCAACGCCAGCCCCACGGTCCAGGGCTTGGAGATCCTGCCCGGGCGTACCAGCTATTTTTTAGGCAGCGACAGCTCGAAATGGCAGACCGGAGTTGAACAATACAACAAAGTGAAGTTCGGCCAGGTTTACCCCGGCATCGACATGGTCTACCGTTTCGACAAGGGTAGCGTGGAATACGACTTCGTAGTGGCGCCGGGCGCTAACCCCGGGCGCATCCTCATGGGTTTCGAAGGAGCTAAGGACCTTCAGCTGGATACCAGGGGCAACCTGGTGCTCCGCGTTGACGGCGGCGAACTGACCTACAAAGCTCCCCAGCTTTACCAGACGCTGAATGACCGCAGGGTGTCCGTGAAAGGCCGCTTCGTGCTGGCGTCCAATAACCAGGCCCGCTTCGAAGTGGGCAGCTATGATAAGGCCAAAGAACTGGTCATCGACCCCGAGATAATGTACGGTACGTACCTGGGCGGCAGCGTGGACGACGCCATCACCGGCATAAAGGTGGACGGCGCGCGCCAGGCCTATGTGACCGGCTGGGCCAATTCGGCCATGACAGGCAGCAGCGGCTTTCCGCCGTCGACCACCGCGGTTTCCGCTCCGGGTCCCGATAACGGCGGAAAAGACGTTTTTGTGGCGAAGCTCAGCGAGGACGGTTCGACCCTGCTGTGGCTGGCCTGGCTCGGCGGCGGACTTACCGACGAGGCCAAAGGCATCGCGCTGGATAATTCCAGCGTGGACAAGCCTAATGTCTACATAACCGGCGAAACGGCGTCGTCCGGGGCCGGGACCGCCTTCCCTGTTGCAGGGCCGGCGATGCAGATCTGCACCACCAATACGGGTTCCCTTGCTTTCGTCGCGCAGCTGTCCCAGACCGGGACACCCGCTACACCCGCCCTGGTCTACTCTACCTGCTGGGGCGGCGTCAGCGGCACCCTTACAAATACCGGCAACGCTATCGCTGTGGACGCGACAGGCGCGGCTTATGTGACCGGAACCACGGAAGTGTCCGGGTTCCCCGTAGTGGGTACGGCCGCCGCTCCTTATAACGCCCTCGGCGGGGCGCAGGACGGTTTCATTTTTAAAGTAAATCCCGCCGGCACCGGCGGTGTCGCGTACTCGATGTTCCTGGGGCCTACCTCCGGAACCACTTTCAGCAACGCCGTCGCGGTCGACGCCCTTGGCAAAGCCTGGGTTACCGGCAGGACCACTTCCGACACCTGGCCCGCTGCGGCAAAAACGGGTCATTTCTCGGCAACAAGGACCGCGGGGGTAAATCCCGACGCGTTCGTAGCCCAGGTCAACGCGGCCGGCGACGCCCTGGATTACATGACCTATATAAACGGCAACGTTTCCGAAGAAGGCACCGCCATAGTTCTGGACAACGACGGCGCCGCGCCCTACAATATCTACGTGGCAGGCTGGACCGATTCCGGTACCGACTTCCCCTCAACCGCTTATCTGCTTTTGCCGGTAGGTACAGGGGCGGGTGAGCGGCCGGTCCCATACCAGCAGGCGCTCCAGGGCGCTGCGGACGCGTTCATATTAAGACTTAACCCGGCCGAGGTTGCCGTGGACCGTTCGCTGGAGATGGTATTCGCCACTCACGTGGGCGCTTCCGGAGGCGCGGACCGCGCCTATGGCGTGGCGCTGGACTCTCTCGGCGACGCGTATATCGCCGGCTGGACCAGGTCCAGTAACTGGCCCGTGGCAGGCAACGACACTCTTACGGCCGGAGCCAACGGCATAGGCGTGACCGGCGCCGTAGAGACCAACACCTCTACCGATCAGGCCGCTTTCGTGGCGGCGGTAGATCTGGCGGGTCTTACCCGGCCCTTCTTCTCTTACCTGGGCGCTTCGCCCGGCACGTTCGACCTGCAGAGGGCGAACGGTATAACCATAGACGCCCAGCATAACATCTATGTGGCGGGTATCACGCCGTCAAACTCCTTCCCGCTGACCACCGGCTCGCTTATGGACAGGTCGGTCGCGTCCAAATCGCTGAACGGTACGGGCACGCAGGACGCTACGGACGGGTTCGTCGTTAAGATCGCCCCTGTAGTGGCGTTCGGCAGCCCGCTGGACATCTCGTCTCCTACTATCGCGATCGCTCTGCCGCTTGACGGCAGCTTCATGAACTACACCTCTACCACGGTCCTGGTCAACTACTCGGACCTCGGAGTTTCCGGGATCAGCACCTCTACCCTGGTCATAAGGCTGGACGGGCTGGCCCTTTCTACGAGCGCGCCCACGGTCGTGTTCTCCTCCGGCATCGCGAGCGCGATCTCGGTCTACCTCTCCTCCGCCACGGTAGAGCTAACGGCGCTGTCGCAGGCGGTCCACAGCCTGGACGCTTATATAGAGGACAACGTCGGCAACTCGACCAACGCGGTGCAGGTCTCCTTTACGGTGGACCTGGCTTCGCCGACCATCTCGGTAGTGCAGCCGGCCGACAACAGCTTCGTTAACGACACCTCAACTATGGTCGTGGTTAACTACGCCGATACGGGCGGCTCGGAGCTCAGTACTTCCACGCTCGTGATCATGCTGGACTCCGTGGCCCTTTCCACCAGCTCGTTCACGCGCTACGCCTCCTCGGCCACGGTGCTGCTTACGGGCCTGTCGGCGTCTACCCACACGCTGGACGCTTCGATATCGGATTACGCGACCAACTTCACCAGCGCTACGCAGACAGGCTTCACTGTCACCTTGACGTCGCCCACTATCTCCGTAGCCAACCCGGCTAACGGCAGTTTCATAAACAACACCTCCACTACGGCCATTATCAACTACGCTGATTCCGGCGGATCAGGGCTTGATCTGACCAGTTTGGTGGTTGAGCTGGACGGGGTGGCGGTTTCCGGGGGCGCGATCACGGCCGGCGCGAGCCAGGCCACGGTCAACCTGACCGGGCTCAGCGTCGGGGTGCATACCCTGGACGCTACTATAGCCAACAACTTGGGGAACACCACCAACGCTACCCAGGTAAGCTTCACGGTGACGGCGGCAGCGGCGTGCGGAGACGACTTCTTCTACCCTTCGCCGGCCACCGGCGCCACGGGGAACTTCGCCTACTGCATGGCCCAGGCCGGCACGGTAAAGATCCGTGTCTACAATACGGTCGGGGACCTGGCGGCTAAGATAGAGGAGGCCAAGGCGGCGGGCGCACAAACCTCGTCGATCAACACGGGCAGGCTGGCTCCCGGAGTCTATCTCTACCGCCTTGAAAAGAACTACGGCGGCGGTAACTCCACCACCTCGAAAGTGAAGAAATTCGTAGTGCGGCATTAACCAGGAGAATCCACATGAAAACATTATCTATAGGAATAGGGTTTATCTCCGCCGCATTGCTCTGCGGCCAGGCTTCGGCCACCGAGACCTACTACGACGCCGGCACCAAGGCCGCGCCGCTGCAGCAGGCGGGCGGGACGGCCCGGGCCGCCGGCATGGGTTCGGCCGTGGTCGCCGTCTCTCAGGAATCGGCGTCCCTGCTCTGGAATCCGGCCGGCTTAAGCCGCATCGTCTGTACGGAGATAGGCCTGCATCACAATACAGGCCTTGGCGACACCGTTCAGGAGATCGCCATTTTCGGCATGCCGCTGGGCAAGACTAAAAAAGAATGCAACGGGAAAGAATGCTTCGGGGGGAGCCTGGGCGGCCTCGCCGCCTCGTTCGGCTACGTGGACTATGGCAGTTTTGACGGCAGAAATTCCATAGGACTCGAGACCAGGGACTACAGCGCCCGGGATTTTTCAGGCAGCCTGGGCTGGGGTATGAAGTTATTGCCCTACTTCTCGGGCGGCATAGTGCTGAAGAATAACCAGTCGCATTTGGCCAACAAGGTCTATTCCACCTACGCTTCGGATATAGGCGTTTTGTGGACCGTGCTTCCCTCGCTGGACCTCGGCGTGACCTATTCTAACATCAACATCGGCAGCAAGGTCGGCGGAAGCCAGCTGGCCGCAGGCTGGCGCGTAGGAGCGGGGTGGACGGTAGACAGGCACCTGCTGCTGGCCGCGTCCGGCGAATTCCAGAATAAAGCCATGGACCGCCTCCAGGCCGGAGGCGAATACCTGATAGGCAACACGGCAAACAAAAAGAACGTTATAGCCATCCGCGCCGGCTACCAGGTGAACTATCCCGACCCAAAGCTTACCGGCCTTACCGGCCTGACGCTGGGCCTGGGCTATACGCTCAGCCGCACGGTGGCGCTGGACTATGCCATGGTGCCCGCCGGGGACCTGGGCACTTCGCACCGCCTGAGCCTGACCGCCAAGTTCGACTGCCCGAAAAAAAGGCGGGCGCCCGTGGCCGTGGTCATAATCAAGCCGGCGCCTAAGCCGGTGCCCGCGGCCGCAGCGGCGCCGAAAGCGGCAGTTGTACCCGCGCCGAAACCTGTAGTGGTCAAGGAATTCCTGCTGGAAGATTCGTTCTTCGACTTCGACTCGTCCGAGCTGAGGCCCGAGGGCATGGAAGCGCTGATGGAAAACGTCCAGATCCTGAAGGATAATCCTGATACCATGGTGGACGTGGCGGGCTATGCCTCCAGGCGCGGTACCGAAGAATATAACCAGAAACTGAGCGAGAGAAGGGCCGCCGCTGTCGCCGACTTCTTCCTTAAAGCGGGCATTGAACCGGTCCGGATAACCTCGATAGGCTACGGCGAGACGCGCCCGGCCATGTATGAGGCCACTTCGGAGAAAGATACGGAAGCCGCCAGGGCCAATAAGCGGGTGGTCTCGACCGTAACCGAGGTGCCGCCAGGCGCAGTCCTGGACACCGATTCGACCAAGACTCCGGAAGAGAAGAAAAAGTAAAGACTTAACGGCCGCAGTAAATGCAACGATGATCCCCTTCCACTTAGGAAAAGCGGAAGGGGATCTTACCTAAAGCCGGGGATGAGGCGGTAGCGGTCTTGCGGCGCCTGCCGCAGTTGAAGCATAAAGGAAACTAAATGAAAATATTACACGCTGGATATTCTCAACTCAGGCGGCTGGCCGCGGCGGCTATCGCCTGCGCGGTGCTGCTGCCGGCTGCGGCCGGGGCGGAGAACTGGAAGCTCAGCTCTTCGTTCAACTATGATACCGGCAAATACGGGACCGAATACCGCACGGATTCCGTCTATATGCCCTTCACGCTCAAACGCTACTACAGCGAAGGGGACCTGTCCGTAACGGTGCCCTACCTGAGCCAGAGCTCCAGGGGACAGGTGACCTGGGTGGGCGGTAAGCCGGTGCGTTCTTCCGACAGGAATGCGGCCGCGACGGCCTCCAAGGCTTCGGGCCTTGGCGATATAATGCTGCGCGGCACCTACAATCTTAAACAGGACGGACCCGGCTCCTGCGCCCTGGCCCTGGCGGGGAAACTGAAACTGCCGTCGGCCGACGAGGATAAGGGGCTGGGCACAGGCGAAATGGACGAAGGGGCGGGGCTCGAGTTCGCGAAAGAAATAAATTCCTGGACGCTGCTTGCCGACGGCTACTATACCATCATAGGGGATCCGGCCGGCGTCGAGTACAACAACCAGGTCTCGCTGGACCTGGGTTTTTACGCGCCTCTGCGCGAGAACCTGGGGCTGACGGTGATGTATGAGACCCAGAGCGCCCTGGTTGACGGGAACGCGGACCCCCGCAGCCTCAGCGGCACGCTTTCTTACGCCGTACCTGAAGGGATGCAGATCTCCTGCGGGGTAGCGCTGGGGATGTCCGACGGCAGCCCTGCCCTGGGCCTGAGCGCGGGTTTAAGCCAGAAGTTTTAAGGAAGGTAAAGGGGATAAAGGATAAAAAATGAGAAACAATAAACTGCGGTTGATGTTCGCGGGGCTCCTGCTGTGCGCGGCGGCCATGCCCGTTCTCGCCGAGGAGAAGTCAAAAGACGAGAAAAAACTGGAAACCAGTTCCGGGGAACTGGATAAATGCGCCGTCAAGCCGGAAGGCCAGGCGCGCGTAGTCGACCGGATAAAGGCGGAGTTCGACGTGAACGACGCCCGCGTCCAGGGCCTGCGCGACAAGAATATGGGGTATGGCGAGATCTCCATAGCGCTGGGCCTGGCCCAGAGCCTGCCCGGCGGCATCACGGACGACAATGTGCAGAAGATCGTGGCGCTGCGCCAGGGTCCGCCCGTCATGGGCTGGGGCAGGATAGCCAAAGAACTGGGCCTGAAGCTCGGCCCGTTACAAAGCAAAGTTCATAAGATGTCCGCCAATGTGCGGAAATCTGAAAAAGCGGCTGACAAGGCCGGTAAAGAAAAGGATAATAAACCCGGGAAGATGGACAAGCCTGAAAAACCCGGGAAGATGGACCGGCCCGAGAAACCGGGAAACAGCGGCAAACGCTAAAATAGCGCCGCGGCCGAGACAGGGCGGATAGCCGCACGTGCGAGCGAGAACCGTTTATGTTCCCCAAATACCAATGGTTTAGGCCGGTGTTGGGGACCCTGGCGGTTCTCACCGTGCTTGCGGCCGCCCGTCCCTTCCCGGCCTGCGCCGGCAAGGCCTCTTCGCCCTGTCCGCAGATCCGGTTCGTAGGTAATGAAAAGATAGACCTTAATAACATGGAGACCAGGCTGGTCTGCGGCGATCCCGGTACCGAAGGCTGGGAGCGGATCCCGTTCAACCAGGCCGAGAACTTTTTGCGGGCTTTCCTTCAGCAGCGGGGCTATCAGGAGCCCAGGTTCGACACCGGCCGGGACGTGCTCAGCGTGGACCCCGGCAGGAAGACCAGCGTAAGAGCCTTCAACGTCAGCGGCCTGCCGCCCGGTATCGACCCGCGCCGGCTGCGCAAGATCCGCGGCCAGGTCATGACACCGAGTCTGCTCGACGCGGCCAAGTCGGCCCTGGTCAACGCGCTCCAGAACCGGGGCTATGCCTGTCCTGTCATAGAAATGCAGGGCAACGCGACGACTGGAGAAGTCTCGGCGGAGGTGCGGCCGGGAGAGCTCTATCGGTTCGACACTATCCAGCCGCAAAAGGCCGGAGAAGCGTATCCGGAGGTCTTCCGCCGCTACGAGGCCTTCGTGCGAGGCCAGCGCTTCGACTCCAGGCTCCTGGACCTGACCGCGCGGCGCACCATGGCGGACTCGCTGTTCCTGAGCACCTATTTCGACGTGAGCTGCTCCTCGTCCGGCTTGTCCATCACCGAGCGGGTAGTTGAGGGCAAATCGCAGCTTTACAAGCTTGGCGTCGGTTTCGACACGGAAGGCTTGTTCATCGGCAAGGCCCAGTGGCGGGACTCCCGCGTCGGGGCGCCGGCGCATTCCATGGAAGCCTCCGTGTATTCCTCTTTCCGCGAACAGTCGGCCAGCGCGGATTTCCGCTATTATCCGGGGCCGGCCTCGCGCAGCTACCTGATGCCGAAACTTACGTTCGTGAGGCGCAACGAGGCGCAGTACGAATCCCTGCGTTCGGAGTTCGCCCTGCTTCCGGGGCGGAGTTGGGACACCAGGAGCCTGCGCGCGGAGTTCTCGGCCGGCCCGGCGCTGGAGTACGTCAATACCATACGGGGCCTGGGGCCGGCCCGTGACAGGTATGCGGTCCTTCAGACCCAGCTGGAGCTGAGGGATCACCTGTTCGAATACTACGCCGGCGAGCCGCAGACCGGCTGGCGGCTGACCTTTAAGTCGCAGTCGCGTGTCGCTGGGCTGGCTTCTTCCATCACGGCGCACCGTATCGGCCTGCAAGGCGAGCATATCTGGAACCTTGGAAAAAATTATCCGCCTTCCCTGGTGCTGGCCACGCGCTATATCGGGCAGACCACGCTGGTACGCAACTCCCTGGTGGCGGCCGGGAAGGTGCCACTGGATATGCGCTTTTTCATGGGCGGAGATTCCAACCTGCGCGGGGCCGGGCTCAATGACGTGCCGGCCGACTCCGGCGGGCTGCTGACGACCGTCTATGACGGCCTCGAATTGAGGATGGGAGATGTGCTCCCTCACGGCCTCCAGCCGCTGGTCTTTGTCGACGCCGCCATGGGCGGGCGGACTTCCTCGCACCTGGACCCGAACGTGTATTGGTCGCCCGGGTTCGGCCTTCGCTGGAGTTCCCCTATCGGCTCGGTCCGCACCACGCTGGCGCGCGGCCTTGTCTGGCGGCGGAACCCGTCAGCCGAGGTCCTCCTGAGGCCCCAGTGGCGGTTCTTCCTGAGCCTGGGTAAGGAATTCTGATGCGCTTTCTCAAAAAACTGTCTCTCAGCTTCCTCGCTCTGATCGGCGCGCTGCTCGCCGCCCTGGCGCTGGCCGCCGTCCTGCTCGTAGCCGAGCCGCAATGGTTCCTGACCTCCCGCACCGTCGCCCGGGCCGTCCAGGTTTTCGGCGGCGCGTATCAGCCCCGCTGGAAGACCTTAACCTTCAACATCAGCTCCCTGAGTATTTCAAAAAAAGAGATACAGGTGCGGGTCCGGGACCTTTGCTTTGAAAATGCCGCCGCGGGCGTGGAGGGCTGCCTGAAAGACCTCGATGTCCGGCTGAACGTGCGCCTCTATTTCTGGGGCGCAAAGCTGACGAGGATCTCAAGATTGATCGTTTCCGGGGATCATTTTAACCTGGACCGGACCAGGTTCCCGCCGGGCGCGGAGCCTGAAAAAAGCGCCGGTCTCCCCACCAGCATGCCGAACCTGCTCCCTGAATTCCTGCGCGGTCTCACGCTGGAATCGCTCAACGTTGAGCTGCCGGCCAACAAGATCATGCAGGCCGGGGGGGCTATCCAGGGCGGCCTCAATTTAAAGCTGGACCCGTCCAGGTCCCGCCCGCTGGCGCTCAGCATGGAAGTACAGACCAGCTCCGGGACCATCAGAAGACATTATCACGGCGAGGCCACGCTGGACTCCGACCTGCTGAAGGGCCGGCCGCTGACTTACCTGGACGCACGGGGGCGCCTTAGGGCGGAAGGCGTCGACGCCCGGTTCCAGGCCCGTGTTGAGGAGAGCGGGATCGGCGTGCTGGTCTTCGGCCTTAGCTCCTCCGCCCGGCTGCCCGGGCGGCGCGTGGCGGCGGACCTGAAAGGGACTCAGAAAGGGCAGGACTTCAGCTTGAACGGCTCGGCGGGGGTCTGGGAAACCACGGGCCCCGTTAAAAGCGTCCAGCTCGACCGCTGCACGCTGGAGGTCCGGCTGAAGAAAGATTCCGCCGAATGGGAAACGCTTAAGTTCGACGGCCTCTTCAAGCTGGAAACCGCTGTCTTCGGGATCAAGGGCGGCAGCCGCAGCCTTGGCAAAACGCTCGAAGGACGGCTGGAGGTCGGCGCCCGTTCCACTCCGGAAATACTGGCCGGCGACCATTTTGACGCGGACGTGTCTCTGAAGCTCAAGCCCGTCGCGGACTGGTACGAATTGTCCGGCGGCTTCGACGCAAAGGTTTCCGGCCGCGCCAGCCGGGTCCAGGAACTGGATCTCAGCCACAACCTCGCCTTCGCGCTGAAAGTGTCGAAGTTCGAGGACGTGGTGGAATATTTATCCCGCACGTCTTACTCGGTGCCGGCGCCGTTCAATGTGCTCCAGGGTCCGCTTGCCGTCACGGTTAAAGGTTCCGGCGACTCCCGCAAGGACCGCCAGGACCTGGACTACGAGCTGGTGAGCGGCCTTGCCGCCGGCAGGCAGGCCTTTAAGTTCGAAGTAAAGGGAAAGCTGTCCGCGGCAAAACTCTGGGCCCCGGGGCGTTCCTTCAGGGATGAGACGGAAGTGGTCCTCCAGGACGTCGCGCTGCAGCTGCCGCGTCTCGACATCAAGGGCATGGCGGCTTTTACGCCGGACAGCCGCATCAGGACCGGGGCGGAGGCGGCTAAGGAGGACCTGGCCAGGGACGAGGAGCGCAGGCGCCCGGCTAAAAGTTCCGCCGCGGTATTTCAGGCGGGAATACGCGTAAAGACCGCCAAGCCCGTGATCCTCTACTCGAACCTGTCCAAAGACCCGATACCGATCGGGCTGGATATCAAGCTCAGCGTCCCGCAAGGCGCCATGGAGGGAGAGGTGGAGATAAAGTCGTTCCGGGCCGAGATCTTCCGCCGCATCGCCTCTGTCGACCATGTCAGGTTCACCGGCCGCGCCGGCACGCCGACCCTGGACCTGGACGGCCTGATCGTTTATAAAACCGCGGAAGCCAGGATACTTATCCGCCTGCTGGGAACGGCCCAAAAACCGAGGGTCGAATTCGAAAGCGAGCCGCCGATGAGCCAGGGCGATATAATGGCCATGCTGCTCTTCGGCAAATCTCCGGGCAAGCTGGACTCCGACCAGCAGGCCAGCGCGGCCAACACGCAGACGGCGGTGGCCAACAGCGCTTTCGGCCTGGCCTCGCTTTACGTGCTGGCCTCCACCCCGGTTGAGTATGTGGGCTACGACCCGGTTTCCAGGACATACACCGTGAAATTCCGGATCCCGGGCGGAGCCACGCTCCAGGTGGGTTCCGACGGCACCAACAGGGGCGTGCAGCTCCGCAAACGCCTGGCTGCCAACCTGGCGATACAGACCGAGCTGACCAACACGCAGACCCAGGGGAATGTGGTCACCACTCTCCTCGAATGGTACGGGAGGCGTTAGGCGTCCATGAGTACTGGAGTTAAAAACCGCGCGCTTTTTTACTGGCCCCTGCTCGGGCGGACCTTTAACTCCTGGCTCAACGACAACTGTCCCCGGATGGGGGCCGCGCTGGCGTATTACGCCCTGTTTTCGCTGGCGCCTATACTGCTTATCGCCGTAGCCGTAGCCGGGTCATTTTTCGGCGACGCGCAAACCCAGGACGAAGTGTTCAGGCAGGTGCGGCTCCACGTCGGCAGCCAGGGCGCGCAGGCGGTAAAGGGCCTTATGGGGTCCATGGCCGCCTTTGAGAGCGGTTTCTGGGGCGCCGCCGCGGGCGCCGCGGCGCTTATTTTCGCGGCCTCGGGCCTTGTAAGCGAACTGCAGTCGGGGTTGAACGATATCTGGAGGGTCGAGCCGGGGCCGCGGCCCTGGCTGGCCCTTATCCGGCGGCGCGCCCTGGCGCTGGGCTTCGTGTTCGGCTCCGGAGTGCTGCTGCTGCTGGCGCTTATCTTAAGCGCGCTGGTTTCCGTACTGGGTAAATACGTGAGCGCCAGGCTGCCGGTGCCGGTGGCCGCCCTGCACGCCGCGGATTTTCTACTGGTCTTCGGCGTGACCACGCTGTTTTTTGCGCTGGTCTATAAATACCTGCCCGATGTCCGTATTTCCTGGCGGGATGTCTGGACAGGCGCGGGCGTTACGTCGGGCCTGCTGACGCTGGGCAACCTGGTCATAGGCATCTACCTGGGCAAAAGCGATCTCTCTACCGCTTTCGGCGCCGCGGGCTCCCTGATCCTGGTCCTGGTCTGGGCCTTCTACTGTTCGCAGCTGCTGTACTTCGGCGCCGAGTTCACCCGCGTGCACGCCCAGGCGCGCGGGCTGGCGGCCGGCCAGAGACATTGAGGCCCCGGGCGCGGGTGTAGTATCATAACGGGGTAATTTAATATCGAACGCCCATGAAGAAAAAAGAGATCTTTGCCTGGTCTTTGTTCCTGGCCCTGCTGTGCTGGGGGACGCTGGCGATAGTTTATTCCAATCTGCCGGCCTGGCCGCGCGCCGCGGCGGCCTCGGCCTTTATCCTGGCGGCGCTGGCCGGCGTGCTCCTGCCGCGAAAGGGCGGACTGAAAATACTTTATTTCGCCTCATTGTTCGCGCTGCTGCTGGCCTGGTGGACGACCCTCCCCCCGAGCAATGACAGGGACTGGGCGCCCGACGTTAAAACGCTTGCCTCCGCCGAGGTGCACGCCGGCAGCGTTACTATCCGCAATATCCGCGACTGTGATTACCGGACGGAGAAAGACTATGACGTGCGCCATTATGACCGGACCTTCGACCTCGGGAACCTGCGCACCATGGACCTTTTCCTGGTGGACTGGGGCGCGCCGCAGATAGCGCATACCATGATCAGCTTCGGGTTCGGCGGGGACCAGTACCTTTGTTTTTCCATCGAGACCCGCAAGAAAAAAGGCGAGGAGTATTCTTCCGTCAGGGGTTTTTTTAAACAGTATGAGCTGACCTACGTGGTGGCGGACGAGCGCGACGTGATCCGGCTGCGCACCAATTACAGGAAGGGGGAGAACGTTTACCTCTACCGCCTGAGCGCTGCCCCTGAACGGATCAGGAAGGTCTTCCTGGACTATCTGAGGAGCGTCAACAGGCTGCGGGAGAGACCGCAATGGTATAACGCCCTGACAGCGAACTGCACTACGGATATCTGGAAACATATCGCGCCCTACTACCCCAAAGCCAGGTTCGACTGGCGCATCCTCGCCAGCGGGCACGCGGACGAGCTGGCTTACGATCTCGGCGTGACGGATCAGGCGCTTCCCTTCCCGGAACTAAGGCGGCGCAGCCTCATCAACGGGCGCGGCCGGGCCGCCGGCCGTGACCGGGAATTTTCCAGGACGATACGCCGCGGGCTGCCCGGCTTCGATCAATAAGAGAAAGAGAGTCCTGCAAAGCCCCTGTGAGCGAGCTGGTCGAAGCGCAGGAGGGTCTCGCCGTAGCCGTACCAGTACTGCAGGTAGAGCGCGAAGTTCATCCGCGGGAGCTGCTGGCGGAACTCGAACTCGTAGGATTTTTTGCGCCGGTGCCGGAACAGCGGCGTTCTGAAGTCCAGCTGGTGGTTCTTGAGGCTGCCTCCCCAGAGGAAATTCCTGACGCTGACCCCGGCTTCTCCCAGGCCCATGTAATCCAAAAACTTTTCGCCGCTGCCGACGGACCTGAGATAATCGTCCTGGCCGGAATACCCGGAAGCGTGCCAGATCTTGACGTACAGCAGGGCTTTGTCGACCAGGAAAGAGTTGGAGATCTTCTGCTTTTCTTTGGCCTCCATGCCGAACTTAAGGAGCAGATACTGCCTGTTCCAGCTCCGCGACCTGGCGCCGTCGAGGCCGTTGGATTCGTGCTCGAGCGGGCAGATAACGATGTTGCGCAGCTTGAAACGGCCGATGCTCAGGAGGTTCACCGGGTAATCCAGGAAGAATTCCGGGTTGTAATTGCTTTCCTCGAAGGGCATCGACCGCTGTCCCTTGTTCCAGAGGGATTTCTGCGTATAACCGACATAGGCCGGGAAAAGATTGTATTTCAGGACGTACAGGTTCGGCTCCAGCACCCGGAACTTCATGCTTATCTGGAACTTTACCTGCGCGGCGTTGTCCCCGGGCCAGTGATTAATGGAAAAATAATTCACCTTGTGCGCGGAAACGGGCCGGTCGCTCTCTTTCCCGAAGAACGGCCTGTCGTACTGCAGGGCCGCAGGCGCGGTGCCGTACTGCACCGCCTGTTCGTTCGCTTTGCCGTCCGAGGCAAGCAGCAGCGCGGCGAGAGTGGAGAGAATAAATATTTTCACATGGCCAGGGGCGCGAAGTCTCCGGCGGCTAATACCAGCAGCGCCGCGCTTCCGGAGCCCAGACCTCCGTAATGAAGCTTGTGCAGGCGTCCGCCTCCGGATTTCCGCCGGCACCGGCGTGCTGGCTCCGCGCGGCCGGCAGTCTCTTGCCCGCGCTCCTCGCGGAACGGCGGCAGCTCTTCCGGCAGCTGCCGGGATGACGGCTGTGATAGTGTTTCATATTTCTTTCTCCATCTGCGCTATGCCGCTGTCGGAAGGGCCTTGACGCCGTTAAAGCGCGCGGCCCCGCGTGCTACTGCAGCTCCTTGTTCAGGTGCAGCCACGCGTTCTTGAGCTCTACCGTAAGGTGCTTCAGCTCCGTCGCGCCGACTTTCCCGAGCCTGGCATAGCGGCCGGACACCTCGTCCACGATCTTGTAATACTCTTCCTTGTTGAGGTCTTTTATCTCTTCCACTTTTTCCAGCACCTCGCCTTTCAGCTTCAGCATCCACCCGGCCACCAGCTGGCGGTTCTTTTCGCCCCGCTTGCCGTACAGCAGGTAAGTCCCGAGCGCGGCCACAGCCGCTACTCCGATGCCCGCCCCGATCATTGTTTTAGTGTTTGTCATAATGACTCCTTAAAGAATAATGCGTTCCCGCTCCAGCCCTTCCTGTTTACGATACCTTTTGGCCGGCGCCGGCCGATATGCGGATTTATACTCGCCGGTATAGGTAAGAATACCCGAATCCCGCCGCTGGTCTTGTGCCGGATAAACCGTCCGGACCTGTTCTCCGGCGGCACTACGCTAGGTAATTCTACGGAGCATGCCTCGCACAATTCCGAATAGGAACAAAACCGGGGAGAGGCTATACTTACTGCACATCAACTCAAGCGCGGCGGTAAAGGGGTATAAAAATGAGATCAATTCCATTAGTCAGCAGGTTAAGCCGGGTGTTCATGGCCCTGGCCCTGGCAGCCGGACCGACAGGCCCGGTCTTCGCCGGATTTACCGGCGCGACCGCGCCCTCTAATAAGGAAGGGGCCCCGGTCCTGCGCGGCGGCTCCGAAACTGGAGAGAAGGCGCCGGCCCGTTCCGTGCGCCGTTCGGACCTTCCGATGTACTTCGAGGCCAACAGCGGCCAGACCGACGCCGCGGTGCAGTTCTTTACCCGCGCGGCCGGCTACAACCTGTACCTGACGGGCGCGGAAGCCGTCATGGTGATGCCGAAGGCCGGCGCCGCCGGCCGGACGCCCGGCGTGCTGCGCATGAAACTGAAAGGCGCGAACAAAGCCCCGCTGGCGCAGGGCCTTGAGGTCCAGCCCGGGTACAGCAACTATCTTATGGGCAGCGACCGCTCCAAATGGCATACCGGCGTAAAACATTACGCCAAGGTCAAACTCGCCCAGGTCTATCCCGGCATCGACATGGTCTACCGCTTCAGCAAAGGCCAGCTGGAATACGATTTTGTGGTCGCGCCCGGGGCGGATCCCTGGCGCATCATCCTGGGTTTCGAAGGCGCCAAAGGGCTCCGGCTCGATAACCGGGGCAACCTGGTGCTGCGCACCGGGACCGGCGAACTGACTTACAAAGCTCCCGAGCTGTACCAGACGCTGGGCGCCAGGCGGGTTCCCGTGCAGGGGCGTTTCGTGCTGGCGTCGAACAATAATGTCAGGTTCGAAGTGGGCAACTATATAAAGACCAGGGAGCTGGTCATCGACCCCGCGCTGGCCTATTCCAGCTTCCTGGGCGGCGCCGGCGCCACCGAGGACCAGGCCTTTGCTGTTGCCGTGGACGACAATAATAACGCTTACGTTACCGGGACCACCAATTCCCCGGATTTTCCGACGGTGGGCCCCGTTGACGGCAGCTGGGGCGGCGGCTACGACATCTTCGTGACCAAGATAAGCCCGGACGGCACCAGCAGGGTCTGGTCTACCTACCTGGGCGGGGCCACTAACGAGGCCGGGCTCGGGATCGCTGTCGACGGACCTTCGGGCAGGGCGTATGTCACGGGCTCTATCAGCGGCGGCGCAAATCTCGGAGGCACCACGCTTACCGGCACGGCCGGAGTGCTGACCGGGATAAACGCTTTCGTGGTGGGCATCGCGGCCAGCGGCCTTTCCACGACCTTCAATGTCACCTTCGGCGCGGACGGAGACGATACCGCTTACGGTATCGCCATAGATTCAGGCGAGAACCTTTATGTGACCGGAACCGCCACCGCCGGTTCCATCGTTTCCGGCCCGCTCGTCCCGGCGGCCGCGACCTTCCCGGTCACGACCGACGCCTCCGCCTGCGCCGGCACGCGCAGCGCGTCCTCGCAGGCGTTCGTTATGAAATTCACTTCGGGCGGCGCGCAGGTGTACGGCACCTACCTGGGCTGCACGGGTTTCTCCGAAGGCAGGGGGATCGCCGTCGACGGCCTGAACGGCAGCGCTTATGTCACCGGCAACACCGGCGACGGGTTTGCGGATGCCGCCATTACAGGCGCTTTTAAGCCGACCTGGGGCGGCGGCAGCCTGGAAGGCGACGCGTTCGTGGCGAGACTGAACCCGAGCGGGACCAGTTTCGACTATAAGACGTACGTTGGCGGCGCCAACGACGACCAGGGAACCTCCATCGCGGTGGACAGCCTGAATGATGTTTATATTACCGGCTATACTTTCTCCGCGGACTTCCCCGACAACTCGACCGTGTTCGCCACTATCCCCGGCTTGGGCGGGGGGCGGACGACCCTGTCCACCGGCCCGGACGCGTTCGTCTTAAAGCTTCGCATGGGCAACGGCGGCGGCCACAGCGACGGCGTGTACGCAACCTACCTGGGCGGCAATACCGACGACAGGGCCACGGGCATAGCGGTGGACAGCGCGTTCAACGCCTATGTGACGGGGTACACCACCTCCGGGGATTATCCTATCTTCGCCGCTAACGCCTCCGCCGGGCAGAACACCTTTGTGGGCAGCCCGGAAGCGTTCTTAACGGAACTTAACAGTACCGGCGGGCCTTATGTCTTTTCGACATGGCTGGGCGGGACCGGCGCGACGCGCAGCCAGGGGCTGGCCCTGGACAGCGCCAGGAACATCTATGTGACGGGATATACCGGCTCGGGCGCCGGGACTTTCCCCCTGGTCGCCGGCGGGTTCCAGCAGGTACGCGGCTCGGGCACGAACACCGCGTTCGTCACCAAGTTCGGCGCTGCCGCGCTGCCGGCCGTCTGCTCTATCACCGCGCTCAACCCGGCTTCCGGGTTCAGGGTCGGCGGGACCACGGTCACCGTTAACATCAGCAACTTCACCGGCTTCATTGGCTCAAGCGTGACTTTCGGCGGGGTAGCGCCCCAGTCGTATACCGTGAACGCCTCTTCCACGGTGATCACCGCCGTATCGCCCAGGCATCCCCTGACGGGGCCGCTGACGGCGGCAACGGTGGCTTTAACGGTTATGTCACACGCCGGCAGCTGTTCGGCTAACTATAATTATGTCCTCGCGCCCATAACGGACACCGGCGCCTGCGGAGAGGATTTCTTCTTCCCTTCGCCCGCCACCGGCGCCACGGCCAACTTCGCGTACTGCATGGCCCTGCCCGGCACGGCGCATGTCAGGGTCTACAATGCGGTCGGCGACCTGGCGGCCAAACTGGACGCGGCCTCTTCGGCCGGCCCCCAGCTCCTGCTGCTCAAGACGTCCAAGCTGGCCCCGGGCGTGTACCTGTACATCCTGGAGAAGAAATACGACGATGGCACTTCCGTAAAGTCGAACGTGCAGAAATTCGCCGTGAAGCGTTAACCCGAGGAGCCATATGAAAATATTATCTATCTGGATAGGACTTATCTGCGCGGCCGCTCTGAGCGGCCCGGCCTCGGCCGGCGAAACGTATTACGACGCCGGCACTAAGGCCCTGCCGCTGCAGCAGGCGGCGGGCACGGCCCGGGCGACGGCCATGGGGTCGGCGGCGGTAGCGGTCCCGCAGGGCTCGGCGTCCCTGCTCTGGAACCCGGCCGGCCTGAGCCGGCTGGACTGCATGGAGGCCGGCATCCACCATTACTCGGGCCTGGGCGGCATCATCCAGGAAACCCTGCTCTTCGGCATGCCCCTGGGCAAAGCCGAGGGGTGCAAAGAGAATTGCAAAGGAAAGGGCTCGCTGGGCGGCATCGCCGCCTCCCTCGGCTACGTGACCTACGGCGAATTCGACGCCAGGAACGACCTGGGGGGAGACGCAGGCACCTACCGCGCCGGAGATCTGTCAACCAGCCTGGGCTGGGGCCTGGACTTGCTGCCCGGGCTCTCGGGCGGTATAGCGCTGAAGGGCAACCAGTCGCGGTTCGACGGCAAGGCCTATAACGCCTATACTACGGATATAGGCTTCATGTATACGCTGATCCGGGACCTGGACCTGGGCTTGTCCTACTCCAACGTCAACCTGGGCGGCAAGATAGGCGGCAGCAAACTGGCTTCGGGCCTGCGCCTGGGCGCCGCCTGGACCCTGGACAAGGACCTGCTGCTTACCGCGGCGAGCGAAATACAGAACAAAGCGGTCAACCGCCTGCAGCTCGGCACGGAGTACCTTATCGGCAATACGGGCAAGGAAGACGCCCGTGTGCTGGCGCTGCGCGCCGGTTACCAGGCCAACTTCCCGGACCCCAAACTTAGCGGCCTGACCGGCCTTACCCTGGGCCTGGGCTATATGCTTAACCACGCCTGGACCCTGGATTACGCCATGGTGCCTACCGGCGAGCTGGGGACCTCCCACAGGTTCAGCCTTACCTATAAGTTCAATTGCCCGGCAAAGAAGAGTGTGTGACCGCGGCCGCTGCGGCTCCCGCGCCAAAGCCGGAAGTTTAAAGTAGGTACGGGGAACGGTTCTCCGGGCTATGGAGAAATAAGCGCCGGCAAAAACTTTCACGTGAACGAGCCGCTTCAGAACTGGAGTAAACTTATGACACTACATGACAGGGCGTTCGTATCTTACTTAAGCGCTGCGCTGCGCGGCATTTTCACCAGGAGGCGGTATGACAAGAACGGGGAAACTGATCGGAGCGGGACCGGGGGCGGCCCTAGCCGCGACGGGAACCAATCTTCTTTACCGGGAGAAGGGGGCCGCGAACCGGGCGCGCCAATTGACGCTGGCTCTGCAGGGAAAAGCGGGGAAGGAGAAAAGACCTGAAGAAGCGGAGGACCGGCCCGCTCCGGCCCCGGCGCCACACAAAAAGGCCGTGCCAAAGAGCGCCCGAAAGCGCGCCTAGCCCCTCACCCGCGGCCCCGGCACCCCTCCGCACGACCGGACCTTTATGCGCCTTCTGACCCTGCTGCTCTGCTTTTGCGCGGCGCCGCTCGAAGCCGCGCCCCGCGAGGCGCTGCGCCTGCCGGCGGGGCTGGTAATTTCTTCCATAACGATAGACGCCAACAACGTCTTCGAAACGGAGCTGCCCGCTGAAAATAAAATACTCTACCGGGCCGCCAACCGCATCCACCGCATTACCCGCGATCCCGTTATCATGCGGGAGCTGCTCTTTGCCGTCGGCGACCTTTATAATACGGCCCTGGTGGCCGAGACCGAGCGCAACCTCCGCGCCCTGCCCTACATCAGGCGCGCCGAGATAGAACCGGTCATCACCAAGAACGGCACCGTGGACATAATAGTCCACACCTACGATTCCTGGACCCTGGAGCTGGTGGTCGGTTACAAGCGCGCCGGCGGGGCGACCAGCATGAAGGCGGGCATAGCCGAGGAGAATATCATGGGGCAGGGGAAATCCGGCTCCGCGGTCTACAGCAACGACTGGGGCGCGGCTTCCGCCGACCTGAAATACAAGGACCGTCAGCTGCTGAATTATAAGCGCCTGCAATACTCCATGGCAGCGCACACCAGCGCCGGGAACAAGGCCCTGTCGGTGCTCCTGGAGCGCCCTTTCTACGCCTCCATCGCGCGCTCGGCCATGGGCGGCACGGCCGGCTACACTGAGGCGCCGTACGGAGATTTTTCCCGGCGCACGGCGGAAGCGGGAGTAAATTACGGCATCTCCATGAAGCCCTCCGCCGAGCGGACGCGGCGCTTTAAGTTCGGCCTGCTCGCCCGCCGCGCGGAGTCGACCGGCCCGGTCCCCGCCGCGGAAAGAGCGGTGATCTTCCAGCTCGGCGCCGAGCTGGAGGAGCTGGATTTCCTAACGGTGCGGCGCATAAATAAATTCACCCACGACGAGGACTATAACCTGGGGCTTGGGATCTTCCCCAGCGTGGGCCTGGCGCCGGCCATCGGCGCCCTGGGCGCCACCCAGACGCAGATCATACCCGGCGTTAAAGTGAGCAAAGGCCTGACCTGGGGCACCCAGCTCCTGCTCTTGAACGGCAGCTACAGCTCAAGCTACGCCAACGGCGACAACAACGGGCTGAAAGCCGCGTTCAACGCGTCGTATTTCCTGCGGGGCCTGAAGTACCAGACGCTGGCCCTGCATTTAGGGCTGGACCTGGGCTGGCGCCTCGATCCGGCGCAGCCGCTGACCCTGGGCGAGTTTAACGGCCTGCGCGGCTATGGGGTGGACCAGTTCACCGGCAGCCGCCGCTTCCTGCTCAACTTAGAGGACCGGGTCTATGTCTGGGATAACCTTTTCCAGCTGCTGGACATCGGCACGGTGTTCTTCTTCGACTCCGGGTACGTGTGGCCGTCGTCCGGGGCGGTAAAGCTGTCCGACCTCAAGAACAGCGTGGGGCTGGGGCTGCGCGTGGCGCCGTCCCGCTCGGCCAATAACAGCCCCGTGCGCATAGACCTGGCCCGCTCTCTTAACGGGACTCCGGCCCGACCGGACTGGTCGCTCTCGATCCTGGGGGGGCAGGCCTTTTAAATATGAAAACTAAAAGATTTATCGCAATGGCGTTTGTCGCTCTGGCTTTGATCGTCCTGCTGCTGCTCTTTTTCTCGCCGCGCGAAGGCAGCAGGTACGGAGAGAGCCCGGCGGCTCCCGCCCCGCCGGCCGCCAAGCCGGTAGAACACAAGGCTGCCGCAGTTGCAGTGAAAAAGGCAGCCCTCCCGCCCGTAATGGAAAAGGCCTCGAAGCAGCGCAAGAAAAGAGTTTCCAGGCTGCGGGACCCCGGCGAAGCTATGGGCGGCAGCGCTCCCGCCGGTCTGCCAGAAAAGCCGGCCGGCGCGGCCAAGACGGGCAAGTGAGCCCGGCTTGCGCGGAAATTACTTATCGTTGCGGGTATATATACGCATAGCGGGAAGGACGCGGGAAGGGTATAGTATAAAATGCGCGCAGAAAGAGGGCCGGCACGGTCGCAGCGGGTAACTGTATGAAAACAACATCAACTTCAGCTTTCCTGCTGGCAGCGGCGTTGCTTTGCGCGGCGGCCGCTCCCGCCTCCGCCCAGGAAAGATCGAAGGAAGAGCTGCAGCTGCAGGCCAGCGCCGCGGAGCTGGATAAGAGCGCGGCCCGGCCCGGCGGCGAACAGCGCGTCGCGCACAAGATAAAGGCGCAGTTCGGGGTTGACGGCGCCCGCGTGCTCGGCCTTCACTACAAGGAACTGCACTACGGGGAGATCGCCGTGGTGCTGGGCCTGGCCCAGGGCATGCCCGGCGGCCTTAAGAAAGACGAGAACCTGCATAAGATAGTGGCGCTGCGCCAGGGAACGCCCGAAGCGAGCTGGGGCAGGATAGCCAAAGAACTCGGTCTAAAGCTCGGCCCGGCCGCGGTCAAGGTGCGCAACATAGCCTCAGAGGTGCACAGGCTGGAAAGAGCCTCCAAGGCCAGGAAAGAAACTGGAAAGCATAAAGAGAAAAAGACCGCGGTTCCCGAAAAGGGCGAGAGCAGGGTCCGCGCCGAATAAGACAGCCGCGGCAACCGCTTAAGTTCCGGGGTACCGGGAAAAGCGCGGGATAAATTAAAAAAGACAGAATCGGCGATAATGGAGAACGAATCATGAAAAAAACTAATTACCTGTTGCTGCTGGCAGCTGCGGCGGGCCTGGCTGTCCTCGCGGGGCCTGTGGCCGCTTCGAATATGGACAGCCGCATAGAATTAGCCGCCAGGCAGTCGTATGTGTTCCGGAGCTATCTTCAGGGCGACGATATCAGGGTAGAATCCAAGGAAGGGGTCGTCACCCTGACGGGGAGCGTCGCGGAAAACTCCCGCAAATCGCTGGCCCAGGAGACGGTGGCTTATCTGCCCGGGGTTATAAGCGTGGACAACAAGCTGGAGGTAAAAGGCGACCCTACCCCGAACTCGGACGCGTGGCTCAGCGACAAGGTGAAGATAACCCTGCTGTTCCACCGCAGCGAGAGCGTCGCCAAGGCCGAGGTGGAGGTCAAGGACGGCATCGTGACCCTGCGCGGCTTCGCCACCAGCATCGCCCAGAGGGGGACCACTAACGACTGCGTTATGGATGTCGACGGCGTTAAGGGCGTGAATAACGAAATGATCGTGCCTGAGGGCCCGGAAAAGTTCCCCTGGATCCCGGGAGACAGGATCGACGACGCCTCCGTTACCGCCCAGGTCAAAATGGCCCTGCTGCTGCATCGTTCGACCAGAGCTCTTAAAATCTCTGTTGCAACCAGGAAGGGTGTAGTGACGGTGAGCGGCAAGGCCGGGAGCCTGGCGGAAATTAGCCTGGTGACCAAGGTCGTAGGCGATATTAACGGCGTGAGAAAAGTTAAGAACAAGATGACCGCCGAGTAGCACGGCTGCGCCGGGGCGGGCCCTGAAAAAAGCGCTATCAGCGGCCGCCGCCGGCAGTCGGGAACAGGCCCAGCATTATGTTCGCAAAATTATTCAAGGCCGCACCGGGCGCGGGAGTGTTTCTAAGCGCGACGATATTCGCGCTCGGATTATTTCCGGCCTGCGCGCAGGCGGCGCAAGGCGCGGCCGCTGTCTCCGACCGGCAGCGGCTCTCCGCAAAGGGAGAAGGTGAATTAAGGGGCATCATCGGCGCAGGGCGCCTGGAAACCCTCAGGTGGCCGCAGTTCGGCGACTACCAGGGAGAGATAGGGGACTTGTACCGGTCCGAAGGGTACGCTCTGGTCTGGGTGCGGAATTACAAGCCGACGGTGAAGGCGCGCGCCGTCATCAAGCGGCTGCAGGCGGCCGACAACGAAGGGCTGCTGGCCCAGGACTACGACAGCCCTTTGTGGGCGGAGCGTCTCGCGGGGCTTGAGCCCCAGGGCCGCCGCGCCTCTGAATCACAGCTTCTTCGCTTTGACCTGGCGCTGACCATCTGCGCGATGCGCTATATCCTGGACCTGCACCTGGGCCGCATTAATCCGCAGGCTTTCCATTCTACTTTCGAGTTCGGCCCCGACATCCGCAAACCCTCGGAGTTCCTGCTCAAACGCGTCCTGTCAGCCGATGACGTGGCCGGCGCTTTCAGCGCGCTGGAGCCGCCGTTCCCCTCGTACCGCCGCTTGGTCGGCGCCGTGCAGCTTTATGCCAGATTAGCCGCCAGGGACGACGGCGGGCAGTTGCCCGCCTCCCGGTCCCCTGTCAGGCCGGGAGACCGCTACGCCGGCGCGGCGCGCCTGGCGCGCCTGCTGAAGCTCGTGGGGGATATCCCGCGGAAAGCAGTGCTGGTCCCGGACTTGTATTCCGGCGCTCTCGTGAAGGGCGTTAAGCGCTTTCAGCGCCGGCACGGGCTGGCCCCGGACGGGATCCTCGGCGAGGCGACGGTACGGCAGCTCAATACGCCGCTGGCCGCGCGCCTGCGCCAGCTGCGCCTTACCCTGGAGCGGTGGCGCTGGCAGCCCCGCACTTTTGCCAGGCCGCCCATAATCGTCAATATCCCGGAATTCCGTCTTTACGCCGGCGACGCGCCGTCGCAGAAGGTGGTGGTCGGCATGGCCTTTGAGCACGAGACGCCGGTTTTCTCCAGCCGGCTGACCGAGATAGTCTTCCGCCCTCCGTGGACCGTCCCGATGAGCATCCAGCTCGCGGAGCTGGTGCCTAAGCTGGAGAAGAACGCCGCCTACCTGCAGGAGAACGATTTCGAGGTTATCGACGCCCGGGAAGCCGTGGTGAGCTCCGGAACGGTAAGCGCGGCGCTCCTGGACCAGTTGCGGGCCGGCCTGCTCTACCTCCGGCAAAGGCCGGGGCCGAATAATTCCCTGGGGCTGGTCAAGTTCCAGATACCCAACAAGAACAGCGTTTATATTCACGGCACGCCTTCAAGGAGCGGCTTCCGGGAAACGGCGCGGGACTTGAGCCATGGCTGTATCCGGGTCGCTAATTCCGAGGCCCTGGCGGTCTGGGCGCTGCGCGAACAGCCGGAGTGGACGCCTGAACGGATCCGGGCGGCGATGCTGGGGGCGGAGACGATAGAGGTAAAACTGACCGAACCGATACCCGTGCTGGTCCAGTACGGAACGGCCGCGGTCGGCGAGAACGGCGAGGTGCGGTTTTTTGACGATATCTACAGCCGCGACGCGGCGGAGGCCGCGGCCTTCGACCAGCGTGCTACGCTGGCGGCGCGGTAGCGCCGGCTAGGCTCACCAGCGGCGGACGCGGCCAAGGTCCACGTGGATGAAATCCGAGCCGGGGTAGTAGCCCACCCCGCCGCCGCGCAGCGCCAGCGCCGTGTCGCGCAGGCGGGAGGTCCGTACTCCGGGAACGCGGATATCGATGGCTTTCGCCTGCATATGCAGGCTGTTGCCGGCGACGCCCGAGCCGCGGGTGCGGAGCCGCCGGTTGCTCTCGGGAGTGCGGTAGCCGCAGATAACCTGCAGCTCGGTTCCGGGCCGGTCTACCCTGGAGGCAAGTTCGTCGAGCAGGTCGAAGAGCCGCGGATCATGGTGTTTGACCCTGTCCGTCCGCCAGTCGCGGAGGAAATGGTCTAGTTTTTCCAGCGCCTGCGGATCGTAGACGCCGTCCCGGCTGTAAACTACGTCGAGACGCTCAAGGGTGTGGGTGTTGAACAGCCGCAAACGGCCTTCCCGCGGCGCCTGCTGAGGCACGGAGGCGAAAGAGCAGGATACCAGGAGAGCGACCAGTAGAAGGTGTCTCATGTTCATAGCTTAGCAGATAGTTGTTGCGCATATATGTACAGGTTGGCCCGGGGAGGGAAAATGAGCTGCAAAGTCATGATAGTGGACGATGATGTTATCATCCGGTCTCTCTTTGAAAAGTCTTTTTGCGACTCCTGCCAGTTGGTTATCGCGGCGGAAGGAGCAACCGCGCTGGAAATGATCAAGAAAGACAAACCGGACCTGCTTTTTCTGGATATAGACATGCCGGGAATTTCCGGAATGGAAGTGCTGCGGCTGCTGAAAGCCTCCGGGACCATGCCTATCATCTGGATGCTGACGGGCAATGAAAAGCTGGAGATCATAACGGAAGCCATAAACCTTGGCGCCGCCGGCTATCTGACCAAGCCTTTTGACCAGAAAAAGATAAAAGAGATCCTGGATAACGTCCTCACGCCTGAAGCCGAAAAGACCAGCGCCAGGCCCTGGTCGGTTAAGAGGAAAGGCGGGCAGGAGCCTGAAAAGCCGGGACAGAAAAATCAGCCCTAAGGCAGATCCAGCCCGGCTTTCCCGGCCGGGCGTTACTCCTTTTTCTCCGTCAGGTCCTTCAAGAGCCTGCTTTCCAGCGCCACGGACTTTTCCAGGTTTTTGTGGACCTGCTCGACAAGGGCGTTGAATTTTTCGGCGTTCAGCGGGCTCCCGCCGTACCTGGCGTCGGAGGCGGCCATCAAAGCCACAAGTTCTTTGACCGAATCGTTAAGCGACTCGGCTCCTTCGCTGAAGTCCAGCGCCGCGTTGTAGGCGCCGCGCTCGAGCTCGGAAGCTTTATCCGGTTTTTTCAGCAGCAGCCAGGGCTGCCAGCGCACCTGGCGGGTTACCGCCTTGAGGTTGGCGGAAGCTTTTTCCGCATTGGCAAAAGTGCGGATGAGCGGGTCCCGGCTTTTCAGCATCACTTTGTCGGCGTTCTCCCCGGTCCGTGCCAGCGACCCGGAGGCGGCGTGTAAATTGACCAGGGTGCCGGCGATCCGGTCCTTGTTTCCCGCGAGGACGGTGTTCATCGTGCCCGAGGCCTGCTCGAGGTTCTTTACGCTGTTGACGATGCCCGATTCCGCGGCGGGGATGGACCGGTTGAGCGAGGCCATCACGGACCGGGCCAGTTCGCTGGTCTCCTTGAGATTTACCACGGCCGCGTGGGCCGCGCCCGCCAGCTCTTTATCCGCCAGCAGCGCGACAAAATCATCTATGCGCCGCACAATGGTCCCGGCCGTCTTGGCCAGTTCGGTAAGGGCAACGGGTTCGAGCCCGGTTATTTTCTCCCCAGGCGCCAGCTTCTCCGCGGCGCGCCCGGGCACTACCGTAAGCACCGTGATGCCGGTCAGCGTGCGGTCCACGGCGACGCCGGTATCTTTGGCGAACGCCTCCGCGTAGGTCACCCTGGCGGTCACCTCCACCGCCGCGGCCCGGCGGCCCGCCGCGTCCGTGAAATGGGTCACCTCTATGCCTGTTACCTTCCCGAGGTCCAGGCCCATTACCCGGACAGGGTCCTCTACCTGCAGGCCCTGGACGTCGGTGAACAGGATGCGCAGGGTCTGCTTCTTTTTGAAGGCCGCGCTCCAGTTCCCGGAGGCGACCAGTATCAGGCCCCCCAGGAAAAGCGCCCCCAGGATGACCGCCCCGGCCTTGATCTCAGATCGCGTTATCATATTCTCTCCTCTGAACTCAGGCTAAAATCGCTCCAGGAAGGGTTCAAGCAGGTCCTGCGCATAATCCTTTCTCGATACCCGCAGCGGGATAGGACCGTCCGCCAGGCCGTTTATGAACTGCTGCACCAGGGGGTCTTTGGAAGCGCGGATCTCGGCCGGCGTTCCCACCGCCACGGCGCGGCCCCGAAAAAGCAGGATCATCCGGTGGGCGATCTTGAAGGCGCTGCCCATGTCGTGGGTCACTACTATCGAGGTCACGCCGGTCTTTATGTTCAGGTCCATCATCAGCTCGTCGATCATGGCGCTGGCGATGGGGTCAAGCCCGGCCGAAGGCTCGTCGTAGAACATTATCCGCGGGTCCAGCGCCATGGCGCGCGCCAGGCCCACGCGCTTTTTCATGCCCCCGCTGATCTCGGCGGGCTTAAGATGCTCGAAGTCCCTTAAACCGACCATTTCCAGTTTCATTTTGACCATGATCCCTATCACGTCCGGCGAAAGCCTGGTATGCTCTTTAAGCGGCAGGGCGATGTTCTCTCCCACCGTCAGCGAGTTGAAGAGCGCGCCCGACTGGAAGAGGATACCGGTCTTCTTGCGAAGAGCGTCCAGCTCCTCTTCGTCGAGCCGCGCAATGTCCGTTCCCAGCATCTCGATGATCCCGGACGTGGGGCGCATCGCGCCGATAAGGAGGCGCAGCAGCGTAGACTTGCCGCAGCCGCTGCCGCCCATGATGACGAGGATCTCGCCTTTATTGACATAGAAGTTGAGATCGTCGAGAACTACCTGGTCCCCGAATTTCTTGACCAGGTTCCTGACTACGATCGGCTTCTGCTGTTCTTCGCTCATAAATTCAGCGCCCCAGGATTATCCGGAATACCGCGGCGAACAAACAGTCCGCGGAGATGATCATCACGATAGAGTACACGACGGAGCGAGTGGCCGCCTTGCCTACTCCCTCGGCCCCCGAGTCGACACGCAGGCCCTCGAAGCAGGCGATGAGGGCGATCAGGATCGCGAAAACCCAGCTCTTGAAGATGCCGACGGCCACGTCCGAGGTGACCAGCGTTTCAAGCATCTTCTGGACGAAGAGGTCCGGTGTGATGTGCAGGACGGTCCAGGCGATGCCCATCCCTCCAAGGACGCCTACAAAGTCCCCTATCATGGTAACGCAGGGGATCATCAGCGCCGCCGCGATAACCCGCGGGACCACCAGGTAGCGGACCGGTGAGATAGCGAGGGCGCGCAGCGCCTCTATCTCCTCGCTTACGGCCATCGTGCCCAGCTCGGCCGACATCGCCGCTCCGGCGTAGCCGGCCATGATCATAGCGGTCATAAGCGGCCCCAGCTCCCGGAAGATGCCCAGCCCGACCACGCTTCCCACGTATTCCTTGATGCCGAATCTCTGGAGGAGGTTGGCCAGCTGCAGGGCTATCACTACGCCGATAAATAACTGCACCAGGCAGACTATCCCGAGGCTGGAGAAGCCGACGCGCACCATCTGCTCGAGGACCGGGGCGCCGCGGACCCGGAGCTTGCGCCTGTCGAAAGGCGCGATAAAAATGAACGAGAGCGTATCGGCGAACAGCCAGCCCATCCCGCCGATATAGCGGAGCCCCGAGTAGAACCTGGCGCCCAGTTCTCCCGCTATGTGCTCCATGGCCTATGCTCCCAGCGCTTCGCGGCGCGTGGCCGCGAGCCTGAAGAATTTATCCAGCCTGGCCAGCGCGAAGACGTCACGCACTTTGTCGTTCATGCCCGCCAGGATGAGCTCTACTCCGGCGGCTTTGGCCAGCTTCATGGCCTCGACCAGCGTGGCCACCCCCGAGCTGTCTATGAACGTTACCCCCGCCAGGTCCACGACCACGGCCGCCGGCCTGAACGCTATGGAGTCTATCAGCGCTTTGCGCAGCCTGGGCGATTCGTGCATGTCCACTTCCCCGTCCGTAGAGATCACGACCGTGCGGCCCAGCCTGCTGTTTTCCAGGACTTCGGTTTTTATCTGCATAGCTATTTTTTCCCTTTCCCGCGGACCAGCATATGAAGCTCGTTCCCGTCCCAGAGCTTGTCGTCGAACTCCACCACGTCCATTACCTCGCGGATATACCTGACCCCGAGCCCGCCCGGGCGGATGTCGGCAAGATCGCGCGAGACGAAGCGCCCGGGATCCTGCCTGTCGCCCCAGTCGCGGAGGTGCAGCGCGAATTGCTCCGGGCCCCGGCCGACGCCTATGCGGATCTTCTCGTCGGGGTTCATGCGGTAGGTGTGCCTGATTATGTTGGACACGGCCTCGGTGAGCGCCAGCAGGATGGCCCCGGTAGTCCTGTCGTTTAACCCGTGCGCCAGCGCCAGCTTTTCCACGAACTGCCGGGCCGGGGCCAGGGACTTGGTCTGCGACGGGAAGGTGCGTTCCTCGTAATCCCCGTAGCCTACCCCCACCACGGTAATGTCGTCGGCCAGGGCCTGCCCGGCGGTAAACCGGGTGATGGCCTTCATGAGCCTGGGCACCGCCAGCTCGGGGCAATCCGCCAGGATCTCCCGGACCTTCTCCGGACCGAGCCGCGCGCCGGCCGGAGACTTGGCGTCCCAGGCGCCGTCCGTCATAAAAATTATCCGTTCCCCGGGAGCCAGCGCGAGGCTGGTGCTTTTGTACCGCAGCCCGTCCAGCACGCCGAGGGGCGGGTACTCCGGAGCGCCCGCAGGGCGGCAGTCGCCGGGACGCGGGCCGACGATGAGGGGGGGGAGGTGTCCCGCGTTGACGAACTCCACGGCGCCGGTGGCGGGGTCGATCACGGCATAAACGGCGGTGATGAAGATACCCCGTTTCGAGCGTCTTGTGACGATAGCGTTCAACCGGCCCAGGAGCGCGCCGCCTTCGGGGTCGGCCTGGGCGAGATGCTCGAAATCGGCGGAAAATTTAGCCCCGAAGAGCGCCGCCGGCACGCCTTTGCCGGAGACGTCGGCCACCAGCACGGCCAGCCTTCCGTCGGCAAGCCTTGTTATATCGACAACGTCGCCGGCCACATAGCGGCAGGCTATGCTGCGGCATTCTACGCGCAGGTTAGGGATGGACGGGATATCGGAGGGCAGGGAAGCGCTCTGGATCTGTTCCGCTATCTCCATATCGTGCGTGATGCGGTCCTGGTCTATCGCGTTCTTTTTGAGGAGCGCGTTGTCTATGGCGCTGGCGGCGATGTCGCAATACCGGGTGAAGAGTTCCTGGTCGCCCGGAGTAAAGGAAGCCCCGTCTTTTTTGTTGATGAGTTCGGCCACGCCGATAAGCCGGTCTTTGGCGACAAGCGGCAGGCAAAGCACGCTTTTTGTCAGGAAACCGGCTTTTTTGTCGAAACCGGAAAAGAACCGGGGGTCCTTATAGGCGTCTTCGACGAGCAGCGCCCTGCGGTGTTTGGCCACCCACCCGGCCAGGCCGGCGCCGAGCTTGAGGCGCTGCCGGTCCCCGCCCGGCGCCCTGGTCCTGCCCAGTATGACTTCGTAGACCAGCTCGCCGGAAGCCGCGTCGAACGTCATGATATCGGAGGCCCCGGCCTGCAGCACGTCCCCGGCCTTTTCCAGCACCCGGGTCAGGACGGCTTCAAGGTCCAGCGTGGAGGTGAGCAGGGCATAAACGTCAAGCAGCTTTTCAAGGTCCTTGGTCTTAATAGCCATAGTTCTGCCGCCGCGGAACGTACTGCGGTTAATAATTTTCCGCCGGGGGGCGCGCCGCGGTCTCGTCCGGTGCCGGGCCTTTCGCCGGCTTCCCTTCTTCCAGACTGCTTTTGGCAAGGACCGTGCCGACCATGTGGACGAGCTGTTTCGCGGTCTTCATGGCTTCGGCAAGGCTGCGGGCCGATTCGCCCTGGAGCGAGGCGCCCTCTTTTGCTTTGATGAGTTCCAGATAGCCGCAGATGCCGGTCAGCGGCGGGCGAAGGTCGTGCAGGAGCATGTCCACCAGGCTGTCGCGCAGTTTTTTCAGCTCGCCCAGCTCGTTATAGTTTTCCTGCAGCCGGAGTTTCTGCCGGCGCAGCTCCAGGTGCGTCTCAACGCGCGCCTCCACTTCCTCGAACTGGAACGGCTTGGTGATGTAATCGACGCCGCCGGTCCCGAAGGCTTTCACTTTGTCGATGGTTTCGCTCAGGGCGCTCAGGAAAATTACTGGGATATCCTTCAGTCTTTCGTCGGCCTTCAGCTGCGTGCAGACCTCGTAGCCGTCCATCCCCGGCATGCTGATGTCGAGAAGGATAAGGTCGGGCGGATCGTTGCGGGCGGCCTGCAGCGCAAGTTCGCCGCTGACGGCGGCGCGCACCTTGTAGCCCCGCCCCTTCAGCATGCCGGTAAGCAGCTCGAGGTTCTCGGGGGTGTCGTCCACCATCAGGACGCTGGGCGTGCTTCGGGGATAAATCGGTTCCTTCATATCCGGATCCCAACCTCCAGGTTCAAATCTGTCCGCGGACAAAGGGCTTCAGTTCCAGCCTTGAGACGGACCAGGCGGAACTTGCCCCTGTGTTCTTTAATAGGATACTTCCCAGGGCCTTTGGCGGCAATTAGGAGTTATACGCGGCGTTATAGGTAATATCCGCGCGCGGGAGAGCCGTGCACGCCGCGGCCCCCTTCCGTAATACTACTGCGCCTGCCGGGCAGAATTCCGAATAGCTGCCGGCCCGGAGGGAAGTTATACTTGAGCAAGGACCAGCGGGCGCCTGCGCCGGCTGGTCTGAAAGCGGTCAGGGAAGCGGACGCCTCTTAAAAGCTTATGCCTAAACTGGAAGATCAAACGATGCTTATAGCGGGGTTGAGAAATTTTACCGGGAAGATGCCGAAGGCCTATGCCGGCGAACAGGAATTCTTCCTTACCTCGCTCAATAACATGTCGCAGCATTTATACGACCTCCAAAAAGGGACGCTAAAGGAGATCTGCGACGAGTTCGTCCTTAAAGTGTACGCCGGGAAATTTACCATGGAAACGATCGATGGCTTCAAGAGCAAGGTGGACAGTCTTATCTCCGCCGCTAATTTTCAGGCGGTAAGCGCCTGGATGGCCGGCAGCAAGGAGTTCATAAAGCAAAAGCTTTCCGCGCTGAAACCGGTTTCCAGGGTAGATGAAGGGAACAAGGCCGCGGGCGGAGACCCCGACGCGGAGCGTCATATCAGGGAAACCTACGCCCTGCTGAACTTTGACGCGCTGGAAAGGGAACTGAAGGCCTCGCCGGACGAACTTTCGGTGAATGCCGTTCTGGCCAGGGCCCGGGAAGAGGTAGCATACTACTGCCGTCTTTACCGGCTGCCTTTGAACGAGGCGGAGACGCTGACCCCGTATTCCCTTTCCTGCATCGACGCGGCCCTGGCCGCAAGCTTCCGGCTGTTCAATAAAATATATCAGCCCTCCGGCCGCGAGGCGTAAGCGCAAGGCTCCCGGGACGTCCGCCCTGCCCCTAAGGCTGGTCCGGCGCCGCCTGCGCGGGGCCGTTCACCGGCAGCTCGAACCAGAAGGCGCTTCCCTTGCCCTCTTCGCTGTCTGCCCCGATGCGCCCGCCGTGCGCTTCCACCGCCAGCTTGCAGAAGGTAAGGCCCATGCCCGCGGAGTATCTCTGGTTGCCGGCGCGGAGTTCGCTCTGCGCGGACTTGCTGAATATTTTCTGCTTATACTCCGGCGCAATGCCCAGCCCGTTGTCCTTTACGCTTACGCGGACCAGGTCGCCGGCGGGCTCGATGGCCAGCAGGATGAGGTCGCCGTCCCGCGTGAATTTCAGCGCGTTGGACAGGAGGTTCTGGATGACCCTGAGGATCAGTTCGCGGTCAGCCAGCACCGTTACCGGGCTTGCCGGCGGGGTGAGCCGGATCTCGCGCCTCCCGGAGAGAGGCTTCACTCCCGAGATCCCGTCTTCCAGGATGCGGCCCAGATCGCATACCGCCGTTTTCAGCTTCATCCGGCCCTCTTCCAGCTTGCTCGCCTCCAGGGTATCGCAGGCCATCTGGATCATCTGCATAACCGCCTTCATGGCTTCTGCGACGTAGCTGGAATGGACCGCTGAAAGCGTGTGGTCCGTGTTGTCCCTGATGAGCTTGAGGTAGGCGAAGGTGCCTGTCAGCGGGGAGCGGAGGTCGTGTATGATCATCTGCACAAGAGAGTCGCGCAAATTTTCCAGCTCGCGCAGCTTGTCGTAGGCCTCCTGCAGCCGGCGTTTCTGCCTGCGCAGTTCCAGGTGGGTCTCGACGCGCGCCTCCACTTCCTCAAGCTGGAACGGCTTGGTGATGTAGTCCACGCCCCCGGTGCCGAAGGCCTTTACCTTGTCCATCGTTTCGTTGAGGGCGCTCAGGAAAATAACGGGTATGTCCTTGAGCTTGTCGTCGGCTTTCAGCTCCGCGCACACCTCGAAGCCGTTCATCACGGGCATATTGATGTCCAGAAGTATAAGGTCGGGCGGATCGCTGCGGACGGCCTGCAGCGCGAACTTCCCGCTGAGGGCCGCGCGCACCTTGTAGCCGCGGTTTTTCAGCATCTCGGCCAGCAGCGCCAGGTTCGCCGGCATATCGTCCACCATGAGGATCGTTGACGGGTTATTGCTGTTGATGGGTTCGTTCATAATTAATTTCCTCTCTTGCCTCGGTTCGTCTCCTGTTCGCGGGGCTATGCCCGGCTGTCTGTTCTAGGGCCTAGAACCTGGTAAATATGCACGGTTTCTTTGCGGCCCCGTACCGGCTTCTCTCCTATATCCTTGAATTCAAAATGCTCTTTGGTCGCCGCGTAAACAGGCTGGCTCACTATCAGGTCGGTGCCGTACTCTTTGTTGCCCGCTTCCATCCGGGAGGTAACGTTCACGGCGTCGCCGATAACCGTGTACTGGACCTTCTCCTGGCTGCCGATATTGCCGGCTACGGCCTTGCCCGAATGGATGGCGATGCCGATCGCGATAGGCTTGCGGCCTTCCTTCACCAGGGTCTCGTTGAGCGCGACCAGGCGGGCCTTCATGTCCAAAGCCGCGCTGACCGCCAGTTTCTCGTGGTCAAGGGTATACACGGGCCAGCCGAAAACGGCCAGGATGGCGTCCCCGATGAACTTGTCCACGGTTCCGCTGTGCGCCCCGATGGCGTGTACCATTTCCGTGAAATAGCGGTTCAATAAATTGACCACTTCCTGGGGAGGCAGCTTTTCGGAAAACTCAGTGAACCCCCGGATATCGGACATAAGCACCGTCATTTCTTTCAGCTCCCCGCCGCCGAGCTCCATGGACACTTTCCCGTTCAGGAAGCCGTCCACCACTTCTTTGGACATGTAGCGCCCGAATGTGCTGCGGATCATTTCCTTCTCGCGCAGGCTGAGGACCATCTGGTTAAAGGCCTGCGTCAGCTGCCCTATTTCATCCGTCGTGGAAAAACTGATCTGCATGTCCAGGCGGCCCTCTCCCACGTCGCGCGCCGCCTTCGCCAGCACGGGCAGCGGCCGCAGCATCCACCCGACTATAATGATCGTGCCGAGCATGTCCAGTATGACCGCTATACCGGCTACTACCAGCACCTGTCTCTTGGCGTCCCTCAGGCTGCTGGCCACGGAAGCCCTCGTGGAGCCGATATGCACGGTTCCCGTCCTGCGGTTGCCGGAGAATACCGGCGCCGAAATGTCGAAATAGGAAACGCCATGGCTGGTATATTGCTGGACAAGCGCGTCCTTGGACCCCGAGGCTATCCGGGCGATCGTGCTATTGTCGATGCCGCCTATCTTCTGCGGGTCCGTATGGGACAGGACCTTGCTGCCGGCGTCCAGTATGCCGGCGTATTCCACGCCCTTTTCCTTCAGCATTTCGTGCGTGTTGAAATGAAGGGTAAAAGTGTCGAGCTGGGGGGAAATGGCCTCTCCCGCCGAGCGGGCGTAGGCGATAGACCGGAGCTTCATCTCCGTGGTCATCAGCTGCTCGCCCTGCTGCAGCAGGATCCAGGTCATCGCCGCGATGATCGCCAGCACGAAGAGCGAGGCGAATAGGGAGAGCTTTAACGCGATCTTGTTTATTTTATGTAGCATAATTTTCAATAGAGTACCGCTAATTTGAATTGCTGCCGTTCCGTTTTGCCCGCATACTTCTTTTCAATGATGCACACGTAGCCGCCCGGCGCCGTAATTTTTCCCGTGCCGCTGCGTCCGGCCCAGGGCCAGACCTTATTGCCCGCCGAACCTTCACCGCGTGTTTCTTCATACACCAGGTTCCCCTCAAGGGTAAATAGTTTTAAAGTCACTTTCGCAGGGGCTTTCAGGTAAAAACCTATCTGGGTCGGCCCGGCCAGGGGATCGAACGGGTTGGGCCAGTTATACGGCTGGACCATGGGGGGTTCCTGACTCAGGGACCAGACCGGGATGCCCGGGCCGGGATCCGAATAATCGCTGACCCCTCCCGCATTGTTTTCCGCCCGCACCCGGGCGAAAACGGTCTTGCCGCTGGGGAGCCCGGTCTCCAGGGAGGAAAGCGCCAGGCCCATGTTTTTAGCGTTGAAGATATCATTCCCATTGACGGTAGTTCCAAGGTCCAGCAGGTACGCTTTGATCCCGCTTTCCTGGTCCGCGGACGCGGACCAGGAGAACAGCGCGGCGGAATCGTAGGAGAATTCGCGGTCTGACTGCACGGCCACGAGGCGGGCTGGCGCGGTGCGGTCCACCAGCACTCCGGGACTGGAGACGGCGGAGTGTTGGCTGAAGATCCCGCCTTCGTCGATAGCCTTGACCTTCAGGTAATAGGTCTTGCCGTTGGCCGCCGGGTCCAGGGTGAAGCTTGCCAGCGGGCCGATCTCGGAATCGACCAGCACATTAAAATCGGCCGGCGTCGTGCCTACGGACACTACATAGGTGGAAATAGTGGTGTCGCCGAAGGCCAGGGCGGGCGGCCAGTTCCAGGTGATCCCCGAGGTGGCGGTGAAGGCTCCCGGCACCGGGACGGGCTGGCCCGGGGGCATTACCGTGCTTAAGGCCACGTGGAAGGGCCCGATGTCGGCCGTCTTGTAGCCTAGCGCATTGAAGTTGTAGCTGCGCAGGTGGAGGAACCAGAAGCCGTTGCCTGTGGCGGTGGTCGTCAGGACCGCCAGGGCGGTCCAGCCCGGTTCCTGATCGTTCCAGGCATGAGTGGCGTCCCTGTCCCAGACGGTACGGTAGAACACCAGGCCTCCCGTCCCGGTGGAGACCGTGTTTACGAAACTGAAGGTGGTCACGCTGACCGGGCCCGTTGTGGTGCTGGCCGAGACGGCCGGCGCGGCCGCGTAGGTGAGTTCGCCGCCGAGCTCCAGGTCCGCGGTCGGTCTGCCGTTGTGGTTGCGCGCGCGCACGCGGGCGTAATAAGTCGTGTTCGCAGCCAGGGCGAAATTCCCGCTCACGCCCGCGGCGGCGGCGCTGGCCCACAGCACCGCGAAGTCGGACCGCGTGGAGACTTCCGTCTCGTACATCGTCCCGGAGGGATTGTCGCCCGCTGACCAGCGTACTGTCAGGCCGTTGTCGGTCAAGGTGAAGGAGGAAACCACGGACTGCGGGGGAACGGCCAAGGTGGCGGTGGACACGAAAGTATCGGCATATGGCCCCGCGCTCCCCGAGAAGTTTATTGCCCTGACCCTGGCCGTATAAGTAGTATTCGGGGTCAGGCCCGTGAAAGCGGCCGGGATGTTCAGGGTGGTTGAGGAGAGCGAAACGCTCACGAAGTTATCTTTGGAGATCTCGGCCAAATAGGTAGTGTTCTGCGGGTTGCCGTTGGCCGTCCAGTTGAACGCGAGGCCCGAACTGGTCACCCCGCTGAAAGGCGCGGCCGCAAGGGCGGGGGGCAGGGGCAAAGTGACCGCCGCTACGGCCGGCGAGTAACCGCCCGGCACATTGTCCATGTTCACCGCCCTGGCGCGGCCGTAATAGGTGGTGTTGGGCAGCAGGCCGCCGAAGGTCTGGCTGAGGGCCAGGGTCGAGGCCGAGGATATAGCCGTGCCGGGGGCGAAGCCCGCGCTTGACAGCTCGACGGTGTAGGAGGTTCCTCCGGGATTGCCGCCGGAAGCCCAGGTGAAGGTGAGGGTGCTGGCCGAGACCGCGGTGAACGGCTGGGCCGCGTTGAGCGGGTCGGTGACCAGGGTGGTCGTAGAACGGACCGGGCTGGAGTAGGGGCCGTCCAGGCCCAGGAAGTTAATGGCCTTTACGCGCGCCTGGTGGACGGTATTTGGCGTCAGGGCGGAGAAAACCGTGCTATTGGACAGCGTGGAAGCGGAAGCGATAAGAGTGTCGAAGTTGTTCCTGGAGAGCTCGGCCGCGTAGCGCGTATTGAGCGGGTTGCCGCCATCGCTCCAAGTGAAGGTAAAGCTGTTCGTGCTGATGGTTATGAAAGGCGCGGCGGAGACAGCGGGGGGCAAAGTATATGTAACCGTGGAGACGGCACCTGTGTAGGCGGTGTAATTGCCGCCGGCCCCGACGGCACGGACATGGGCGTAATAGGTGGTATTGGCCGACAGGCCCGTGAGAACGTAACTCAGGTTGGTCGTGACGTCCGAAGAGACCGGGGCGGAGAAGCTGCTGTTTGTGGAGACCTCCAGGTTGTAGCCGGTCCCGGCGGCATTGCCGCCGTCGCCCCAGGCGAAGGTAAGCCCTCCGGCGGAGAGGTTCAGGAAAGGCGCCGCGACATTGACGGGCGCCGAGCCGGCGGTGGCGGTGGAAACTATTGGCGAGGAAAACTGGCCGGGGATGCCGGCGAAGTTGACGGCCCGGACCCGCGCCTGGTAGACCGTGTTGGCCGTAAGCGCGGAGAACACCGCGCCCAGGGCGCTGGTCAGGGCGGCGCTGGACACGCTGACAAACCCGTCTTTGGAGATCTCCGCCGTGTAGAGCGTCCCTCCCGGGTTGCCGCCGTTCTCCCAGCTGAAAGTGAAGCTCCCGGCAAAGACCCCCGTGAACGGCGGGTCGGCGGTAACTGGTGATAGCGTCAGCGTCACCGTAGACACTACGGGGCTGGAATAGGGGCTTGCCAGCCCTCCAACCCCGAGGGCGCGGACGCGGGCGTAATAAGTGGCGTTGACCGACAGGCCCGTGAAAACATAATTGAGGTTGACCGTAACGTCCGAAGAGACGGGGGCCGAGAAGTCGCTGTTCGTGGAGATCTCCGGATTGTAACTTGTTCCCGCGCTGTTGCCGCCCGATTCCCAATTAAAGGTTAAACCGTTGGCCGAAAGGTTCAGGAAAGGTACGGCGGCATTGACGGGCAGCGAACTGGCGGTGGCGGTGGAAACGATGGGCGAGGAATAG
>MGUK01000014.1 GCA_001799995.1 Elusimicrobia bacterium GWF2_62_30
CGTTCAACCTATGAAAAAAATTAAAACACTCCAGTGCATACGCTGCGGCAAAGACCATAAATTCAACGACACCAAATACAACTGCGCCGCCTGCGGCGGCAACCTGCAGGTGCTTTACGATTACAACCTCATCAAGAAGCGCCTGAATTACGACGTGCTCAAGGATAACGCCGAACACAGCATCTGGCGCTATCTCGATATCCTGCCCATCGCCAGCATAAAGACCGTGCCCCCGGTGCAGGTGGGCTGGACGCCGCTCTACAAGGCGGAGAAACTGGGGGCCGAGTGCGGCGTGCCCAACCTTTATATAAAGGACGACGGACGCAACCCCAGCGCCTCTTTCAAGGACCGCGCCAGCGCCGTGGTAACGGCCCGCGCGCTGGAGCTGAAGGAGAAGGTGATCTGCTGCGCCTCCACCGGCAACGCGGCTTCCTCCCTGGCCTGCCTGACGGGCAGCCTGGACATGAAGACCATGATCTTCGTGCCCGAGACGGCGCCGGCGGCCAAGGTGGCCCAGCTGCTGGTCTTCGGCGCCATCGTCATCATGGTCAAAGGCACCTATGACGACGCTTTCGAGCTCTGCCTCAAGGCCACGCAGGAGTACGGCTGGTACAACCGCAGCACCGGCATAAACCCGCTGACCCGCGAGGGGAAGAAGACCTGCTCTTTCGAGATCTGCGAACAGCTCAAGTGGGAAACCCCCGATAAAGTGTTCGTCCCGGTGGGCGACGGCAATATCATAAGCGGCATCTGGAAGGGTTTCGTGGAGTTCCACCGCCTGGGCATCATAGAGCGCCTGCCGCAGCTGATAGCCGTGCAGGCCGAGGGCTCCGATTCCATAAAGCGGTCGTTGGAGACCGGCACGGACGTGCAGCCGGTTTCCGGCAAGACCGTAGCCGACAGCATCTCCGTAAGCCTGCCGCGCGACGGCCTGGCCGCCGTAATGGCCATCCGCGATTCGGGCGGTTATGCCGTAAGCGTTACCGACGCCGAGATCCTGGACGCGATCCCCCGCATAGCCCGCGGCTCTAACGTTTTCGCCGAGCCGGCCGCCGCCGCCACCTACGCCGGCCTGCAGAAGGCCGTGAAGGAAGGCAAGGTGAAGGAGACCGAGTCCGTGGTGCTGCTTATAACCGGCAACGGCCTGAAGGACGTGCAGAGCGCCATGAAGTCGGTGGGCAAGCCTTTTCTGATCAAGCCGGATATAGACGAGCTTAAAAAGCTTATATCCGACAATAAGCTGGCCTAGAAGGCAGGTCCCGCGGTCTTCAGCGGTTTTACCCCGCGCTTTTCCCCATGGAGGGTTGAAGCGCGGGGTTTTTATTTTCCAGGCTTGGGCCTTTAGGTAATAGAGCCTGGGCCAAATAACAGCTCTTCGCGGGGTCTAAAGCCCCTTATATAAGGAACAGGTTTATCTTAAACTATAAACGTGACCAGGGAATTATCCAGCAGAAACGGAGGTAGTATCCGCATGACGAATAAACTTGTCGTTGCTCTTGCCTGTCTTGGCCTTGCGGCCTCGGCCGGCGCCGAAGTTAATTTTGATAAGGGCGTGGACACCAAGGGCGTGATCACGCAGGCCAGCGCCACTAAGGACTACCATCCCGAGCCCGGCCGCCCCGGCCGCGTGCGCTACAGCAGGGACTGCAGGAACTTCTCGTTCGGTCCCAGCGCTTATCCTCAATCCTCCCAGCGGTACATGCTCGACAGCACCGAATATATAGAGGAATGCCATTTTGTGCCTGCTCCGCCTCCTCCTCCCCCGACACCTCCGGCGCCTAAGCCGCCTGTGACCCCCCCGAACAACGGCGGCAACAATGGCGGCAACCATGGCGGCAACCACGGCGGCAATCCCGGCAATCACAATGGCCCCAAAGACTTGGCGGAGATGAAAGACGGCCCTCAGAACCATTCCTACTCCGGCAACCACGGCGGCAAGCCCGGCCAGTGGGTCTGCCGTGAGCGGATCGGCCAGACTTTCCGCACCACCGCGCAGGTAAACCTCGCCGCCCGCCAGCTCTACCCCTGGGAGAACGAGTCGTTCAGCGTCTGCATGGAAGGCCCCCGCGTGGACTTCCGCACCGGCGCCTCTCCCTACAGCTACGGCGTGGACCAGGTCGGCCTGTACGACGTGACCTTCAACCTGACCCCGAATTACCGCGTGCCCACTCCCCCGGATTCCGACGGAATGAGCTACACCGCCTTTACCTATAAGGACGGCAAGTTCATCCTGAACGTGTCCGACAGGTGGGCCACCGAGTACGCCGGCGAGCAGGTAGCGATAAAAGTGGAGCTGATCAAGGACGGCTTCCTGTTCTTCAACAGCAGCAAGGGCGAGAAGACCTTCACCCTGAACGTGGCCGGTAATTACGAGCTGGCGTTCGCGGAAAGCGACCTAACCAAGAACAAGGACTTTGTGGACGACAGCGGCGACCTGAAAGGCGCGAAGAAGTTCTTCGTGAAGTGGGGCTTCCGGCGCATCGGCCGGATCTCCACGCAGGACTACATCGGCAAGGGCGATACCAGCAAGATACCGCAGTAACAGAAGCAACCGGATAAAAAAACACCCGCCGTTGAGAACGGCGGGTGTTTTTTTGCCCAGGGAACCGGCTTACCGGGGGAGTATCATCGTGAAGGCGGAGCCTTTCTGCAGCTGCGACCGGGCTGTGGCCTTGCCGCCGTGCAGTTCGGCCACTTTCTTCACCAGCGCCAGGCCGAGGCCCCAGCCCTCTATCTGCCCGGTGAAGGAGTCCTCCACCTGGTAGAACTTCTGGAAAATATTGTCCAGCTCTTCGCCGGGTATGCCGGGGCCGTTGTCGCCCACCGAAAGCATGATGGCGTTGTCGCGCGCCTGCACCGAGAGCACTACCAGCTTTTCTTTCGCGGGGTTGAACCTTATGGCGTTGTTCACCAGGCTCCTGATGGCGGCCGAGATCAGTTTGCGGTCGGCTTTAAGCGTGACCGGCTCGGGGGAGGCCACTTTGATCAGGACCGAACCCGGGTCTTTGAGCCCCCCGCGTATGCCTTCGGCCAGCTCGGTGAGGAATTGCCCCGCGTTGAACTCCAGGCAGTCCAGGGAGGCGGGCTCAAGGCTGTCCACGGTCACGAAATCCAGCAGGCTTTCCACCAGCACGTTGAGTTTCTGCCCCTGGGAGAAGATGGTCTCGGAGGACTTCTTCACCAGGTCGGGCAGGTTCTTGGCCTGCGCCTCGTCCCGGAGTATCTGGGAATAGCCGTTTATGGAGGCCAGCGGCGTTTTGAACTTGTGCGAGATGAGCGACAGGAAGTTGCGGGCCATGCGTTCTTCCAGGCGTTGGACCGTGACGTCGGTCAGGATCCAGAGGCGGCCTTCCACGCTGGAGTTGCCGTCTTTGTCCTCGGTGAAAAGCTTTATCATGGTGCCGCTCAGGTAGAAGCGCTTGGGCTTCTCCCTGAACAGCTCAAAGTTGAACGCCACGTCGCCGGAGGCCAGCGCGGCATCCAGGCCCGGCTGCACCGTGAAATCGGGGAAGGCGGACTTAACGTTTGAAAATTTGTACTTTTCGTACTCCAGGTAGGTCCTGGCCGCGTCGTTGAGGATTATTATCTCCCCGTCCACGTCCGTGAGGATCGCGCCTTCTTTCACGCGCTTGAAGACTATCTCCATCTTGCGCTTCTCTTCCTTAACGGAGGAGAACAGCCGGGAATTCTCTATGGCTATGGCGGCCTGCGAGGCGAAGGCTTCGAAATTGTTCTTGTCGGTCTCGTCGAACTCCCCTTCCGTCTTGTTGATGGCCTGCACCACGCCTATGGCGCGGCCCTTGATGATCATGGGGCAGGTCAGCAGGGATTTGGTGACGAAGCCGCTCTTGGAGTCGGCTTTCTTGGAGTGGCGCGCGTCGGCGGCCACGTCGTTGATGATGGTGGACTTGCCTTCCTTGGCGCAGGTGCCGGCCACGCCTTCGCCCAGCTTGAAGCGCATCTTCTGCACGTCCTCGGGCAGGCCCAGGGCCACGTCGAAATACAGCTCCTGGGCTTTTTCGTCCAGCAGGTAAAGCGAAGCGCGCTCCGCCCCCACCACGCGCGAAGCCAGGCGCATAATGGTGGTCAGCAGCTCGGAGATATCAAGTTTGGAGGAAAGCAGCCGGCTCACCATCACCAGCATTTCCAGGCTTTCCTGCGACTGCATTATCATTCTTTCTCCGGTATGAAGTAGAATTTAAAAAGCAACTTATAATAGTTCTTCCAGGACGCGCCCTCCGGCTTGTACGGGTTATAGGCCAAGTCCAGCGTAGTCCTGTTGTTGATGCCTATCTTGATGCCGGCCGTTATGGAATTAGCCGCGTCCGCGCGTCTGAAGGATATTTTACTATATCCCGCGTAAAGATAGCTGTTGTATTCCGGCTTCATGCTGCGGGCCATCTGCACGCTCATTATCCATTCCGGCAGCGCCGTCACCTGGGCGTAAGTGCCGGTGTAGGCCATGTCGGCGTGGTCCAGGGCGGGGGTGACCAGCGTGGCGTTGGAGACGCCCGAGGGCTTGGCAAAGCCGGCCCCGGAAACCAGGAAGATGAACTGTTTGTAAAAGGACTTCTCGATCTGCAGCTGCAGGGCCGATTCCGTGAATTCCTTCTTATCGGCCGCGCCCGCCAGCATGGCGCGCTGCCGGGCCCAGGAGCCGGACAGCGTCAGGTGCAGGTAATTGTTGTCGTCCGGGTCGGTAAGGGAGGTTACCAGGTCTATTTTGCCGCCGTAGGCGCCCGAGCGGGTTTTGGCGGCCACCGGGTAGAGGAAAGGGGTGAAGGAGACGAATTCGCTCCGGCCGGAGAACATCAGCGGCAGGCGGAAGGAATAGATCTTGTCGAAGGAGATGTTGTCGCGGTAGTAGGTGGCCTGCAGCCCGGCGTTGACGCGCTGAGAGACCCCGCTGAAGACCGACAGGGTGTCCTTCTTCATCCCGTTGGAGCCGAAGGTGTAATCGTTCTCCAGCCAGCGGGCTGCGGATAAAGAGGCCGGCAGCCAGAGCAGGAACGCCAGGAAAAACAGGGGCTTTCGCATTATGGGAATATTATATATTATTGGGCGCCGCTGTCTAACGTTCAAAAAACCTCTTTAAATGCCGGGCCAGTTGGGTACCCGCGCCTGGGTCCTTCTGTTCTTGCCATCCTGCCCGGGTCTGTTAGACTATCTGTAAGCAGACTGGAGGATAGTTATGAAAAACATTTTACGCGGGGCAGCTTCTCTTTTCTTCGCGGCGGTAGTGGCGGGGCCTGCCTGCGCCGTCAACCTGGATTTTGCGGGCGGCACTTACAAGTCCGACCCCGCCTCCGTGCCGGTGCCGGTGCTGGAGGCCTCCAGGACGGCGGCCCCCAAGGCCCTGAAAAAGTGGACCGTCATGGTGTTCGTGAACGCCAAGAACAACCTGGAGATGGCCGGGCTGTACAATCTCAACCAGATGGAGAAGGTGGGCTCCACCAAGGACCTGAACATAGTGGCCGAGGTGGGCCGCATGAAGGGCCAGGCCGGGGACACCGACCTGGACGGCGACTGGACCGGCGCGCGCCGCTACTTTGTGAAGAAGGACAAGGACGAGAACAAGGTGACCTCCCCGGTCATGCAGGAAGACAAAGTTGTGGACATGGGCGATTTCAACCGCGCCACCGACTTTGTGAAATGGGCGAAGACCAACTACCCGGCCGAGAAATACATGCTGATACTGTGGGACCACGGCTCCGGCTGGATGGACCCGCAGCAGGCCGCCAAGCCGCAGGGTTCGGCCAAGGGCATCTCGTTCGATGACGAGACCAATAACTATATCCGCACCAAGCAGATAGGCCAGATCGTGAAGGACGCGGGCGGCGTGGACGTGCTGGCTTTCGACGCCTGCCTGATGCAGATGGGCGAAATAGCCTTTGAAGTGAAGGACAATGTGAAGGTGATAGTGGGTTCCGAGGAGACGGTCCCGGGCCTGGGCTATCCTTACAGCATGTTCCTGGGCGCGCTGGCCAAGCAGCCTTCCGCCGGCGCCGAAGACCTGGGGGCGGTCACGGTGGAGGCGTTCACGATGTTCTACGAAGCCATCAAGAAGGGCGCGCAGCTTTCGGCCATCCGCACTTCCAGGCTGGGTGACCTGGCCGTGAAGACCTCCGAGTTCGCGGCGCTGGCCAAAGAGGTGAACGACGCGGACGCGCTGAAGGCGGCGCGCAGCGGCGTGATCCGCTACGACATGATCGGCGCGGATTCGGACCCGAAGATGACCATTTCCTTCTACGGCGACCTGCACCAGTACGCGGGGCTGGTGGCGGCCAACCTTAAGGGTACGGACGAGAAGGCGGCGGCCCTGAAGGCGAAGGTGCTGGAGCTGCAGAGCTTCATCGACAAGGACCTGGTGATCTATAACAAGGCTACCGGTAAGAACCGCGTGGGCCGCGAACTGTCCGAGAGCCGCGGCATTTCGGTGTACCTGCCGCCTGTGGAAGTGCGCATCGCGCAGGAGAAGCTGGAGACCATCTTCGAGGGCAAGTACGCGGACTTCGAGTTCGACAAAGCCACCGCCTGGCACGACTACGTCACCTTCCTCTACGGCGTGAAATAAAACGTCATCCGCACCTATAAAAATCCCCCGGGCCCTCCCGGGGGATTTTTTATCTATTGAAAAGGTCCGCAAGATGCCCAGTCGGGGTCGCCGAGGGTGTGGGCCCGTCGGGCACGCTATCGGCCACACCGTGGCCGCGCTCGCCACTCCCTCGCCGCGCTACGCAAGCGGCTTCGGTCCGTGACGGCCCTCCGAACCCACACCCTCGTCGGCCCCTCCGATTTTTCTCGGCCAGGGAATTAATGGGGATGCTGCGGGGTGACGCGGGGACCGGGCCAGCAAAACCTTCCGGAGGCCGAGGCTTGCATAGCGCCGAGGCCGGAGGATGAGCGAGGCACGGTGTGCCGAGCGCGTTTTGTCGGCCCGGTCCCCGCGGCGCCCCGCAGCCCCCATGCGGATCGGGAACAAACATTATTAATTTGTTAGAATTTCCCCAGCGGTTTTCCTTAACAATTTATGGATCAAATACTGATACTCGACTTTGGCAGCCAGTACACGCAGCTTATCGCCCGGAGGCTTCGCGGCCTGCGGGTCTATTGCGAAATACTTCCCTTCAACGCGCCGGTGGAAGAGATGCTGGCGCGCTCGCCGAGGGGGATAATATTGTCCGGCGGCCCGTCGAGCGTCTACGACAAGGCCGCTCCCAAGCCGGATCCGGCCATCTTCACCATGGGGCTGCCCGTGCTGGGCGTCTGCTACGGCATGCAGCTGATGGCGCAGACCTACGGCGGCGATGTTTCCAAGGCCAAGAAGCGCGA
>MGUK01000015.1 GCA_001799995.1 Elusimicrobia bacterium GWF2_62_30
CGAGAACATCCCGCTGCTGGAGCATCTCGTAAACATCCCGTTCGGCAACCAGACCCCTTTCCCCGCCGAAGTGTACTTCATCGACAAGGCCACCATCCTCGACGTAAAATGGGGCACCCCCAAGCCCGTCCCGATCCTGGACCCCATCCTGAACATCTTCCTCCCGATCCGGGCCAACGGCCAGTTCGGCTTCCGCGTGAAGGACTCCCGCCGGCTGGTGGTCCAGCTGGTGGGCACGGTGTCGAGCCTTTCCAAGAACGACATCGTCAATTATTTCCGCGGCATCATCCTGACCAAGACCAAGGACTATATCGCCTCGCAGCTGATGGAGCGCCGCCTGTCCATCCTCACCGTCACCTCCTGCCTCGACGACATGTCGAAGAACCTCAAGATCAAGCTGCAGGACGACTTCGCCATGTACGGCCTGGAGATAGCCAATTTCCTGATCAACGCCATAGACGTGCCCGAGGACGACCCCGAAGTGCAGCACGTGAAACAGGCGATGGCCAACAAGGCGGAGATGCGCATCCTGGGCGACGACGCCTACCGCATGAAGCGGACCTTCGACGTGCTGGAGTCGGCCGCCAAGAACGAGGGCGGCGGCAACATGATGACGGCGGGCCTGGGCATGGGCATGGGCATGGGCGCCGGCAATAATTTCGCCAGCATGGCGGGCGGAGCCATGGCCCTGCAGCCGCCCGCGCAGCACAAGGCCCTGCCGGGCCCCGGCGGCGGCCAGCCGGCCGACATGGTGACCTGCCAGGGCTGCGGCAACAAGTCTTACTCCGCCTTCAAGTTCTGCACCACCTGCGGCGCCGGCCTGGTCACGCCCAACGCGGTCTGCCCCACCTGCGGGGTGGAACTGCCCGTGGGAGCCAAGTTCTGCGGCCATTGCGGCTTGAAGCTGACCATGAACCTCTGCCCTTTCTGCAAGAACCCGCTGCCCGCCGGGGCCACGGCCTGCCCGACCTGCAATTCCAAGCCCGGGGGTGTTAAATGAGCACCGGCTACAGCTGTCCCTGCTGCGGCGGGGATTCGGACTTCACCAGCGATCATTGCGAATACTGCGGGACGCCGTTCCTGCCCCAGGGCGGGAGTTTCGCCAACCCTTCCTCCAGCCTTGGCCAGCAGATAGCCGACATGGAGACCCAGGCCGTAAAAACGCCCAACGACGGGAAACTTCATTTCGCCCTGGGCGAAGCGTACCACCGCTACGGCGATTACGACAAGGCCGAAAAGAGCCTGGAAAAAGCGGCCGTGCTTTCCCCTAAAGAGGCGAAGATCCTGCATATGCTCGCCTGGAACGCCGGCATAAAGAACGGCTGGGAATGCGTGAAGGTCGGCCAGTTCGCGGACAGGGCCATCGGGCTGAAACCCGACTTCCAGCCGGCGCAGGCCATGAAGCTGCTGCATAACGCCGCGCAGCTGTACCTGTTCGGCACCCGGGACGATTACAACTCCGTGCTTGAAATGCTCAGTTCGGCCCTTAAGCTGGACCCCGAGAACACCTACGTCTACCTCTACGCCGCCACCGTTTACGAGGAGTCGCGGCAGTACGTGGACGCTATAAAGGTGCTGCAGAAAGCCGGGGAGCTTTCCCTTAAGGACCTGGCCCCCGCCAGGGAGGACGCGCGGATCTTCGCGCGCCTCGGCTTCCTCTACCAGAAGATAGGCCAGGTGGAAGAAGCGAAGAAAGCCCTGGCGAAAGCCGTGAACCTGGACCCGAACAACGCCACCGCCAGGAAGCTGCAGAAAACTCTCTGACGGCCGGCGGAAGCTCCGCCGCAGAAGACCGCCGGGTTCTCCCGGCGGTTTTTTTGCGGGCGGGGCCGCGGCGCCTTACCCGAATTTGGTTTAATATTCCCGATGAAACACGGATTCCATTTTTTCGGCCCGGTGCTGGCCCTGCTGTACGTGGGGATGAACGCCTATGCCGCGGCCTGGCTGCTGCGCTATTTCCGCCCGGGCCGGGCGGCGGCGTGGGCCCTCATCTGCGTTTTCACGGTACTGGCCGCGGCGTTCCCCACGGCGCGCTCCGTGGAAGCCGTTTACGGCGGGGCCGCCGGGCACGCCTGGATGCGGCTCGGCTTTACCTGGCTGGGGGCAAGCTTCATTCTTTTCTACGTGCTCCTGTTTTTCGACATTATCTTCAGGGCGCTCAGGGCCTTTGGCAGGAGCGTCCCGGCAAAGCCTTACGGCGCCGCGGCCCTTGCCTGCGCCGGCCTGCTCATAGGCCTTGCCATCATCAACGGCGCCTCACAACCGCACGTGAAGAGGATCGACGCCGCGCTCCCCGGGCTGCCGGAAGGGCTGGACGGCTTCAGGATCGTACAGATCTCCGACCTGCACCTCGGCAGGCTTACCGGCAATGAAAAATTGAAGCTCCTCGCGGAGCAGATAAACTCACTGGAGCCGGACCTTATTGTTTTTACCGGAGATATTTTCGAGCGCAGGGAGATCGTGCCGGAGCAGACCTGCGCCGTGATACGGACCCTGAAGGCCCGCTACGGTCTGGCTGCCGCGCTGGGCAACCACGACCTGTTCGCCGGGCAGTCGCGTGCGGCCGATCTCCTGTCCGGCTGCGGGGTGCGGGTGCTGCGCGGCACGGTCTATGAACCCGTTAAAGGCCTGCTGGTCGGCGGAGTGGACGACCTCAGGCGCGCCCGGCTGCAGCCGCCCGCGGCTGAACGCTTTTCCGCGGAGCTTTTGAAGTCCGGGAAACCAGTCATACTGCTGTCCCACCAGCCCGACGGCTGGGAGCCGCTGATGAAGGGGGCGCCCGGCCTGGTGCTGAGCGGGCACACGCATAACGGGCAGATCTTTCCCTTCAACCTGATAGAGCTGCCTTTCTTTAAATATTTTTACGGCCTGTACAAGGACCGCGATACTTTGCTCTACGTTACTTCCGGCGCGGGCACCTGGGGCCCGCCGCTGCGCCTGTTCACGGACTCGGAACTCCCCCTGATCACCCTGCGCCGTCAGCGCTGAACCCTTAGCTCCGATAAAAAAATAACCGCCGGTTCTCACCGGCGGTCATCTTGCCTCAACAACGGGCAGCTGCCTACAAACCTTCAGGGAAGATCGCCGAAGAGCTCTCGCAAATGGCGCCGGTATATTCCGGGGGCGTGCCCGGGGCGAACTCGCAGGCGGGAGCCGGCATGACGGACCTGGCCTCCACGCTCACCTGGAACGGAAAGATATGGTTCTTCTCACCGGGGACCTTTTCCACCGCGAAAACATTATACAGGCTGCCGGGCGTGGCCTGCTGAATGAAAACGACCTCCACCGGCGCGGGAGCCGCGCCTTTGCGGTGGGAGACCTGGAACGCCGACACATATTCCTTCCAGAACTGCTCCATCGTTTTCCCCCTGTCCGGCCCGTTGCGCAGCACGTAAGCCATGAAAGCGGCCTGCGCTTCCTTGTCCGTGTCCTTGTGCTGCGCCGCGGAAACGCCCGCCTGCGCCGGCGGCTCTTTATTACCGCCCAGCGAAATGAGCAGCAGGACCAGCCCGCCGCCGGCGGCCAGCGGGATGAGGTAATCCTGCACCATGGACTTGAACAGCGTGCTGACAAAAGGCCGGGGCTCCTCTTTCTTTTTCTCCTCGGGCGCGAAGTACGGGGAAGGCGGGGGCGGGGGCGCCGCTTCCTGCGCTTGCGGCGCTATCTGCGGCGGCTCGGGTGCTTTTATGAGAGGAGGCGTAAGGTCCGCGCCGCAGACCGCGCAGCGGTCCGCCCGGGGATAGTTCATCCCTCCGCAGGCGGGACATTGCTTGGTGGTCGCTGTTTCGTTGGATGCCATAGTAAGGATATTCTACTAAAAGGCCGGCTGTAAAATTTCACTTGTGACCAGCCCGGGCCGCGGAAGTCTTTCCTTACTTTGATAGAATAATGCCTTATGAGGCTCACCGCGGGTTTTGCGATAGCCGGCATCCTGCTGCTCTGCGCGGGAACGGGCGGGCACGCCGCGAAGAGCTCGGAGGTCAGCGCTTCGGAACTGCTGGAGAATTTCACCTCCATGTTCGACGCCGTCCCGCCGCCGCCGGAAGTCACGGAGGCCGCCGTTATCGAGCTGGAACAGGACGACCCGCAGACTTACATCTTCATAAAGGGCGCCAGCCTGCATCCGCCGCGGCCCGTGAACCTCGGCGGCGACGGCCGCCTCCTCCTGACCCGGCAGGATACCGGCGAGCAGGCGGCGGCCGTCTACCGCCGGGCAGACGGAACTTATGACGAAGCGGAGTTGGCCAGGCTCAACCGCCTCATGCGCTGCCGGCTTACCGGCAAAGAAACCGCCGTTTCCATAAAGCTGATAGAAATACTCGACGCCATCGAAGACAAGTTCGGGAAAAAAGGGCTGCTGCTTTTAAGCGGCTACCGCACGCCCACCCTTAACCGGCAGGTGTCGGGAGCGGCGCGGCGCAGCCTCCATATGCTGGGCTGGGCGGCGGATATAAGGGTGGCCGGGCGCGGCGCCGACAAGGTGACGGCCTACGCCAGGAAGCTGCACGCGGGCGGGGTGGGCTACTATCCCGACGCCGCTTTTACCCACATCGACGCGGGCCGCACCAGGCACTGGGTGCAGAAACGCCCCCGCGCCATAGCCCCCTCCGGCAAGGCCCCGGCCGCACCGAGGTAAAGGTCATACCGGGCTTATGAATGAAAAATTATTGAACCGGTTCTACTACCTGGCGCCGCTGTGGTTCCTGCTCGAAACCTTCCTCTGGCCGGATTTCAGGGCGGGGCTGGTGGTCGGCCCCGGCGCCTGGTGGAAGGCCCTTTTCTACACGGTAGAAGGCGGCATAGGAGCGGCGCTATATTTCAGGCTTCCTTACGCCGACGCGTCCGCCCTGGCCGAGAATATCGCCTATCTCGTCGCCGCCATGAAATTCGTCCTCATCACCCCGCTGGACATAGCTTTGTCCATCGGCGACTCCGGCGGCGGCGGGGAAACGCTGGCGCGGAAATACACCGCGTCCATGCCGGGGATCGTCTATTCCATGTTCTACGTCGGGATCAGGCTCAGCGCGAAGCTGTCGCGGAAATAGGACCGGCCACCGGCCGGGCTCAGGCCTCCACGCCGGCGGCCACCTCGGCCAGGGCGAGCGGCAGCGTGAAGTAGAAAGTGGCGCCCTTGCCCTGCTCGCTGCGCGCCCAGATCTTGCCCGAATGAAGCCTGATGAACTCGTGCACGATGTTCAGGCCCAGCCCCACGCCTTCGCGCGGCTCCTGGGACTTTATCTGCACGAATTTCTCGAAGATCTTGCCCAGGTCCTCCTTCGACATGCCGTGGCCGGTATCCTTTACCCCCACTATCACTTTGGACGGGTCCCCGGGCAGCAGGCTGGTGGCCACCGTGACCTTGCCGCCTTTCGGCGTGGATTTCAGCGCGTTCGACAGGAGGTTGGTAAGCACCTGCACCATCCTGGCATGGTCCGCCAGCACCTTCATGTCTTCCGTCGGCGGCTTGATAACGAGCGTGATCTCTTTTGACCTGGCCCAGGGGACAAGGCCTTCCCCGGCCTCGGTGATGATGGCGGAAAGGGAGCAGGGCTTTATCGTCACGTCCATTTTGCCGGACTGCAGCTTTGAAAAATCGAGTATGCCGCGTATCATCTGCACCAGGCGGCGGCTGTTGCGGATGCTGATATCCAGGAAGGTATTCTCCGTGCTGTCCAGCCTGGGCGCGGCGCTCTCGGTGAGCATCTCCAGGGCCGAGGTTATGGACGAGAGCGGGGACTGCAGGTCGTGGGTTATCCGGGAAAGGAACTCCTCCTGCAGGCGCTGGGTTTCCTTGTACTTGGCCACGTCGGGCAGGGTGCTGTAGGCGCCTACCACGCGGCCCTCGTCGTCTTCCAGCAGGGCCATGGAGCGCCGCATCGCCCGCTCCACCGCTTTATCTCCCGTAACGTTCACCTGCCCGGTGATCTTGCCTCCCTTCGGGATATCCATGTCCCCCGAAAGGGTAAGAAAATGCTCGCCGGGTTTGAGATTTTCGCTTATGTGGTGACCCACCACGTCGCGGAACTTTTTCCCGGCTATCTCTTCGGCCGCGCGGTTCATCATCAGGATGCGGCCTTCCTTGTCGACGATGACCTTGCCGTCCGCCACCGTATTGAGGACCCTTTCCGTGCGCGACCGCGTGTTAAGGATGCTTTCCTTTTCCGCTATCAGCTTGTTCGTGGCCTCGGCCACCTCGGAGAGGGTTTTCCTGGTCTCGGCTACCTGCTTTTCCATGGCGTCGCGCACCAGGGTCAGGGCTTCCTTATACGCGCTGACCCGCACAGGGTCCGGGTCCTTGCTGATAGTATCCACCAGCTTGGCCACCAAGGGACCGAAACTGCTCCCTCTAAGCGACGCCGGAACGCCCGCGCCACCTCCGCCGCCGGCTCCGTCGCCGGATCCGCTGCCCGTGCCCCCCCCGGAACCCGTACCACTGCCGGTGCCCCCTCCGGAACCTGCCCCGCTGCCGCTGCCCGCGCCACCCCCGGAACCCGTACCACTGCCGGTGCCTGTACCGCCGCCCGTTCCCGTACCAGATCCGACCGCCGCCGCTGAGCCCGGGCCATGAAGGGCGGCTGCATGGCCCATGTCAGCGACGGCGGAATCAGGAGTCTCGCCCTTTGCTTCGTATTTTACAGCGGGAACCTCCCCTGTTTTCTTCTTTTCTCCTGTTTTCGCTTGCGTAACGCCGCCCGCCTCCGCCGGCCGCCGGGCCGGAGCAGGCGCTGCCTTTAAATTCCCGTTCTGCAGATCGGTGAACTGTTCGTCCATAACCGAAGAGAGGAAAGATTCCGCGGCCGCGAAAGAAGCGGGAGCGGCGGCCGTTTTCTCCGCGTTTGGCTGTTCCCGGGACGCCGGAGAGGCCGACCGCGCCTCCTCAGCCTCTTTCTCCGGCGCGGAAGCGGCTTCAGGCTCGGGGAAACATTCCCTCTCCTCCACCGGAGGATCGACATCAACCTGATCGCCAGGGGAAGGAGCGGCCTCGGGCTCAGCTGTTGCTGCGGCGGCGCGGGCGCGGGCTTCGAACTGCGCCTGGCGCAGGTCCTCCGGGTCTATCTCCGGCTCCAGCTCCGCTTCGGGCGCAGCGCTATATTCTTCCTTCTCCGGCCCGGGAGCGGGCCTCTTTGCGGCGGCGCGGGCTTTTGTTTGCGCGTGCAGCACATACTCTTCATCTATCTCCGGCTCGGCTTCATTCCCGGTGAAATAATCTTCCCGGTCTAATTCGTGTACGGGTTCGGCGCGGGCGGGCTGACGGGCAGCCGGCGTCGGCGCGGGCTTAACCGCGGCCGCGCGGGCCCGGGCCTCGAATTGCGCCTGGCGCAGGTCCTCCGGGTCTATCTCCGGCTCGGGCTCTGGTTCGGGCGCCGCAAATAATTCTTCACTTTCCGGCGCAGGGGCGGGCGCGGGACGCGCCGTCCTGCGGGGCGCGGGAAGGTCCTCTTTCGCCCTGGCGGCCGCATTGTCGCGGACGGTCTGCCTCGCCTGGCGTATATAATCCTCGTCTATCTCCTGCTCGGCGGCCTCTTCCGGGCTGGCGGGATATTCTTCTCTTTCCGGCGCAGGAGCAGGTTTCCGGGGAACCGGGGGGACGGCCTTTCTGACCGGGGCCTGCTGGCGGCGCTGCGGCGCGCCGGCCTCTTCCCCGAACTCCACATAGCGGTTTTCCGCGGCGCGATGCGCCGCGGCGCAGCGGATGCTCTTTACCCCGCGCCCCTGGAGGAATTCGTTAAAGAAGCCTTCGGGAGGATTCTTCTGCGTGGTGGCGAAGAACTCGCACAGTGCGCCCAATTCGAAAGACTTCACCTCTCCCACAAAAGCTACCCCGTGCACGTTGTGGGCTTTAAAGGTTGAGAGGAGATGCTGCGCCTCCGCAGATTCTATGGGCACCTCCGTATCGTTCAGCCTCCAGTGCTCCAGGTCGAAGTTCAGGACGAGCGGCGCACCTTTCTGGGAAGAGAACACACCCTCCAGCATCACTATCAGCCTGGTCAGGGATTCAATGACCATGGGATGGCTGAGCCGGTACAAGGCCACCATTTTAATGGACTTGGAGAAGATCCCGAGGAAAGCCGAGCAGATCTCCTGGCGGGAGAGCTGATGTCCGTCGGTCCCCATGATGACAGGGGCTTCTATCGCATTTTCATCGTCCAGAGGTTCCATATACTTCACCCCATCATTATCTTCATCGCTTCCTGCATCGACGTTATCCCGTGGCGGACGGTTTCCAGCACGGCCTTGCGCAGCGGGACCATCCCCTCGCTAACGGCCAGTTCGGACAGCATGTCCACATTGTAGTTGGAGGTTATAAGCTGGCGCATGGCCGAAGTCTGTATCGGCATCACCTCGAAAACCGGCTTGCGGCCCGCGTAGCCGCCGCCGTGGCAATGCGGACAGCCGACGGCGTGGTAAACCTGGCCCAGCCGGCCTATCTCCTCGTCGGTCAGAAAGCGTTTTTCTTCTTCCGAGAGGTGCCCGGGGGTTTTGCAGTGGCTGCAGAGCTTGCGCACCAGCCGCTGCGCGATAACGAGTTTGACGCTGGCCGCCACCAGGTAAGGGGCCACGCCCATATGCGTCAGGCGCACTATGGTGGCCGGGGCGCTGTTAGTGTGCAGCGTGGAGAACACCAGGTGGCCGGTGATGGAGGCCTTTATGGAGATCTCCGCCGTCTCCAGGTCGCGGATCTCGCCGACCAGCATTATATCCGGGTCCTGGCGCAGGAAGGCCCGCAGCGTCGCCTCGAAAGTAAGTCCCACTCCGGAAAGTATCTTTACCTGGTTAACGTTGGGCACCTCGTACTCCACGGGGTCTTCGGCCGTCATTATGTTCACGTCCGGCTTATTGAGGACGTTTATCATGGTATAAAGGGTGGTGGTTTTGCCGCTGCCCGTGGGCCCGGTGACCAGGATCAGGCCATTGGGGCTCTTGAGCGCGCCCTCCACGGCTTTAAGCTCCCGCGGCGCCAGGTCCAGCTGGGTAAGCGTGGCGTTAAGTTTGCTCTGGCCAAGTATGCGCATCACTATTTTTTCGCCTTTTATGCAGGGCAGCGTGCTTACGCGGAACTCTATGCGGTTGCCGCGCATCTGCACCCGGAACTGCCCGTCCTGGGGCAGGCGCCTTTCGGTTATATTTAGGCTGCACATGATCTTGATGCGGGCGGTAAGGCGGGCGTGGATGGAGATAGGCAGCGTGGTAAGCTGGTGCAGCACGCCGTCCACGCGCACCCTTACCATCACCCTGGTTTCCTGCGGTTCTATGTGTATATCTGAAGCATGCATATCCACAGCCGCCATCAGGATCTTGTTGACGCGGTGGATAAGAGGGGAATCCGCCTCCAGGTTCTCCAGCCCGGTCGCGGCCTTCACGTCTTCCTTGCTGTCCTCGCTCTCCAGTACCTTCAGCTCGTCGTCGTTCTCGGCCACCAGCTCCTCTATCTCCGGGACCTCCTCTTCAGCGGGAGGCAGTTCCGGCTGGGGTTCCGGCTGGGGTTCGGGCTGGGGTTCAGGCTCCGGTTCAGGCTCCGGCACCGGCATCGATACTGCCGCCTGCGGCGGCAGCGACACAGGGGCGGGAGGCGGGACAGGCCCGGCGGGAACAGGTTCGTTGAATCTCTCTATACTAAGGTTGGGCGGTACCGGTTCCGGGAAGTAAGGTTCGGCCGAAGGCTGGGCCTCCGGCTTTAGTTCCGGCTTCGGCTCGGGTTTAGGCTGCGGCTTCGGGGCCGGCTTAAGCTGGGGCGCCGTTAACCCGAGGACGCGGTTTATGCTGGCCAGCAGGATGGCGTTCGGCACCGGCTTTTCAAGGAAATCGGAAATATCCATGTTCAGCGTGCGCAGGTGCTGCCGGTTGGTGGCGCCGGTGAACATTATTATGCGCAGCTTGCGCGTATCATAATTACTGCGTATCTCCTGTATCAACTCATACCCGTTCATCTTGGGCATGTTGAAATCCACCAGCACCAGGTCGGGGGCGCCCACCTTCAGCAGGGCCAGCGCCTCTATGCCGTTGCCAGCTTCCAGTACCTTGAAATGCTTTACCTCGAGCAGATGCCTGACCAGTTCGCGATAATCTTTATTGTCATCCACTACCAGCACGGTAGCGATATAGATCGGGAGGTTCTGTCCCGTCCTGGGGGAAGCAGCCGCAGCATGCACGGCGGAAGCGCCCGCCGCCGTTCTATCCGCCCTTGTGTTTTCCATAAGAAGACCGCCCGCCCGAAATTTCACGATCTTTCTTCCAACGGGTATAGTATATAGCCGCAAGGCCGGCCGGACAATTGTCCGGTTCTCCCTTGAATTGACTTTATTCCACTTCGTTGTTCGGGTAAGGCGCCGCGCCCGGCGTCAGGAGCGCTTCCGGCCGCGGCTGCGGTAGGAGGAAGGCCTGGTCTTCACAATATTCTCGAACTGGCGGATGAAGGAAACGGCGTTGGCATAGCCCAGCTTCAGCGAGATCTGTTTTATCGAATCGCCGGAGGAAACCAGCAGGCGCCGGGCAAGGTCCATCTTTATCTTAAGCTTGTACTGGCTGAAGCTCATGCCTGTCTTCTGGCGGAACAACCTGCTCAGGTATTTAGGAGCGAGAAAAACCGCCTTGGCCGCGTCCTCGAGCGTAACCTTCCCAAGGGCGTTGGCTTCCAGGAAGCGGCGGGCGTGCGCCACCTTCCCGTCGCTGTCGGTAGCGCTGCAGGCCGGGCAGGTGCGGTTGAAGCTCAGTTCCTTTTCGATGGCCGCCCGCATGGCCTGCAGCTCGAACGGCTTCTCGATATAATTGTCGGCGCGCGCGGTCAGGGCGTGGATGGCCACGTCCTTGGTGCTGAAGCCGGTCATTATTATGACCCTTTTTTCCGGCGCCATAGCCTTTATCTTCCCAAGGGCGGTGATGCCGTCCATGTCGGGCAGCTGCACGTCGAGGATCACCAGCTCCAGTTCATTGGGCTTGGCAAGCAGGGCCAGCGCCTCCGCGGCGCTGGCGGCGGCGGTAACGTCGAATTCCGGGAACCACAGGCCGAAATCGGCGCGCAGGTCCGCGTTATCGTCGACCAGAAGTATCTTGCGGCGAATATTCTGCGTAAAGCGTCTCCCTTATCAGTAAACCGTTCCCCTACCGCTATAATATCATAAGAAAGGGGTTTTATAAAATCCCGGAGACGTCCCGGGCGCGGCGTTCCCTATTTCCTATAATTAACGTTATGCTTACAGAAAGACCCGTGGCCGGCGACGGCCGCGCACCTGTCCCCCGCCGCCCCGTCCGGATGATAACGCCCGCCGAGCTCGACAGCTGGGTGCTGTACGACGACGACGAGGTCTTCGTAGTGAACAAGCCGGGGGACGTGGTCTGCCACCCGTCCAAGGCCGGCCCCTGGTCGAGCCTGGCGGGCGCGGTGCGGGCGCACCTGGGACTGGACGCCGCGCACCTGGTGTTCCGCCTGGACCGCGAGACCAGCGGGGTGGTATTGTTCGCCAAAACTCCGGAGGTAGCGGGGCACCTGCAGCGGGCGGTACGGACGCGCAAGTCGGGCAAGACTTACCTGGCCATACTGACCGGGGAATTTTCGGAACCGGCCACCGTCGACCAGCCCCTGGGGGCCGACGAAAAAAGCGTCATCGTCGCGAAAACGGCGGTGAACCCGGCCGGGCACGCGGCGGTCACCCATTTCACGCCGCTTTCCCGGGGCGGCGGCTTTACGCTGGCCCGCGTGGTTACGGAGACCGGCCGCAAGCACCAGATACGGGCCCACGCGCAATGGCTCGGCCGCTGCCTGGTAGGCGACAAGCTCTACGGCCCCGACGAACGGTGTTTCCTGGATTTCATCGACGGCGGCTGGACCGCCGCCCTGGCTGAAAAACTGCTGCTCCCCCGGCAGGCCCTGCACTGCGCGGAGATAGACCTCACGAAAGGCGGGTTAGACCGCGTGTTCTCCGCCCCGCTGCCCCCCGACCTGCGCGCCTTCTGCGAAACCCGCGGCCTCGCCATCCCCGCTGGAATATGACAGGGGACGCTGATGACTAAATGACTATTTATCAACTTCCAAAAACAGGATTGTTAACAACAAGTCATTTAGTCATCAGCGTCCCCTGCATATAGTTTGAACCTGACGCGCAGCACGCCGTTCTCGAAACTGCTGGAGACTATTTTGAAGCCGCCTATCTCGGCGGTGGACTTCACATGCGGGCCGATGCACGGGCAGGCGTCGTAATCGCCGATGACGACCACGCGCAGCCTGTCGCCGGTCCCCTCCGGCAGGCGGCCGAGGTCGTACTTCCCCGCGGCCTCCTCCTTCGAAACGAAATCTTCTTTAACCGGCAGGTCGGCCCTGACCGCCTCGTTCACCCGCTTCTCCAACTCAGCCGTCTCCTCCGGGGTCAGGCCGCGCGTGAACCTGTAGTCGCACTTGGATTTCTTTTTCTCGATGTGGGAGCTGAAAGCCCGGCCGCAGCCGAACAGGCGCACCATAGTCTGGTTCAGCAGGTGCTCCGCCGTGTGCATTTTGAAGTCGGAATATTCCTTCATTTTTTCTTTATCCCCCTGCCTGTCGCGGGCGCGGTGAAAATATATTTTACAAAAAGGCTCCCCCGCTTTCCCGGCTTTTAGCCTTGCGGCGCACAGTAATACTACCGAACAGGCCGGGCAGAATTACTAATAGTTCCAAACCCCGGCAGCGGCTATACTGGTTATTATCAGTCTTTTAGGAGGAGTAAATGAAAACTATCCTGGCAGTATTGTTATCGCCCCTGCTTGCGCAGGCGGCCTTCGCGCAGAACGCGCCGGACCCGCGCAGCCAGCCCCAGCCGATGTCGGCGAACACCGTGGAGCCTCAGCCGATGTCGACAAATACCGTTATTCCCCAGCCCATGTCGACGAGCACCGTAGTGCCCCAGCCCATGTCCGGGACTAAGCCCGTACTGTCCGTGACAACGTCTACCGGGGCCGATTTTTTCCGGCCGGCCAACACTCCGCGCCCGGCTATCTACATAAGTACGGATAGCATGTCACCCCCTTTCCGGCCGTTCCATGCCCCTATTTCCACGGAGCCCTCGTCGGGCGCGGCGCCGCGCCCCGCAAGCAAGGCCGCTGTTACGGTTTCCGAGCTAACGGCGATACAGACAGACGAGCTCAAGGCGCTCAGGGAAAGCCTGAAGAGCAGACCCAATGCGGAGATAGATAAAGCGGTGAAAGCCAGGAAAGCCGAACACAAGGCCGCCATCAAGGCCCTGAAGAACGCCAACAAGACAGAAGCGGAAAAACGCGATAATGCCGGTTCTTCCGATAAGGCGGGAACAAAGAATAGCGGCGACTGACAGCCGGGGCACAAGAACCTCTTCCCGGCCCCGGGGCCCTACTCGCGCTTGAAGAGCTTTGCGGCTTTCTCGTTGGAAGTAACTATTCCCGTTATCATCGCCGAGCTGAAGCCGTGATGTTCCATCTCGTTAAGGCCTTCTATCGTGCAGCCGCGCGGGGTGGTGACCTTGTCTATTTCGCTCTCCGGGTGGCCCTGCCGGCCCAGCAGCAGCGAGGCCGCTCCCTTGGCGGTCTGGGCGGCCATTATCAGCGCCTCTTCGGAATGAAAGCCTATCTGCGTGCCGCCCTGCGAGGCCGCGCGGATGGCGCGCAGGAAAAAAGCTATGCCGCAGCCCGTCAGCGCGGTGGCGGGCAGCATCAGCTCCTCGTTAATGACCAGCGCTTTGCCGAGCGCGTCGAAGATGGCCTTCGCCCGGTCCAGCCCGGCGCGGTGTTCCGGGGCCGCGCAGAGACAGGTCATGGCTTCGCGTATCGCTATGGCCGTGTTGGTCATGGCCCTGACCAGGCAGACCTTTTTTTTCAGCCAGCCCGCCAGCTGCGCCGTGCTCACGCCCGAAACTATGGAGATGACCAGGTGGCGCCTGGCGTCCAGCGCGGGGGCGATCTCGCGCGCCAGGGCTTCCACCTGCTGCGGCCCCACGGCCAGTATTATTATCTCCGCGCTTTTTACCGCGGCGCGGTTATCGAGGCCGATACCGAACTTTTCCCCCCGCAGGCTTTCCAGCAGTTCGGGGCGGCGGCGGGTAAGAACTATCTCCTCCGGCCGGAAGCCGCCCGAAGCGGCCAAACCCCTGGCGATGGCCGAGCCGATATTGCCGGCCCCGAGTATCGCGATCTTAGCGGCGCCTTTCTTCATTGTTTTGTTCCGTTCCATATTTTCTCCTGTCCGCGGCGGCCGCCTACTTAGCCTGCGGGGGCTTGGGCAGCAGCAGCGTCTTCATCTCGGCCATGGCTCTCTCCAGGCCGTCTACCTTACCCAGCAGCCGGGCCTGGCTCTCCGCTATCGAGGCAAGCAGGACGTTCATCTGTTCAAATTTTCTATCGAGAGGCTCCGCCTGCTGGCCGGAGTCCCGCCGCGCGGCAGCCTCCCCGGCGGGCTTCATGGGTATGACCGCCGCCGGCAGCGGTTTAGGCGGCGGCGCGGCCTGCTCTTTGGGCTGCGTCAGTTCGATGATCGTCCCTCTCATGGTCATGCCAAGGGTGGCTTCCGCGGCCTGGCGGGGCGGCAGGGGCGAGGGAGCCGGGCTCAGGGCGGCCAGCACTTCGGGAAAAGCCGACGCCGGTTTCCAGGCGGCGGTCTGCCCCCCATCGGCGGTTTCCGGGCAGATGAAAGAGTCGGGGCCGAACTTGGCAAGCCCGGGCAGTTTTTCTTTTTCAAAAGGACCGCAGACTTCGTTGTTTATATGCGCCCAGTATCTCATCGTTCCTCCCGACCGCTTTGGTCCTGCCGCCAGCAATAATACCAAATCTTCCGTGAAGCCGGGCCAGGCGCGGGCGCGCCGGCGGGGATCCGGTCTTTACTCCGCCCGGGCGGCGGGCCCCCGGCCGAGGCGGCGCACTATCCGCGCGGGCAGCATGATCACGGCCCCCAACAGCGAAAAAACGCCGCCCACGGCTATACCGAACAGGCGCAGCGGCAGCAGCAGCACCCAGACTACGGGATAAAGCAGCAGGGCCAGCAGCGCCAGCGGCCAGCAAAGCGCCAGGAGTATCAGCCAAAGCAGAAAGGTCAGCATCGTTCCATCCCTTGAACTTACAGCAGCTTTTCCATTTCGTCCATTATCGTGTTCATTTCCTTCATCGCCGCTTTGAACGGTTCCGACGTGGTCATGTCCACGCCCACGTCCTTCAGGAGGTCTATCGGCTCTTTCGCGGAACCGGACGAAAGCAGTTTAAGATAGGCGTCGCGCCGGTCCGTCGCCGGCCCGGCCGCGTTCTCCGCCAGGATGCGGTCCGCCAGGAGGGAGGCGGCCATGGCGCTGGTGGCGTACTGGTAAACGTAGAAGCCGCTGTAAAAATGCGGGATATACGCCCACTCTATGCCGTACAGGTCGTCCACCGCGCACACGCCTTCGGCGTCGCCGTAATATTTTTTGAGCAGGCCGCGGTAAAGGCCGGTGAGCTTTTCCCCGGTCAGCGGCTCGCCGGCTTCCGCCAGCTCGTGCATGCGCAGCTCGAATTCCGCGAACAGCGTCTGCCGGAACAGGTTCAGGCGCAGGCCGTCCAGCCTCGTCCCCAGCAGCGAAAGCTTAACGGCCTTGTCGCTGGTGCGCGACAGCAGGTAGCGGAACAGCAGGTCCTCGTTGAGCGTGGAGGCCACCTCTGCCACGAAGGTCTTGTAATCGCTGGTGATGTAGGGCTGGTGGCGGGCCGACAGGAGCGAATGCATGGAATGCCCGGACTCGTGCGCCAGTGTAGAGACCTCTTCGTAAATGCCGGTGAAATTCTGCAGCTGGTAGGGGTGCACGGCGTACACCCCGGTGCTGTAGGCCCCCGGCTTTTTCCCGGTGGTGGGCATGAAATCCACCCAGCGTTCGTCGAAGCTCCTTTTAAGGTCCGCCGTGTACTGCGGGCCCAGCGGGGCCGCGGCTTTCAGCACCAGGTCCCTGGCCTCCTCGGGCGTATAGGACAGCTCGGCCTCTTTAACCAGCGGCGAGTACAGGTCCTCGTAGCCTATCTTTTCAAGGCCGAGGATGCGCTGGCGCAGCTTGAGATAGCGGTGCAGCGTGGGGAGGTTCTCGTTCACGTCGGCTACCAGCTGCCTGTAAACGGCCACGGGGATATTGGAACCGAACAGCGAGGCTTCCAGGCAGCTGTCGAACTTATGCACGTCGCGGTAGAAGATATGCGTGTTGACCAGGGCATTGAGCGTGGTGCCCAGGGTGGTCTCGAATTCGCTGTATTTGGACCAGAAAGCCCGGAAGACCTTTTTCCGGTCGCCGGCGTCGGGCGCGGCCCGGTATTGCGTATAGGCCTGCGCGTCCAGCCTCACTTCCTTTCCGCTGGAAAGTTTTACCGTGGGATAGGGCAGATCGGCGTTGGTGAAAGCGGAGTGGGCGTTTTCGGGCGCCCCGGCCATCAGCCCCGCCTGGGCCGCTATTTTTTCTTCGGCCGCGCTCAGCGTATGGGGCGCCCAGCGCAGGATATTGGCCAGCCAGGGGACGTACGGCTTCAGGCGCGGTTCCGCCAGAAGAAACCCGGCCATCTTTTCTTTCCCGATGGCGATTATCTCAGGGTCCAGGTAAGCCGTTGCCGAATAGACTTTCGTGCCCAGGTCCGAGGCGGCCTGGTTCATCTGCCGCGCGCGGCCCACGCGCGTATCCTCGTCGCTGCGCATACCGGCATAAACCTGCAGCCGGTTCAGGTCCTGGAACAGCGCCATGAGGTCCTCGAGGGCGGCGTAAAGCCCCCCGGCGGAAAGCCCCAGTTTCCCCTGGTAGGCGGCCAGCCGGGGGATGGCCGCGGCGACTTCTTCTTTTTTCTTTTCCCAGGCCGCGTCGTCCGCGTACAGGTCGGCGGTATTCCATTTGTACTTCTCGGGCACCTCCGCTCTTTCCAGCGCCAGCGCCCGCCCGCCAGGCATGGCGGCTAACAGAAACAAGAAAGCAAAAATAACGCGGTGTTTGGTCATAAACTCCTGTATCCTTTTTGGGCCCGCAAGCCGACCTGTCTATGATATAAAAAAAATAGAACACCCCGGCGAACCCTGCCGGGGTGTTTTCGCCTGCTGCGCTGGCCTAACGCCCGAAGAACTCCACGGCCTCGTCCACGTACTTGCCTATCTCTATGGCCGTGACCAGGTGCCCTTTGCCCGAGCGGAGCAGGGCGGGATATCTTCCCTCGGCGGGCCTGGAGAAGGCGTCGTAAAGTTTCTGCTGGTAGGCGTCGGGGACGAACCTGTCCCCCTCGCCCATGACCACCATGAGGTCTTCGGGATCCCTGAGGCTCGCGAAATCGAGCGGGTCGACGGTCATCGCTTTCTTCATGTAGAGCCTGAAAGCGGCGATGGTCTTTATTCCCTCTATCGCCATCCGGGCGTCCCTCACGCCTTTAAGCAGCTTAAAATGCGTGTCGGCGATAATGCCGGGCAGGTCGCCCCCGCCCACTATCTCCACGGCCTTTTTGATCCTCGGCTCCACTCCGAAAGCGAGGGCGGTCCTGATCCCTCCCATGCTTATGCCGTTGGCGTAGATCCTCTGCGCGTCCACTTCAGGGAAGGTCTCCAGCAGGTCGATGAGCATCTTGGCCGAGATCATCTCCCTTATCAGGAGGTCGTCGGTCCTGTCGAGCGGCCGGGTTTTATCGGCGAGCGATTCGTGCGGGACGATGACCACGGCGTTGTAGCCCCTTTTCGCGAAATGGACGGCGGCCCAGGCGTCTATGGTCTTGCTGCCGCTGAAAGGAGCGAACACTACTACGGCCGGGCGCGGCCCCGGCTCCTTCGTCCTGTAGTACACGTATTTCTGCGTGAATTCGCCCAGCTGCCGCAGCGGGTCGTTGAGGCGGAGCTCGATGGTCTCTTTGGAATATTCTTTACGGGATGAAGGAGTATTTCTTTTGACGGAAAGCACGTCCGATTTCTGATAAGCGAAGAGCTGCAGTTTCTTCAGGGCCTCTTCCCGCGACGGACCCGGCGCCGCCGTCAGCTCGGCCGCGGGCGCGGGGACGGAAAATTCTATTGCCGGGGCCGAGACCCGCGCCTGCTCAAGCGCGCCCTGCGCTCCGGCGGGGACGGCGAGTACCGAAAGAGAGACAGCCGCGGCGAACAGGGTTATTGTTTTAGTCATTCGTTCAGAATACCGAAGCCGTCAAAGATGCCAAGCCCTACCTTTATATTCTAATGGAACGCGGGCCGCCGCGTATGAGCACTTATGCCCTGGTAAGGGAGAGTAATAGGCCTAGACGCAGCTAGGCCCGGAATCCTCCGGAGGCCGCTGCCGTAAACCCCGGGCAAGCCCAGCCCGGGCCTGAAGTGCTAGAATGTAGGTATGAAACTGAAAGAACTACTGCGGGTCCTCATCTATGGAGAGATGGAAGACATTTCCGTTTACGAGATCGAGGCCGATATCTACGATAAAGAACCGGAGCACGGCCCCGAGATACGCGGCCTTTACCTGAGCCTGGCCGGCGAGAAAAGGGAGCGGCTTAAGATGCTGCGCACCATTTCCAAGGAAGGCACCGGTTTCCGCCAGCGCGATACCGAGACCCCGCGTTCGCTCGCGGCCTCCCTGCGCGCGCATATCGCCCGCGCCTTGACCTGCGTCGCGCTTTACAACAACCTGATAAAAGAACTTAAGAAGCCGGAATTCAAGGCGGCCGTCAAGGACATGGTAACGGCGGAGCGCCGCTTCCTGAAAGCCCTGCGGGCCCTTCAGACCAAGTTAAAACAGCCGGCCTAGGCGGCTCGACTGTTTCCCCGGGCGGGCCGTTCACGCCGCCCCTCCGTAAACTTTCAAAGCTCAAACCTCCCACCCGTTATGAGACTATTCCTCGTCCTGCTGCTGGCCGCCGCCGACGCGGCCGCGGCAACCCCTAAGTATTCCCCGCTGGACGGCGCCGCCGCGGTCCCGCTTTCGTCGGACAACGCCTACTTCAGGAAGCCGGCGAACCCGGCCCCGGACTACTGGGCGCTTTCCTCTTTCTATGTGCCGCAGTACAACGGCGCAGCCTGTTCGGCCGCCTCGGTCACCATGGCCCTCAACGCTCTCATTAACGCCCGCCGCGCCCGCGGGGACTCGGACGAGAACCTTTTACAGCAGACCCTGCCCGAGAAGGTCAAGGGGTTCGACTGGAAGGGCCTCGTTTCGGAAGGCGGCTCGGCCGGCAGGCACGGCGTCACGCTGGCCCAGCTGGGCCAGGCCGCGCGCGAAGCCCTGGCCGCCGGCGGCGCCGCTGGCTGGCAGGTAAGCGTGACCACGGTCGCGGAGCAGAGCGCGCGGGCGCTGGAAGATTTCCGCAAGGCCCTGGCCGCCAACGAGCGCGGCGCGGACGACATCATGCTGCTGCACTTCGCGCAGGACGCGGTGACCGGCGCCCCCGGCGGACCTTTCGCCCACGTTTCCCCGGTAGGTGCATATAATGCGGCGGCCAAAAGGGTGCTGATCATGGACGTGGACAGGCAATGGTACGAACCGTACTGGGCCGCCGACGCCCGGGTCTTCGCCGCCATGCTGGTAAAGACCCCGGCCTTCGGCAGCGGCGGGTACGTAGTTCTTAAGCGCAAATAAACGGCGGCAGGCCGGGGGACATCATGAAGCGAACACAATTAGCGGCCGCGGCGCTGCTGCTGGCTTTTACCTGCCCGCTGGCGGGAGCCGAAGACGCGCGGCGCAGGTACCAGCTGATCGACGCCGAAGGGCGCCCCGAGGGCAAGCCGGCCCTGGACCTGTCCGGGACCAGAATAGTTTTCTACGGGGAGCCGGGCGGCGCTTTCTCCATCCAGGCGCTGGGCGACCTTTCCAAAGACGATACGGCAAAGACCGCGCTCCTGGCCCGGGGCTTCTTCATAACCCCCGCCGGCAGCCTGGCCGCCGCCGCCGCGTGGAACAAGGACAGCCCTTACGAATATTTCGTGATGTACTCCGTACAGGACTGGCCTGAACTGGCCCTTACGGCGGAGCCGCGCATCTTCTTCTACGACGATGAAACCCCGGTCTGCGACCTGAAAGGCTGGAGCGGCGCGCAGAGCGCCGCCGGGTTCGGCGGCTGCCTTGAAAAGGCGGGCCTGCTGTCCGCGCCGGCGCGCGTGGAAAGCGCGCTGGCGCTGCTCCGCCTCGCGGACGCCGGAGGCGGCTGGGCCGAAGAAGAAAAACGGCTGGCCCACTCCGGGTTCAGAACGCTCCTGAAAGAAGGCGCCTTCGCCGCCGCGAAGCTTGTCGCCTATGACGACAGGGCGCTGAAGAACGCCTACAGCCTGGCCGCCAACTATTCCTTCTATACACCTGAACAGGACAGCCTGGCGGCGCAATCGGAAATACTGGCCGAGCTCGGCAACCGCGGCCTGGCCAACGAGAACAGGGCGCAGTACCTGCACAAGGGCCTGCTCGACGCCAGGCTTTTTGAAAAAGCCTCCGCCCTGAAAGAACTGTACCCTGCTTTCGAGCTGCAGCAGGTCCCGCCCATAACCGGCAGCCTTAAGACAAAACCCGGCGAGCTGGCCGTCTATTCCGTCAAAGACGGAGGGGCCGCGCTGGAAATAATAAAGATCAAAAAGGGCGGGCCCCGCATTGTAGTGGCCGCGCGCCCGGGCTGCCATTTCGCTGATATGGCGCTGGCGGCTATCGAAAAGGACCCCGAGCTAGCCCCCGTCTTCGAGAAATATTCGCTGCCGCTGGTCTCCAAAATGGATCTCCCTTCGCTGGGAAGCTGGAATAAGGCGCACAGGCTGCAATACCGGGTGACGGTCTCGGCCGGGGACTGGCCCGGCGTTGACTTCTCTTTTTCCCCGACTTTTTATTTTATCAGGGACGGCAGGATCCTGCACACCGCCCGCGGCTGGTCGGATGAAGACAGTTTCCGCGGTATTTACAAAGGCCTGGCGCGCCTGTTCCCCAAAATGAAATTGCGCGGCCGCCCGGGAAAGAAAGAATTGAAAAGCGGCAAACCCGAAACGCGCCGCAGGCTCCAGCGCCCCGTGCTGGGCAGCTATCTCAGGGGCCTCACCGGCGCCCAGTTCAGCCGGTTCTGCTCCAGCCTGCGGTTCAAGCGCGGCGTTCTCACCGGCGCCTACATGGGCGATATAAAGGAAGTTTTCGGCGAGAAACGCGCCGAGGAACTGTACGGCTTTTTTGCGGGGAAACCTGCCGCCGGCGCGCCGCAGGCCGCGGGCGGCGTCACGCTGGGCGAGCTCTGGAAAGGCCTGGAGCCGGAGCAGCTCAACAGGACCTGCGCCACTATCGAATTCAACGGCGGCGAATTCGGCGGGCTTAATTTCGGCGACCTTACCGACGTCTTCGGGGAAAAAGCCGTAGAGGAGACTTTTTCATTCTTCTCCCCGCCCGGCACGGACGGCGCAAAACCCTGAGCCGGAACACGGGCAATTCCCCGGAACCCGCCCCGGCAGAAATAAAACCGCCGGGCTCCCCCGGCGGTTTTGTGCTGGCTGGCGCCCGTTCGCTCTAATTCCAGAAGTAGCCGTAAAACAGCTGCCCGTCAAGGCGGCCTTCCATTATATAGAAGCCCTCGTACTGCCGCACCGTAGCGGCCAGCGGGGAATATTTTATAGCCAGCTCATTGCCGCGCTCCACGCGCCCCTTGGCGGTAAAGCTTACCGAAGGATATTCGCCGGGGACGCAGGCAAGCCTGTCCTGCGCCATCGGGTAATCGCAACTGTCGAAGGCCGCCCTGTCTCCGGCCAGCAGGAAGGCGTAATCGTACGCGTCTATACTTTCCATCACGCCCGGCACCACGGTCGAAGGCCGGTGCAGCCAGGACTTGGTGAAACCCAGCATGGCGCCCACCTGGCTGCCGCCGGCAAGGAACACGCGGCCGCTCCGGCCTTTTTCCAGCCCGGCGAAATCGCCCAGGTCTTTGCTGTTGATATAGAGGGAGCGCAGGTACTGGCCGCAATCAGTGATATTCGAAGCCCCCCGCATGAGGTCTTTAGGGAAACCGCAGTCGGCGGCCGAAGCCGCGGCGGGCAGGGTAAGGAAAATAGCTATTAACAGTTTTTTCACGCAGTATCTCCTGTAGTATCTATACTTATATTATAGACCGGCCCGGAAACCGCCACAAGAAACAAAAGGCCCAGGACCCCTGGTTATTTGGCCTACGCCCTGCCGGGCCCCCGGTCCCGGTTTTCCGCCCGTTTCCCCGGGGGGCCATAGTACCCAGACAGATTGGCCCTTAATGCCTATGTACCTTTTTGCGGATTAATGTCATACTATACGGGTAGTCAAACCAGAACTCAAGTTTTTAAAGCCTATTCTACCGAGCAACATTAGGAAAAGATAGAGCAAAGAGAGTTGAGTCAGGTACAGTTGCAAGGAGAATAACACAATGAGCAAGAGAATATACGTGGGCGGACTGCCCTTCAGCACGACCGAAGCGGAAATGAACACCCTGTTCGCCACTTACGGTGCGGTTTCCAGCGCCAAGCTGATCACCGACAGGGAATCCGGCCAGTCCCGGGGCTTCGGCTTCGTGGAGATGGCGAATGACGCGGAAGCGGTTACCGCGATGGAAAAGCTGAACGGCTCCGATTTCGGCGGCCGCAAGCTGACCATTAACGAAGCCCGCCCGATGGAAGCCCGCACCGGCGGCGGCGGCGGTCGCGGTGGTGATCGCGGTGGTCGCGGTGGCGATCGCGGCGGTTACGGCGGCGGCAACAAGTGGTAATCAAAATCCTTTAACGGTTTTAGACCGCCGGCCCCTCAAAAGGCCGGCGGTTTTTTATCGCCCCCCTTTTTCATCGTTTCGCCGGCCTGTAACCTGGCGGCTATATACCTGGCTATGGCATTAATGCCATACTATAGGGGTAGTCAAACCAGAACTCAAGTTTTTGAAGCCTATTCTACCGAAGCAACATTCAGGAAAAGATAGAGCAGAGAGAGTTGAGTCAGGTAATTAAAGTTGCCAGGAGAATAATACAATGAGCAAGAGAATATATGTGGGCGGACTGCCCTTCAAGACCACCGAAGAGGAAATGAACGCCCTTTTCGCCACTTACGGTGCGGTTACCAGCGCCAAGCTGATCACCGACAAGTTCAGCGGCCAGTCCCGCGGTTTCGGCTTCGTTGAGATGCCGAACGACGCGGAAGCTGTCGCGGCGATGGAAAAGCTGAACGGCTCCGATTTCGGCGGCCGCAAGCTGACCATTAACGAAGCGCGCCCGATGGAAGCCCGCACCGGCGGCGGCGACCGCGGCGGACGCGGCGGCGATCGCGGCGGACGCGGCGGCGGCGGCTACGGCGACAACAAGTGGTAACCAAAATCCTTTAACGGTTTTAGACCGCCGGCCCCTCAAAAGGCCGGCGGTTTTTTATCGCCCCGCCGGAACGCCGCCGCCGGCCCAAAACAGAACCGCCGGACCTCCGGCGGTTCTTTCGCGCTTTTGCCGTATGCCGGCTACCAGCGCGCGCAGCGGGCGTACAGGGTCTTTTCGGTCTTTTTACTGCCGGTAGTATTGCCGTCGTAAAAGGACTTGCCGTACGCATAGTTGTCGTTCTCACCCTTCTCGGACCAGTACCAGCCGGTACAGGCTTTGGTCCGCCTGGCGCCGGTACATTCGGCCAGGTAGATATCCTTAAGCTCGTTGATCGTGTACAGCCGGCCGCCCAGGGCGCCGCAGTAATCGGCCGCTTCGTACCAGGTACAGCGGCCTTTGCTGCAGGGATTATTGGCGGCGCGGGCTTTATTCGCCGCCGGCGCCTTCTTCTTCTTCGGGGCGGCGGCGGCCCGGACCTCGGCCGCCGTAGCCCGCGCAGCGCAGCGGACCACGCCGCCGCTGACCTTGGGATAACTGCGCTCGGCGCCGGTCTCGAAATCCACGGCCCAGTTGCGCTCCCCGCCCTTTTCCTCGGACGACCAATACCACCTGGCGCAGCCCCTGGCGCCGGCGCGCGCGGCGCATTCGGAGTTCCATATCTTCTGAAGCTCGGCCCTGGTCGGCAGGCGGCCTCCCCTGCTTTTGCAGTAATCGGCGGCCTGCTCCCAGTTGCAGAATTTCCGCCCGCAATCCACCGGGGCCGCGGAGTCCTGGGCGGCAGCGGGCCCGTAAAGCACGGCCAGTGCCAGGCCGAGGAGCAGTGTTGTGTTCAGTTGTTTCATATTTTTCTACCCGACCACGTTTATTCTAGCAAAACAAAACCGCCGGGCTTCCCCGGCGGCCTGAGATATAACGGAAAAAACCGCTCTATTTCCTGACGAACTCCCTGCTCCCGTCCTTGCCGGCGACCACGGAGTATACCCTCCCCCGCTGGCGCTGGAAGGCCGGGCTGGGCATCACCAGCTTGCCGTCACCGGCAATAAGGAAAGTTTCCTGCGCGAATTTATCACCCAGCTCTATCGTCACCACGTACTCCACGTCCCGGGCCAGCTCCAGCGGCCCCGTCACGACGGGGAATTCGGCCAGCTTAGCTCCGTACCGGACCTGCTTCAGCCTGGGATACTTCCTGTCCTTGAGCGGGGTGGTCATGTTGTGGCGCGTTTCCCACAGCAGCGCGGGCCCGCCCGCCGGAGCGCGCGGCAGCACGCGTATGGACGAGATCTCCTCCGGGGCTTCGAGCACGAAGTAAACCTCGCCGCCGTCTTGCACCACGTCCACGGGGACCGGGCCTTTGCAGGCGGCCAGGCCCAGGCAGGCGGCCAGCAGCGGTATTCCCAGCGTCAGTTTAAATTTCATCATAGCTTCAGTGCCCTAAAATAATCCCTGGTCTTTCATCACCTGCTCATAGATGGCCAATTCTTCCGGCGTGGCGGTGCGGGTGCCGCTCTTTATCTGGTAATAATGCTCCACCAGCTCCGCCTGCTGTTCCACGTTATATTTGCGGAAACCTTTCCCGCCCTCCAGCTGATATTCGTAAAAGGACTGGCCCTTGGTCAGCTGCCCCCAGACGGACTTGGGCACATAGCTCCAGCCGTACTTCTGGTACTGGTATTCATGGGTCATCTCGTGCGCCAGCCAGTACGCCTTGGTGTTGAAATTATATTGCGACTTGCCGTCCGCGCCTTTCGGGAAGTAAATGGTATTGCCCCAGGTGACGGCCGCGTCGCCGCTGGTCAGGATCTTTCCCCATAGGCCCAACTTATCGCCATCCACTATCCTCACCTTGGAATAATCGATATTGTCGCCGAACACCTTGCGCATCTCCGCGGTTTCTTCGGCGGTGAGCGCCCGTTTCCTGCCCACCAGCGACTCGCGCACCCAGGTCAGCGCCCCGGAGATCCACCCCTTTACGGCCGCGAAAGCGTCCGAGAACCAGTTGCCTATCTTCTCAAAGATGGACTTCTTGCCTGCCTTTTCGGTTTTAGCGGAGTTCGCCTTCGCCGCAGTTTCCGCGGCCTTCGGCGCTGCGGGGGCGGGGCCCAGCTTTACGCTCAGCCCGGGAACTCCCAGGGAGGCTGCCAGGGGCGGCACCCTTCCTTTTATATCGAGCTTGATCACCGCGGCCTGGGCGGTAAATTTGGCTACAGGCACCGGCGCGGCCTTCGGGTCGGCCTGCACGGCCGGCACGGCCCTTAAGGCGAGCGTGGTGCTGCGCTCGTTGCCTGTGTACATATAATCCTGCACGAATTTGTTCGTGCTGTGGCCCATCTGTTGGGACATCAGCTCCAGAGCGTTCATATCGGTCTTCACGGCTTCCGTCGAGGTGGCTATGGCGGAGGAATCGGCGGCGGCGCAGCAGACGAACAAAAAAGCCAACGCCCCGCGGCTCAACCAGCCGGGCTTCAGCGATACTCCGCTCTGTTTTAAAGATATTTTTCGCATCGTCTAAGATACCGCTGTTCAAATATTATCATTCAGCGGCCGCCCCGCCTAGGTGCCAAAGGCCCAGTTGGCGTATAGGCCACAAATGCCCGCTGGCGATACCTGCCCGGGCGCAAAGAAAAACCGCCGGGCTTTCCCGGCGGTCTCTGGGCGGCATATTCCCGATCTATGGAGTTTCAGCGGCGGCTGGAACGGCCGGCTGTTCCGGCGCAGTCTCCGCCTGGGCCGGCAAGCCCGGTTCCTGTATCTTCCGTTTTTCCTGCGCCTGCACCAGAAACCACAGGGCCGCGGTGGCGAAAAAAAGCAGGGCGAGCCTGTAGAACTGGGGAACGATCTCTTTGACCGGTTCTTTTATCCGGGCCGAGTGCGCCTGCAGGGCTTTTTTCACCAGGCTCTCTTCGAGCTTGCTGAATACTATCTGGCATTGCGCGCAGACCTCGGTCCCGTCCGGCGCCACCAGGCCGCAATTAGGGCACTTCATAATTATTTATTCGCTATCCCCCGGCAGCGCCAGACGAACTCAGCCAGGTTCTCAGGGGCCAGCCCCGCGTCCAGCACCCCGTCCAGGCGCTTGTTCAGGATGCCGCCGCGGAAGAACAGCACCGTGGGGACCACCTCTATGGAGAACAGGTCCTCCAGCTCGGGCAGCTCCTCCACGGAAGCCTTGCAGTAATATCCCGGGCTGGAGGCCTCGAGTTTTTCAAAGGCAGGAGCGAATTCCAGGCAGAACGGGCACCAGGGAGAATAAAAAAGCAGGAACGTATCCCCGCCCACCTGCAGCATCCTTTCGAATTCCGCTTTGTTCTTTATTTCCTTGATCGCCATTTTTATTCCCTGAACCGCGCCTAGCCGCGTTGTCGCCTTTTCCTAAGTGAAAACCCGCTATTTCAGCACGGCCTCCACGGTTTTCTGAAGCTGGGCGAGGGACACCGGCTTGCCCAGGAACGCCCTGAAGTTCCTCTCCTGGGAGAACAGGTCCATGCCCTTGTCGAAATATTTTCCGCTCATGACTATGACCGGGATATCCGAGGTTTCATCCCCGGCCTGCAGTTCCCGCAGTACCTCGATCCCGTTCATGTCCGGCATCATTATGTCCAGGAAGATAATGTCCGGCTTGAGCTTGGCGGCCTTTGCGAGGCCTTCCTTGCCGTTCTCCGCCAGCGCCACCGTATACCCGAGCGCCGCAAAATGCGGGGACACAAGGCCGCTGAAATCCTTGTCGTCGTCTATCATTAGTATCACAGGCATTTCACGTCCTTCCCGGCTCAACTGGTATCTATCTTATTATCCCCTCATTATTCTACCAAAACAGGAACCGCCGGAACTCCCCGGCGGTCATATTTAAGGCTCGAAAGTCGCCATTCGCCTTTTCAAGGCGCGGCGTCCCGTCGGCGGGTTAACGGAAAGCCGAGGGGTAGCGGCGCAGGAAATAGCCGTCGGCCTCCTGCTCGCTCAGGCGCAGGAACTGGCGGAAGTCCGGAACCAGCAGCAGGAGCGGGCCCAGCGCGGCGGCCGCTATGCCGCTTATCAGGAACGTGTAAGGCAAGCCGAAGGCGGCGATGGCCGCGCCCGCCGCGGCTACCCCGAGCGGGGCCATGACGCCGCAAAGAAAGCCCATCGCGCCGCCCATCCGGGCGCGGTAATTATCGGGCATGGCCGCGGTACAGCGCACGTTCAGCGGGATATTGACCACCGACATCGTCGAGCCCAGCAGCAGCATTATCAGGAGCGGCGCCAGCCGGTCCGGCGCCACCGGCAGCAGCGCCAGGTAAACTCCCAGCAGCATGATGCCGCCCACCATCAGCTTGTCGGCGCCGAGCCTGCGCGTCAGCCGTCCCACCGCGAAACTGCCCAGGATGGCGCCCACGCTCAGCGCGGATTCCATCGCCCCCAGGTACCAGGGCGGCATATTGCGCAGCTCCTTCACCAGCACCGGCAGGCCGATAGCTATAGGGGCGAAGGCGAAATTTATGAAAGCCGCCACTATGCCTATGCCGAGCATCACCGGGACGCGGCCCATGGCCGACACGCCGCCGGAAAATTCCCGCGCCCAGTTCTTCAGGGCGCTGCCGCCGGCCGGCACCCCTGTCGGCATGGTATCCGCCTTTATAGCGCGGGAAGCGGCGGCAGCCGCGAAATAGGAAAGGCTGTCGAGCAGCAGCGCGCCCGGCACGCCTATGGCCGTCACCAGCAGGCCGCCCGCCGCGCCGCCCAGTATCTGGCCGACCGAGTTCACGGCCTCGGTCCGCTGCATGGCCAGCTGCAGGTCATCGCGGGACACCAGGCTGGGCACTATGCCCGAGGCGCCGGCGCTGAAAAGGGCGGACCCCGCGCCGCTGAGCATATAGAGCGAAAGTATCAGCCAGAGCTGGAACGCGCCGGACGCGGCCATGGCCGCCAGCCCCAGGTAAAGGACGCCGCGCCAAAGGTCGCCGGCGATGATCAGGTTCTTGCGGCGCAGCCTGTCGCCCAGCGGCGCCAGCAGCGGCGCCAGGATGACCCGCGCGAACATGGCCGGCGCTATGATGGAGCTCATCTTCGCGGCCGACCCGGTGGCTTCCAGTATCCACCAGGACAGGGCTATCATCCCGCAGGAATCCCCCACTATGGACACCAGCTGCCCGCTGCGGTAAAGCCAGAAATCCCGTCCCAAGCCTTTGTTTTTCATGTGTTCGGGCGCCAATGCCATTCCTTTCCTTTTACAGAGCAATTCTTATGCCAGCACCCTCCGCCAAGGCTGGTGCCGCCAGAAGGCCTGAATATATTCTCAAATGAAAATATTATTTTCGTTTGAAAATACGCAAACTGGCGGCTGGCGGCTTTTTGCGGCACGGCAGCCCCCATAAAAGCAGAACCGCCGGGGAAGCCCGGCGGTTCCAGGAGCGGCATCCGCCTTTACTCTGAAGCCGCGGAGAGCGTCATCTTCATTTTTTCCTCGGCCGTCTTATTGTAGCCGTCAGCTCTTTTCTCCACGTCCTTGGAGAACTTCTTGTAGAATTTGTCCTTCTCGTTCCTGGCTTTATCGTACTCGTTCAAAAGCTGTTTGCGTTCCTTGTTGAGGACTTTAGCCGCCGCTTTGCCGGCCTTTTTATCCGGGTCCTCCTTGGCTTTCTCCAGGGCATTGTCCTTCTCGTCTATCTGCTTCTGGATAGCCGACAGCTTCTGGTCCAGGACCACGGACTGCGCTTCCATTTCCTCCAGCCAGGGCTTGAGGTCGGAGAGGATAGCGCTATAACCGGCCAGCATGGGCTGGAAACAGTTGGGGCAGGAAGACCGCGGGGCCGCTTCGGTCTTCACGGGCTCGCTGACGGCCGCGGGCACGGCCGCCTCGGCCTGGGTGCTCTGCGCTACCGCGGCGGGCGGCGCCGGTTCCTGGCCGGCGGGCGCGGCAGCCGCCGGCTTGGCCGCCGCTTTTTTCGCGCGCCTCGCCTTCGGCTTCTTTACGGGCTCGGACGGCGCGGCGGGAACGGCCTGCGCCTGGACCGCAGGCGCTTCTTTGGCGGGCTGCGCTTCCTGGGCAGAAGCGGGAGCCAGCAGCGTCCCGGACATTAAAACCGCGCAGGCTATCGAGATCATTCGTTTCATACGGTAAGGCTCCTTGTCTGCCACTGTCAGTATTCTACAAAACAAAACCGCCGGGCTTCCCCGGCGGTTCGGCGCGCGCCCGGCCCCGCTAGCCCTTCGCGTGCAGCTTGGTAAGCAGCCAGGCCATGTTCTCGCCCAGCACCCTCATCGTGGTCAGGCCTTCCTCGTCGCCAGCCACTTCGCCCGGGGCCCGGCCCACGCCCACGTTCCAGTAATTGGAGCCGGGGATGATCATCTGGCTGATGGTGAACAGGTGGTTTATGGTGTCGAAGGCGTGCACGGCCCCGCCGCGCCTGACCGCTATCACCGCGGCCCCGGCCTTGCGGCGCAGCAGCCCGCCGTTGGCCATGCTGACGAAGCCGGTCCGGTCGATGAGCGCCTTGGCCTCGGCGCTGACGTCGGAGAAATACGTGGGCGACCCTATCAGGATCCCGGCGGAGCCCCACATCTTCTCCGCATAGCCGTTGAACCCGTCGTCGGGCAGCGTGCACTTGCGGTCCTTGTTCTTGAAGCAGCCCATGCAGCCGGTGCAGCCCCGCAGGGGTTTGCCCGCCAGCTGCACCAGCTCGGTGGCGAACCCGCCCGCCTTCAGTTGGGCCAGCGCGGCGTTCAGCAGGATGGCCGTATTGCCGTCCTTGCGCGCGCTGCAGTTAAAAGCCGTGATCTTTAACATAAGTCCTCCGGACTACAGGGCGGTTTTGGGCAGCAGGCCCGCTATAACGGCGAGAAACTCTTTATTGTTCACCGGCTTCTTCAATACGCGGACCTTGGGCATCCCCGCCACCCAGGGCTCTATCTTTTCGGGCAGGCCCGTCACGAACACTATCGGCACACCTTCCTGGATGATGCCGCTGACCACGTCCAGCACCTGCTTGCCGCCGCCGGACGGCATGGACACGTCCAGCACGAGGAGGTCCGCCGGGGCTTCCTTGAACAGCATGATGGCCGCCGTAGCTTCCGCCGCGGTCTCCACCTTGTACCCCGCCTTCGTCAGCAGCGAAGTGTAAAATTCAAGGATATTCGCTTCGTCGTCTACCGCCAGTATTTTGAAAGGTTTCATTGGAGCCCCCCGCAGCCTTTGCACGGACAAATAGCGCGCTAACCCGTAACCCTGCCATAATTATACAACAAGATTCCGGCCAAATCAGGGCGAAAAAAGTTCTCCCGGCTCGCTGCCGGCGCTTAATTGTCCACCGTCGTTATGGCTTCTATCATCTTCCAGTCGACGAAGGCGGTCTTGCCCTGGCCCCTGTTGACTATCAGGCATTCCTCGGTGTCGGTCACCGACTCCGCCCTGAGCGCGCCGGCCGGGGTAGGCGACCCGATCACGATCACGAACTGCTTCTCCTTGATCGAGTAAGTGGCTTCCCCTTCGCGCGACTTCTCGTCTACCGGGTTCAGGATGAACCGCTTTCTGAACAGACTCTGCCATGCCGCTCGTTCCATATGAATACCTCCCGGGAATAAAAAAGCCCGCCGGACGTGCCCGTACGGGTTGTTTTTTGCCTGTAAAACTATTACCGCGTCCGCTAACCCCTGTCATTCCATTATACAACAAGCTGCCGCCGTAAACCGGTCCGCCCGCCCGGGCAAAAAAATACCCGCCGGGCTGCCGGCGGGTATTTTTATCAGCTGCCCCGGATCACATCGGGATCTTGGGGCTTTCGTCCTTCTTCACGTACTGATCGGTGGAAACCTTGCCGAGGCGCTGGAAGCCCCACTTCACGTAGAATTTCGCCGGGCCCTTGTCCGCGCTGTCGTCTACGAAGTCCTTATTCTTGGTGAGGTCGCCTTCCGCGAACACCAGGTCGTAGCCGTTGGCCGTGGCGAAGGTGAAGGTCTTCTCGCCCTTGCTGCTGTTGAAGAACCAGAAACCGTCCTTCATCAGCTCTATCTTTATGGCCACCTTCTCGCCGGCGTATTCGTTGGTCCACCTGTCGGTCACGCTCAGGGTGAACTTGCCGTCCTTAAAGGAGAAGGCGGCATAGTTCAGGCCGTTCGGATCGGGGTTGGTGGGAACGCGGTAGTTGGGGCGCATGTTGAAGGTGATGTCGTACAGCCCGACCTGGTCCACGCCGTAACTATAAGGAGAGGCGGTGGGGACCACGCTCACGCGGGGGCCTTCCATGCAGACGCTGAAAGACTCTCTTTCCCAGGGGAAGAGCTGGCGCTGGGCTATATTGAGCTGCGCGGTGGTGCGGAAGGTCTGGCCGGGGCGGTCATGGCATTCCTGGCGCTGCTCCATGTGGCATTCCTGCTTCGGCACCGACACGCACTGCTGGTAGGGGACCTGGGTGCCGTTGGGGCCGGGTTTGTAAGCGGTGTGGCACTGCTGCACCTGCACGGTGCGGCAGACCTGGTAGTGGACCATGCGGCATTCGCGCACGTACTCGGTGCTGGCGAGGTACACCCTTTCAGAGGCGATGGCCGAGGCGCTGGGGCCGAACGAGAAGTTGCGGCAATCACGGCTGAAGTACGAATGATAAGGGTAGCCGGCATTAGGATAAAGGTCCTTGCTGGTATTCTTCTCTACCTGTTTGACGGCGCTCTTAACGTCGACGCCCTTGTCAAAATTAACTTCGGCGCCGGCTGTGACCGCGAGGCCAAGACAGGCGAATGCGAACAGTATCTTCTTTGTCATTCTTACTCCTCCGTTCCTGAAAAATAACTCCCTTCCCACCCCTTTACTATATTAAAGGAAGCGGTCCCGGCATAAGGTTCTTTGTACCCAGGAAGGCTAAAGCATTGGGCCTAGGGCGTTAGGGGCCGAAAGTCCCGGCAGGCACCGGGAGCTGGGAGGCGGGCGTCTAACGCGGTTTTTCCGGCTGGGCGCGCGTCAGTTCTTCCAGCCTGGCTTTATTGTTCACCGAAGGGTCCAGCCTGAGGGCCTCGCGGGCGGCTTCCAGCGCCTGGCCGGGCTTCCCTATCTGTTCATAGATCTCGCTGAGCCTTTCGAAACAGAAAGCGTTCAGCGGGTCGATCTTCAGCATGCGCTCCATAGCCTGGGCTTCCACGCGCAGGTGGTGGTGCTTGTCGATGCGCTTCAGCGGAGGGCGGCGGAGCTTTTTTTTCAGCCCCGGTAAAAACGGGAAAAGGATTATGCCTGCCAGCAGGAGAAGGTTGATGAGGAGCGTCGCTTTGGGGAAGGCCGGGAAGGCCAGCCTGTTCGCGCCGTAGACAAGCACGAAGAGCACAGCCCCCACCATGAAACCCGCGGGGACATGGATCTTTTTCCGGCGCGCGGCCCCGGCCCTTTTCAGGGACCACAAGGTGCCGGCCGAAAAAGCCATGCCGGAAACCATGCAGAATATTATCTCGCCAAATTGCGGTTCCGGCACAATTCTCCCTCTTAAGCCCCCGCCCGGAGTATTTTCGACTTAGCCATCATTCTACAAAACCGCTCCGGGAACATCCTTAATTTCAGCGGAAGAGACCCCGCCGCTTCTCCTGCCTGGTAAAGAGGACAGTCCCTAAAAATATCAGCCCGAAACTGCAGAGGCCGGATATCATCATAAGCGTGGGGAATTTATAACCGGCCATATCCAGGAAATAAAAAGCCAGGAAGCACAGCGTGCTGACGCCCAGCGCGTAGCCGTATAGCTGCTTTAGCTTCCAGGCGGACTGCATGCGCCGCTCCACGCTCCCGGGCTGCCCGGCTGCGGCGCCGCCGCATGAACTGCAGGTCGCGCTGCCGTCAGGCAGCTGCTTCCGGCAAACGTTGCAATACATAATCATGTCCTTCCTTAATTTTCCTTAATTATCAGGGAACCCGGCGTCAGCAGGAGATAGGAGTACAGGAACTGGAGCGGAAGAACGACCAGCAATTCCGCGGGCACGAAGAAGCCGCCGCTTTTCCGTTCTACGGCTTCAATTTCAGGAGCGGCCTTACCTTCTGTTCAAAGGTGGCGCGGTTGACCGGCTTGATCACGTAATCGGCCGCGCCCAGCTGGAAAGCGGTTTCCACGTCGCCCGTGGTCTTTTCCCCGGTTATCATCAGCACGGGGATGCGCATCGTGGACGGCTTGGCCTTGATCATCGCCAGGATCTCCAGGCCGGTGATGTTCGGCATCGAAATATCCATTATGAGCAGGTCCGGCTGAAGTTTTTCCGCCATCGCCACCGTGGTCCGGTTATCCAGCACTTTCACTACCGTGAGGTTCATGCCTTCCATGAACGCCTCGTACATTTCCATCAGCATCAGGTCGTCATCCACCACCAGGACCACCGGCAGTTTGGGCTTTGACTTGAACAGGTCTAATAGTGACATAATCCCCTCGCTAAGAGTTCCCTCTACCTGTAATAATAGCAAAAGACCCGCCGCTTTTCATCGTGCCCTTGTGACAGGCAATATCCTGTTTTTGTATCATAGTTACTGCGGCGCGCTTCCGTGTTTTACGAGTTAGCGTTAATATTTCACGAGGGACCGGGAGCCGGGTTTTACTTTAATATAGGTCAGAAAGGAGTTTTGGCATGATGTATTCGCATGAAGTTGAACAGATGACTTGTGTCGCCAAGGGCGCCAACCACGGGCCCGCCCCCATCCCCCAGGAAGGGAAATGGACGCAGTCCAAAGAGATAAAAGATATCAACGGCCTTACCCACGGGGTGGGCTGGTGCGCGCCCCAGCAGGGCGCCTGCAAGCTTACGCTTAATGTAAAGGAAGGCGTCATCCAGGAAGCCCTGGTAGAGACCATCGGCTGCACCGGCATGACGCATTCCGCCGCCATGGCCGCGGAGATCCTCACCGGCAAGACCATCCTCGAGGCCCTCAACACGGACCTGGTCTGCGACGCCATCAATACCGCCATGCGGGAGCTGTTCCTGCAGATAGTCTACGGCCGCACCCAGACCGCGTTCTCCGAAGGCGGCCTGCCCATAGGCGCCGGCCTCGAGGACCTGGGCAAAGGCCTGCGCAGCGTCATCGGCACCATGTACGGCACCGTCAAGAAAGGGCCGCGCTACCTCGAGATGGCGGAAGGTTACGTCAACCGCATCGCCCTCGACGAGAACAAAGAGATCATCGGCTACGAGTTCATCAGCCTCGGCAAGATGATGGACGCGGTAAAGAAAGGCGTAGAAGCGGGCGAGGCGCTGAAAAAAGCGACCGGCACCTACGGGCGCTTCGCGGAAGCGAAGACCTACATCGATCCCAGGCACGAATAAGAGGACAAAACAATGGCACTATTTGAAAGCTACGACAGAAGGATAGGACAGATCACCCCCGTGCTCGAGAAGTACGGTATCAAATCGCTCGAAGAGGCGAAGAAGCTCTGCGAAGACAAAGGCGTAAACGTCTACGACATCGTAAAGGGCATCCAGCCCATCTGCTTCGAGAACGCCTGCTGGGCCTACATACTGGGCGCGGCCATCGCCATAAAGAAGGGCCAGACGCGGGCCGCCGACATAGCGGTGACGCTGGGCGAAGGCCTGCAGGCTTTCTGCATCCCCGGCTCCGTAGCGGACGACCGCAAGGTCGGCATCGGCCACGGCAACCTGGCCTCGATGCTCCTCAAAGAGGAGACGGCTTGCTTCGCCTTCCTCGCCGGGCACGAATCCTTCGCCGCCGCAGAAGGGGCCATCGGCCTGGCCAAGTCGGCCAACCGCGTGCGCCAGCGGCCGCTAAAGGTGATCCTCAACGGCCTGGGCAAAGACGCCGCCATGATAATCGCCCGCATCAACGGCTTCACTTATGTGCAGACCAAGTTCGACTATTTCACCAGCAAGCTGAACATCGTCAAGGAGACGGTCTACTCCGCCGGCGACCGGGGCAAAGTGCGCTGCTACGGCGCCGACGACGTGAGGGAAGGCGTAGCCATCAACCACCACGAAGGCGTGGACGTGTCCATCACCGGCAATTCCACCAACCCCACCCGGTTTCAGCACCCCGTGGCGGGCACCTACAAGAAGGAATGCATCGAGCAGGGGAAGAAATATTTCTCCGTCGCCAGCGGCGGCGGGACGGGGCGCACCCTGCACCCCGACAACATGGGGGCCGGTCCAGCCTCCTACGGCATGACGGACACCATGGGCCGGATGCATTCGGACGCCCAGTTCGCGGGCTCCTCTTCGGTGCCGGCGCACGTGGAGATGATGGGGCTCATCGGCATGGGCAACAACCCGATGGTGGGCGCCTCGGTGGCCGTCGCCGTCGCGGTACAGCAGGCCTCGGCCAAAAAATAAGCGGACGGCAATAGCTCGGACGGACAAAAAATGAAACCGCCGGACTCTTCCGGCGGTTTTATTTTTTTAACACCGGGAAACGCTAAAGCCTGAGCGTGATCCCGGCAAGGAGCGCCCGGCTTACGGCGGTCCTGGTAAGACCCAGCTTTATGCCGGCGTCCACGTCCAGCGTAGCATAAGGCGACCACACCAGGCTGAAACCTGAGGTTATGGGATGCGACAGGGAATCTCTGTCGGTACTGCTTGCGGCGGCCAGCTCCGCGGCGGCCAGTATTTTCGGCATTACTTCAAGGGCCGCCGCGGCGGAAGCGCCCACCAGGTTAATTCTCTCGCCGACGCTGTTCCTGTTTAACGTGAACCCCGCGTTCAGGTAGAACTGCCAGGGCTTCCGGGTTTTACCGGCCAGGCCGTAAAGCCAGACGCCGCCCTTGCCCGCCCCGATACTTTTGCTCTCGCTGCCGGCGGGCAGCGAGAACCCCGGCTTCAGGGCCAGCAGCCAGCCTGCCGCCTCGCCCGCCTGGAATTTAGTTTCCAGCAGCACATCGCCCAGGCCGCTCTCCGTTATGCCCCTGGAACTCCAGCCTTCCCAGGGCACGGTGACCATGACGTCCCAGTTATCCAGCATGCCGTAGTAAAGCCTTGCCGAAGCCCCGGCTGTGTAGCGGTCTATCCCCTCTTCAGAGCTGGTATATCCCACCCCTCCCGTAACCTGCCGCCCGTCGCGCCCCAGGAACACCGTGTCCTCGGTGGTCAAAGGATGAAAAGCGCGGGCCGGCACGGCAAAAAATACCGCCAGGACGGCGGCGAACATCAAGGATATTTTCATTGTCCTTCCCCCCTGCTGGTATTATATACCAGAAAAGGGCGGAAAGGGAACCGCGGCGGGCTGTTAGTCCGTTTTGCCTTTGGGGCCGCCCTTCAGCCAGAAATACTGCAGCAGCATGTTGATGGCGGCGGCCAGGTCCTTCAGTTCGTCGTCCTGGCGCAGTATTATAGGCTCGGCGAAATTGCCGTTTATTATTTTATTTATCGAGCTCTTGATCCTGTGTACGGGGCCGGCTATCCTGTGCGAGAAAACGAGCCCCGCCACGCACGAGACCGCGAAGCCGATGCCCGCCGAGACCAGCAGGGCGGGCCTGACCAGTTCGCGCAGCATGGCTGCCTGTTCGGCTGTGGCGCTGCGCGAAGCCAGGTAGATGGTAACGAAGTAGGAGCAGAGGGCCACCACCAGCGCCTGCACCACCCAAAAAAGTATTACCCGCCTTTGAAACCCGGGATGTATCCAGAATCTTTTTCGACTGAACATTATATTCCCCCCCGCCTTTCCTACGGCCGCTTGGGACGGTTTTCCAGGGCGGCGTTGATTTTCTGCTTGAGCAGGGACAAGGACACGGTCTTGTCCAGGAATTCCCGGCAGTTGGGCTCCTGTTTGAACAGGTCGCCCATCTTGGTATCGAAGGAGGAGCCGGTAATGATGAAAACAGGTATCTCCCTGGTGTCCTCATCGGCGCGCAGCTCTTTCAGGGCCTCGAAGCCGCCCATATCCGGCATCATCACGTCCATCAGTATCAGGTCCGGCTTTTCTTCGGCGGCTTTTTTAACGCCCTCGCGGCCGTTGTCGGCGTTCAGCACCTTGAACCCCTCCATCAGCAGGTAGTCGAAGATCAACCCCTTGAACTCCGCGCTGTCGTCGATGACCAGTATTACCGCCATAGTGTTTCTCCCGTGCCGGATGCCCGGCGGCCCTCAGCCCCCGGTCTTAGCCAGTTCCGCGGCAAGCTCGCCGGGGATCATGGCGAATACTTCGCTTTTGCCCGACCGTTCGCCGCGGCTGATGGTAAGGGTGGCCTTGAAGATCCTGAACTCCCGCCCCAGGTCCAGCACCGAGCCCAGCCCGGCCAGGATGCGCGGCATATCCCCGTCGACATATCTCGGCAGCCCGGGTATGGTGTTTTTCTTCAGGACGTTGAGCAGGGCGTTCATCAGCGAGTTAAGCACTATATTGCCCAGCTCGAGGAAGACGACCTCGCCGGTTATCCCGGGCCTGGCGGCCGGCGAGAAGGACTCGCCCATAAAACATTTGGAAAGATGTTCCGTGTCGGCCAGGTCGAAGAACATCAGCGAGGTGAAAGGGAATTCGCCTTGCACGTTGAAATATACGGCGGCCGCCGGTTCTTTAAGATCATGCCGGCGCACGGCCTCGGACAGGGTACCGAGGAAGATGCCGCTCCCGGTCAGTTTCCAGGCCGCGGCGGAGGCGCCTGAAAGCCTGGCAAGGCACCTTTCAAGGCCCGCGGCCGACAGGCGCTGCAAGACGATGTTTTCTTCTTCGTTCATAAGCGCGCGTCCGTCAGCCCAGGTACTTTTTAATTAGCTCTTTGAATTCCCCGTAGGAGAACGGCTTATGCAGTATCGCGGTGGCGCCCAGCTCCAGCAGCTGCTTGTCCACGCCATCCTGCTCTACCGCGGTTATCATGATGATCTTGGCCGCCTGGTCCAGCTTGTGCATCTCTTCCAGCACCTCCACCCCGGACCTGCCCGGCATGATGATATCCAGCAGCACCGCCTGCGGGCGCAGGTCGGCAAAAGCCTTCAGCGCGCTGTCCCCGTCCCCGGCCTCGCCCACCACCTCATGGCCTATTTCCCCCAGGAAATCGCCTATCATCCGCCTTGTCATGAGGTTGTCATCCACCAGAAGCACTTTCATAAAACTCTCCTTATAGTCCACGCGAAAGACCGGGGAACAGCGCCGCTCCCTTACGTCCCGCAACGCGGCACCGATATTCTAGCAAATGACATTATCGCGGCCCGCGGCGTATCGCCCCGCAAAAAACAAAAACCGCCGGGGGTTCCCGGCGGCACCTGCTGAAAATGGCCGCGGCCGGCCGTTCACCGGCGGCCCCTGTCCCCGGCGCCCCTTTTCCGGCAAAAGGTTATCCGCATGCCGTGCTCGGTCGGCTGCGTGGACGAGATCAGGTTCGAAACGCTCTTCGGCAGCTTCTGCATGTTCTCGACATAGAAAGATTTCGCGATAATTTTTATCGCGCCGCTCTCTATCAATTCCTTCAGGTCGGCCGGGACGGTCTGGTCCGCCGTCATCCTGTCCACCTTCTTTTTCACTTCGTCGAAATTCATTTTTCCTCTTTTTTACAGCTGCCGCCGCAGAACCGTGAAACTATCTCCATTATCGTTTCCACGCGCGAAGGCTTGTAGAGCACGTCCACCGCCCCGATAGCCAGGGCCTTACCCTCCATCTCGGGCATACCGGTAATGATGGCCACCGGGATGCCGGCCAGCGCCGGGTCGTCCTGCTGGATCTTGCGGAATTCCCAGCCGGTCATTTCCGGCATCATCAGGTCCAGCAGGATCAGCTTGGGCGGCCGGGAGGAACCCCTTAGGTAGTTCAGCGCCTCCTTGCCGTTGCCGGCCACGGCCGTATCGTAGCCCTGCCTGGACAGTATAGTGCTGATCACGTTGCAGACGACCTTGTC
>MGUK01000016.1 GCA_001799995.1 Elusimicrobia bacterium GWF2_62_30
GTGCTTGCCGCCGTGGTTCTCGTCGAACAGCGTGTCCGCCATGAACTTGCTGATGCCGGAGAAACGGCGGTCGGTCAGCGAGTATTCGCCGAGCTGCGAGGCGCCTTTGTCGGTGGCCATTATCTTCTTCACGTACTCTTCCCCTTTCTTCGCCGCTATCTTTACGGCGCGGCCGTCCTTGAACTCCAGGCGCACGTTCCCCACGTAGTTGCCGCCGCGGAAGGACGGCAGGTTGGCGAAGTAGACGCCCCTGGTGCCGCGCCAGTCCGGCGAGGTGAAGATCTCGAAAGAGGGGATATTGTGGCCGCTCACGCCCAGGAACCGGCGCTGTTCGCCGAGTTTTACCTCGAGGTCGGCGGACTTCGATTCCGTACGTATGGTGTCAATCTTCAGGCCGTTAAGCCATTTCTTGATGGCCTGGGAATCCTTGTAGATCTGCCCCCATTTTTTTGCCGGGTCCTTTTCTTCCAGGAAACAGGCTTTGGCTATCTGCCGCGCGTATTCCTTCAGCGGGAGCTTGGCCTGCCGCGCCAGCTCTTCGGTAGGATAGGTGCAGAGGGTCCAGCCGAACTTCCCCTGCTCCTCGTTCTTGTTCATGATCTCCACCAGCGGCTTGCGGGCCATAGCCACCTGCGCCTGGCGTTTGGTGTCTATGCCCTTAAGGTGCGTCAGGGACGAGGGGGCGTGGATGTAGATGTTGCCGTTAAGGGCGGTGTACAACTCCTTGTCGCCGGCGGCCACGAAAGCGCGCTGCTTATCGTCCGAAAATTCATAGAAGTCGCGCTCAAGCACCGGGCTGGTCAGGAAGCGAAAGATCACGTTGTAGCCGGCCTTCACCAGTTTGCGGTTCACCACCTCGCCCAGTTCGCGCCCTTCCAGGCCGCAGCGTACCAGGACCGAATCGTATTTCTTCAGGCGGGGATGGGCGGCTTTAAGCCCCCAGATAAGCGCGTCGGCGTATTTTTCCAGCTGTATTCGGGTATAGATGCTCATAAAAGCCTCCTGGGGGCATTTTCGCAACGCTCTAATTATATTTTATTTTGACGATTGTCCGGACCGGTATAGGCCCTTAGGCCCTTTAAAAAAGCGGAGGTTCGGCTAGAATATCATTGACGGTACAAGCATTTCGCGCGGGAGAAAGAAATGACAAAACTTGCCGGTTTGATCTCACTGCTGCTCCTCACCTCATCCAATCTCCGGGCCCAGTTGAACGTTTACTACGTCAACGTCGGCCAGGGCGACGCCACCTACATAGAACTGCCCAATGGCCACAATGTACTGATCGACGGCGGCCCCGCCGGGGCGCCCATAGAAAAATTCCTCAAGGAAAAGGGCGTGACCACCATAGACCACGTGCTGCTCACCCACCCGCACAGCGACCATTACCGCGGGCTGAAGAAGGTTTTCGACTCTTTCAGCGTGAAACACTTCTACGACACCAAGGCCGAGAACAGGGACGCCGCGGGCGACAACAATCTGCGCGAGCTGGCCGCGGCCGAGCCCGGCTGCAGAACCCATTTCCCCGAACCCGGCGACGAGCTGAACTTCGATTCCAGGGTGACGGTGAAAGTGCTGAATTCCTGCTACGAGCCGGTCATCGTCCATAACAACGACGAGAACAACGACTGTTCCCTGGTGGTCCGCTTCTATTACAACGGCACCGGGCTGCTGTTCATGGGCGACGCCGAATCCGCGATAGAGAACGCCATGACCCGCATCTTCAAATCCGGCCTGAAATCCTACGCGCTTAAAGCGGGCCACCACGGCTCCCGCTATTCCACCACCGAAAAATTCCTGGGGCGGGTGCAGCCGGAAGTCGCGATAATCTCGGCCGGCGTAGGCAACTCCTACGGCCACCCGCACAAGGAGGCCATCGACCGCCTGCTTGCGGTGGGCGCCCAGATCTTCTCCACCACCAACGGCACTCAGACCCTCTTCATCCCCGCCCCCAAGAAAGGCGAGGCCCCGGTCCTGGAGGGCCTCAAGCCCTACGCCCCCTCGCCCCTGCCGCTTACCGTCAAGGACGTGGTCTACGTCCCGCCCGTGGAAGCGCCCGTCAGCGTGAACTCTCCCGCCCTGGGCCAGCTTATAGAGGCCGTACCGGCCAGATAACTATAAGGAATGGACAGAAAAGAGGCCGTCTTTTGACGGCCTCTTTTATTTGGCCGGCCCAACGGCGGTTGACGGCGGTTAAAGGTCTTTGGGCCTAAAAGATAAGGGGTCCGCGGCCTTTGTAACGCCCGCCGCGGGCTGATAAACTATAGGTATAAGATTACCGGGAGGATTATGAAAAAGACTTTCAGCTTGTTTTTAACCGCGTCAGTGCTCCTGCCGTCGCTCTCTATGGCCGGGGTGAAAAGCATCTACGGCGACGACAACCGCCTGGACTATTACCAGGCTTCTCCCGACATGAAGCGCCTGGCGGACTCCGTGGTCTCGCTGTGGCCTTCCGCGCAGACCCGGCTTAACGGCGGCGGCTACGACCTGGCCACCGTCAGCTTCGGGGACGCCCTCAACCTCTGCCCCGGGGAAACCTTCCGCGAACAGCCGATAGGCGCTTTCTGCTCCGGCACGCTTGTGGGCGAAGACATAGTAATGACCGCCGGCCACTGCATAACCGACGAGGCCAAATGCGCCGACACTAAATTCGTCTTCGGCTACAATATAGACGCCGCAGGCGGCGCCGCGCGCACCACCGTCCCCGCCAAGGACGTTTACGGCTGCAAAAAGATAATCAAGCGCGACCTGGACAAGCAGTATCCCGGCATCATCGGGCTGGCGCTCAATATCATAAAAGCCGTGCTCAATAAAGCGGGCCCCGACTACGCGCTGGTGCAGCTCGACCGCAAGGTGGCGGACCGCGCCCCCCTGCCGGTGAACCGGAACAAAGACCTGAAGGAAGGCGCGCCGGTGTTCGTGATAGGCCACCCCGTGGGGCTGCCGGTCAAGATAGCGGGCGACGCGAAGGTGCGCGATAACGGCCACCGGGCCTGGTTTACCACCGACCTGGACACCTTCGGCGGCAATTCCGGCAGCGCGGTCTTCAACGCGCGGACCAACCTTATTGAAGGCATCCTGGTGCGCGGCGGCACGGATTTCGTGCCCGGCCCCTCCGGCTGCGCTACGCAGCTCAGGAGCGGACAGGACGATGGCAAAGGCGAGGCCGTCACCAAGATAGCCATGCTCAAGAAACACATCCCCGCGCTCCCCGGCAATAAGGAAGAAGCCCTGGAACCGGTGGATATGCCCGCGGTGGAACTGGCGCAGCCCGCCGGCGACCTCTCCGCGAAAATAAGCTTCTAGCCCGGGAACGCGGAACGAGAAAAGGCCCGCTCTTCCTGAGCGGGCCTTTTATTTGGCGGGCCGTTACGCCGTCCTGTCGAGTATCAGCTCGGCGAGCCTTTTGCGCCGCCGCGAGATCTCGCGGCAGTTCCCGCAGTCCGGCACCGCCGGGTCGTGCCCGCCGCAGCCCAGCAGCGTTTCCGCGTCCCTGCGGAGTTTCTCCGCCAGCAGCGCCTTTTCCCGCATGCCGCGCGAGCTGCTGTTGATCCTGAAGAGTATCTCTTTCACGGCCGGGTCCCTGCGCTTGAACGCCTCGCACTTTATCAATTCGTACCCCATAGCCCCCCCTCCGCGCGCCGCGCGGTATTCACAGTTCGCCGGCTTCGTCCTGTACCTGCCAGTACCTGAAAGGACGCCGCCGGCCGGTCTGCTCCGGCGCCGCGGCTGTTTCCAGCGTCTGCCACTCCCGTTCGAGCACCCGGTAGAACTTCTTCCAGCAGGTGTGTTTGCCGAACGCCCGGTTGCCGTAGCGGAACTCGTGCGTCCTGCCGCTTTCGGCGAGCGTGACCAAGAGCGACAGGTGTTCGTCCACTACCGTGCACTCCACATTCTTATCGGAGTAGAACTCTATTATCTTTTGAGCGAATACAGTACCTTCGCGCAGCATAAGCCCCCCTTTCCCCTATCCGCCGGTTTAAATCCCAGGCCGGCTGCCGTACCCCCCCGGACCGGCAGCCGGCCCCCGCGAAAACCCCCGCCGCCCAAACCGCGCTCCCCCTTCGGCGGGTATAACCTGATACTACCGCAATGCAGGAACGGCCAGGAGTGGGCGGCTCCACTTTTTTTTAACCTATATCCACCTGTGTGTTATTTTACGACGGAAGAGAGCCGGCGCGGAGAGCGCCGGGGCGCGGTTCAGGGCCTGCGGCCGCGGTGTTTTTTCCGATAGCCCGCGGGCGTGAGGCCGGACAGTTTTTTAAATTGGCGGATGAAGGAGCCGGTGTTCTGGTACCCCAGCTTGTCGGAGACCTGGTCCACGTTGCAGCCGGTCCCGGTTAAAAGGGCCTTGGCCTCTTGGAGCTTGAGCCGCAGGCGGTACTCGTTGAACCCGACCCCGGCGTGCTCCTGGAAGAGCCGGCTCAGGTACTTGGGGTTGAGGCAGACCGCGGCCGCGGCGTCCTTCAGGGACACTTTGCGCGAGGCGTTCCTGCTCAAAAACAGCTTCACGTGCGCGATCTTGTCTTCGGTGCCGGCCGTGCTGTTGCTGTAGCCGCCTTTCCGGCCGTTCAGCACATTCTCTATCACGCCCCGGGTCTTCTCGATGTCGAAAGGCTTCTCGATATAGTCGTCGGCCTTGCCGCGCAGGACCTTGAGCAGCACTTCTTTCGAGCCGTAGGCGGTCTCTATTATGGTGCTGGTCCCCGGCGCCAGCTCCTTTATCTTCTCCAGCAGCGCAAGGCCGTCCATCCCAGGCATCTTCACGTCCATTATGACAAGGTCTATCTCGTTGGGCTTTTTCAGTATCGCCAGGGCTTCCTCCGCGCAGGCCGCCAGCGTGAACCGGTAGCCGGAAAAGCATTCCACGAACTCCTCGCGGAAGACGGCGTCGTCGTCCACCAGCAGTATCTGCTCCCGCCCGGGAAGGTCTTTTCCCCGCTTCTTTTTTTGCATGATATTAGTACGGGCCGCCCCGTTGTCTACAGGCCGGCGGCCTTCAGCGCGCTCAGCTTTTCCAGCAGCAGGTCCGGGGCGAAAGGCTTTTCTATTATCCCGCTGACGGCGCCCGCCAGGTTCTCTTTTTCAAGGAGCGCCTCCAGCCCGGGCTTGCCGGAGACCAGGAAAACCGCGGCGTCCGGATCGGCCTTCCTTACCTCTTTGAGGAGCTCCAGCCCCGTCATGTCCCCCATCTTGAAATCCAGTAAAAAAACGTCGTAGGAGCCGCCGCGCAGCAGGTCCCTGGCTCCCTGGCCGCCGGAGGTCCTTTCCGCCGAATAACCTTCGGCCTCCAGCAGTTCGGCCATCTCTTCGCCCAGCTCCGGGTCGTCGTCCACTATCAGGATCTTTTTCTTTGCCATTTCTTATGGTTCCTCGGCAGCTCCGCGCGCACCGCGGTCCCTTTCCCGGGGCTGCTCTCCACCTTGATGCTGCCGCCGTGCAGGCCCGCTATCTGCCGGCACACGAAAAGGCCGAGCCCCGTGCCCTTCGCCTTGGTGGAGAAGAACGGCTCGAAGATCTTGTCGAGTATCTTTTTATCTATCCCCGGTCCCGTGTCCTCGACGCTGATGAGCACCGCCGCGTCGTTCTCCTCCGTGCGTATGCGCACGGTGCCGCCGGCGGTGGAGGCAACGGCGTCGCAGGCGTTGCCCAGCATATTGGCAAGGAGCTCCTTCATCTGCAGCGGGTCGGCCTCTATGACCAGGTTCCCCGGCAGGCCCCGGTCTATCAGGAGCGAGGTCTTTTTCTGGGCCATGCCCAGCGCGGTGCTGACGCATTCCTCTATGATGCCGTCCAGGTCCACCTCTTCGTACTGGGGCGTCCGCAGCCGGGAATAGAAGAGCAGGTTGTTTATGATCTGGTTGCTTTCGGCTATCTTTTTCTCGATATTCTGGAAATGCCGGTCCAGGGCGGGGTCGGCGGCCTTCCTTTTGACGTTGGACGCCGCCATCGCTATGGCGGCCAGGGGGTTGCGCAGCTCATGGGCCACCGTGGCGGCCAGCGTGCCGATGTCGGAAAGGCGCTTCGTCTTCTCCAGCTCCCGCTGGGCGTCCAGCAGTTCGCTGGACCGCTCGCTTACCAGCCGCTCGAGGGTTTTCTTATCGCGCCGGAGTATTTCTTCCGCCTGCTTGCGCCCCACCGCGTAGCGCATGCTGCGGAAAAGAAGGCCGGAATCGATAGTCCCCTTGACCAGGTAGTCCCCGGCGTTCTGCCGCATGGCCTTGAGGCCCAGGGATTCGTCGTCTATGCCGGTCAGGAGGATAGCCGCGACGGCGGGATGGTTCGCGGTGATCCGCTCCAGCCCCTCCAGGCCGTCGCTGTCCGGCAGGTTGAGGTCCAGCAGCGCCACGTTGAAAGGCTCCGCCTCCAGCAGCTTAAGCGCCTCGTCAATGCGCCCGGCATGCTTCACCTTCAGGACCTGGCCGCCGCAGTCCTTGAGCATCTCGAACACCAGCCTGGCGTCGGCCGGGTTATCTTCCACCAGTAGTATATTCAGATTGTCGTTTTTCATTAGTTCCGACACGTTCAAGTCACGC
>MGUK01000017.1 GCA_001799995.1 Elusimicrobia bacterium GWF2_62_30
TGGCCGGCCTCTTCCTCGTCTACATATTCGTATTCTTCGTCCTCGGCGGGCTTGACCACGGTTTTTTTTGCCGCGGGCTTTTTAGCCGCCGCGGCTTTTGGCTTGGGGGCCGGGGCTGCCGCAGCCGCGCCTTTCTTGCCGCGTTTGCCGCCGGCTTTGGGGGCCACCGCGGCGGGCGTCAGGGCGTCGAAGGCCGTCTTCGCCTTGTCGTCCATGGGTGTGATGGTCTTCTTGGCGAAATCCACGGCGAAGGTGAACGTCTCGTTCCCGGTCTTGCCCGGCACTGTCGCCGCGGCCTCGTAAGTGCTGGTGCTGGTGGCCTTAGCCGTCCAGTTGGAGGGGCTGTAGGTGGCTCCCGACGCCGCCGCCACTTCCGCTATTTTATCCTCCAGCTTGGGCCCGCCGGGTTTGGGCGCGTAGTACCGCGCAAAATATACCACTTCGGGGGAAACATCCGCTTCTTTTTTAGCCTCGGGCTGCTCCCCGGCCTGCGGCGTTCCCCGCAGTTCGTCCATCTGCGCGGATACCTTGGACTGGAACTCGGCCTGAGCGGGTTCCCCCGGTGCAGTAGCGGAAAGGAACGGGATCTTGAAGGGGATGTATTTGGTCGCGTCGAAAACGTTGGCTACTTTCAGCGCGAAGACCGTAACGAGCAGCACCGCCAGCAGCAGCCCGACGGTGAGTAGCACCTGGATCATTCTGCGGATAAAGCCCGAGATCATCCCTTTGAGCTTGGGCGTTTTCACGCCCTCGTCCACTATGCCGAAGGTCTTCGGCTTATCGGCTGGTGGCGCAGCCTCCGCCTTGGCTTTTTCCGGCTGCGCGCCGAACATCGTGGCGGAGTTGGGTTCAAAGGTGAGCTTGCCGGGGCCCGGGACGGCGCGGTCCGGAGCGGGCCCGCCCGTGGCGGGGCCGCCTGTGCCTTCCTTCATCGAAAATTTTATATCGCTTATAGCGTTCTCCAGGTAACCCAGCTTATCCATGATCTCGCGCTGGAACTGGGAATTCTTCATGCTGGAGAGCACCTCGCCCATCTGATCCAGCTTCATGCGCAGCGGGTCCGTGGCCAGGGACAGGTCCTGGCGGCTGACCGTATTGGCGGCCATGATCTCTATTTTGCGGTTCAGCTCGTCCAGCGCGGGGCCTCCTGCCACGGGCGCGGCGGCTATGGGCTGCGCCTGGCGCGGTTCGGCCGCGGGTACGGGGGCAAAAGTTTCCTGCGGCGCCTGCATGGCGGGCGCGGGGGCGATGGAGGGAAAATCCACGGCTGCGGGTGCAGGGGCGATGGCCGGGATCTCCGCATGCGCGGGGAGTCCGACGGCAGAATGGGGTTCCTTGGCTATGCCCTCCGCGGCTCCCGGAGCCGGGGCATCCCCGCCGGACAAAGCGTCGGCTTTCCTGCCTATGCTCGAAAGGGATATGGGATCGAAAGCGGCCGCGGCCGCGGCCTGGGAGGGGGACATGCGGTCGGACCTTTCAAGATGCCCTACTCCAAGGTTTATCTGGCCAAAGCTGTGGTCGCTTGTGGGGGGAACCGGCTCTACGGACGAGGCGGTAAGCGATTTAAGTTCTATCCCTGAACCGCCCAGCGGCTGAGAGGCGGGCGCGGGAGTGGGGGCGGCCGCCTGGGGCGCCGGCGCTGCGGCCTTCGGGGCGCCGGGGCTTAATATGGCAGAGATCTCGGGATAGGACGAAGCGTCCTTCCAGTCTTCGGTCTTTTCACCAACAGGGGTCTGGGGGCATATAAGGAGGGACGGGGAAAAAGACGGGAGTTCGAGCAGCTTCTCCTTTTCAAAGGGGCCTAGTATCTCGTTATTTACGTACGCCCAATATTTCATACTTTCTCCAGATAACCCCGTTCTTCTATAACTATTCCCTTATATATAGCTCCAAGACTAGTTTACCGAAGCCCTGTTACGGAAATAATAACTAATCGTTAAATTGTTGTACAATTGGAGCATGACGCCGAAGATTTTCCGCGCTCTTATCTTCTTTTTCCTCGTAATTATCGCGCTTTCCCTGCTGTTCATGGTCGTCAACTTTTTCGGCAACAGCCAGCCCGGGGAGACGGAGCTGCAGCGGGGCAAACCCATAGCGGAAAACCTCAAAGGGACGGTAAGATACCAGTATTCCGCAAAGCCGGCCGGGCCGCCCTCCCTGGACGGGCTCTCTACCGCCTCCGTGCGGTCGGAAGGCGCCATAATGCTGGTAAAGGAAAAAGAGTTCAACGGGGTGGCCGAAAAACCCAAAGGGCTGATGGCCACGCTTAACGAAATGAGCGCGGAGCGCAAGAAGCCCGCGGCTATCAGGCTGACCGAAGCCGACCTTAATAAAAAAGTGGGCGCCCTTGCCCCGCCCGTTAAGGAGCCGAAACTGAACGGGGCACCGATGCCCGAGCTGGGCCGCAAACCCGGCAACGAGGGCGTGACCCTGCTGACGGTACCGGTGGATTATAAGGTATTCAAAACCGCCGAGGTGTGGAAGGCTTTTACCGATTCACGCAAGCTTAAGCGCATAGAGCACGATTTCGCCGCCAATGACCTGCTTATCCTGGTTTCCATGTCGGATTTCCCCAGCGGCATCTTCAAGATAACGGCGGTGGAAAAGGGGAAAAAGGAAACCGTGGTGAAGTACCGCGTAGACCCGCTGGCTATGTCGGCCGAGACTTCCGAAGAAGACCGCGAAGCCTATGCCGGCGCCGCCGTCCCCAGAAAAGGTCCCCCGATCAGGCTCGAGCAAGTCCCCTAGTTAATTCTTTTAGCTAATTTTACGGCGAAGAGGACGGCAGCTATCATGCCGGCAGGATCGGCTTTGCCGCGGCCGGCTATGTCGAAGGCCGTGCCGTGGGCGGGAGAAGTGCGGATGAACGGCAGGCCCCAGGTCCAGTGCACTGCGGGGGCGGCCCCCGGGGCTGTCTTCAGCGGGACCAGCGCCTGGTCGTGGTAGAGAGCTAGCAGCCCGTCGCTTTGGCCGGCCAGGTGGGCCGCCCAGGCCGCGTCCGAAGGAACGGGGTCCGAGACACGCAGGCCGCGGGCGCGCAGGGCTTTGGCGGCCGGCCGCAGGACCTCAATTTCTTCACGGCCTATTACCCCGCCGTCGCCGGCATGCGGGTTAAGCGCGCAGAGCGTAATGCGCGGGCGCGCATAACCCAGGGCTTTCAGCGCCCCGTCGAAAAGCTCGGCCTTCTTCATCACCAGCTTGCGGGTCAACGCGCGGTGCAGGTCTTTAACCGGCAGATGCTCGGTGACCAGCGCCGCGTTCACCCGGCCGCGCGAGAACAGCATCAGCGGCTCAATATCCTCGAGGGCGCGGAAAAGGTCGGTGTGGGCGGGCTGCGGCGCGCCGGCCAGCGCCCAGGATTCCTTGGAGACCGGCGCCGTTACCAGCGCCGCGAACCCCCCGCTCTTTACCAGTTTTACTCCCAGGAGCACGGCTTTGAGGGAAGCCTTGCCGCCGGCCGCGGTCGGCCCGGGCGCGGGGCGCAGGCCGGGGGCGTCTACGGGCAGCAGGGGGCAGAGGGAGGGGGTCCAGCCGGCTTTGGCCAGCGCGGCGGTGTCGCCGGCAAGATAAGGGGAGCAGGCCCGGCGCACCGCGGGGTCCGCCGCGGCTTTGACCGCAACTTCCGGTCCTATGCCGAGCGGGTCGCCCGCGGTGATGAGCAGTTCGGGCTTCAAGGCGCCGTTGTTACCGCCGGGGCGGCGGTCTTTTCCGCGCCGAAGATCTGTATCCTGGCGTTGCCGCGCAGTTCCTTGAGGTACGCGGTGAGGCCCAGGGCGAAGCTGTTCTGGGAAAGCACCTGCTCCAGGTCGTCCTTCACGGCGTCGTAGCGGAGTTTCTGGGCGGCGCGTTTTTCTTCCAGGCGCATGAGGTGCACGCCGAACTTGCTCGGCAGGGGCGCGGAGTTCTCTCCGACCTGCAGGGCGAAAGCTTTCTCCTCCACTTCGGCGGGCAGCATCCCTTTTATCACGTAGCCCAGGTCGCCGCCGCGCTTGGCGCTTTCCAGGTCTTCGGAATACTTGGTCACCGCGTCGTCGAAGTCCAGGCCGGCTTTTATTTCAGCGCCGATGTCCTGGGCTTTCTTGAGCGCGGCCGCTTTCTCTTCGGCCGTGGCGCCCTCTTTCGTTTTTATGAGGATATGGCGCAGGCGCAGCCTTTCCGAGGTGGCTTCCTTGAAGCGCGCCGCTACGGCCGCCAGGTCCTGCATGGCTTCGGCGTCCAGGCCTTTGATCTGGTCTTCCGCGCCTTTCATCACCAGCGAAATATTGTCGAAGTAGGCTTTAACTTCCAGCTCCGTCGGTATCTTTACGTGCGCCTTTATGGAGTCCTGCACCAGCTTCTGCACCATCAGCTGTTTGCGGATGCGCTCGCGGAACTCTTCCATGGTGACGCCTTCTTTGGTCAGCTCGCCGCGGAAGGCCTTTTCGGCCTCTTCGTTGGAAAGCGCGGCGCCGTCCGGGCTGCGGGCGAAGCGCTTGCGGATCTCGGACACGCCGTTCTCCAGCTCCCGCTCGTAGACCTTTATCTTCATGGCCTCGGCCTTCTGCCGCAGCAGGGCCTCGTCTATCAGCTTGTCCAGCGCCGATTTCTCGAGCTGGGCGGCCGCGTCCTTCTGCTGGAAGAAGTCGGGCATGGCCGCGGCGTACTGGTCGGCCAGGGCGGCTTTGGCCTTTTCATAATCGGCCACCGTTATCGGCTCATCGTTGACCTTGGCGGCCAGGTCGCCGGCTATCTTGGCCTGCGCGGGCGCGGCTAACGCGAACAGCGCGCAGAGCGCCGCCAGTTTATTTATAATTTTCATCTATTACCTCCACTTTGGTCTTTTCCTGAAATTTGGCCAGGTAGGCGTCGAACTTCTTCTTCTCCAGGATCTTGCGCACGCGGTCCTGGGCTTTGGCCGGGTCAACCCGGTCCTGGGAGAGCTTCTTTATGATATGGAAGCCCAGCTGGGTCTTCACTATGCCCTGGGTCTCGCCCACCCGCATCTTGAAGGCCATGTCTTCCAGCTCCGGCAGGAATTCGCCGTACATCACCGGCGGCAGGCGCACGGTTTCCTTGTCCAGGGAGTATTCCCTGGCCGTCCTGTCGAAATCCGCGCCGGCCTTGAGCTTGCGCACCGCCACTTCGGCTTCTTCGTAGCTGGGCATAAGGATATGGGCCAGCGTGACGGTATTGGGATATTTCTGGTAATACTCCTGCACCTCGGCGTCGGTCACCTTCAGTTCCTTCCCGCGCATCGACTCCACCCAGGTCTTGGTCAGCAGGAAATTCTTGTAAGCCTCAAAGGTCTGGTGCATCTCCGCCTCTTTCTGGCTTATCTGCGCTTTATAGTCCGGGTCGGAGGCCACGCCGCTCTTGCGGGCGGCCAGCAGCATCAGCCGCTCGTGGATAAGCACGTCCAGGAACTGGCGGCGCCCCGGCTTGCTGGCCAGGTAGTCCTGCGCGCCGGGGCTAATCTCCCCGAACTTCTCCTGCAGGTACTGCTCCGTTATCTTCTCGGAACCGATGCGGGCTATGACTTTTTCGCCCTTGCGCGAACAGGCGGAGACCAGCAGCAGCAGCCCAACGAGCGGAAGTAGTCTTTTCATAAGGCTAATTTATCATTTTTAGGCGGCATAAGGGTAGGGGAGCCGCCGGCGCGGTGCTAGTGTTTTTGTTTTTTGTTATAATTCAAACACCGGTGAAAACATCGATAGTAGTGCCTTCTTATAATGAGATGCGCACCCTGCCTGGGGTGATGAAGGCGCTTGCCGCGCTGCCGCTGGACAAAGAGATAGTGGTGGTGGACGACGGTTCCACCGACGGCACGCGCGAATGGATGGACAAGGCCATGGCGGCCCGCGAGTTCCCCTGCGACGTGAAGTTCATCAAGCACGAGAAGAATACCGGCAAGGGCGGCGCGCTGATCACCGGCTTCAACGCCGCTTCCGGGGAGATCGTGATAGTGCAGGACGCGGACCTGGAATACGACCCGGCCCATATCCCGGGCATTGTAAAGCCCATAGAGGACGGCGAGGCCGACGCGGTTTACGGCTCGCGCATGCTGGCGGGTGAGACCAAGACCTACCACATCGTCTATCTCTGGGGCAATTTGTTCCTCACTTTCCTTACCAACCTGTGCTTCGGCGCCCGCATGACCGATTCCTACACCTGCTACAAGGCTTTCCGCGCGCCGCAGCTGCGGCGGCTGCGCCTGTCCTCTACCGGCTTCGAGATAGAGGCTGAGATCTCCTGCAAAACGGCTTTCCTGGGCCTGCGGTTCAGGGAGGTCCCCATCGTTTACGCGCCCCGCTCGCGGGAGGACGGCAAGAAGATAAATTACCGCGACGCCGTGAAAGGCGCGCTCAAGGTGCTGGGCCTGCGCCTTACCCTCAGGACGGCCGACTTCCCGGCGCTATAATGACGGACCTCCTGGAGAATTTCCGCCTTTACCT
>MGUK01000018.1 GCA_001799995.1 Elusimicrobia bacterium GWF2_62_30
TACCTGGAGCTGCTCGGCCGCCTGGACGAAGCCGCCGCCCTGGGCCACGGAGGCTGCGCGGCTTACGCCGCAAAAGCGCTGGCGCGGGCGCAGCGCGGGCACCCCGCCTGCGCAACGCTGATCGCGGCGGCGCAGCACGAGCTGGCTTCCCTGCTGCTGAACGCGGCCTCCGGAAAAGGCCCGGTAAAGGCGGCCCTGGCCGGAGGCCTCATGAACAGCGCCTATTTCAGGAACGGATTTTTAAAAGCCGCCCGCCTGGCCCTGCCCGGCCGCCCGCTGGTTTTTGTGAAACTGCGGATTACGGCCGAAGCGGCCGCGGCGCGCCTGGCGCTGCTACGGAGAAATAAGCGATGAAGGAACTCACGATATTGAAGAAAGCCCTGCTGGAAGGCGGCAAAGTCCTGTCCTCCAAGTTCGGCAAGGTGAGCTACCGCCTGAAAGGGCGCGCGGACCTCCTCACGGAAGCGGACCTGGCCTCCCAGGAAGTAGTGATCAGGACCATCAGCCGGGCTTTTCCCGGCGATCAGATCCTGGCGGAAGAGAACAACGTAAAAGTCCCCACGGGCGGCCGCCTGTGGATAATAGACCCGGTGGACGGCACCACCAATTACGCGCACGGCTTCCCGGCGGCGGCGGTCTCGATAGGTTTCAGCGAGAAGGGCGTTATCAGGGCCGGGGGGGTCTTCGACCCGTTCCGGAAGGAACTTTTTGCCGCCAGGCTCGGCGGCGGCGCCTTCCTCAACGGCAGGCGCCTCGCCGTCTCGAAGACCGCGGCGCTGGCGCAGTCGCTGCTCGTTACGGGCTTTCCCTACGACAGGTACAAGAGAGCGGCTTTCTACTGCGGCTTTTTCTCGGAATTTATGCGGCTCTCGCACGACGTCCGGCGCATGGGCTCCGCCTCCCTCGACATGTGCTGGCTGGCCGCGGGCCGCACCGACGGGTACTGGGAGTTCGGCCTGAAGCCCTGGGACGTGGCCGCCGGCAAACTGATAGTGGAAGAAGCCGGCGGGAAGGTCACGGACTTTTCCGGGGCGCCCTGGAAGGCGGTGGAAAGCATGGGCAGCCAGACGCTGGCCGCCAACGGCCGCGTGCACCCGGAAATGCTGAAAATAATCAAACGGCGCCTCGCCAAAAGCGCTGACAAATGATCTGTAATTATTCCGCGGCGATAGCCGCGGCAAGGACGCGGGAAGCTTCCTTGAAAAGGTACTCGTCGCCGGCGGAAACGGTCTCGGAACGGACCACCTCGGAAGAAGACGAATCCACCAGGCGCACGGTTATGCTGTAGCCGTTCCTGTTCCTGGCCACTATCCCGAAAACGGCGTATTTCGCCCCCGTCATTTTTCCCAGCTCCGCGACGGCCCTCTCCCCCGAAGCTCCCGAAGAGAAAAGTTTTTCTTCCTTCAGGACGAACTCCAGCCCGGTCCGCTCCACGGCCCGGAACTTCCCGGTCTTTACAAGTTCCGACTCGACGAAGCCGCGCAGCACCTCGGCCTCGCTGTCGGTCACTCCCGTCCCGCTGAGGAAGGGAGCCACGGCTATGGAAGCCTTCGGGGCGAGCGGCGCTTCCCTGGCCTCGCCGCCCGGCGCGCCCCAGGCCCACCCGGCGGTAAAGCGGTGCGCGGTCCCCAACTCCCCGTAAGGGGAGAAAGCGTAGTCCAGCGACAGCCCGCGCAGTTTCAGCCCGAAACCGCCGTTAAAGACCCCCATGAAGCCGTGCTCGTCGTAATTCTTGAAATTGAGGCCGCTCCGGAGAAAAACGCCCGAGTAGCGGGAAGCGGCCAGGCCCCATTCTCCGGCCAGCGCCAGGTACGGGGCATGGTCCGCGGGCAGGCGCCCCTCCAGGAAGATATTTACCCCGGAGGAGAATCTCCACCGCAGCCCGCCGTCGAGCTCGAAGGGCAGGGGGGCGCTTTCGCTGCCCAGCTCCAGCGGCGGGCCGAAATTCCTGACGGCCAGCGCCAGTTCCGCTTCGGAATCGCGCAGCCCCCTGAGCACGAAGCCGGCGTCCATGGCGACGGAGCCGCCGGAGGCGTCGGCGAGTTTGGACTTTATGTACTTGAGGCTCACGCCCAGGTCGGTCCTGCCGAAAGTACGCGCCCAGCCCGCGCCCAGCGCGGCGTCGTAAGCGGAGAACTCCGCGCCGTCGCCGGCGCCGGCGCCGTCGAGGGTTTCCAGTCCCGACCCGTAATTCTGGTACAGCAGGCCGGCCGAGAACGTGCCGCGCATGCTCCCGGCCGAATAGACCAGGCCGGTGCGCGAAGCTCCTTCCAGGAGCGTTTCGTAAGAAGCGGACGCGGACTGGCCGTACCCGGCTGAAAGACCGGCGGGATTGAGGAAGAAGGCGTCCGCGCCTTTGAGCGACAGGCCGCAGCCGCCGAGCGCGGCGAAGCGCGCCGAAGCCGGGACTTTCAGGAATTGGGCGGAAGTGGTGCCGCGCGCCGAATCGGTGAAAGAATTATCGGGGAAGATGCCGCCGCGGGCCGGGCCGGCGCACAGCAGCAGCGCGGTAAGCGCGGATAAAAAACTGATCTTTTTGGGCACGTTGTGGGTTCTTAGGTACGGGCGGCGGGTTACAGCTTGATCTCCTGCCCTTCACGGATAGCGAAGCATTTGAGCTTGGAGCCTGCTCTCTTCAAGCGGCGGCAGCATTCCGCCACTATCCTGTCCACGTCGGCGTCAAAACGGTCCTGGTTGTGATGGACAAGCCCCAGCGCTCCCACGCCGGCCTTGAGGGCCAGGTCCAGGGCATGCTCCCAGGTGGAATGCCCCCAGGTGATGCGCCTGCCATATTCTTCGGGAGTGTAATCGGCGTCGTGCACCAGCAGGTCGGCGCCGCTGGCGAAGGCCGCGTAATCGGCGAACTCGAGGCCGCCCGGATGCTTGTACCCCAGTTCATTATCGGTAAGGAACACGAAATTATTGCCGGCCTCGGAGAACTTGTAGCCGAGCCCGCGGTTGGGGTGGCTGAGCTCCACCGGCACCACGTGCATGCCGCCGACGATATTGCAGCCGTTGGCGCAGAGGGAATTGAATTCGAACCTGGCGGAGATCTCCTCGAATTTTACGGGGAAACCCGGGGGCTGCATCGTCTTGGCTATGATCTCGCGCACCGGGTCGGAGGAAAAGGAGCAGCCCATCATTTTTATCCGCGTTTTTTTATTATAGATAGGCGCGAAAAAGGGGAACCCAAGCACGTGGTCCCAATGGGAATGCGTAAAAAGCATGTTAAATTCGTGGTGGGAATTCTTAAGCAGTTCCTTGCCCAGCAGGCGTATTCCGGAGCCGGCGTCGATGATGATAAGCTCGTTTTTTTTAGAACGGACCTCCACGCAGGTCGTGGAGCCGCCATATTTATTGTATTTGACGCCCGAAACCGGTATCGACCCGCGGACCCCCCAGAATTTGATCTTCATGTGTATATATTAGCAAAAACTTTCGCGCTTAATATTGAACAGATGTTACACCCGCAGGATACGGCGAACTCAGTAAATACCGGTCTTTTGCAGTTCGCCGGCCGCCAAAGGGGCCCGGAAAACCCTGTACACCCAGAACTGGTAGCCTATGATCACCGGCATAAAAACGGCCGCCACCGCGGTCATCAGCCTGAGGGTGTATGCGCTGGAAGAGGAATTGTAAACGTTAAGGGCGAATTCCGGGCCCTGCCTGGAAGGCAGCAGGTCCGGGTAGATCCCGGCGAAGCCGGTAAGCGAGAACAGGGCTATAGCGCAAAAAGAGGCGAGGAAGGCCGTTCCCGGCTTACCTCGTGAAAGCAGGAGCTTCGCCGCGCCGAGCGAGATGGCCAGGAGCAGCGGCAGCGCGAGCAGGAATTTGCGGGCGGCGAAATTCCCGGCGAGGCCCGTGCGCAGATAGCTGGCCGCTATGAACGCGGCCAGCAGCGCCGCCAGCACGTACCAGGACCGGGAGGCCAGCGCGCTTGCCTTTACCGACACGGGCCCGGACACGCGCGAGGCCAGCCAGAGCTGGCCGTGAAAAAAGAAGAAGGCGCAGAACAGCAGCCCGGTGAGCAGCGCGTAGGGATTGAGCAGGCCAAAAAAAGTCCCCTGGTAGCCCGCCGGCCCGATCTCCAGGCCGCGGAAAATGTTGCCGAAAGCGGTGCCCAGCAGCAGCGCCGCCAGGAAGCTGGAAACCGCCGCCGTCCTTTCCCAGAACGCCTTCCAGGCGGGGGGCGCCAGCTTGCCGCGGAACTCCAGCGCCACGCCCCTCGCTATAAGCGAGAACAGCAGCAGGAAGAGCGCCGGGTACAGCCAGCTGAAGAGCCCGGCGTAAACGGGGGGGAAAGCCGCGAAAGTGGCGCCGCCCGCCGTCACCAGCCAGACCTCGTTGCCGTCCCAGAACGGCCCTATGGAAGCGAAAACGTCCCGGCGCTGCGCTTCGTCGTCAGCCGCCAGCCACCCGGAGAAGCCCACGCCCAGGTCGAACCCGTCCAGCGCGAAATACCCCGTCCACAGCACCGCCCATAGCACGAACCATATCTTAGCGTAGTCCATAAATTAAACCATCCCCTTGCGGGCGTACTTCGCCAGCAGCCAGAGATCCACCGCGCCGAGCACGGAATAAAAAAAGACGAAGCCGGCGAGCGACAGCATTACGTGCGACGGCGGCACCGTGGAGGAAACGCCTTCGGCCGTACGCATAAGCCCGTAAACCACCCAGGGCTGGCGGCCCATCTCCGTCACTATCCAGCCCAGCTGGATGGCGACGTACGGCAGCGGGATGACGAACACCAGCAGCTTGAGGAACCAGGGATATTTCCCCAGCTGGTCCTTGCGCCAAAGCCAGGTCCCCGCGGCGGAAAGCAGGATGAAAAGCGCGCCCAGGGCCACCATGCCCCGGAAAGAAAGGAACACCGGCAGCACCGGCGGCCGGTCCTGCGGCAGGAAATCGTACAGTCCCTTGACCTCCGCCGAAGGGGAATGGAACGCCATCAGCGAAAGCGCGTAAGGCACCTTCAAAGCCTCCACCGCGTTGCCCTCCCCCTTGAGGGAAGGAAAAGCCAGCAGCGTATACGGCGCGGCCGCACGGGTCTCCCAGACGGATTCCATCGCGGCGAACTTGGCCGGCTGGTTCTTGGCCGCGTTGACCGCGCTCATGTCGCCCACCGCCGCCACCAGCAGCGAACTGGCCAGCGCGAAAACCGCCCCGGCCCCGAAAGACTTTTTGAACAGTTCCTCCTGGTTGCGGCGCAGCAAATGCCAGGCCGACACGCCCATCACGAAGAACCCCGCTATGACCCAGCCCGCGAACACGGTGTGGAAGAACTCGATCCAGCCGTAAGGATTCGCCAGCAGCGCCCCGAAATCCGTCATTTCCGCCCGCCCGTTGCGCAGCACATAGCCCACGGGATGCTGCATCCAGCCGTTGGCCAGCAGTATCCACAGGGCGGACATATTGGTGGCGAAAGCCACTATCCACATGGCCGCGGCATGCGCCTTGCGCGAGACCCGCTCCCAGCCGAAAGCCCAGACCGCTATAAAAGTGGACTCCAGGAAGAAGGCGGCCATGGCCTCAATGGCCAGCGGGGCCCCGAAGATATCCCCGACATAGCGGGAATACGCGGCCCAGTTCATGCCGATCTGGAACTCCATGGTTATCCCGGTAACCACCCCGAGCGCGAAGTTTATCAGGAAGAGCTTGCCCCAGAAACGGGTCAGCGCCAGCCAGCGTTCGTCCCCGCTGAGCACATAGCGCGTCTCGAACCAGGCCGTAAGCCAGCCCAGGCCCAGGGTAAGCGGCACGAAAAGAAAATGGAACATCGCGGTAACCGCGAACTGCAGCCTGCTCAAGAATAGTGTGTCCATAAGCCTATGGGCTCCTCCAAAAGGGTAAATATTGTATTAATTTATTAAATATATATAAAGGGTTTTATCGCCGGGTCCCTTTACTTGACCCTCACGGTTTTTTGCTATAATATAATAAACACAAACGACGGATCCCGGCCTGGACCGTTTTCCCAACACAAACTTACGGAGTTCAACCCTATCATTAAGGCCGGGGTCGTACAACCAAGACAGCAAGAGGCAAAACATGAACAACGAGAAAATAGCGATAGTGGGTCTCGGTATAATAGCCCCCAAGGCCCTCAACAAAGAAGATTTCTGGAAGAACGTGCTGGAAGGCCGCAACTGCGTCAGCGAAGTGCCCGCCGACCGTTGGGACTGGAAGCTGTACTATTCCGAGGACCATAAGGCCGTGGACAAGACCTATTCCAAGATAGGCGGCTTCATAGAAGGCTTCAAATTCGACTCCATCCGGTACAAGATACCCCCGCAGACCGCCGCGCAGATCTCCCGCCTGCAACAGATGACCATAGAGGCCGTGCGCATGGCGTTGGAAGATTCCGGCTACGACAAAAAGCCTTTCGACCCAAAAATGACCGCCGCGGTGATAGGCAACGCCATGGGCG
>MGUK01000019.1 GCA_001799995.1 Elusimicrobia bacterium GWF2_62_30
CCTCAACGCCCAGTACGTCTCCTACGGCGCCCTCACGGCGCTGTTCATCCTCTTCACGCTGGAAACCTTCGCCGCCCACAGCGCCTGCAACGAATTCATGGAAGACTGCCACGTCCACCACATCGGGCTGTTCGCGCTGCTGGCCATGGGGCTGCACTCCCTGCTGGACGGGTTCAATATCGCGGTGGGCTTCGCCCCCGGCACTGTGGCCGGCGTCAACGTGGCGCTCGGGGTCATCCTGCACAAGTTCGCCGACGGCATCACCCTGGTCCTGCTCTTGCTGCACGCCGGCAAGACCCGCTCCGAGGCCATCAAGTTCAGCCTGCTCCTGGCCGCCGCCACCCCGGCCGGCGCCTTTATCGCCGCCCCGCTGCTCAAGAGCGTGCCCCCCGGCGCCGAAGCCTTCGCGCTGGGCCTCAGCGGCGGGTCCTTCCTCTATATCGCCATGGCCGACATCCTGCCGCGCCTGCACAAGCAGAGCGACCGGCTGTCCCCGCTGATCTTCCCGCTGGGTTTTTTGACCGTCTTCCTTACCCACCTCCTTGGAGAATAACCGCATGGAACTCGATGACCTGCTGAAAAAATTCCACGAATACTCGACCCAGGACACCACCGTGCTGGAATACGCCTGGAACTATTCCAAGGAAGCGCACAGCGACCAGAAGCGCGCCTCCGGAGAGATCTACTTCGTGCACTGCGTGGCCGTGGCCGACATCCTGGTGGATTACAAGATGGACCAGGAAACCATCGCGGCGGGCCTGCTGCACGACGTGCTGGAAGACACCAAGATCACGCACGACACCTTCCGCAAGGAGTTCGGCGAGGAGATCTACGAGCTGGTGGCTGGCGTCACCAAGATCGAGACCTTAAAGTTCTCGTCGCGCGACGAGGCGCAGGCCGAGAACTGGCGCAAGATGATCCTGGCCACGGCCAAGGACATCCGCGTCATCGTGATAAAGCTGGCCGACCGCCTGCACAACATGCGCACGCTGAAGTTCCTCACGCGCGAGAAGCAGCTGGAGATAGGCCACGAGACCATCTCCCTTTACGCGCCGCTCGCCCAGCGCCTGGGCATCTTCCAGCTCAAATCCGAGCTGGAGGACCTCTCCTTCAAGTTCCTGTTCCCCGACGAATACCAGAGCCTGCTGGCCAAGGTGCAGCTGCGCTACGTGATGCGCGAGAAGCTGCTGGAGAACTTCAAGACCGGGCTGGAGAAGCACCTGGCCGGCACGCAGGTGCCCTGCCGCGTGCTGTCGCGCGCCAAGAACCTTTACTCCATCTACCGCAAGATGCTCCGCCAGGAAAAGCCCTTCGAGGAGATCCAGGACGCCCTGGGCGTGCGCATCATCACCGACTCGGTCATCAACTGCTACGCGCTGCTGGGCACGGTGCACTCCGTGTTCAAGCCCGTGGCCGGCTCGTTCACGGATTATATCGCCGTGCCCAAGATGAACCTGTACCAGAGCCTGCACACCAGCGTGATGGCCGACTCGGGCGAGGTCATCGAGATCCAGATCCGCACCGAGGACATGCACCGCACTTCGGAGTACGGCATAGCCGCGCACTGGCGCTACAAGATGGGCGAAAAGGGCGCGGACAAGCACCTGGACGAAAAGCTCAACTGGCTGCGGCAGTGGATGGAATGGCTGCAGGACCTTTCGAGCCCGCGCGAGTTCATAGAGAGCTTCAAGACCGACCTGGAGCTGGACCAGATCTTCATCTTCACCCCGAAGGGCGACGTTAAATCCCTGCCCGTGGACGCCACGCCGCTGGATTTCGCCTATACCATCCACACCGACATCGGCAATTCCTGCATAGGCGCCAAGGTCAACAACAAGATGGTGCGCATCGACCACGCTCTGAAGAGCGGGGACATGTGCGAGATCATCACGCGCAAGAATTCCGCCCCTAAAAAGGACTGGCTCACCACGGTGAAGACCGCCGGCGCCCGCTCGCATATCCGCAAGTACCTGCGCGAGCACGGACAGCTGCAGGACTAACGCAAAACCCAGGCGCGGTCATCTGCGGCGAACAACCGCCAGCCTTCTATTTTAACTATAATTTAAATTCTGACGTTTTTGCGGAACCCGGGGGGCAGGGAACAGGGCAGGACCGCTTTGTTCCTTCAAGTTAATCTATGACCGAGGCGGCTGACGGTAATACTTTGCGGCAGCAGAAGAAGGGCTCCATCGAAACCTTCGTCGGCTCCCTGATGCCCAGCGCCAAGATGATGAGCCTTTATACGGCCGGGCATCCCGCCATCGCTCCTATCACCGCAAGGGTGAACAATATCCTGAACAAGGCTTTAGGGCTGGACACCACCCTGGTCATCGACATTAAGGGCAAGAACGTTTTTATCGAGGATACGCCGCTGGCCGAAACGAAGGATATCAACCTGTTCGCCGGCACGCTTCACACTTTCGGGGTCGGGCAGGTCCTTTTCACTAACCGGGTGACACCCGAGGGCATGTATGAGTTCCTCAAAGCGCTGCTGCTGAAAGCCGGCGAGAATAAAACCCTGACCGCTATCCAGAAGGAACTCCAGCAGCTGAAGATCCCCGGGCTGCAGCTGTCCTTCGTCGTCAGCGTAGTAGACTCGGGCGAGACGCGGACCGCGGACCAAAAACCGGGCCAGCTCAGCGAAGAGCAGGTCCTGGCTTTCACCCGGGCGGAAACTTTACAGGATTTTCTCCTGCTTCTTTTCAGGCAGAACGAGCCCCTGACCGGGAAAGCCGCGGAAGCCGTTACGGCGGCCCTGGACAACGCGCTGAACCGGGATATCTCCCTGGAGCAGTTCCAGGCCGCCATGCTGTGGGATCATTATGACCCGAGGATCCTGGCCTGCTGGCACAGCTTTATGCAAAAGCAGCAGTGGCCCGCTAAAGACCCGAAAAACAGGGCCCTTCGCAAGCGCGACAAGCGGTCGGTCATCTCCCAGACCGGGCTGTTCCAGACGGCGGACCTGGACGCTCTGAAGGTCAGGACGACGCATGAAAAACCCGAAGCGATCCGGTTCGCGCTGGAAACGATCCACAGCGTGCTGCAGAAACCTTCCATCCCCATGCAGGCCCGGCTTGCGCTGATGGCTTACGCCCGGGTGCTTTCGGAAGCGGGGAATGACGGCGATATCCGGACCTTGCTCTCGGAGTTTAAAAAGTGGCAGGAACCTAAGCCTTTATCCGAAGTGATAATGAAGATCCTGGAAGAAAAAGTGGCCTCGCCTGCCCTGGCGCAGAACCTCGTGCTTTCCCTGGGCGACCGGCAGGAAAAGACGCCGGAGTTCTCCGACCTGGAGAACTTCATGGCCGCCCTGGGGGACAGGAACATCCCGCTTTTTCTCGAAGAGCTCCGGAAGCTGGAGGACGCACATAACCGCCGCAAACTCTGCCTCCTGCTGACCTCCGTCTGCAAGCGGCTCAAGAGCGTCCAGCCTTTGGGCCAGGCGCTGTCGGACCCGGACTGGTTCCTGGTAAGCCATGTCGTCAAGATCCTGGGAGACGTGAATTTTCCGGGAACGGCGAAACTGGTCGGCCCGGCCCTGCGTCATGAGCATCCGAAAGTCCGGGAAGCCGCCATCCGCTCGCTGGGAAAGATCGGCGACGAGACGGCGGTCGACGCGCTCGCCTCCTTTATCGTTAACTGGGACAACCCCGAAGAGGCCTTCATGGCTATCACGGCCCTTTCCCTGCTGGCGCAGCAGGGCATAGACGAAAAGCTCATCCGGACGTACACACTGATCGAGCATTACGATACCCGCGTCTCGATCGTAACGGCCCTGGCGCGGGTACCCACCCCGGTCTCGCTGAAATTTCTCGGGGCCCTGGCCAAAAAGAGCTTCCTGGAACTGATCACCGGGGCGAACAAACAATTGAGGAACGCGGCGCGGGACTCTTTTAATACGGTAAAAGGGGCGCTCAAAACCTGAATGGCCAGACGAATAAGAAGATCCCGGGCGGATATTCAGCGCTGGACGCAGATGGTCTCGTGCCTGCGGTTGATGAACATCGCGTTCACCAACGTCCGGATATATCCGCCGAGCCATCCGGAAGTCATGAGCACGCTGGTTAAATTGCACAATATCGTCCATCCTTTGGTCGAAGAGCTGGAAGATATCGGGTTCGGCTTTATGGACGAGATGCTCTACCTGGAGGGGGCGATGTCCCTGGAAGAGACGGCCGGCAACCAGATGCTGGTGGACCGGTTCACCAAATGCCGCGTAAAATACCTCACCTTTACGAAAGGGATAACCCAGGAGGACCTTATCACCTTTTTCCAGGTCCTGAACGCGGAAGCGACCACCCCGGCCAAAGAGCGCCCAAGGGAGATCCTGGAAGAAAAAGGCGTGCGCACCATCCATATAGTCGAGGCGGAACTGGCCGAGCTGGCCGGCGGGAAGTTCGCCAAAAAGACCACCTTGCTGGACTGGTATGAAAAAGCGGTCGCGACCTACAAGAACGCCGTAGACCAGTACAGGCAGGCCCTGCCGGTGGACTTCAAGCTTCTTTACCGCCATATCGACGACATGACCGCGACGATCAAGAACAAAGGGCACGAGCCCTACCTGCTTCTGCCGATCCTGGGGAAAGGGCTGGACGCCCACGCCTGCCACAGCGTGAACGTTTCCATTCTTGCCTGCGCGCTGGGCCAGGCCTACGGCCTTAATACCGGGCAGGTAAACACCCTGAGCATCTGCGCGTTCCTGCACGACCTGGGCCGGCTGATCATTCCTCCGGGCTGGACGCAGCGGGAAAGGCCCTCTACGCCTGACGAGCGGGGAATGGCGCGGCAGCATGCGGTCTGGGGCGGTTTGTTTTTACTATGCAAAACCGAATTGCCTCCGCAAATGGGAGTCCTCGCCGACCGGCATCACGCGGTCTTGCCCGCGGCCGCCGTCAGCGGCGGCTATGTTCCGGATGTGTTCCATAAAATAATAGCGGCGGCCGACTATTATGACATGGCTTCCGTCAGCGATAAATATTACTGGAAGAAACACCGGCAGGACCGTATCCTGCATAAAATGCTGAATCACCGGGAAAAAAACTTCGACCCCACTATCCTGAAGCTGCTCGCGAATTGCGTCGGCTTTTATCCCGCGGGGACCCTGGTCCGCCTGCAGGACGGCCAGAAAGGAATAATTGTCAGGTCCAACAGCGTTCATCTCGCGCGGCCCAAAGTTTATTTATACGAAGCCGATAAAGCGCCCGACCCGCTGGCCGAAACGCTGCCTGCCGATACTTCCGCGCAAACTCCCGAAGCCGGAGCTATCGCCCGGGAAGAACCTCCGCCGCCCATCGCCGACCTGGTAGAGCTGAACGAAGCCGGAACGGGTTTCAGGAATTCCATCGTTTCCGTATTATCCCCGTCCGGCACAAGGGACCCCCGGAAGATCCTGGAGCGCAGAAAAGTATTTCTCTTAAGCCATTCGCTGAAATAAGCGCAAGCCGGCTTACCGGTTTTATTTATGAATTTCACGGAATTTTCCGAGATCAGCCCGGCCAAGATAGAAGCCCTGAAGGCGCGCATAGCGCGGCTGGGCATAGACCTGCGGCAGATCGAGGAGCAGTTCATCCGCGGCTCCGGCCACGGCGGGCAGAAGATCAACAAAACGTCCAACGCCGTACTGCTCAAGTACCCGGCCCTGGGGCTGGTGGTGCGCTGTCAGCGGGAGCGCAAGCGCTCGCTCAACCGTTTTATCGCGCTGAGGGAACTGGTGGACGAGATAGAGGTGAAGATCTCGCCGGAGACCTCGGAGCGGCTAAAAGAGATAGACCGCATCCGGCGCAGGAAGGCCCGCAGCGCCGGCAAGTACGCCAGGAAGGCCGGGCAGGCGGAGTAGTATAATGTTTTCTACCCCTGGAGCACGCTATATGAAAAGATCCATCGCCGCTATTGTCGCCACACTTTCGCTGCTCGCCGCGCCTTTCTTCGCCGGCGCGCTCAGCGCCGCCGTCCTGACCGGCCTGGACGCGCAGAAGCGGGACGATTTCGCCAAATTCGCCGGCAAGCGCGCCGGGATAGTTACCAACCAGACCGGGGTGGACCGCTCCGGCGTCAGCGCGGTGGACACCATGTTCGCCTCGAAGAACGTCAAGCTCGTGTCCATCTTCAGCCCGGAGCACGGCTTCCGGGGCACCGCCGAGGGCGGCGTGCAGATAGGCAATTCCACCGACCCGGTTACGGGCCTGCCCATTTACAGCCTTTACGGCAAAGTGCACCGCCCCACTTCGGCCATGCTGGCGGGCCTGGACGTGCTCTTCTTCGACATCCAGGACATCGGCGCGCGGTTCTACACCTACCTGGCCACCATGGCCTTCTGCATGGAAGAGGCCGCCAAGCGGAAGATCGCTTTTGTGGTGCTGGACCGCCCCAACCCGATAACCGGCTCCATTACCGAGGGCCCGCTCTTGGACGCTTCGATCCACGAGATCACAGCTTACTTCCCGGTGCCGGTGCGTCACGGCCTCACGGCCGGGGAAGTGGCACTGATGCACAAGGACCAGCATAAGCTGGACCTGGACCTTACGGTGATAAAGGCCGAGGGCTGGGACCGCGCGATGTTCTACGAGGAGACGGGCCTGAAATGGGTGAACCCGTCGCCCAATATCCGCGGCGTGGACGCGGCTATCATGTACCCCGGCATAGGCTGTTTCGAATCCACCAATATGTCGGTGGGCCGCGGCACGGATTCCCCCTTCCTGTGGTTCGGCGCGCCCTGGCTCGATTCAACGCGCCTGGCGGCCACGCTCAACGCGGCCGGCCTGCCCGGCGTGCGCATCACCGCCGAGGACCGCACACCCGACAAAGATATGTATGCCGGCAAGCTCTGCCGCGGCATCAAGCTGGAGATCACCAACAGGGCGGCGGTGCGCCCCATGGACATCTTTGTGCGCGCGGCCTGCGCCCTGCGCGACAAGCGCTACTATTCCGAGTTCAAGATGATAGAAGAAGAGCTCAAGCTGATGACGGGCATCAACACCTACAAAGCCATTTACGAATCCAAAGACTCCCCGGAAAAGATCATCGCCGACTTCTCCGCCCAGTCCCGCGCCTTCGAACTCGCCCGCGCTAAGTATTTACTGTATTAAGCTCGCAAGCTAGCGTGGGCCACGGGGACCGGAACGCAAACCGCGCTAGGGCACTGGCCTATGGCCGTGCCGCATCAAGCGATATGCGCATCAGGCGGCCACCGTGCCTCGCTCATCCTCCGGACAAGAAAGTGTCGCTTCGCTCCACGCGGCGCTATGCAAGCCTCGGCCTACGGAAGGGTTTGCTAACCCGGTCCCCGCGTCCCCCGCAAGTCTCCACGCATTCCTTATATCTGTTAAAACCCCACCGAAAGGGTTATCCTCTGGGCATTCCCCAGCTCTCCATATGGCGTAAAGGCATAATCCAGCTTGAAGGTGTTTAACTCCGCGCCGAAGCCGGCCGAAAGGCCGCGCAGGTTGTCCAGTGTTTTCAGGCCCCTGGTGTCTTCGCTCTTGCCCGCTTTGGCCGATTTGCTGTTGTAGCCGGCGCGTATCACCAGCCCCTTAGCCGCTTTGTAACCCGCGCCCAGGCAAAGCTCGTCGTCACCGTCTTTGGGGCGGGTCCGGCCTTCCAGGGTTAATTCCAGCTTGTTTATGCCAGCGTAGCTTGCCCCCAAGGCATACGTCTGCGGCAGCGGCCTCTTGTCGCCCGAGAACTTAAATTCAGGCCCCAGGTTCTGCGCGGTCAGGGCGGCTTTCAGGTCTTTTACAGGCGTGGCCCAGGTAGCACCAGCGTCCAGCGCAAAGCCCCCTCCCGATTCCCCGCCTATGCGG
>MGUK01000020.1 GCA_001799995.1 Elusimicrobia bacterium GWF2_62_30
CATAGCTTGTTCAGGGCGCGGCAGGCCGTAAGGTCCACGCCCAGCCCCAGGAAATCCGACGCCACTACCGCACCCGCCTTTACCGGCGAGGTGACCACCAGGGTCTTTACCGCCTGCATGGCGGCAAAAAGCTTCTCTTTAGGAATGGGCCCGGAGGTGCGCACCGGCAGCATCTTGAGCTCAAGGCCGCGGGTAAGAACGGAAGTGGTCAGGGTGCGCAGGGGCGCTTCTATCTCCTGGCGCGCGTAGGCGGAGCCGCGCTTGCATTTGTAGCCGGTCACCTCGATAAGCCTGGAGCCGTCGGCCTCGATCTCGAGGCGGCAGCCCTGGGGGCATTCTATGCAGGTCATGATACGCTTCATTTCGCCTTCAGGTACTCCGCCGCCATTTTCCCGGCCAGCATGCTGTCGCGGGTGACCCAGTCCACCAGGTCGTAAACCTTGCAGGCGTTGCCGCAGGCGAATACGCCGGGGATAGAGGTCAGATTGACGTCCTTTGCCACCGGGGTGTTGGTCTTGCGGTCTATCTCGGCGCCGGCCATCTCCAGCAGTTCGTTCTCGGGAATCAGTCCGACTGAGATCAGTACCGTATCGCAGGAGATCTCGAAACCTGAACCAGTGATATCCTTAAACTCGTCGTCCACTTTCACCACGTCCACCTTCTCTACCCGGTCGCGGCCGTGGATGGCCGAGATGCGGTGCTGGAAATAAAGCGGGATGCCGAAATCCTCGAGGCACTGCACCACGTTGCGCACCAGGCCGCGGCTGGTCTTCTGTATCTCTATTACGGCCTTGACCAAAACGCCTTCCAGGGCCATGCGGCGCGCCATGATGAGGCCGATATCGCCGGAGCCGACGATAACGGCTTCTTTGCCGGGGATCCAGCCTTCCATGTTCACCATTTTCTGGGCGAGGCCGGCGGGGTAGATGCCGGCGGGGCGCGACCCCGGGATCTGGATCATCTCGCGGGTGCGCTCGCGGCAGCCGGTGGCCAGGATGATGGCCCGCGCCTTGATCTCTTCCAGGGAACCGGGGCGCAGGAAAGAGAGCTCCCGGTCTTTCGTAAGTTTAACTACGAAAGAACGCAGGCTGACCTCGATATTGGGATCTTCCTTCACCAGGGAGGCGAAGCGGTCCGCGTACTCGGGGCCGGTCAATTCCGCCTTGAAGTGGTGCAGGCCGAAGCCCGGATGTATGCACTGGTTGAGTATCCCGCCCAGGTGCTGGTCGCGCTCGAGGAGAAGGACGTCCTCCACCCCGTGCTCGCGGGCGGCGACAGCCGCCGCCATCCCGGCGGGGCCGCCTCCTACTATGACCAGCTCGCGTTCTTTCATGTCAGTTATTGTTCAGCCCGGCGCCCAGGCCGCTGCGGTAGATGAACTCCAGCATTTCCGGGGAAATATCGTTTAGAAAAGTGACCATGTAATCCCTGCGGCGCACGGGGGCGGGGGCCAGGCAGCAGTCCCCGGCTTCGATGTCGTAGATGGAGGCGGGCTCGGAGCGGCGCAACTTCTTCTTTATGAACTTGCGGGCCTTGGGATTGGCGGGGCGCAGATAGATCAGGTTCATTTTCGTTCATCCTTTATCAGCTCGGAGCCGGGGCCGCGCTTGGTGAGCGCGGTGACCGGGAAGCCCAGCTCTTCCTGCATTATCTTCATGATGCGCGTGGTGCAGAAGCCGCCGTGGCAGCGGCCCGCCTGCGCCCGGGTGCGGAACTTTATGCCGTCGAGCGTGGAAGCGCCGCGTTTTATGGCGTCGCGGACCTCCTGCGCGGAGACCAGCTCGCAGCGGCAGACCACGTCGCCGTAGGCGGAGTTCTTCTCTATAAGCTTGCGGGCCTCTTCGAGCGGCAGCTGGAAAAGATGCGCCGGCCGCTGCCTGAGCTTGTGGAACTCCGCCTTGGGCTCCAGCTTCAGGCCGTGCTTCTTGAGGAGGTCGCAAACCATCACGGCTATGGCCGGGGCCGAGGTGAGCCCGGGGGATTGTATGCCCGCCGCGTTGACCAGGCCCGGGGCGGAATCCTCGTGCCGGATTATGAAATCTTTGCCGGCCACCGGCCGCAGCCCGGCGAAATAAGCGATGATGTCGCTCTTGGAAACGGAGGGCATCATGCGCCGCACGCCCGAGAGCACTTCCGCCAGGCCCTCGTCGGTGGTGGCAAGGTCGGCTTTGTCGTCCACGTCGTGCGCGGTGGGCCCTATCATCGGGTTGCCGTCGGAAGTTTTGATTATCAGTATGCCCTTGGACGCTTTCGACGGCAGCGGGAAAATTATGTGGCTGGCGATATGCTCGCGCTTCTTGTCGAGCAGGTACTCCTCGCCTTTGCGGGGGGTTATCTTGAACGTGGGCGCGCCGGCCAGGGCCGAGAGCTCGTCGGCGTATAGCCCGGCCGCGTTGACCAGGAACCTGGCAGTATAAACAGTGCCGCCGGCTTCCACATAGAAGCCGCCCTTCTCGATGCGGTTGATGCCGACGATCCTGCTGGAGGTTTTAAGGTCCACGCCGTTCTTTACGGCGTTCTCCACCAGCGCGTAGACGAAGCGGTACGGGCTTATGATGCCGGCCGTGGGAACATGGAGGGCCGCTTTTACCTCCGGCCCCAGGTTGGGCTCGTTCTTCTCCAGCCAGGCCCGGTCGACCAGCGCCAGGCCTTTTATGCCCAGGGCTTCGCCGTCCTTTTTGATCTTCTCCAGCTCCGGCAGGTCGGCCAGGTCGAACACGACTATCAGCTGCCCGCACTGCACGAAATTAAGGCCCAGGTCCGCGGCGATCTCCTCGCGCATCAGGCGGTTGCCTTCCACGCAAAGCCAGCCTTTAACGGAGGAGGGGGAATTCTGGGTGCCGGCATGGATAATGCCGCTGTTGGACTTGGAAACGCCGAAGGCCGGCTCGGCCTCTTTTTCGAGGAGGAGCACCTTGAGCTTGTAACGGGAAAGCTCCCGGGCTACCGCGGCCCCGGTGATGCCCGCCCCCGCGATTATTACGTCGTAGGTCATCAAAGTTATTCTACCAAAAATACGCTGTAACGGCCCTCAGGTACAGTTCAAAAGATACCGAGATGCGCCAGCAGGATCTTAAGGCCTATCAGGATGAGCACCAGCCCGCCGAAGATCTCCATCTTGTTCTCGAAAAAATGGCCGCCGGTGGAGCCTATCTTCACCCCGGCCACGGACATGAGGAAAGTTACCGCGCCGATGAGCAGCACCGGCGCGGCTATGGAAACGCTCAGCAGGGAAAAAGTAAGGCCCACCGCCAGTGCGTCTATGCTGGTGGCCACCGCCAGCACGGTGAGGGTGCCGGTATCGAAAGGACAGGTCTTGCCCTCGCCGCAGTCCTCTTCCTCTTTCATGTGGACGGCTTCGTAGATCATTTTACCGCCCACAAGCAGGAGCAGGGTAAAGGCTATCCAATGGTCGACCCCCGAGATGAAGCTCTTCATTTTCAGGCCGGCCAGCCAGCCGAGCACCGGCATAACGGCCTGGAAACCACCGAAAAAAAGCCCCATCTTCAGGGCGTTGGGCAGGTGCAGCTTTTTCATCGTGGCGCCGCTGGCTATGGCCACCGCGAACGCGTCGAGGGAGAGGCCGAAAGCGATGAAGGCCAGTTCGAAGATGTTCATGCGCCTGTATTATATCAATTAGGGAATAGGCCTTTGGACCCACGGCCGGCACGGCCTAAAGCCTCTTATGGAAATGACCTGTTATATGTATATTATACAGGTGACAAGACCCAACGGAGGATACTGAAGATGAAACAAGCCGTACTTACAGCCGTGCTCCTCGCCCTTACTTCTTCGTCCTACGCCTTTGATCTGCAGGGCATTAAAGCCGCGGATATCAAGAATCCCGGAAACAGCGTCCCGGCAGCCAGCCCGGCCGTTTCAGCCAATAAAAATTACCAGAGCCTCTGGATGAGCGTCTACCTCAACGAATCCTTCAAGGAATCGCAGGCCAGCGACTTCTCGCAGGGCATAGACGTGCGCGTGCGCAAGGTCTTCGATACCACCTTCAACGTGAGCGTCCGCGCCGGCAACAACTACGAATGGCTGAGCCTTAACAAGTTCGGTTCCAACTTCAGCCTCTCCGGCTCCGGCGTGAACCTCTCCATGAACAACTGGAGCGGGAACTACAACGTTTCCGGCAGCGTGTACGGTGACGACAATAAGGCGCAGTTCGTCAACCTGACCTTATATAAAGGTTTCGACGGCTACAGCTACAGCGTGAGCGGTTTCGGCCTTAACCTCAACATCGGCCGCAACAGCATCAGCGGCAGCTACGACGACACCCAATATTCGAAGAAAGCCCTGGCGGCCGTGATCACCCTGGCCCTGGCGGCGCAGGTGGACAATACGCCCGCGCAGAAGGGAGCAGAAGAGAAGGCCGGCGAGCGCATCTGGCTGTCCATCCGCAACGATTCTTTCGGCGGCTGGAACCAGGTGGAAGCCACCGACCCGTTCGCCGACATCACCGTGGGTCTGCGCCGGAGCTTCAACCGCGACTTCGACGCCGAAATAGAAGTGGGCAGCGACCGCGAGAACGGCCGCGTCAGCAACTTCTTCTCCCGCACCTGGGACTACCGCAGTTTCCGCACCAGCCTCTCGATGGACGAATGGGGCGGCACCTATACCCTGAAGGGCGACCTGTACGTGAAAGGCGCCGCGCCTGAAGTGCGGCAGATAAAGCTCGACCTGCGCAGCACTTTCGGCCCCGGCCAGTTCTCCGTCTACGAGAACGGCCTGCGCCTGAACATAGATACCCATGGCGTCAACGGCGAAGTGGACACGGCCGTCTACCCCAAGAAGTTGGTGGCGATAATCACCGCCATCGCTATGGCCATGCAGCAGCCCGCCCAGCAGCGCTAAATAACCCCGCCGCGCAAAAAGGATCCCCGGTGCAGACCGGGGATCTTTTTTTTGTAAACGGCCCGCTTACGGGAACAGGCTTTCTTGCTACTCCGAGTAGACTATATCCCCTGCGCTCTTTGCCGCGTCCAGGGTATAAGCCTCCTGGTCCAGCGCGGCCGCGCCTTTATCGTCGTCGCCGTCAGGACCAAAACTGTACACCACGAACCGTCCTCCGGCCGACGCGGCATAGGCCAAGGGCGCGAACTTATTGAAAGGGTCCTGCGGCACCGCGGGCAGCAGCGCGGGAACCAGCCGGTCCAGGCTTTCCGGCGGACGCCTGTACGCCCGCGCGTAGGTCTTGACCGCCACCGCGGCGCGCAGCACGTTCAGACTGGCTACCGCCGCGTGGTAGCGCGGCACGATCTTGCTGTAATCCGGTATGGCTATTTCCATGAAAAGGTCCGTGAACACTTCCGCCACCCATTCGTCCTTCGCCCGGCCGCCCGTCAGGGCGAGCGCCACTCCCCGGACAAAGCTGTGCGAGGGCTTCCTCGCCTGCCGTTCCTGCTCCGCCTTCTGCATATAGCTGGTCAGGCTGGCGGGGTCATTTGCGGAAAAGGCGTCCGTCATGGCCCCGGACAACGCGTCAATGGCGGCATTGAACCGTTCATCTATGACCAGCCTGGAGTCCTTGCTCATGACCTTGTTAATAAGCAGCCGCTGCCAGAAGGGGCGCGTCTTCAACTGGTTCTCCATTTCGGCGCGGAAGGTGTTCTTGATCTTCTCCATTTCCTCCAGGATGGCGCCCTTCATGGAATCCTGGTTGCCGGAAGCGGTTCCCAGCCGCGCCGACAGTTCTTTGAGGTAGGCGGGGCTGCCCCGCGCGCCGCGCAGGCTGTCGGCGAATACCGGAAAGGCCTTCTTCAGGCAGAGCTGCCCCACCAGCGAACTGATAAGGCCGCTCGACCGCTGGGCGGACAACTGCGAGATGAACCCGGCCGCCGCCAGCAGATCGCTTTCCGCCTGTGCCCGCTGCAGTTGCCCGGCTTTCACCTTGGCGTCTAGCAGCAGCAGCCTGAACAGCATATAATGCGATGTAAAATTGGGAAGGGGGGTCTGCATGCCGGGGCGTTCTTCTTTCGCGGCGAACAGGAACCCGTCATTGTGAACCTGCGCCGCCTGCCTGAACAGTTCCAGCGCTTTCTGGTTGTCGGCGAGCAGTGCGGCGGCGTCGGCGTCCTTCGCCAGCGCCGTGCCCGGCTGCGCCAGGAGCGCGTCCAGTTTCTTGCCCGCCACCTTGATATCACCGGCGGTCTTAAGGGCGCCCGTAGATTCGGCGTAGCCCGCCGACAGCTGCAAGCCCGAACCCAGCAGTAGCGCCAGCGCGAGTATTTTTTTCATAAGCTCCCGATCCGCCCTTGCCCTTCGAACTATCCCTGATTCTACAAACCAAAACCGCCGGGTTTCCCGGCGGTTCTGTTTTGTGCCTGGTTCTTTGGCCCGCGCTTACGGAAGGCGGACGCTGTCCCAGGGATAAGCGCCCTGGAGTATGGAGAAGACCGGGCCGGCTTCGGGCGCGGCGACGGTATTGGTGACCGGCGGCAGCAGCTCGGCGGCGTTGGCCGGTTTGTACCAGCACAGCGGGCGGAAGCCGGTGACAAAACCCGCGGAGCGGGTGCAGGTGCCCACGGCCGGGTTGGTCTGGCTCAGCGGCGCCGAGACTGGCTGCGTGCAGAGCGAACCCTGCAGGTAGGTGTCCATGCGGCACTGGGTGGGGGGATGCGTGGTCATCATCGAGGTCACGACAACGGGCGAGGGCGTGTCGAAGCGGGGCACGACGGCTTCGTTGCGCAGGGTCTTGAAGAGATAGGCCACGGATTTGCCGGCCATGGCGGCCCGGACGCAGATAGCGCGGTCCTGCGCGTCGGCATACATCATTTCACAGCCCTTCTCCGCTACCGCGTCGCCTTCGGATTTGCGGGTGAAGGCCATGCTGGACTGGTCGGCGAACACCTGCTTGAGGCATTTGAAGTTGGCGTAATAGTCCGACTGGCCTTCGTTGGAAGCCCAGCTGGAGACCTTGGGCGCGCCGCCCAGGTGATGACCCAGCTCGTGGCAGAGCACCAGCGCGAAGCCGTCCATGGTGATGGTCTCGTGGCGGGCCAGGCCGCCGTACATATTAAGGATATAAGTGTTGCCGCTCTGGGAGGCGGAGGCGTTGACGGTTTCGTTGGTCCAGAGGCGGTTGACCTTAAGCACCTTGCCCAGCGAGGCGACCTGAGGCTTATAGATCCTCTCCACGGTGTCGATAACTTCATTGAACTGGGTCTCGATGATGCCCCGGGCATGGATAGAGCCCACGGGGATCTTGAGGTCGTTGGGGGGCAGGAAGCCGGTACAGTCGGAGGCTGAGACTACGGAAGCGCCCAGAAGCAGGGCGGAGAAGGCGGACAGCAGCAGGTTTCGTTTCATTATTCTTTCCTTGACTGATCTTGGGATATGACAAAGGTCAATATTTAAAGTATTA
>MGUK01000021.1:0-343 GCA_001799995.1 Elusimicrobia bacterium GWF2_62_30
CGCCGCTGGCCTGCATTTCCCTGAGCTGCTCCAGGGTGGCCATGTTGACCCACGGCTCGGACGCCGGGTTGTGCCAGAGGTTGGCTTTGCCTATGGTATTGAAGACGACGAAGATATTGCCCTTGGCGCCGAGGTCCCGGAGGATGGGCCAGGCGTGCAGGTAATTATTCTCGTACCCGTCGTCGAAAGTGATCAGCACGCATTTCTCGGGAAGCGGGGTGTTCTCCTTGAAGGCCTTAAACAGGTCGGAGAAAAGCAGCGTGGTGTAGCCCTGGTCGAGCAGGTACTTCACCTGGGCCCGGAAGTGCTTCGGGCTTACCCAGAGTTCTTTCAGGGCCGAGTC
>MGUK01000021.1:401-6626 GCA_001799995.1 Elusimicrobia bacterium GWF2_62_30
CGAGCAGGTACTTCACCTGGGCCCGGAAGTGCTTCGGGCTTACCCAGAGTTCTTTCAGGGCCGAGTCCCGGGGCGGCGTGCCTATTTTGTGATAACAGAGCACGCGCAGGCCCGGTATAGAGGAGCGCCACCAGGTCCAGCGGGCGCTGACTGCCAGCGCGGAAATAATAAGCAATGCGGCAACGTAGGTCATGTCGTCTCCCGTGTTATCTTGTCGGAACTATCGGCAGCGGCGCGGGCGGCCGCGAAAACCTCTTCGACGGTGAGCAGGGCCATGCACAGGAAATGCCCGCGCGGGCATTTCTTTGAACCATGCAGAGCGCACGGGCGGCAGGCCAACTGGGTTTCCACTACGCGGCTGCGCTTGCCGTAGGGGAAAAAGCCCAGCTCGCGCGTGGTAGGGCCGAAGATCCCGACGGCGGGCACGCCGAGGGCGCCGGCTATGTGCATGGGGCCCGAGTCGTTGGAAACAAAAACCTGCAGCTGGCGGATGGATTCCATCAGCTCCGGCATGGACGTTTTCCCGGCCAGGTTCAGGCAGATGTCCGGCCCGGCCAGGCGGGCTATTTCCTCGTTCCACTCCTTTTCGCCGGGCCCGCCCACCATCAGCACCTTGCCGCCGTACCCGGCGTGCAGGAGGCGTATCAGCCTGCCCCATTTCTCGGCGGGCCAGCGTTTGGTAGGCCAGGCGGACCCCGTATTGACCCCGGCTTTCACGTCCGGCGGCAGCGCAAGGCGGGCGGCCGCCCCGGAGTCGCCGCGCATGCCGGGGAAGGCGGCGCTGAGGTCGGAAGAGAGGGGGGAGAGCAGCGCCAGGTTGCGCTCCACGTCGTGCAGCAGCCAGGAGAACGGTACTTTGTGCGTCAGGAACAGGCTGCCCGCGCTGGACGAGAAGCCGATGCGCACCGGGATGCCGGCGCGCCAGGCCAGCAGAGCGCTGCGCAGCGAGCGGTGGGGAATGATGGCGGCGTCGAACCCGCGGCCGGCAAGTTCGCGCGTCAGGCGGGAGAACTCGCCCAGGCCGGAAGGGGCGGTCTTCTTCCTGTCCTCTATTATTTCGGCGGGCAGCCCGGAGGAGGCGAAGATCTCTGCCGTCTCCGGCCGGGTCACTACGGAGACCCGCGCGCCGGGCAGAATTTCCCGCAGGCGCTTGAGCAGGGGAAGGGTAAGCACGCAGTCGCCCAGGAAGGCCGTCTGCAGCAGGCAGATCTTGAGCGGCCCGGGGCTGAGCTCGGCCTGCCGGGCGCCGCGGCTCCAGTCGCCCAGCTCGGGCCCGGCGTGGACCACCGGGACCCCCAGCTGCGCCAGGGTTTCCAGGTAGCGGTCCAGCGTATGCTTTTCCAGCGCGGGGCTGGGGATGCGGAAATCCACAAAGAGCTTGCGCGCCAGCGAGGCCTTGCGGTAGCGGACCTTCAGGGGGGCGCGCGCGAACAGGCAGATGAGGCGGCTGCGCAAAGTGGCGTGCAGGTCGATGATCGCGTCGTAGCCGCCGGCGTTCACGGCGCGCACCGCGGCGAAGAAGCCCGTGAAGACCACGGCGTTGTCGATAAAGGAGTTCTTGGAGGCGGCGCCCAGGAACTGCGGCTTCACCAGGAGGTCCACCGTGGCGGCCGGCCACCTGGCCTTCAGGTTGCGGAAAACCGGCGCGGCAAGGATGATGTCACCGAGCGAGGACATGCGGATGACGAGGATCCTGGGGGCGTCCTTTTTTATGCCATTCATCTATAAAAAATTATATCATTTATAAAAATATCGGCGCGCGCCGCCAAAGGACCCTGGAACATATGGCCGAACAAGAAGAACAGCTGCCCCTCAAGGACGTTCTCAAACTGCTTTTCCACGCCTCAAAGGGCTTCTGGCTGGTCAACGCCGTCAACTTCGGCGACGGCATCGCCTACTTCGGCATCCTCAACCTGATGGCGCTGTTCCTGGGCCCGGAGGGGATGGGCATGAGCGACCAGCTTACCGGCTGGAGCGTTTCCATGTTCACCGGTTTCGTCACGCTCTTCATGTTCGGCGGCGGCTTCGTCTCGGACAAACTGGGCGTGCGCAAGGCGCTTACGCTGTGCCTGGCCTTCCTGCTGGGCGGGCGCCTGCTGATGACGCTGGCGGCCGGGCTGTCGAAAACGTCCCTGGCGGCGTTCACGATGTTCGGTACGGATTTCCAGCTGTCCCCGGCCTACATGATGGCCTGGGTGGGCCTGCTGGTGACGGCGTTCGGCGAGGGCGTGATACAGCCGGCGCTTTACGCCGGGGTAAAGGAATATACCGACGAGCGCACCGCCACCGTAAGCTACAGCCTGCTGTACGCCATCATGAACCTGGGCATAATGATGGAAAGTTTCGCCTCTCCGTATATAAGGTCGGACAAAAAATTCATTTCCGTCGGCGACCGGGAGATCATGGGGCTGGGACTTCAGATCTCCGGGGTGTTCTGGTTCTGCATCGTGATAACGGGGCTGATGCTGCTGGTGCACATAGCTTTGTTCACGCGCAAGGTGGAAGAAACCGACAGGACGGTGAAGGACGCTCCCGCGCCCGCCGGCCCCGCGAAGACGTTCGGGGAAAAGCTGCGCGAGCTGCCCTTCCTCGACGCGCGCTTCATGGCTTTCATCTTCATCCTGCTGCCGGTGCGCACGCTGTTCGCCCACCAGTGGCTGACCATACCGCAGTACATCATGCGCTGTTTCCCGTCCGAGGTGGGGGCCAAGTACGAATGGATCAGCGCGCTGAACCCGCTCATCATCGTCATCTTCGTGCCGCTGATAGCCGCCTCCACCCGCAAAGTGAACATCATCACCATGATGATAATCGGCACCGCTATTTCGGCCGCCACCACTTTCATGCTGGTGCCGGGACCGGACCTGGCTTCGCTCATTACCTACGTGCTGCTTTTCTCGCTGGGCGAAGCGGTCTGGTCTTCGCGCTTCCTGGAGTACGTGGCGCATATAGCGCCGGCCGGCCGCGTGGGCGCCTATATGGGGCTGGCGGGCATCCCGTGGTTCCTGGCCAAGTTCACTACCGGGCTGTACTCGGGGCAGATGCTTTCCACCTACATACCGCAGACCGGCCCGCAGGATTCCGGAAAACTCTGGCTTATTTACGCCCTGATCGCCTGCGTTACCCCGGTGGCCCTGCTGCTGCTGCGCGGCTGGCTGGCGGACCGCAAAACCGCCGGCAAGGCCGCGGCTTGACCGCGCCTCTTTCCGGTTTTTTTTATGAAAGGGCAACTTCGCGTAACAATAAGTTAACATAAAGGCTATTGACAGGAAACGGTATTTCATATATCTATATTATATGGTCCGCGCCTCAAAAGTTAAACTGTGGGTTCTTACGGCTCTCCTGGCGGCGGGGGGAATGTACGGCTCCGCCTCGGCGCTGCTTACCGGGACCTCGCACCGCATACTTATAAGCGAAATGCCTTCGGTGGGAAATACCTCCGCCAAGACCGGCGGCCCTTACACGCTTTTCGGCAACACCACCCAGCTGAGCTCTACGACCATCTCCGGCGGCCGCTATACCAGCACCTGGGGCATGCTCAACGCGGTGCGCCCCGCGCAGTCGGACGTTTCCGCCGCGCACGTCTTCCCAAATCCCTGCAGCACCAGGGCGGGCTGTAACGGCGTCAGTTTTACCAGGCTCACCCTTAACGCCGATATAGCGATCTATACCATTTCCGGGGAGCTGGTCCGCAGGATACATAAAACGGGGAACATCGACAGCATCGGCTGGGACCTGAAGAACACCATGGGCTCCCAGGTGGCCAGCGGCCTGTACCTGTATTTCATCAACGGAGGCGCCTCCACGAAGAAGGGCAAGATCGTAGTCATCAGGTAGCGCCGGCGCCGGCCGGCCCGGAGCGAGCGGGGTATCAATTTTATGAAAAAACTAATACTGACTTTATGCATGCTGGCGGGCCTGCTCACGGGCGCGCGGGCGGGTGAAATAACGGCGGGCGCGGTGCCCGGGGCCATAAACTACCAGGGCCGCCTCGAGCGGGACAACGCCCCGCTGACGGACCGGGTGCACCTTACGTTCAGGGTTTACGACGCTTTAACCGGCGGCAGCCTGATCTGGGCCAGCAGCGAGATCACCGTGGACGCGGCGCAGGGTATTTTCAACGCCACCATCCCGCTGCCCTGGACCGCCCTGACCGGCGCGGCCCAGCTCTACCTGGAAGTGCAGGTGGAAGGCGATATCATGAGCCCGCGCGAGGCTATCAGCAGCGTGGCCTTTGCCATGGTGGCCAAGAAGCTGGAGGACGGCGCGGACCTGCGCGTTTCCACCCTTACCCTTATTAACGGCGACATCATCATCTCCACCACGGACGGCACCTCGCACGGCATCAGGTTCCCCAACGGGACCTGGGAGTACAGCGCCGGCTCTCTTTCCGCGGTAGACAACCTTGTCGCCAGCGGCGACGCTATAATCCGCGCCGGCAATGCCGGCCCCGGCAGCGTGCTTTTTTATAACCAGGGCGTAGAACATGCCCGCGTGGCCAATAACGGCAACCTGGGGGTGGGGACGCTCACGCCCGGCGCCAAGCTGGACGTGAACGGTTCTGTTTTCGTCGGAGGTACCGGCATCTACAACCGCAGCGGCGGCGATGTCAATCTCGTAGGCAGGCTGTACGTTTCCAGCGGCATCATCATCGGCGCCTATTCCGAATCCGTCTCGCTGGGGAACACCGACAACGTCATCTCTTTTACCTCCGGCGCTTTGGAACGGATGCGTATCCATACCAACGGCTATGTCGGCATCGGCCTGGCTAATCCTTCCACCAGCCTGCAGGCCGCCGGCGTGATCTATTCCGCCGCCGCCGTGCGCGGCAGTTCCATTTCCATAGGTTCCTTCGACGCCTCTTCCTGGGGCAACGAGATCCGCACGCAGACGGCCGTGCCCCTGCTGCTGCAGCAGAACAGCCCCTACAACGTGGGCATAGGCACCGCCGCGCCGCTGGAAAAGCTGCACGTCAACGGCAGCATCAGGGCGGACCTGGGCGTGATAGCCGCCACGGCCGCGTTCTCCGGCAACGTCAGCGTCGGCGGGAATTTTACCGCCAACGGCAACCATATGCTGGTCACCCTCAGCAGCACGGTCATCCACGGTTCCCTGCAGGTCACCGGCGGCCTGTTATCCCAGAGCGGCAGCACCCCTTCGTATATCAGCGAGGACAACGTATTCTCCGGGCATAATACCTTCCAGGAATGGATCAGGGTATCGAGCGATACCATTTCTACCGGCCGTATCGGGGCCGGGCTGGTGGGCCTCGATTTCCCTGAGCCTAAATATCTCCAGGTAGGCGATTACGACGTGGCGGGCACGGACGGCCTGCTGTATATCGCCGGCGGCCAGTCGGCCAACGCCAAGCTCAAGTTCTACATCGGCGGCGGCACCGGTCAGGCGGCCAGCTTCGAAACGCAGGGCGGCGTGAACCTGGCCCTGGTGGTGGCCGGGCAGGCCAAGACCTATACCGACGCCACTTATCACCGCATTCAGAACAGCGTGCTCTGGGTCTCCACCGGGTATAATTCCACGCCGGGTATCTTCGTCAGCTCCGCCCTGGCCAACGTGGGCATGGGCACCTCCGTGCTGGACCCGAACGCGCGTCTTACCGTGCTGGGCAATATCCGCATCTCCACCACGGCCGGCGGGCAGGACTATGGCATCATCTTCCCTAACGGCTCTATCATGCGCAGCTCTTCCTCCGCTTCCGTAGACACTATTTCCAATAACGGCGACGCCATCGTAAAGGCCGACGCCGACACCAACGGCACCGGCGACGTGCTGCTGAAAGTCGGCGACATGACCGGCCTGATGCTGCGGGCCAGCGGCAACGTGGGCATCGGCACGCTGCTGCCCGTTTCCGTGCTGAACGTACAGGGCGGGGACCTGGTGGTGGGCACGCCGCCCCAGGCCGCCTACGCCTCCAACGGCGTGGAAGACCTGCTGGTGGAAGGCAGCGTGGTGGTGGACGGCGGCATAAAGCAGCGCTCTACCATCCCGGTGGAATTCTACAGCATCCTGTCCGCCGGGAATGTCTATCTCTCCACGGCCGCCGGTTCAATGACGCGCATCGGCAGCGATACCGTCCCGGCCTATACGCTGGACGTTACCGGCGATATACGGGCCAGCACCAACCTCAATATCCTCGGCAATATCCAGACCGGCGGCGTCACGCGCATAACTTCCGGCGGCGACTGGAACGGCAATACGGTAGGCGTG
>MGUK01000022.1:0-182 GCA_001799995.1 Elusimicrobia bacterium GWF2_62_30
CCCGGGCTGAAACCGAGGTGTTCCCTTATGTCCGGAAATTGTCCGCCGCGGTGCGCAAGACTAACCCGGGCGCGAAAATAGCGTTTTACATGACGATGGCCCGCAAGAACGGGGAGACACAGCGCTTGAAGGACTTCCCCGCCCTGGGCACGTACGGCGGGCTGCAGCAGAAGCTGAACGAA
>MGUK01000022.1:201-52307 GCA_001799995.1 Elusimicrobia bacterium GWF2_62_30
GAAGCTGAACGAAGCCTATGTCCGGATGGCTTCGGAGAACAACGGCGTGCTGGTGCCCGTCGGGCCGGCCTGGGAGTTGGTCCGCGCACGGGCGCCCTCCATCGAGCTGTACTCGGACCAGATCCATCCCAGCAAGGCGGGCACCTACCTGGCCGCCTGTGTCTTCTACGCCGTCCTCTTCGGCGACACCCCTGTCGGCCTGCCCCACCCGCCGGAGCTTACCGACGCGGACGCGCTTATCCTCCAGCAGGCCGCCGCCGACGCCGTTGTCCCCCGAACGTAACACGCGCCCGGCGGCCGCCGTGGGGACCGGGCCGACAAAACGCGCTCGGCACACCGTGCCTCGCTCACCCTCCGGCCTCGCCGCTATGCAAGGCTCGGCCTCCGGAAGGTTTTGCTGGCCCGGTCCCCGCGTCGGCTGCTGGCTTGCTCAAAGTGGGCTGTCCTGAGCCTGCTAAATCCAAATTTTGTATTATTTACCTATGCATGAATGGGCATTGGCTGAATCCGTAATAAAAACCGCCGTGGAACATTCCACGCTTAAGAAGTTCAAAAAGCTCAAAGAAGTAGGCGTGGTCTTCGGCGAACTCCAGGCCATAGACAAAGATATCTTCGTCTTCGCCCTCGACGGCCTCCGGGCGCAGTACCCCGGCGCTAAAGACTGCAAGTTCAAGGTCTCCGTCGAGCCCGCGGTCTTCCGCTGCAAAGCCTGCTCTAAAGAATTCCCGCTCAAAGGCCTTAAAAAGACCAAGGACGAGGCGGAGTTCATCCATTTCGTCCCCGAGATGGCCCACACTTTCCTCAAATGCCCCCGCTGCAAAAGCCCCGATTTCGAAATAGCCGAAGGCCGCGGCGTGGGCCTCAGCTATATAAAGGGCAGCAAATGATAGACCCCCGCCCGTCGGTGATCTCGGAGCGCCTCAGCGGCGTAAAGCGCGTGATAGCCGTCACCGGCTGGAAAGGCGGCATCGGCAAAAGCGTCACCGCCTCCACGCTGGCGCTGACGCTGGCGCGCAAGGGCTGCCGCACCGGCCTTTTCGACCTCGATTTCGCCGGCGCGTCCGACCACCTCATCCTCGGCGCCAAAGGCCTGTTCCCCAAAGAGGAAAAAGGCCTGGAGCCGCCGTTGCTCTGCGGCGTGAAGTTCATGTCCGTGGTTTTCTTCTCGGAGAACAAGGCCGTGCCGCTGCGCGGGGCCAATGTCTCCGACGCGATCATAGAACTGCTGGCCATCACGCAGTGGGGCGAACTGGATTTCCTCGTGCTGGACATGCCGCCCGGAGTGAACGACGCCGCGCTGGACGTGATGCGCTTCATTCCCCGGGCCGAAGTGCTGGCCGTTACCACGCCGTCTATGATAGCCCGCGACGTGCTCGAGCGCTCCCTGGTCCTTTACCGCAAGCTGAAGGTGCCGGTGCTCGGCGTGCTGGAGAACATGTCGCCCGCGCGCTCGCCGCGCGCCGGCCGCATCAGGCTGGACCCGGCGCTGGAAAAAGCCCTGGGCCGCCCCGAGGCGCTCCTTAAAACCGCGTTCGCGCGCGACCTGGACAGATGCCTGCCCTTTGTATTTGGTAAAATGAAACTGTAAGTATGCAGCAGGAACGGGGTGCGAAGCCCCGGCTGCCCCGCAACGGTAATGCCCCGCAGGAGCAGGGATAAGCCCGGTCTACTGCAAACCTCGCCGCCCGGCGGAGAGGATTCCGAGGGGAAGGAGTATAGCCCATCCTTTTCGGTTGGGCTTTTTTTATGAGAACAAAGAACCGCACGCTGTCCCTCCTCGCTTTAACGCTGCTGCTGTCCTGCCTTTCCGCCGCGCCGGCCGGCGCGCTGCGCGTGGTGTCCCTGATGCCCTCCTACACCGAGATCGTCTTCGCGCTGGGCGCGGGGGGGGAACTCGTAGGGGTCTCCAATTTCTGCAACTGGCCGCCCGAGGCCGAAAAAATAGAGAAGACCGGCGATTACCTGCGCCCCAACGTAGAAAAGATCTATTCCCTTAAGCCGGACCTGGTCTTCTCCGGCGACTGGGCCGGCTCGCAGGTGGAAAAGCAGCTCTCCTCGCTGCATATAAAGGTGGCGCGCATCCCCGAGGAAAAGAACGTGGCGGACATCTTTTCCACTATAAACCTTATAGCCGCTAAACTGGGCCGCAAGGCGGAAGCCGGAAAACTGGTGAAGGAGCTGCGCGCCGCGCTGCCCGCGGAAAAGAGCACCAGGCCCGTCACCGTCTATTTCGAGACCGACGCCGGCGGCTGGACCACCGGCGGGAAAGCGTTCATCTCCGACGTGATCTCGCTGGCCGGCGGCGCTAACGTCTTCGGCAGGGAAAAGAAAGGCTATTTCCAGGCCTCCTGGGAAGAGGTGCTGCTGCTCGACCCGCAGGCGGTGGTCCTGCTTTCCGGCTCGCGCGAGGAATTCCTCAAACGCCCCATGGCCTCCGGCCTGGCCGCGGTCAAGGCCGGCAGGGTTATCACCACGCTGGACCGCGACGTGTTTTCCAGGCCCGGCCCCAGGATCTTCGGTGAAATAAACAAACTTAAAGCGCTGCTGCAAAACTAAACATGAGAGCCCGCTCCCTCCTGCTGCTGCTCGCCGCGCTGACCGCGGCCGTGCTTTTCTCGCTGGGCGCCGGGCCGGCCGGCATCTCCGACTGGGCGCTGATAACCGGCCTGAGGCTGCCGCGTACGCTGGCGGCCCTTATCGTCGGGACGGGGCTGGGCCTGGCGGGCGCGCTTTTCCAGGGCGCCCTTAAAAACCCGTTGAGCGACCCTTACATCCTCGGCACTTCGGCCGGGGCTACGGCCGCCGCCGTGCTCTGCTTCATGTCCGGCATAGAGCGCGGTTCCCCGCTTTTCTACCTGCTCGTCTTTTGCGGCGCATTCGGCGCCACGTTCCTTTCCTACTGGCTGGCGCGCCTGGCCGGCCGCCTTTCCGACGCGTCCCTGGTGCTGGCCGGCGTGGCGGTAAGCGCCTTCCTGTCCGCGGTGGTCATGCTGGCGCTGAGCGTCGCAAAAGAAAGATCGTTCTCCCTGTTCAGCTTCGTGCTGGGCGGGCTTTATCCCGCTTCCGGCACCGAGCTGGGCGTTTCCGCGGCCATAGTCGCGGCCTGCGCGGCGCTGGCTATGCTGCGCTGGCGGGCCCTGGACGCCATGGGCCTCGGCGAGGAAAAGGCCTACCACCTGGGCGCCGACCCCGCCCGCGAGCGCCTGATCTTCTTCGCGCTCGCCTGCGCCTCCACCTCCGCGGCGGTCTCCCTGGGCGGCACCATCGGTTTCGTGGGCCTGATGACGCCGCATATCATGCGCCTGTTCTGCGGCCCTTCGGCCCGCTGGCTTCTCCCGGCGGCCGCCGCCGGCGGCGCGGCGCTGCTTACCGCCGCCGACGCCGCCGGGCGCGTTCTTTTTTCTCCGTCCGAGATCCCCGCCGGGGTCATCATGGCCCTGGCCGGCGCGCCCTTCTTTATGTGGCTGCTGTGGCGGCGCCGCGGCGAAGGGGCCCCGGTACTGCTGCCCTCGGCCGCGCGCGGTGAGGCTGCGGGACCCGCGGCTGCCGCCTGGGAAGCCGGAAGCGCCGGGACCGGGTCCGAAGGCCCGCTGCTCGCCGCGGACGGCCTGTGTTTCTCCTATGGCGCGGCCCCGCTCCTGAAAGACCTTTCCCTGAAGATCTCCGCCGGAGATTTCCTCTGCGTGCTCGGCCCCAACGGCTCCGGCAAATCCACCCTGCTGCGGCTGCTTACGGGCTTTATCCGCGCCGGCTCCGGCGAGGTGGTCCTGGGGGGGAAGCCGCTCCGGGACCTGCCGCTGCGCAGGCTGGCCGAGCTGGCCGCCTATGTGCCCAGCGAAACTTCCACCCCGTACGACTTCACGGTGAGGGAGACCGTCCTGCTGGGGCGCACCGCCCGCGCCGGCTTCTGGCGCGGCTACTCGGCCGACGACGAAAAAGAGGCGGACGCGGCGCTGGCGGAAACCGGTATTTCCGCCCTGGCCGGCCGTTCCATCAACGCGCTTTCGAGCGGGGAAAGGCAGCTGGTCTTCATCGCGCAGGCCCTGGCCCAGGGGGCCCGGCTGCTGCTGCTGGACGAGCCCACCTCCCACCTGGACCTGAAATACAAGGCGCAGATCATGTCCCTGCTCTCCGGCCTGGCCGGCAGGGGCTTTGCCGTAGCCGCGGTACTGCACGAGCCCGCCCTGGCCCGCCTGGGCTGCAGCAAGGTCCTGCTCCTCAACCCGGGGCGCCAGCCCCTTTACGGCCCCGCCGCGGCCATGCTTACCACCGAGATCCTGGCCCGCACCTATTCCCTTCCCCCGGATTCCCCCATATTAGGCTGAAAACGGCCCGGACCCCCTACTTCCCTGCCATAGGGGCGATTTGCTACAATGAAACAGGTGAAAGGGGGCGCAAGCCACTGCATTATATCAGGCCGTCCGCGTCCCAGACCCATCAATTTCAGGAGGGGGGCCTCCGTCATACGCTGTTTACTTAAGGAGAGATAAATGACTTCGTCAGGGCAGATAAACAAGCATAACACCACGCCTGAAGCGGAACATAAGGCGTTGCCGGAAGGCTATGGCACCACCGAAGCGTCCCTGCTTCCCCGCGATCCCAACTGGATGTTCGTCTACTGGGAAATAACGGAAAATTCCAAAAAAGAAGCCCGTAAACAGCACGGCGAGGATATTTTCACCAAAGGCCGCCAGGTGATCCGCGTCTACGACGTCAGCGACAACGGCGGCTCCCGCTATTTCGACATCCAGGTGATGCACGACGCCAAGAGCTGGTACGTCAACGTCCAGGACAGCGGCAAGGCCTACTGCTGCGAGATCGGCCTGGTCCTGCCCGACGGCGCCTTCATCGGCCTGGTAAAGACCAATACCGTCAGCCTGCCCGCCGGCCGCGTCTCCGACGTCACGGACGAGAAATGGATGGCCGTCTCCGCCGATTTCGACAAGCTGCTGCAGCTTTCGGGCGTGGAATACATCGGCAAGGGCTCCGGCGAGGTCGCCAAGTCCCTGGCCCAGCGCTGGGAGATGCTGCGCGCCGTGTTCTCCAGGGCCTCCTCGTGGGGCGTCAGCTCCATGTCTTCCCAGACCCTGCACCAGGCCAAGCCCGCCGAGAAGAAGTTCTGGCTGGTAGCCGACTGCGAACTGATCCTTTACGGGGCCACCGAACCCGACGCCTTCGTCACCGTGGCCGGCCGCAAAGTTACGCTCAACCCGGACGGCACCTTCTCCATGCGCTTCGCGCTGCCCGACGGCATAGTGGACCTGCCCGTAAAGGCCGTGTCCCAGGACGAGACCGATTCACGGGAGATCGACATAAAGGTTACCAGGGCTACCACCACCGATGGCAAATAACGAAAAAGGCTACCTCGCTTTAGTCCTTCACGCGCATCTTCCGTTCATACGCCACCCGGAGTATGAGGATTTCCTCGAAGAAGACTGGTTCTTCGAGGCCATGTGCGAAACCTATATCCCGCTCCTGGACGTCTACGAACGCCTGACCGCGGAGGGCACGGATTTCCGCGTTACCATGTCCATCACGCCGCCCTTGTGCAACATGATGGCCGACGACCTGCTGCGCGAGCGCTTCCGCCGCTACTACAGCCTGCGGCTGGAGCTGGCCGAAAAAGAAGTGGTGCGCACCCGCAATACCGCTTTTTACGAAGTGGCCAAGATGTACGAGACCAAGTTCCGCCGCATCCGCGAGCTGTACGAGGATTATTACCACGGCCGCATCCTGGACGGTTTTAAGAAGTTCCAGGACCTGGGCAAGCTCGAGATCATCACCTGCGGCGCCACCCACGGCTTCCTGCCGCTGGAGCTGCGCAAAGAGGCCGTCCACGCGCAGATCAAGCTGGCCGCCGACGATTACCGCAAGCATTTCGGGCGCGGCCCGCGCGGCATCTGGCTGGCCGAATGCGCCTATAACCCCGGCGACGACGTCTTCCTGAAGGCGGAGGGCATCCGCTACTTCTTCCTGGAGACGCACGGCATCATCTACGGCAGCCCGCGCCCGCGCTACGGCGTATACGCGCCGGTGTACTGCCCTTCCGGCGTGGCCGCCTTCGGCCGCGACATGGAAAGCGCCCAGCAGGTGTGGAGCGCGGAGACCGGCTACCCCGGCGACCACCGCTACCGCGAGTTCTACCGCGACCTGGGCTACGACCTGGAATACGATTACATCAAGCCGTACCTGCACCAGGACGGCGTGCGCCGCAACATCGGCATGAAGTACTGCAAGATCACCGGCAAGGTGCAGCTCAACGAGAAGGCCCCCTATAACCCGGCGGAAGCGCGCGAGATGGCGGCCAGCCACGCGGGAAACTTCATGTTCAACCGCGAACGCCAGATCGAGCACCTGGAGCATTTCCTCGGCAAAAAGCCGATAGTGATCTCCATGTACGACGCCGAGCTTTACGGCCACTGGTGGTACGAGGGCGTGGATTTCCTGGAGTTCCTCTTCAAGAAGATCCACCACGACCAGCAGTCCATCAAGATGGTGACGCCGAGCGAATACCTTACGATGCACCCCGACAACCAGGTGGTGCAGCCCTCCATGTCGACGTGGGGGGACAAGGGCTACAACGAAGTGTGGCTTAACGGCACCAACGACTGGATGTACCGCCACCTGCACAAGCAGGTGGAGCGCATGGTGGAGATGGCCAACAAGTTCCCGTCCGCCGAGGGCACGCTGAGGCGCGCGCTCAACCAGTGCGCGCGCGAGGTGGTGCTCGGCATGTCGTCGGACTGGGCGTTCCTGATGACGGTGGGCACGGCCAAGAGCTACTCCACCAAGCGCTTCGTGGCCCACACGCACCGTTTCAACGGCCTGTATGAGCAGATCATGGGCAACCGCCTGGAAGAGGCCTGGCTCAAGGACATCGAGTGGCGCGACAACATCTTCCCGGAGATGAACTACCGCGTCTTCTCGACGGAAGAGACCCAGAAAGCCGCCAAGAGCTGACCCTCCCCAAAACAAAAGCCCCGCTGCTCAAAACAGCGGGGCTTTTTATTGGGACTTCTAATTCTGCTACGGGGTGCCGGGCGGGCCGGAACGCAAAACGCGCTCGGCACACCGTGCCTCGCTCTTCCTCCGGCCTCGGCGCTATGCAAGCCTCGGCCTACGGACGGTTTTGCTAACCCGGCCCGCCCGGCACCCCTAAGCTGCACCGTTAATATTAAGAGGAGCTCGCGGGCGACGCGGGGACCGGGTTAGCAAAACCTTCCGACGACTGAGCCTTGCGTAAGCGGCGAAGGAGGAGGATGAGCGACGGGCACGGTGTGCCCTAGCGCGTTTTGCGTTCCGGTCCCCGCGGCGCACGCGCGGGTTGCTTGAGGTTCCGGGCGGGCCATCCCGAACCCTAAAGCGGTCAGTTGCCGGAGGGGACTTTGGCCATGGCGTCCAGTTTCAGGTGGAAGCGGTCGATAAGGATGTCCGACAGGGAATACAGTTCGCTCAGCGCCGGGACGCACTCCGCCGCGGGCGCCTCTTTCTGTACCGCAGTAAAAAGCTCCCACAGACCGTTCTGCAGATGGAAGAGCAGGTCCGCGGCGCCCAGCGCCCGCGCGGTCTTCAGCAGGTGCAGCAGCGGCAGAAGCGTCCGCGCCGAGGGCGCTTTTATCGCCCCGGCCGTCAGCTTCATCGCCAGCGCCGCCGCCGCCTCGGGCGCGGGCTCGAAACCCGCCTCCAGCCCGGCCGCCTTGAGCCGCGCCGCCAGCGCGGAGAGTTTCTCCAGGCTTTCCGGCGACAGCGTCAGGCAGGCCTCCTTGAAGGCCATCTCCGCCGCCTGGCGCGCGTAAGCGGCCGCCTGGGAGCGCAGCGGCGCCCAGGAAGCCAGCGTGCGCTCCGGCAGGCGCAGCAGCAGGTACAGGTAGTCGTCGAGTATCTTCAGGATGACGGCGGCATGGCTGTGCCTGGCCGCGTCGGACAGGATCCAGGCGTAAAGGCTCTTCTCCTCCCAGGTGAAATCCTCGAAGCAGACCCGGGCCAGCCCGCTTTCCTTTTCAAGCGCCGCCGTCATAGCGGCCGGGTCCTCGCAGGCGAAGAGCTCCTGGACGCGCGGCATCTTCGAAGGCTCCGTGAAGAACATCAGCGGGAATTCCTCCTCGTGGCGCAGGTAGCAGAAGGCGAACTTCGCCCGGCCTTCCGCGCCGGGTACCACCACCGTGCCGCGCAGGCACAGCGTCCCCGCCCGGTTGGTCCGCTCCTCCACCTGCAGGCTGCCTTCACTGCTTTCTTCCGGCTCCCCGGCCAGCAGCGCGCCGGCTATCAGCAGCGCCGCCGATTTCTCGCGGGCCAGCGCGTTCTCGGCCGTTATCCGGCGGTAGATCTTAAGCCCGTTCTCCGCGTCCGGGTAATTGGAATGCGCCATCTCCAGCAGGGACAGGAAAGGCTTGTCGGCGGTCTCGTAGCCGAGGTCGTGCAGCTTTTCGGCCACCCGCGCCGCGTAGCGCAGGTTCTGCATCGTCTCTATGCGCGAGATGTCCGAGAAGAACCAGCCGCAGCTGGTGAACATGAACATGGCGTTCTTCTGCATCTCCAGCAGCTCCAGGGCGCGCTTCTTTTCGGACTTGGTCAGCTCCGTGCCCGCGTGCGCGCGGAAAAATTCGTCGCTCAGGCCGGCGTCGGGCCCCGGCAGATGCGCGGCAAAGTCGTTGCGCGCGCCCCACGGGTCCCGGAAGAACTTGGAGGCCTCCGCCGAGTAGACGGCCGCGGCGGCGTCGCGCAGCGTGTTGAGCGCGGCCCGCAGGGGCAGGCGCCAGTTCGGGCTGTCGGCGCCTTCGGTGCCGCAGGTGCAGCCGCCTTTCCAGCGGCGCACGCCGTGGGCGCAGCTCCAGGCCGTGCCCTCGCCGTCGGGGCCGGACTTTATCCGGGCCTCCCATTGGGGCGGGTTGTCCTCCAGGTAGCGCCCGAAATTCACCAGCTCTATGCCGCGCCGGGGCAGCTCGTGCAGGAAGGCGTGCGCCAGCGTCATCTCCGCGAACTTGTGGTGGTGCCCGAAGGTCTCGCCGTCCACCGCCATGCTCACCAGCTGCGGTCCGTCGGCGGCCGGCTTGAAGCAGGCCTCCACCCTGTCCGCGAAAGCGGTGGAGTTCTTCATCAGCCCCTCGAACGCGGCCGCCTTGGAGAGGGGGCCGTCGTAGAAGAACACCGCGATGCTGCGGCCCGGCACTTTGGCGCCGTGCGGCAGCGTATCGTGCCAGACGTAGGGGCGCGAAGGGTCCATGTCCCCGCGCGAAACGTCCGTCCAGTCTTCCTCGCCCGGCCCGCGCACCTTCTCCGCCTGGTAGGGGGAAAGTATCACGTATTTCATGCCCAGGTCTATCATCAGGCGCAGCGTGTCGTCGCAGGCGGCCGTCTCCGGCAGCCACATCGCCTCCGGCTTGAAACCGAAGCGCCGCTCGAAATCCTTTATGCCCCACAGGGCCTGGGTCAGCCGGTCCTGGAAAGAGGCCAGCGGCATGATCATGTGGTTATAGGCCTGCGCTATGGCGTTGGAATGGCCGCAACCCTCGCGCGACCGCCGGGCCGCCTCCACCACCCTGTTGTAGCAGGCCGGGTAGTTCCGCTCCAGCCAGCCGATCAGCGTCGGGCCGAAGTTGAAGTTGAGGCTCAGGTAATTGTTGGCGAATTCCAGCGTGCGCCCGGAGGAATCGTTGATCCTGGCGGCCGAATTGGGCAGGTAGCACTCGCGGGCTATGCGGGAGTTCCAGTCGTGGAAAGGCCAGGCCGAGGGCTGCGGCGGGATGGCCCCGGTCCAGGGGTTTTCGCGGGGGGGCTGGTAAAAATGCGCGTGCAGCGCGAAGTATCTGCCTGAAGTCTTGTTTTTTTCCATATAAAGTTCCTAACGCCGGGGCGCCAGCAGCAGCAGCCTCGCCGTATCCGTCTCGCAGGCCTGTTCCGAGGAGAGTTTGAAGGGCGCGGCGGGCTTGCCCGCCAGGAAAGCCTCTAAGAAGGGGTTCTTCAGCGCGTTCAGGGCGGAGGCGGCCAGGATATCCAGCAGCTTGCGGAAGTTCAGGAAACTGGACTGTTCCCGCTCTTTTCCCAGCCCCGAATAATCCAGGTTCTCCTGCTCCAGCACCAGGCGCAGTTCGCCTTTCTCCGTTATCACTTCGGCCCGGAAGAAAGTTTCCCGCGTGGCCGGGAGCGTCTGGCGGCTTACAGGCATGCCGGCCAGCTTTTTAACGTTCTCCAGCAGGTCCTTGCGTATAGGCTCCAGCGTAACCGGCGGCAGCAGGGCGTCGAAGGCCCCCGCCGTGATGAGCGAGACCGACTCGTAGGGCACGAAAGTTCGGATGCCGGACAGGTCGGCGTTGAAGCCGGTGCCCGCCGGGGCTATCTTGGAGGGCTTCCAGGCGCGCGGCAGCGCGGCCAGGTCGGCCTCCGCGGCCAGCACCGCCGGCAGCCCGGCGCTGGCGGCCTCTTCGGCAAGCGGCTTCGCGGCGTCCAGCGTGAGGTTCCGCCCGAGGAAACAGGGATTGGCGCGCAGGAATTTCTCGGCCTCCGCCGTGCCGCCCAGGCGCTTCGCCATAAAATCCAGCGGCGCCAGCGGCGGCAGCAGGGGGTCCTTGAGAAATACCGTGTAGCCCGTCATAGGCAGCTTTTGGCTTTGGAACAGCAATTCCTTTTCGCGGACATGATGTCCAGGATTATCCGGTCCACTTCGGCCATGCCGGAGCTGGAGATGCGGGCGATGTTCTTGATGGTCGCTTCCGCGGTGCAGCCTATGAAGCCTTCGGCCTCGGTAATGCCCTCGCCGTTGGAAGCCATCCAGGCGGCGCGTATGGCCGAGTCCGCCGAGGAAGCCACCTTCAGCGCGCAGCCGCTCTTGGCGCCGTCGCAGAGCATGCCGCCGATGTCGCTTATCACCGTGTTGACGGCCAGCGCGGCCTTCTTCGGGTCGGGCCCGCTGCGCTGCCACACCACGGCCACCGAGGCGCCCACGCCGGCGGCCACGGCGCAGCCGCAGATGGGGGCCAGCTCGCCGGTAAAAACTTTGATGTAGGAATTGACCAGGTGGGAAAGCGCGATGCTTTTCAGTATCCGCTTTTCAGGCACGCCGAAAGCTTTTCCGACCAGCCACGGCACCAGCACCGCCACCACGCCCTGGTTGCCGGATTCCCCGCTGGACATCACCGGGATGGGCGAGCCGGCCATGCGCGCGTCGGTGGCGGCGGCGGCGGTCAGCTTGGCGTTGGACAGGATGTCGCGCTTGAGATAGCCCTTCCGGATGAGGTCCTCTATATAGTAGCCGACCTTTTTCAGCTTAAGGCCTTCCCTGGCCGCGGCCAGGTTCATCACCACGCCTTTCTTGATGTAGGCCAGCTGCGCCGGCGTTACCTTGGCGGCTTCCCGGAAAAGGTCGGCGAAGGTGGCCTTGCGCAGGGCGTCCTTGTAGGGCAGGCATTTCTTTTTGCCGCCTTTCGCTTTTATGATGGTCCGGCCGTTATGGCGCAGCAGGGCCACCTGCTTGTGGCTGCCCTCCAGCACGCACAAGGCCTTTTCGCGCCCGGCCGTAACTTCGGCCGAGATGTAAATGCCGCGCCTGGTGTGGTCTATAGCGATGCGGGCTTTCCCGGAGGCGACCAGCGCGGAGGCTTCTTTCAGGCTGGCGGCGGGCAGGCCTTTGAAAAGTTCAGCGCCCAATTCGGGTTTACGGGCCACGGCGCCTATCGCGGCGGCCAGCAGGTTGCCCTTTTCGCCCTTCGTGTTCGGGATGGCCACGGCCAGGCCGTTCTTATAGGTGCCGGGATCGGTGCTTACCAGCAGCCCGGTAACGCGCCCTTTAAGCAGCTTGCCCGCCGTCGCGGCCGCGAAGGCCACCGCCACCGGTTCCGTGCAACCCATGGCGGGATAAACTTCGTGCTTAAGTACTTCTTCCAGAATGTTTTTCATTAGTGGAGATCCGGTTGAACGCCCTGCACCGGGCGGCCTTACTCAAGTCTATTAAAGTAATGACTGTTACAGTAAAGATTATAGGAATCTTGACGCGAAGTGTAAAAGGGAAGCGAAGGCCAGCGCGAAAGAAAAATTCAGCGCGACCACTTTCGCCGTGTCCCGGGCCCCGAGCTCGCGCAGGGTCACCATAAAGCTGCCCAGGCAGGGCAGGTAGAGGCTGAGAAAGACCGACGCCACCACCAGGGAGGCCGGCGGCAGCGCGAAAGGGACCAGCATCGCGATGGAAACGTCCTTGCGCAGGAAGCCCAGCGTCATGAGGGAAACCGTCTCCGGCGGCAGGCCCAGCACCCGGGTAATGGCCGGGCCCAGCAGCCCGGTCAGCCCCGAGAGCACGCCGCTCATGTCCAGCAGGTTGATGAGCAGCACGCCTACAGTTATCATCGGCGCGGCTTCCAGCAGGAAATCCTTCAGCCGGAAATACAGTTTTTTCGCCAGTATCCCGCAGCAGGGCGCCTGGTAGGGGGGGATCTCCACGAACAGCTCCGGCGTCTCGCCCTTCAGCAGGCGGGCCAGCAGCAGGGAGCCGGCCAGGCCGGCCAGGGCCACCGCGCCGAATACGGCCAGCATGTATTTGGCCGGGTAAGGCGAAAGCAGGCTGAAGATCATGGCCGTCTGCGGCATGCACGGGGCCAGCGTCAGCGTCAGGGAGGTCGCTATCACGCGCTCCCTGCGCGTCTCCAGCACGCGCGTCGCCATGATGGCGGGCACCTTGCAGCCCAGCCCCAGCATCAGCGGGATGGTGCCGTAGCCGTGCAGCCCCAGCCGGTGCATAAAGCTGTCCAGGAGCACCGCCAGGCGCGGCAGGTAGCCGATGTCCTCCAGCAGGCCCAGCGCGGCGTAAAAGGCGGCGATGTAGGGCAGCACGGTAACCAGCGGGATGTACAGGCCCGTGGTCAGCAGCCCGAAGGACTGCATGGGCTCCGGTGTGACGCCCAGGAGCAGCGTTTTGGCGAAGCCGCCGTCGGCCAGGCCGCCCAGCGCGGCCCTGACCAGCGGCATCCACGCCCCGTTGAACAGCGGGTCCAGCACGTAATTTATCAGGCCCTCGCCGGTAAAGCGGATGGCCGCGAACATCAGCAGCAGCACCGCGGCGGCGAACGGCAGCCCGGTGGAGGGGCGCGCGGTTATGTCCTGCAGCCTTTCCAGGAAAGTGGCGTGCTTGTGCGTCAGCTTCTGGCAGCCGGCCGAGATGCGGCCTATCAGCTTCCATTTCTCGTCGGCGTCCGCCGGCGGGGCCGGGGGGGGCGGGAGCCCGCCGCGCAGGAACTCCTCCATCGCTTTCTTGAAGGCGGCCAGGCCCTCGCCCGTCGTGGCCACGAAAGGTATCACCCTGGCGCCCAGGCTGCGCTCCAGGGCGGCCGCGTCGATGGTCACGCCGCGGTGCGCCGCTATGTCCCATTTGTTGAGCAGGAGCACCAGCGGCACGCCCTGGGCCGCCAGCTCCAGGGTGTAATAAAGATTGCGTTCCAGGTTGGTGGCGTCCACCACGTTGAGGATAAGCGCCTTATCCTCTTCGGCCAGGAGTTTCGCCGCGGCCTCCTCGGCCTTATTGGTGCCGGCCGAACTGTAGGCCCCGGGCACGTCCACCAGCGTGAACCTCTCGCCGGCGATTATCGTCTGGCCCGACGTGTATTCCACGGTGGTGCCCGGGTAGTTGGCGGAGATCACTTCCAGCCCCGTCAGCCGCGAGAACACCACGCTCTTGCCCACGTTGGGGTTGCCAGCCAGCAGGATGCGGCGGGTCTTTACCCTTATTTTTACTCTCGCGGCTATACCCGCGCCCAGGGCCAGCCTGGTGCCCATCACCTCCACTACCGCCGGGCCGCCGTCGCCCGGGCGCGATCTTTTGATTATATGCCGCCCGTGGTAAAGCCCCATGGCCTTGAGCTTGGCTTCGAACCCGGCCCCGCCTTCCACTTGCATGATATAGCCGGTCTCGTTCTCCCGCATTTCCTGCAGCGTTATGATGGGAAGGGGTTTCATTTCACGGCCTCCCCGGAGGCCGCCAGCAGCCGTTTGCGGGCCGGGCTTTTCAGGAACCGCGCCAGCGCGCCCATGCGCCGCAGGGCTTCGCGGCCCAGGGCGTGCTCGGCCCTGCAGGCGTCTTTTTCGGCTTCGGCGGGGGACAGGCGCAGTATCGACGTGAAGAAATCTTTCAGCAGGCTGTGGCGCCCGGCTATCTCCGCGCCGGCCTTCAGCCCGCGGGGGGTAAGGCAGACGCTGCCGTAGCGTTCCTGCTTGATGAGGCCGCGCGCGGCCAGGGCCTTCATGGCCGAATTCACCGAGGGTTTGGAGACGCGCAGCCTGCGGCCGATGTCGCAGGCCCGGGCGCAGCCCGCCTCGCGGCCCAGCAGCCAGGCCGCTTCCAGGTAATCTTCGAGGCTGTCGGAAAGTTCGCTCATGCAGGCTCCCGGTGAAAGTTAGTCTCGTCTAACTTTAACAAAATAAGGAGGGCCGGTCAATAGCGGGGGGAGGTTATCTGTCGGGGATGAAAGCCGGCTTGTTGCAGCTGCCGGGCAGGCAGGGCAGGCCGCGCAGCTGGTAGATCCTGTAAACGCCGAAGGCCATCACGCCGAGCGTGACGATGAGCACCAGCAAGCGCAGCACCTTGTGGCGCTTGAGAAAAAGCGCGGAGGGATACACTATTTCCGCAATTAATCTGCCCAGCATCGTATTCTCCTCCGCCCGGCCCTACTTTTCAGTGAGGGAGCGCAGGACCACGCTCAGGTCCTTGTCTCCGTAGCCGTTATTATAGGATTTAGCCAGCAGCTTTTCCACCGCGGCCGTCACGGGCAGCTCCAGCCCGGCGCGCGCGGCTTCGGCCAGCATCAGCCTGGCGTCCTTGAGCATGTGCTTTAGCTGGAAGGCGGGGGGAAAGTCCCTGTTGATGATATTGTCTTTCTTCATCCTGAAATAACCGCAGTTCAGCGCCGGGCTTTCTTCCAGCGCGCTGAAGAGCAGCTGCGGGTCCAGCCCCTGCGCCGCGGCCAGGGCCGCCGATTCCGCCAGCGCCGTGGTCATTTGTGCCACCAGCAGGTTCATGCAGAGCTTCAGGGCGGTGCCCGCCGGCGCCTGGCCCGCGTAGACAATGGCCCGGCCCATGGCTTTCAGCACGGGGGAGAGTTTTTCCACGGTCTCTTTTTTCCCGCCGGCCAGGATCACCAACTGCGCTTTTTCCGCCAGCGGCTTGGAGCCCGCCACGGGGCAGTCCAGAAATTCCACGCCGGAGATAAAGCACTTCTTGGCCAGCGCGGCGGTATATTCCGGCGACAGGGTGCTCATGTTTATCAGGGTGCTGCCCCCCGTGAAGGCCGGCAGGACGCCTTCGGGCCCTTCCAGGACGGCGTCCATGGCGGCCATGTCGGAGACCATGGTTATGATCGTGTCGGAATTCCTGGCCAGGGCTTTGGGCGTGGCCGCCACCGTGCAGCCCAGGTCGGCGAACTCCGTGGTATCGGCGCGGGTGCGGTTATACACCGCGACCCGGAACCCCGCGTTATGCAGGTTCATGGCCATGGCCCGGCCCATCAGCCCCAGCCCGATAAACCCTATCCTGTGCGGCATAGTCATATTTTTTCCTTAGACCGTAAGCTTCTTTATTTCCGCGGGGGTGAGTTCGCGCCACTGGCCGGGGGGCAGGCCCTCGAAGGTGAGGGGGCCTATGGCGCGTCGCAGCAGGCGCAGCACCGGGAAGCCCACGCGGGCCAGCATGCGGCGCACCTGCCGGTTGCGGCCTTCCTTAAGCACGAGCTCCGCCCAGGAGGTGGGCACCGTCTTGCGCGCGCGGATGGGCGGCACCCGCGGGGGCAGCCCCGGGTCCGGCAGCGCCCGGGCGCCGCACGGCAGCGTGGGCCCGTCGCTCAGCGTCACGCCGGCGCGCAGGGCGGCCAGCGCGTCGTCCGTCACCTCGCGCTCCACCTGCGCCCAGTAGGTCTTGGGCGTCTTGTGCCGGGGGTCGGCCACGCGGGCCTGCAGGGCCCCGTCCGACGTGAGCAGCAGCAGCCCTTCGCTGTCCGCGTCCAGGCGGCCTGCGGGGTAAACGCCCTTGGGCAGGCCGAAGCCGTCCAGCGAGGCGTGCCCGTGCTCCGGCGTGAACTGGGAAAGCACCCCGTAGGGCTTGTTGAAGATAATGGTCGGCATACGGTCCTAAATGATATTATATTCAAGAATGAACTACGTTTTCATCGATAAGCAGAAAGAATTCAACGAGCTCTGCGCCAAACTCGCCACCCATAAGTACCTTTCCATAGACACGGAGTCCAACAGCCTCTATGTCTACCGCGAGAAACTCTGCGTGCTGCAGATCACCAGCGAGCATATCAACGCCGTCGTCGACACCCTGGCCGTGGACATCAAGCCGCTCTTCCCCGTCCTGGCCGACCCCGAAATAGAAAAGATCTTCCACTCCGCCGATTCGGATATCCGCGTGCTCAAGGCCTCCGTCGGCGGCGTCTTCCATAATATCTTCGACGTCATGGTGGCCGCCAAGTACCTGGGCATCATCAAGTGCGGCCTCGACAACATGGTAAAGCAGTACCTGGGCCACGAGATGAACAAGAAGTTCCAGAAGGCCGACTGGGGCCGCCGCCCGCTCAACAAGGAGATGCTGGACTACGCCATCTCCGACACTATCCACCTTAAGAAACTGCGCGACCTGCTGGCCTGCGAGCTGGAAAAGAAAGGCAACATAGACGAGGCCCGCACCCAGTTCGCGCAGATCACGCTGGTGGAGCCGCAGCAGATGCGCTTCGACGAGAACGGCTTCATGTCCCTGCGCGGCGCCCGGCAGCTCAACGGCCGCGGCCTGGCCGTGCTGCGCGAGCTCTACCTGGCGCGCGAAGTGGCCGCCATAAAGCGCAATAGCCCGCCGTTCAAGGTCATCAGCGAAGACCTGATGCTGCGCCTTTCGGTGGCGCCCCGCGAAGGGCTCAACAATCTTTCCATCTTCAAGGGCGTCAGCTCCTACGTGCTGGCCAACCACGGGCCGTGGATCCGCGAAGCCCTGCAGAAGGGGCTGAAAGCGCCCGAGTATCACGTGCCCCGGCGCGAAGTGTCGCACGAGAAGCGCCTGTACTTCGACGCCATCCGCAACCGCTTCAAGGCGCTGAAGATGTGGCGCAAGGACGCCGCCGCCCGGCGCAATATGCTGCCGGAAGCCATCATGACCAACGACGTTATGGAAAGGCTGGCCTTCTCCCAGCCGCGCAGCCTGGAAGACATGAAGGCCATCAAAGGCCTGGGCCTGGAGAAGTTCGCCCTATACGGCGCGGAGCTGCTGGAATTCTTTAAAACGCACAAGGTTTGAGCAAGGCCGCCAACGGCGGTCAGGAAGCCCGGCGCCCGTCGCCGGGCTTTTTCTTTGGCGCCGGCAGCCTGCCGAACCAGACCTGGTCCGCCAGGTAGTTCCACTCCAGCCCGGGGATGGCCGGCCGCACGGCGGAGCCGGCCAGCACCAGGCGGTCCTCCGGCTTCATTTTGGCCGTCCACGGCGCGTACGCCGCCGCCGCGCCCTTCAAGGCCAGGATCTCATTGAAGACCGCCAGGTCCCCGGCGGGCATCAGGGCCGGCTCGGCGCCCAGCACGTATTTCCACTCAGCGCGGGGCTGGTGGAAGAACATGCAGTAAAAGATGCCCGAATCGGAGCTGTAGACCACGCCGCCTTTGCCCGGCAGCCAGCCGGCGTCCTGTTCCGCCACTTCCGCCATCCAGGTGTAGGGGCCTATGGAGGACCAGCGCCCGTAGGAATCGTTGACCGCGGCCAGGTACAGCGCCGGCAGCAGCGCCGCGGCGAACACCAGGCGCTTGAGCGACAGCAGGCTCCCGGCGGCTTCCAGTATTTCCTCCAGCTGCCCGCAGGTCCACACCAGCCAGGCGGTTATCCCCAGGTCCAGCCAGAGCCGCGCCGAAACAAAACCGCCGACCCAGCCCAGCGCCAGCAGGAGAAAGACCGGGTCGGCCGCCGCTGCCGCGCCGCGGTCCTTCTTCAGGGCGCGCCACATCAGGAAGAAGACCACGATCAGCAGCAGCCTGTAATCGCCGGTGGCGGGCTGGAATTCGCCAACGCGCGCGGCCTGCGGCAGGTACAGCTTCAGGGTGAGGAAAAGGCGCTCCGGCGCCTGCGCGAGAAAGCTCAGCGGGCGGCCCGTAAGGACGGCGCCCAGCAGCGTGCCGGCCAGCGCGGTGGCCGACAGCGCGGCCCCGGCGCGCCATTCCCGCGCCAGGAACAGGGCCAGGCAGAAAAGGGCGGCGGGCAGGAACAGGGCGGTATTCGTCCAGGCGGCCAGCGCGGCCAAAAGCGTCAGCGCGCCAAGTAACCCGTACGCCGCCGGCTTTTCCCTGAGCCTGCGCCAGGTCAGGGCGGCCGCCGCCACGTAGAGCGTCGTGAAAAGAAAAGGCCTGCCCGTCAGCAGCCTGCCGAAAATGTCGAAGTTGGCCACCACCAGCAGCAGCAGCGCCAGCAGCCACGCCTCCGGCCGCTTCACCAGCAATAGCGGCACGCAGGCGAACAGCACGAACAGGGCGGCGACGGAAAACCTGACCAGCCCCTTCTGGTCCCGGCCGGTCAGCTTGCGGACGGCGCCCAGCAGGCTGTTCCAGCCCTGCTCCGGGTCCAGCTCGGCGCCGCCGCGCAGCACCAGTATCTCGCCCCAGCTCTTTTCCGACACGGCCTTGGCGGCGTGCCGCGTAGCGTCGTCGGGCGGCAGGTACCCGGTACCCAGCACCTTGTACGGGATGCAGGCCAGCAGGAGAACGGCCAGGCCCCTGAGCAGCAGGGGCACGGCGCGGTGCTCCAGGTTTTTTATTTTTTCTATGAAAGCTTTCATTGCCTGTCTGCCGCGGGCCGCGGCGGGGCTCATCTCAGCAGCTTCGCCAGCAGGTCCGGGCGGCGTATTTCTTTGAGGGCCCTGATCACCAGCGGCCTGTTCTCCGGCTTGTAATACTGCAGCAGCGCGCGCTGCAGGCGCCGCTCCGTTTCTTTCTTCGGTACGTACACCGGCTGCAGCGTGAACGGGTCCAGGCCCGTGAAATAGATCGACGTGGCCAGCTCCATCGGCGCCGGCAGGAAATCGTTCACCTGCTGCGGGCGGATGTTGCGTTCCTTCAGGAAGACGGCCAGCTCCGCCATGTCGGCCAGCGTCGAGCCCGGGTGCGCGGAGATGAAGTACGGCACCAGGTACTGCTCCTTGCCGGCCTTTTTCGACTCGCCCAGGAACTTCCAGGTGAATTTTTCGTAAACCTCGGCGAAAGGCTTCTTCATCACCGAAAGCACGCCCGGCATGATATGCTCCGGCGCCACCTTCAGCTGCCCGCCGGTGTGGAACCGCGCTATCTCGGAAATATATTCGCCGCACTGCAGCGCCAGGTCCATCCTGATGCCGCTGGCCACAAAAGCCTTCCTGAGCCCTTTGAGCTCCCGCACGGCGCGCATAAGCTCCAGCAGCGCCGTATGGTCCGTGTTGAGGTTGCTGCAGATGGCCGGGTGCAGGCAGGAGATCTTCCGGCAGGCCCGGCAGACGTCCATGTTCCGGCCGCGCATCCCGTACATGTTCGCCGACGGCGCGCCCAGGTCCGAGATATTGCCCGGGTGGCGCGGGGTCTTTAGCAGGCGCTCGGCTTCGCCCTTTACGGAGGCGGCGCTGCGCTCCTGGATGAAGCGGCCCTGGTGCAGCGTCAGCGAGCAGAAGGCGCAGCCGCCGAAGCAGCCGCGGTGTATCACTATCGAATCCTTGATCATCTCCAGCGCCGGGATGGGCTCCCGGTAGGAAGGGTGCGCGCGCTTGGTGAAGGGCAGGCCGTAGACGAAGTCCATCTCCTCCGTCGTCAGCGGCAGCGCGGGGGGATTCTGCACCACGGCGCGGCCTTCGCTCTTCTGTACCAGCGGCCTGGCGTTATGCGGGTTGGATTCTTCGTAGATGGCGCGGGTGGCCGTCGAGAACTTCACCCTGTCGCCGGCAACCTCGCCGGCCGAAGGCAGCTCCACGGCGCCGGGGAGGCTGAAAACGGCGGTCTCGGTGGCGCCCAGCGGGTAGCAGGTGCCGCGGATGTCGCGCAGCGCGCCCACGCTCTCTCCGGCGTTAAGGCGCGCGGATATCTCGCGGACCGGGCGCTCGCCCATGCCGTAAACCAGCAGGTCCGCCTTGGAGTCCAGCAGCACGCTCTTGCGCACCTTGTCCGACCAGTAGTCGTAATGCGCGAAGCGGCGCATGGAAGCCTCTATGCCGCCGACTACCACCGGCACGCCGGGGTACGCCTCGCGCGCCCGCTGCGCGTAGATCACGGTGGCCCGGTCCGGGCGCAGGCCGGGCCGCGCGCCGGGGGAAAAATCGTCGGTGGAACGGATGCGGCGGTTGTGCGTGTACTTGTTGATCATCGAGTCCATGTTCCCGGCGGACACGCCGAAGAACAGGCGCGGCCTGCCGAACTTGCGGAAGTCCGCGCAGTTCTCCCAGCCCGGCTGGGCCAGGATGGCCACGCGCAGGCCCTCGGCCTCCAGCACGCGGCCCACCAGCGCCATGGCGAACGAGGGATGGTCCACGTAGGCGTCGCCGGTAACCAGCACGACGTCCACCGCGTCCCAGCCCAGCGCCCGGACCTCTTCGGGGCTCATCGGCAGAAAAGGGGAACCGCTCATAGTATGATTGTAACAAAAACGGGCATCGGCGCCGCAAAGCGCCGGCGTGCCGCGCGGAACGTTTAGTCTTGTTTCGTCAGGGCGGTCTTGACCGCTTCCATGAACTCTTCGTTGCTGAAGGGTTTGGAGAAGAACGCGGCCACCTGCGGTTTGGTCTCGAACATGGCGCGCGAAGTGGTCAGCGCGGACATGATGATGAGCGGTATCTTGCAGAGGTCGGGATCTTCGCCTATGTGGTTGGTCAGGGAATAGCCGTCTATGCCGGGCAGCATCACGTCCATTATCAGGAGGTCGGGCAGGTAGGAATGCATCGCGGCCAGCACTTCTTCGCCGCCGTCGCAGATCTTTACCGCGTAACCCTGCGCCGTCAGCTCGTCCTGCAGCAGGCTGGTAATATCCGGATCATCGTCAACAAGCAGTATCTTCTCCCCCATAAGGGGAATTAAATATAACTTCCGCCCTGTCGTCAAGCGGAAAAAAAGGAGGGGGAAGAGTTCAGAAGGTGTAGGCTAAGCCGCCGGTCAGGCCGGCGCCCGTGAACTCGGGCGTGCCCTTGGCCCTGAAGGAGCGGTAGCCTTCCGCCAGGAAATGGGCCCGCCAGCGGGACTCGGAGATCTGCCATTCATAGCCGATGGCCGCGTTCCAGGCGTGATGCCAGCCCAGCACGGAGGTTTCGAAAGAGGCTTTCTGCTCTTTGGCGCCGAAACGGTGCTCGGAAACGCCGAAGCGCAGCAGCGCGTAGCGGGTATGCGGCGTGCCCAGCGGGATCAGCGCCAGCTCGATGCCCACGGGGAACTCGAAATGTTCCAGGCGCGCGCTGGTGCCGTCCAGTTTGTCCTGGCGCAGGTGGTTGTATTTCAGCCCGGCGTAATAGCGTATCCACGAAAAAAGATGCCCGCCCGCCATCAGCTGCGGGCCGAAACTTACGGGACAGGTGTTCCTTTTGCCGGTGCCCGACACCGTTATCAGCGAATCGGAGAAGAGGTCGAGGGTGAGATAACGCGCTTTGCGGGAAGCGCCGCCGCCCTTTTCGGCCGCCACGGCTTTCACCTGGCCGGTCACGGACGTGGGCTGGTCGGATTTCAGGTACTTCAGGAACTCCTGTTTGTCCTTTTCCTTCCAGGCGGACTGGTTCTTCAGGTCCGGCAGGGTCTGGGCCGCGGCCGGCGCGCGCTGCGCCAGGACCAGCAGGAGAAACAAGAAGGGGACGGCTCTTTTCATAACGGTAACAATAATACACTATTCCGTTTAAACGCGGCAAGAAATATGCTACAAATATACCTCATATGCGGCGTACAACGGCCCTTTTAACCGGCTTTCTTGCCCTCACCTTCCTCCTACTCCCCGCGGCGCAGGCCAAGACCATAGCCGACGCCCGGGCTGAAGTAGTCCGCACCACTATGCGCTACCTCAACGTGCCGTACCTCTGGGGGGGCATGCACCCGGGCACCGGCATGGACTGTTCCGCCTTCGTCAAGCTGGTGTATGAAAGCGCCGACCTGCACCTGCCGCGCGTGGCGCGCGAGCAGTACTCGTCCAGCCTTTACCTCAAGCCCGCGGGCGTCCTGCCCGGCGACCTGCTCTTTTTTTCCATGAAGAAGCCCGGCGGCGCCACTCCGGACCACGTGGGCATCTACGTGGGCAAGGGCTATTTCGTGCACGCCGGGGTAAGCACCGGCGTCCATATCGACGCCGTCTCCAATCCCTATTTCTATTCCCGCCTCATCAGCGCGCGCAAATACCGCGGCTTTTAACGGAGATATCATGCAATATAAATACATCATCAAGTTCGAAGGCGGGGACGAAAAAGTCATCGACATCCAGCTCGACGCCGACACGCTCACCCTCCAGAGCCCCAACAGCCCTAACCCGCCGGAGTGGGCGCTGCTCGACCAGGGCAAATGCGCCCTCTGCCCCCTCGACTCCGCCGGGCATAAGTACTGCCCTATCGCGCTCAGCCTTTCCAATATCATCCGCGACTTCTCCGACAAGGCCTCCACCATGCTGGTGGACGCCCGCGTCATCACCCGCGAACGCGAATATTCCAAGCGCACCAGCCTGCAGTCCGTGCTCAGCTCCATCATAGGCATCCACATGGTCACCAGCGGCTGCCCCGTCATGAACATCCTCAAGCCCATGGCCGCCTACCACCTGCCTTTCGCCTCGCTCAGCGAAACGGTCTACCGTTCCGTTTCCAGCTACCTGCTGCAGCAGTACCTCCGCAAGAAGAAAGGCCTGGACCCGGATTGGGAGCTGAACAAGCTCACCAAAGCCTATGAGGATATAGAAAAGCTCAACCAGGGCATAGTGGACCGGGTGCGCAAAGGCTCCTCCCTGGACGCCAACTACAATGCCGTCATCATCCTGGACGTCTTCGCCAAAATGGTGCCCCGCACCATAGACCAGAGCCTGCCCTCCAAAGGGTTCCAGCTCCCGGACTAGCTCCCGCCGGACCTCCCGGCCAAGCCCCCGCCGCGCCCCGGGCCGGCGGGGGTTTTATTTTCGCGTTTATTATGAGATAATATAGCGATACTCGGGACTTCAAGGAGAAAAAAATGAAAAAGATCCTTAGACCTGTTCTTTTAGCGGTGTTAGCGGCCGGCGTTTTCGCCGTTTCCGCCAAAGCGGACCCGTTCGCCGACTTCAATACCTATGTAGGCGCCTCCAAGGTCCAGGCCGAAGCGCGCCTCGCGCCCTTCGTCGAAGACCTCGGCGGCGTTATCGGCGGCAACGACTTCAACTCGGGCCGCAACATCGGCTTCCCCGGGTTCGACGTGGGCATAGCCGCCACGGTGCAGGCCAAGCCCAACGACAATAACAGCATCCTCAACGACTCCGACGTGAACGCTTTCGGCGTCCCTCTGGTGAGGGCTTCCGTAGCCCTGCCCGTCATCGACGCGGACCTCACGCTGCGCGGCCTCACCCTCTCCGGCTTCTCCATCATCGGCGCCGGCGTCAGCTACAACGTCCTGAAGAGCGGCACGGTCACCAAGTTCATCCCCGACGTCTCCGTCTCGGCCTTCTACGACGTGATCAACTACGATTACTTCAAGGGCTCCCACATGTCCCTCAACGCCGTGGCGTCCTTCGACATCCCGGTGATAAAGCCCTTCATCGGCGTAGGCCTTGACCGCACCACCCTCAAGGTGCAGGATGTCCCCGGCGCGGTCGGCACCCTCGTCAACGGCGCCGAGGCCACCATCTCCAAGCCCCGCTACACGCTGGGCGTGCGCTTCTCGCCGCTGCCGCTGCTCTATGTGTACGGGGCCTACAGCTCCCTGCACGGCCAGCCCGGCTATAACGGCGGTTTAGGCGTTAAGTTTTAAGTACAGAGCTGAGGCGTCAGTCCGGAACGAAGGCGGTCTCCCGCGGGTATCCCGCGCAGGCCGCTCTTCGTTATGTCGGTTTTCGCAGCTCTTTATGGAGGCAGTATAATGGATACAAATCAGGCTCAGAGCCCCGAAACGCAGAAGTTGATAGAGATGGCCGAACATTACGGCGCCAACAACTATCACCCCCTGCCCATCGTCATTTCCCAGGCGAAAGGCGTATGGGTTAAAGACCCCGACGGCAAGAAGTACATGGACATGCTCAGCGCTTACTCCGCGCTGAACCACGGCCACCGGCACCCGCGCGTCATCAAGGCGCTCACGGAGCAGGCCAAGCAAGTAACGCTCACGTCGCGCGCCTTCAACAACGCCCAGCTGGGCCCGTTCCTGAAGGAGCTGTGCGAATTCTCCGGCTACGAGATGGCCCTGCCCATGAACACCGGCGCCGAGGCCGTAGAGACCGCGCTTAAAGCCGTGCGCAAATGGGGCTACAAGGTGAAGGGCGTGCAGGAAGGCCAGGCCGAGATCATCACCTGCTCCAACAACTTCCACGGCCGCACCATCAGCACCGTGAGCTTCTCCACCGAGGCGCAGTACCGCGACGGCTTCGGGCCGTTCACGCCGGGCTTCAAGACCGTGGCCTACGGCAGTATCGAAGAACTGAAAGCCGCCATCACCCCGAACACCGTGGCCTTCCTGCTGGAACCCATCCAGGGCGAGGCGGGCATCATAGTGCCGCCGGCGGGCTACCTTAAGGCTGCCTACGACCTGTGCAAGGCCAACCGCGTGCTGTTCGTGGCCGACGAGATCCAGACCGGCTTCGGCCGCACCGGCAAAAAGTTCGCGTGCGACTACGAGAACGTGAAACCCGACATGATCACCATGGGCAAGGCCCTGGGCGGCGGCGTGCTGCCCATCTCCGCCGTGGTGTCCTCCAAGGAAGTGCTGGGCGTGTTCAACCCCGGCGACCACGGCAGCACCTTCGGCGGCAACCCGCTGGCCTGCGCCGTGGCGCGCGAGGCGCTCAAGGTCCTGACCGAAGAAAAGCTCGTCGAGAATTCCTACGAGATGGGCAAGTACTTCATGGAGAAGCTCCGCACCATCAAGGGCAAGCACATCAAGGAAGTGCGCGGCAAAGGCCTGCTCATAGGCGTGGAGCTGGACTGCGCGGCCCGCCCCTACTGCGAAGAGCTGATGGCCCTGGGCCTGCTTGCCAAAGAGACCCACGACCACGTGATCCGCTTCGCCCCGCCGCTGGTAGTGACCCAGAAGGAGATAGACTGGGCCTTCAAGCGCATAAAGAAAGTACTTAAGAAATAACGCGGAACCGGTACGGGGCGCCGCGGTCAGACCCGGCGCCCCGCGTACCGGGGCGGTAACGGACTATAAACAACAATGCCAGACTACTCTGAACTTAAAAAGAAATTCGGCCAGTACTGCCTCTTCGACGAACCGGCCGGCAACTTCACCACCTACCGCGCGGGCGGCAAGGCGGAAGTGCTGGTAAAGCCGGGCTGCGTGGCCGACATAGTCTGGCTGGGCGCCTGGTGCCGCCGGCAAGCCCTGCCCATGCGCACGCTGGGCCGCGGCTCCAACGTGCTGGTAAGCGACAAAGGCCTGCCCGGCGTCACCGTCCTAACCGAAAGGCTCTACGCGCTGCTCTACAGCGGCAACAGCATCAAGGTGCAGGCCGGCGCCCTGTGGGATAATTTCGTTTACGCCTCCGCCCAGCAGGGGCTGGGGGGGCTGCAGAAGACCTCCGGCATCCCGGGCTCGGTGGGCGGCGCCCTGCGCATGAACGCCGGCGCCTACGGCCAGGAAGTTTTCGACCGCCTGGTCTCCGTGCAGGCGCTGGACGCTGCCTGCAAGGAAGTGGAGCTTAAGAAGAAAGATATCCCGCACGGCTACCGCCGCACGGAGGGCCTGCAGGACCTCATCCTTATTTCCGCCGTGTTCGAGCTGGACCCCGGCCCGCCGGACGTCATGCTGCTGGACCGGCACAATATCCTGAGCCTGCGCGCCGAGAAGCAGCCCCTCGATTCCCCTTCCGCCGGCAGCGTCTTCAAGCGGCCCGCCGGCGATTACGCCTCCCGGCTGATAGACGCCGCGGGGCTTAAAGGCCTGCGCGTGGGCGGCGCCCAGGTGTCGCCCAAGCACGCCGGCTTCATCGTCAACGCCGGCGGCGCCACGGCCGCGGACATTTACAGCCTTATCGGCAAGGTGCGCGCCGAGGTAAAGGCCAAGACCGGCATAAGCCTTGAGCTGGAGCAGATCCTGCTTGGGGAGTTCAATTAGAAGTTGCGGAAGACCCTGATATTCCCGGGCCCGGAAGCCATCAGTTTGAAGAACAGGTACAGGGCCGCGGCGCCGGCCAGCATCATGGGGATGCCTATGATGGCGCCTATCACGGTGTAGGTAAGCAGGGCCCCGACTATCAGGAGTCCCGCGCCGAACAAAGCCAGCATGCCCCCAACAAAAGCTTTCATGCGCGTTAAGACCCCGCGGGCCTCCGGGGGAGGGGTGAAGGTCTGCCCGGGGTCTTCGTACCGGCCGTTGTCGCCGGGGCCGTTGCTGACCAGCTCCGCCTCTATGGCGGGTTCTTCGGCGGAAGGCTTTATTTCCCGGTTTTCCATACCCTAATTATAGCACTACTACGCAACAAATCCGTAAAGACCGGAATGTATACTATACAACGCATATGAGACAACTCTTGTCCGCATTCCTGAAGACCGCCCGGGCCTGTACGCCGGCCGCTTTCTGCCTTTTCCTGCTGGCCGCGCCCCTGGCCGCGGCCGAAGACCCCGTCAACGCGCTGCTCCTCATCCCCAATTCCCGCACGGCTTTCGACCCCAAGTTCCAGGACTACCTCAACAAGGGCGGGGCCAAGCTGCTGGATTCCTACCCGCCCAGCGTTTTTATCGGCTCTATTCCCGAGGCCATGGACAAAAAGCTCAAGGACACCTACGGCGCCACCGTCTACCGCGGGCGCGTGGACGACTGGAGCTCCTTCGCCCGCTACGGCGAAAAGGCCGTGCTGGCCGTGAACCTGTGGAACAAGCGCTTCCTGGATGACCCGCCGTCGGCGCCCCTCATCGTAAGTTCCAGGATAGAGCGCACCGGCAGGAAGGGGGAGGGCATCAACCTCACCTGGAACGAGATGATGAAGGCCGTTTCCTACCGCCTGCAGATCAGCCGCAACGAGGAGTTCTCGTTGCTGGAACTGGACACGGTCCTGAAGCAGAACAGCTACCGGCTGTTCCCCGCCTTTCTCAAGGACGGGGTTTACTACTGGCATGTCTCCGGCCTGATGACGCTCAACAACGGCGACGTCAAAGAAACCGATTTCTCCAAGCCCGACTCGTTCGCCATCTCCAAGCCGGCGCGCCCCGCTCATTCCGCCAAGCCGGACACGCCCGCGCTGGCCCCGGAGGCCAAGTTCACCGGCAGCGCCATCCGGTGGCAGTCCACCGGGAAGTACTACCGCCTGCAGCTTTCCGATACCGGGGATTTTACCGCGCCGGTGGCCGACGTTTTTACGGACACCTGCACCTATAAGATCTCCGGCCTCCCCGTGAACCCGGGCACGCAGTACTATATGCGCGTGCTGCCGTCGGACGGCTGGGCGGCGGGGGACTGGTCCGCCACGTCTTTGATAACGCTGGAGCCGGCCGTCCGCGCCGCCGGCAAGCGCCGGGGCGGGCGCTGACGCGTGAATTTTATGAAGCAAAGAAAGCTCTCCAACTTCTGCTGCGCCGCGCTGCTGCTCGCCTGCGCGGGGCCGGCCCTGGCCGCCACCCCGGCGCGCGTGAACCCGGCTTTCCTCAACTACGCGGCCCCGGTCTCTTCCGCGCCTTTGCGCGTCCTGGGTACGGGCGCCCCCGGCGCTCCCGCCGCCGCGGCGCCGCGGCATGTTTTCGGTTTCCGCCCTTCGCCCGTGGACATGTCTTATATGGCGGGCAAGGATATTTCCGCCGCTATCTCCGGGAAACCCGGGGCTCCCTCTTCCGTCTCCCGGGTGGCCGGCTTTCGCGGCCCGCTGGCGCCGTCCTCCTACGACAACGCCTATGACCTGCGCGACTATAACAAACTCACGGCGATAAGGGACCAGGGCGCCTGCGGCGACTGCTGGGCCTTCGCCACTTACGCCTCCATGGAGTCAAAACTGCTCCCCGGCGAGACCCGCGATTTTTCCGAAGCCCACCTCGACGGCAACAGCAGCTTCGACTGGGCCTCCTGTGACGGCGGCGTTTCAATAATGTCGGCCGCCTACCTGGCGCGCTGGTCCGGCCCCGTGAACGAAGGCACCTCGAGCCCGGTGCAGAAACACGTGCAGGGCATGTACTGGCTGCCCATCCCCGCCACGCCCAACGAAACCGCCTTCAAGAACAACGTCAAAGCCGCCATTACTACCGACGGCGCCGTCTACTCCAGTATTTACTGGGACGATAACGCCACGCCAACGTCGAGCGACGCGCATTTCTATAACAGCCGCTGCTCCGAGCCCTACGGCACGCAAGGCGCCTGCACCTGCAGCGGTACCGGCTGCGGCGGCCACGCCATAGCCCTGGTAGGGTGGAACGACACCTACGCCAAGGAAAATTTCACCACGCCTACCATGGGCACGCCGGCCGGCAACGGCGCTTTCCTGGCGCGCAACAGCTGGGGCCTGGACACCGGGATAAGCAACAGCGGCTATTTCTACATCTCCTACTACGACACCTCCCTCGGCGGCGACACCGCCGTCTTCAACGACAACCAGGCCGTCACCAACTATACCACCCTCTACCAGTACGACCCGCTCGGCTACACCTACCGCATCGGCAACGGCGACGTTCAGGGTGAGGCCGGCGACAGCACCACGGAATGGATGGCCAATATCTTCGACGCCTCCGCGGGCCAGCTCAACGCGGTGGGCTTCTACACCACGGACGTGGACGTGGACTATGAACTGCGCGTTTACACGGGCGTTACGGCCGGCAGCCCCACCAGCGGCACTCTGGCCCACACCGCCACCGGCAATTTCGCCGCTTCCGGCTACCACACCGTTCCCGTGGGCTCCGTCGTGATGCTGGTGGGGGGCACCAAATTTTCAGTAGTGGTCAAGCTCATCAACAGCGCCGACGTCTATCCCATAGCGGCGGAATTGAATATCCCCGGTTTCAGCTCCGGGGCCGGCGCTTCCGCCGGGCAGAGCTATATCAGCCCCAACGGAAGCGCGTGGACCGACCTTACCACCATCACCAACAGCTATTACGGCGACAACTTCAACAAGACCAACGTCTGCCTCAAGGCCTACGCCGACGCCGACACCACGCCGCCCACCGCCGTCGCCACGGTCTATGACGGCGCCGTGGCCGCCGCGGATATAGACGAGACCGGCTCCACCTCCCAGCTTTCCGCCAACTGGACCTCCTCCGCGGACCCGGAGACCGGCGTCTACGGCTATTACTACGCCATCGGCACCGGCGTCGGCTCGGCCGACGTGGCGGGCTGGACCGCCAACGGCGGCTCCCAGTTCGTTACCCGCACGGGGCTTACCCTCGCCAGCGGCACCACCTATTATTTCGGCGTTAAAGCCGTCAACGGCGTGGGCGCTTATTCCTCCGAGACCTGGTCCGACGGCCAGCTGGTGGACACCAGCCTGCCCGCGGAAGTGGCTTACGTCAGCGACGGGCTGAGCGCGGACATAGATTTTGTTTCCTCCCTCAACAGGCTGTCGGCCAACTGGGGGGAGGTGGGCGGCACCGTGGAGTACCGCTACGCCATAGGCAGCACGCCCGGCACCGCGGATGTCGTAGCCTGGACCACCGCCGGCACCGCGCGCTTCGTCACCAGGACCACCCCTGCGCTGACCGAAGGGTCCACCTACTATTTCGCCGTCATGGCGTACAACGGCCTGGGCGTTCCCTCCGTCACCGCGGTTTCCGACGGGCAGCGCGTGGACGTCACCAGCCCCACCGCCCGCGTCACCGTCACGTCGGGCCTGCCGGCCGTCAGCAGCGTAACGCTCACCGCGGCGCTGCACATCACGGAAGCCACCGGCCTGTATATTTCCTCGCCGGCCCTTACGTTCGATACCTTCGGCAGCGCGCAGACGGCGGAGCTTTCCCTCGCCTCGGTGGTCGGCACTACCTGGACCTTCACCGGCCACGTCGAAACCTGGTATTCCACCGGCACCGCCACGTTCAGCTTCTCGGCGCGCGACATGGCCGGCAACCTGGGCACCAGCATCATCGCCGGGGGCACCGGCAGTACGTTCGTCATCAACACCGCCATCAGCGGCGCCGCGGGCGGCTACGTGGCCAACAGCGATACCATGGCCGTCACCATCCCGCCCGGCGCGTATAGCGGCAGCCTGTTCGTGCGCATCGCCACGGTCACCGCCACCCGCACCAACGTCGCCGACGCCGTCGCTTTCACTTCGCTCAAGCCGCTCACCGTGGACCTTATCCGCGAATTCAGGGCCTACGACGCCAACGGCGTGCCCATAACCTCATTCGCCCTGCCGGTCACCCTCACCATGTCCTACCCGGACGCGGACGAGGACGGCCGCATCGACGGCGATTTCCTGGCGGAAGCCTACGCGCGCATGTACTACCTCGACGAAGCCCAGGGCAAATGGACCCCGGTGGTGGACAGCTTCGTCCGCGATACCGCCGCCAACACCATCTCGGCGAAGGTGAGCCATTTCTCCGTGTATGCCGTGCGCGTCCAGGCGGTGGAGCAGACCTCGCTCAGCCTCAAGGCTTATCCCAACCCCTGCGATTTCAGAAAGCAGCCCCTGGCGCTCACCGGCATCCCGCTGGACGCCACAAACGTCAGGGTGCACATCTACAACTCGGCGGCCGAGCTGGTGCGCACCCTTACCTCCGGCGACGGCGTCAACGCTCTTAACGAAGTTACGTGGGACGGGCGCCTGCGGGGCGGCGCCAAGGCCGCCACCGGGCTGTATATCTACCTGGTAAAGACGGCCGCCCACGGCAAAGGTACGGGCAAGTTCTTCGGGAGCTGGTGATATGAAGCGATACTGCGCCGCGGCGCTGCTCCTTACCGTTTTCGGCCTGCCGGCTTTCGCCGCCAGGGCCGGCAGCGACGCCATGCCTTTTTTAAAGCTGGACTCCGGCGCCCGGGCCGCCGCGCTGGCCGGCGCCTACTGCGCCTCCGGCGACGACGCGCTCAGCGTGTTCTATAATCCCGCCGGCGCGGCCGTGGCGGCGCGCAAGGAATTCGTCTTCTCCCACACCGAATGGCTGCAGGGCATCCGCCACGAGAGCCTGGGCTACGTGCACCCGCTCTCGCGCAACTCCACGGTGTTCGGCAGCGCCAACATGCTGGTCAGCGGCGAGATGGTAAAGTTCAACGCCGCCGGCAGCAGCGTGGGCAGTTTCAGCGCCAACGACTACGCTTTCGGCGGCGGCTTCGCTTCCGCGCTGGGCCGCCGCTTCTACGGCGCCATAGGCATGAAGCTCTTCTACCAGAAGGCCGACGGCAACGGCGCCACGGGCTGGGGCGGCGACGCGGGCCTGCTTAAACTTTACGAGGATTTCCGCTTCGGCTTTTCCGCGTCCAATATCGGCGGCCGCCTGAAGATGGGCGCCACCACTTTCAACGTGCCGCTCATGCTCCGGACCGGCGGCGCCCTGCTTATAAACGAGCAGTACTGGGTGATGGCGGACGTGACCAAGCCCGGGGCCGGCGACGCCACCGTCGGGGCCGGGAGCGAGGCCGAATTCGAGATAAACAGGACCGACGCTTTCTTCGTGCGGGCCGGCTACCGCACGGGCCGCAGCACCAACGCCGGGTCGGGGCTTACGCTGGGCGCCGGGCTGCGCAACCGCGACCTCCGCTTCGATTACGCCTTCGCCCCGTACGGCGACCTGGGCGACTCCCACCGCTTCACGCTCAGGTACGCTTTCGGCGCCAAACGCACGGCGTTCGAGCGCACCGGCAAGATCAGGGATTACGGCACCCTCGACAAGGATATCCCTCTTTCGAAGCGTAAAAAGCAGGTGGAAATGGAGAAGAAAAAGACTTTAGGAGAGTTTAACTGGTAAGTCCGAGCGTCCTGCGCCACTCCGCGGCTTTCACCGCCGGCGCGAAATCCTCCGCCCTTTTCCGGGCGGCATTACCGAATAACTTCTGATCGGCCTCGCTGCGCAGCAGCGCGGCCAGCTTTTCCGTCCACATGCGCTGTACGGCCGTCGTCTCCACCGGGGCTCCCGGGGGCAGCACCGGGAACGGCGGCAGCAGCCAGCCGCAGCCGGTGGCCTCCGGCGCGGCCGCTTCGCCGCGGAAATCCGTGGCCGGGGCCAGCAGTTCGCGCGGGCCGGAGCGGCAGTCGGACGCTATCACCGGCAGGCCGCAGGCCAGCGCTTCTATAACGGCGTTGGGCAGCCCTTCCCAGAGGGAGGGGAAAGCAAAAACCCTGGCCCTGGCCAGGTACTTGTACGGGTTGGGCACAAAGCCCGGGAAGAACACGTCCTCGCGGCCGGTCGGCGCGCCCCGCCCGGCGCGCCAGGTCTTCAGCCCCAGGGCCGCGCAGCTGCCCAAGAGCGCCTCGCGCAGTTCGCCGTCGCCCAGCAGCACCAGCGCGGCGTCGGGCACGGCGGTCTTCACGCCGGCCAGGATCCCGGGCAAATGCCACTGCCCCTTGGCCGCCGTAAAGCGGCCGCTGGTAATTATCACCGGCCTCTTGAACACCGGCGCCAGCCCGGCTTCCAGCGGCTCGGCCGCCAGCCTGCGTACCGCTTCGGTGTCGCAGGAATTATAGATCACCTGCACCTTGCCCGGAGCAAAACCGAAATTCTCTTCCAGGTCCAGCGCGTTGCCCTTTGAGTTGGAGATTACCAGCGCCGCCCGCGGGTAAAGCCTGCGTATCAGCGGTTTCATCAGCAGCCCGCGCGCCCCCGAGTATTCCCGCGAAGGCTGCGTCACCTCGCAGATCACCGCCCGGTGGCCGCTCTTGCGCGCCGCCAGCACGTTCACGAAATTGGACCGCTGCATGAACGAAAGCACCGTATCGCCCGGCTTCACCGCCGCCGCCAGCCGCCCCGCGTAAAAAGACAACAGCGCCGTCTTGGCGGCGCCCGGCAGCACCGGGCACTTCTTCGCCAGCGCCGTATAAGCCGGCGTCCCCGCCCGCGCGGGGGAACCATCGTCTTCCAATAAAATGAAATCGGCCTGCAACACCCCGGCCAGCAGCGCGGCCTGCAGCTCCGCCCCGCCCCCGCCCGCCGAATTAACCAGTATTTTTAAGCACATTTCTTGGGGTCAGACCCTAGGGTCTGACCCCAGGGTCTGACCCCAGGGTCTGACCCCAACCGGAACTAGAACAGGATGCCGGCTATGGTGGCGGACAGGAAGCCGGCCAGGGAACTGGCCAGAACAGCGTAAAGGCCCAGCTTGGCCAGGTCGTGGCGGCGCTCGGGCGCCATCGCCCCTATGCCGCCTATCTGGATGGCGATGGAAAGGAAGTTGGAGAAGCCGCACAGCGCGTACGAAGCTATGGTCAGCGCCTTCTCGCTCATCACGCCGGGGTTGGCTTTAAGGAAAGTGGCCATGTTGAGGTAAGCCACAAATTCGTTAAGCACGGTCTTCTGCCCCATCCAGCTGGCCACCTGCGGCACATCGGCCCGGGGCACGCCCATAACCCAGGCCAGCGGCGTAAAGAGCCAGCCAAAGATCCGCTCGAACGTAAGGCCCTGTATTCCGGCCCAGCCCGCGCCGAAGCCCAGCAGGTAATTGGCCGTGGCCAGGATGGCCATGAAAGCTATAAGGCAGGCCGCCACGTTTATAGCCAGCTGCATGCCCACGGTGGAACCGTTGGCCGCCGCGTCTATCACGTTGGCGTCGTTTATCTCCAGCTGCAGCTTAACTATGCCCTTGGTCTCGGGTTCCTCGGTTTCCGGCACTATGATCTTGGCCATCACCAGCCCGGCGGGCGCGGCCATGATGGACGCCGCCAGCAGATGCCCGGCTATCTTGGGCAGCGATTCCACCAGCAGCCCCACGTAGGCCGCCATGATGCCGCCGGAGATGGTGGCCATGCCGCCGGTCATGATGGCCATCAGCTCGGAATTGGTCATGCGGGCCACGTACGGGCGCACCACCAGCGGCGCCTCGGTCTGGCCCACAAAGATATTGGCGCTGGCCGACAGGGATTCCGCGCCCGACGTGCCCATCAGCTTGGCCATAATTCTGGCGAAGAACAGCACCACTTTCTGCATTATGCCCAGGTAGTACAGCACGGACATGATGGACGAGACGAAGATGATGGTGGGCAGCACGCGCACGGCAAAGATGAACCCCATCGACGGGTTGCTCACCAGCCCGCCGAACACGAACTCCGCGCCCTTGTCGGAGAAGGACAGGAGCTTTACTATCACGTCGTTCATGAACTGGAAGAAGTGGCGGCCCCAGGGGGTCTTAAGCACCAGGATAGCGAAGGTTGTCTGGATGGCCAGGCCGGCGCCCACCGTCTTCCAGTTTATAGCCTTGCGGTTCTTGCTGAAGGCGTAAGCTATCCCCAGCATCACAAAGATCCCGATAAAGCCTATAAGTCTTTCCATGTTCCGATTCTCCTTGGGCCGCCTTAACGTTAAAGTTAAGTAAGTTTAGATAATTTCACCTGGCAAGGGAAGTCCCGCCGCCGCTAATTTTATATACTTTCAACTAATGGAACCCACCGATCCCGGCACCCCCGCAACCTGCTGGAACTGCAAGCGCGCCATAGAGCGGCAGGATAAGTACTGCCGCCATTGCGGCAAAGGGCAGGGGAGCACCGTGTCGTGGTACTACACGCATCCCGGCATTATCGTGATGACCCTGTTCGGGCTGGGGCCGTTCAGCCTCGGCCTGGTGTGGAAATCACCGGTGATCTCGCGCGAGGCCAAGATAGCCTATACCGTCCTCATCCTGGGCTTTACCTGGTTCGTGGGCCTGTCAATTTACAAAGCCTACCAGGGCATCAACGCCCTGCTCACCGGCGGCCTCGGCGTCTACGGTCTTCAGTAGAACCCTCTTCAGTAGAAGCCGCGCACCTTCCCCGTAACTTCCGTTAAAGGCAGGAAATACAGCGGCTCGCCCGTGGCGGGGCTTTTCCAGCTGGCGGAATCGTTGGAATTGTCGCGGTTGTCGCCCAGCACGAACAGCCCGCCCTCCGGAACGGTCAGCGGGCCCACCGTATCGCCCACCAGCCTTTCGCCGGGGCGCGCGTAATAAACGTAAATCTCATGCTGCAGCCCGCCGTTAAGGTACACGGCCTTCTCGCGCAGTTCAACGCTGTCCCCGGGCACGGCTATCACCCGCTTTACCGATTCATGCTCCTCGCCCACCGGCGAGCGGAAAGAAATTATCTCGCCGCGCTCCGGCGGCCGGCCCCTGAAGGTGACCTTGTCCAGCCACAGGTGATGCCCCTTGGTAAGCGTGGGCGCCATGGAATCGCTGGCTATGTAGATGGGCTCGCCCGCCCACTGGCGCAGGCCCAGCATGACCGCCACCGTAATAACGATAATAAGAGTTGTGCGTATCGGGTTCATTTCATGCTCACCGGCAGTTTGCCCCGCGGCTGCAGCTCGCCGGACAGCACGCGCGCCGCGGCCTCCAGCGACGGGGCCGTCATGCCGTACAGCGCCAGGGCGCAGGGCGCCTCGGGGTAGCCGGCCAGGTCGTAAGGGTTCATGAGGCTCAGCAGCACGGCGGGCTTGCCCGCGCCCAGCAGCCGCCGGATGGCCTCGCGCTGCGTGCGGTTCTGGGAAGCCGCCCATTGGAAACTGCCTATCACCAGCACGTCCGCGCCCGCCGCGGCCTTCATGATCTTGGGCAGCTCGCCTTGCTTTACCGCAATCTCGAAGAAGAACTGGCTGGCGTCGTAGCCGGCCTTGAGCAGCTGGCGGTAAATATCCAGCGCGTTCTGCGCAAAGCGCTGCGGCGCGAAAATTATCACCGCCACCTTTTTGTCTTTGGGCAGCGGCAGCAGGCCGCCGCCGCGCACCAGGGTAATGGCCTTGGCCGACAGCTCCTTGGTAATGTCCAGGTAAGCCTTGTCGAAAGACGAATGCTCCGGCGGGGGGGAATAAAGCCCGGCCGCGCGCTTGGCGGCCAGCACCTTGTTGTAGGCGTCGTCCAGCCGGGCCTGCGGGATGCGCCCCGCGCGCACCTGCGCCGCTATCTCGCGCACCGCCGCGTCAAAATCGCCCTTGCCTATCAGCAGCACGTCCGAGCCCGCCCTGAGCGAAGCCGCCGCCGCCTTGTGGATGGACATGCGCCGCGTGATGGCGCCCATGTCCAGGCTGTCGGTTATCACCAGCCCGTTGTAGCCCAGGTCCCGCTTGAGCAGCCCCGTAAGCACGGCGGAAGAAAGCGTGGCCGGGTTCTTTTTATCCAGCGCCGGAAAAAGGATATGCACCGTCATGATGGCCGGCACGCCCAGCTCTATGGCCTTGCGGAACGGCACCAGGTGCGTGGCGGAAAGCTCCGCCGTGGAAAGCCGGATCTCCGGCAGGGTCTTGTGCGAATCTTCCGAAGCGGCGCCGTGGCCGGGGAAATGTTTGGCCACCGAGATAACCCCGCCGGCCTTGAGCCCGTTGAGGATGGCGGCGCCCAGGCGCGCGGCGTCGGCCGGGTCCGAGCCCAGCGAGCGTATGCCGATGATAGGGTTGCGCGGGTTGGTGTTGATATCCAGCACCGGCCCGAAAGCCATGTTGATGCCGGCGCGCTTCAGCTCGCGGCCGGCCAGGTAGAAAAGGGTGGCCGTGTTGTTCTCGTCGTCGGCCGCACCCAGCATCATGTTGGTGGGCAGCTCCAGCAGGCCCAGCGTGGTGGGCACGTACACGCTGCCGCCCTCGTAGTCCACCGCTATGAACAGCGGGGGGGTACCGGCCGCGGCCGCTTCTTCCTGCAGTTTCGCCGTCAGCTTCTGTGTGTCCTCAAGCGAGTAAGATCCCCACTGCAGCTGCACCCCGCCCAGCCCGGCCCGCGCCGCCGCCGTAGCCTTGGAAATATCCGCCGCGTCCGCCGACACCACCAGCAGCTGCGCCGCCTTGGCCTCAATAGAAACCTCCTGCCCCCGGGCCACCCCCGGCGTCAGCAAAAGGATAAATAAAAATAGGTACATAGTAAATGAAGGGGGTCTGATTAAATGAAGGGGGTCTGACCCCAAATTCCCCCGGGGTCAGACCCCATCCCTTCCCATCCCCTCTTACTTCGTAAACTTATACCCTCTCTTGGTCGCCTGCTTCCTTATAGTATCTATCACAGCCCTGTCCAGGGTGCCGGCCTTGGCGCCCGCGGCGCGCTTCTTCTCTTCGGCCGCCAGGTAAACTTTGCGCTGCGCCTGCAGCGCGTTTATCTCGTCCTTTATCTTCTTGCGGTCGGCCAGCTGCTTGTCCAGGAAAGCGTTGCGCTCTTTATCGCTCATCTTCTGCAGGTTCGCGGGCAGCTGGTCCTTCTTGAGCTCCTCGCGCTTAACCGTGCCGCTCTCCAGCGCCGACACCGCGTCCCACTCGGCCTCTTCGGCCGCCAGCGCCGACGGCGCCGCCGCCTTGTACGCCGCGCGGTCGGCCATGGCCGCCGTGCCGCCGGCTCCCGCGCCCGCGTAATTGGCCGCCATGCTGCCCCGCGCCGCAAATTTGGCTTCGGCATGCCTGCCGTAACCCACCGAAGTCCCGTCCAGCCTGGCGCTGAGCTCGCTTATCTTGTTGTCCTGCGGCGCCGCCGCCGTATACACCGCCGCCTCCTGGTCTATGTTCGTATAATCCCCGTCGGCCGCCTGCGCGCCGGCCAGCCACTGCTCGGCCATGCCCTGCTGGCGCGAGCCGCAGAAAATGGTGTTGACAAAAATGCCCTTAACCTTGGCCGCGGCCGCCGCCTGGTGGAAATCCACCGGGCCCTGCGTGAACGGCTCGTTGCCGGCTATAAAGATAGCCTTGTATACGTCTTCCTTGGGGCTCCATTTAAGACCGGCCACCGCGTCCTTTATCACCCAGCCGGAGTATTCGTCCCCGCCGTTGGTCTTCAGCGCAAACAGCTCCTGCGAAACTTTGTCCAGGTCGCGCGTGAACGGCAGCACCTGCCGGATATAGCCCCCCTGGCTGCCCAGCGCGGAATTGCCGTACTCGTAAACCGCCACCTCTATGGCCGGCGCGGAGCCGCTCTTCTCGGCGGTAACCAGCTCGTTCACTATCTTCCAGATCTGCATGCGCGCCTGGTTGATAAGCCCGTCCATGGAATTTGAAGTGTCCAGCAGCACGGCCACCTGCACCAGCGGCTTGTTGCCGAAGTCCTTGGGCGGATCTTTAGGGTCAGGCACCGTGGTAACTACCGCCGCGTCCTTCCAGGTCTTCTCCAGCTGCACCGCGGCGGCGGAAAGTATCTTGCCGGTCTCGGTCTCCACAATGCGCGCGTTTATCTCGCTCTTCTTTTCCTTAATATCATTAAGCGTGCCGGTCACCACCGCGTCCGCGCCCAAAAGCTTGCCCAGCTGCTTGGCGGTAGTATCGTCGATAGCGCCCGAAGCCTGCAGGTTCAGCTCGCCCATCACCTTCTTAAGCTGCCCGCGTTCAATAAGCGTAACCCCTTTAATTTTGGACAGCGCCGTAATAAGCCGCTCCTGCACCACCATAGGCCCCTCCGACGCCCTGCCCCCGACGTAGGGGAATTCCAGCACCGCCAATTTTATCGCTCCCCTATCCTTAATTCCGTTCGCCAGCTGATCCGCCAACTTATCCACCGGCTGCGCCCCCCAAGCCATCCCAGCCATCAGCATACACCCAATAAAATTCAATACGCGCATATAACCTCCACCCAATCAGTTAAACAACAATACCAAAAAAATAAGCTCCCCAATTCCTTATTCTACACCACCCCAACCAAGCGGCCGGGGGGACTTGCTCGTGCATCTCCAGGGGCTTGACGCAGGAACCGGGTAAGCAAACCCTTCCGTAGGCCGAGGCTTGCATAGCGCCGAGGCCGGAGGATGAGCGAGGCACGGTGTGCCGAGCGCGGTTTGCGTCCCGGTCCCTGCGGCAATCCCCTGCCAAACTAAAACAGTAAAAACCTCCGCCGCTTCTCCAGCACCAGCACTTTATACGGCATCATCCACCAATGCCCCTTATATTCCTTCAGCGCCAGCCTCACATCCCTGTGCTCCTCGAACAAAGGCCGCCACCCGTCCAAAACCTCCGGCTTCACCAGCACCGGCCTCTCCGTCGGGTTCGTCATAATAAGGAACCGCCGCCCGCCGCCCTTAACTATCCCCGCCGCCAGCTTAGCGTCCAAACCCTCCGGCGCCGGCAACCGCTCCCCGCCGTCCAGCGCCGGCAGCAAATGGTTCAGCTCCCAGGCCGTCTTCTCGTAAAAAGCCCAGCGCTCCGGCTGGTCGTAAAGCAGCTCGCCTTTAGTATTGCGCAGCGTAAAATAAAAAATCCCGCCGGCCCCGCGCAGCACCGAGATGTACGTCATGAACCGCACCTCGTCGCGCGTGGGGAAACGCCCCGCCGGAGGGTTCCGGAGCTGCGGGTATTCCATCCAGTCAAAGGCCTGCAGCACCGCCCATACCGGCTTATCCGGACGCTTTATGTCCAATTTCTTCGCCGCCTCTTTCACCAGGTTCACCTGGTAACCCACCGATTCCAGCCTGAAATGCAGCACCGGGTACCAGTCCACCATCAGCGCGTCGGCCACCGCCCCGTAGGTGAAAGCGGGCAGGCCCGAAGACAGCACAAAAGTGGTAGGCTGCGCCGGGTCCCAGTCCTTAACGCGCTTATCAAGCTGTTCCATATACGCCAGGGTCTTCTTGTGCACTTCAGGCTCGTCATAAAGGTACCAGGCCAGCATGGGCCAGCCCTTTGCCGCCGCGGCATAAGTGGAACCTATCACCTGGTCGGGGGAGGCCACCATCTTCATCCCCTGCTTCTCCGCCTCGGCCGCCAGCGCCGCCAGCAGCGCCGGGTCGCCCGCGTAGGTCTGAAAACAGTTGAACCCGCCCCGCTTCAGCGGGGCCAGCTCTTCCGGCGCCCCTACCCCGTACATGCAAACCGGGAAACCAAAGCCCCCGGCAGCGGCCGGCGCCGCCAGGCCCAAAAGCAGACAAAGGGAAGGTAATAATTTCATATTCGGAATTTTAGCAAAAAAAGTACTTGACATAATTTGGCCATATTATTTATCATTAGACCGTGGGAAAGTTCCCGCAGCAACGGGGGGAACTTCAAACGCTGTATTTTAGAAGGAGAGCATAGATGAAATATTTAGCCGCAGTTATGTCAGTTTTATTGCTTGCCGGTATGGCAATGGCGCAGGATAAAGCGCCCAAGGCCGCCGGACTCAAGATCACCAAGATCACCGGCACCGTCAACCTGATGAAGGACGGCATGGTTGTAATGACCCTTAAGCCGGGCGACGCCCTTCCTTCCCTTGTGGACCCCAGCATGACCTTTGCCGTAGTGGAAGGCAGCATAGAAGTGGAGGCCGCCGGCCAGAAGATAACCGCCGCTACCGGCGCCAACTTCACCGTAACCTCCGATAACGGCCAGATGAACGTGGCCCTTACCGCCGGCACCCCGGTGGAGATCAAGAACACCGCCGGCAATACCGTGGTGCTTACCGAGAATTCAGAAGTTAAGATGATCATGACCAACGGCAATGTAGAGGTTACCGTAGTAACCGGCAATGCCATGGTTTCCAGCTCTTCCGGCGGCGCGTCCACAAACGTGCAGGCCGGCGAGAAAATAGACATGGTCGTCCCCGTGGTGGCCCCTCCGGCCGGCACGCCCCCCGTGGTAACGCCCCCGGTAGACGACGGTATCGAGCCCCCTACGCCTCCGTTCGAAATGCCCGTCATCCCGGTCATGCCCGTGGAACCGCCGTCGGTAATTCCCTCGCAGGAGCTTAGCACCTCGGCAGGCTGAAGCACGTTGTATCAATTTAGCTTAAATACAGGAGAATTAAATGAAGAACGCAATAATAATAGCGCTAGTAGCCACCTTCGCCAACTCGGCCTGGGCCGTGGGCAATATAAAGCTCGGCACCGTGGAGATCAACCCCACCGCCAGCATTAAGCAGAGCTACGACAGCAACATCTACCTTAAGGCCACCGACCTTAAGTCGTCGCTCATCAACCGTTCCGCCATCGGCGTGAACCTGCTCAACAAGTTCGGCCCCAAGCTGGAACTCTCCGGCGGTTATATGCTGGAACAGCTCAGCTACAGCCGCTCCGCCGGCATCAACGACGCCACGCACCACACCGCCAACCTCGGCCTTAAAGCCAAGCTGCCGCGCGACGCCTCCCTGTCCATAGACGACAACTTCATGGACACTACCGACCAGGCCACCAGCGAACTGACCGAGCGCGCCCAGCGCGTGCAGAACACCGCCACGCTCAAGATGGAAGCCCCTCTGCGCGGCAAGTTCGGCTACGGCATAGACGTGCAGCATAACTACAACGACTACAAGCTTCTCTCAAACGACGCCCTTGACCGCGCCGAAACCCTGGCCGGCTTCAACGTTAGCTACCAGCTGCAGCCCAAGACCAAAGTGTTCCTGGGCTACACCTACGGCGACCTGAAGTACGACAACAGCACCTACGAAACCGGCGACGCCACCTACAACAACATCGACGTAGGCGTAATGGGCAACCTGGCCCCCAAGCTGGTCGGCATAGTTAAAGCCGGTACCCAGATGCGCAACTATAAGAACTCCCTTGTCTCCGGCGGCATCACCGCCGACGACAACTCCTCCCTGGCCACCTACAGCGCCCAGCTGCAGTGGAAGGCCCTTGAGAAGACCGAGATAGTGGGCTTTGCCAAGCGCGCCAACGTGGAAACCAGCGGTTCCGTAAGCCGCTACTACACCAGCACCCTTAGCGACCTGAGCGCTTCCCGCGAAGTGCGCAAGATAAAGCTCACCGTGGGCGGCAGCTTTGAGACCGTAGAATATCCCGAAGCCCTCTCCACCACCAGCGACAAAAAGCGCTTCGACCACAACACCAACCTGCGCTTTACCGCCGAATACAACATGCAGACCTGGCTCAAAGCCGGCCTGGGCTACCAGTACAAGAACCGCACCTCCAACGTTGAGACCAATGACTATAAAGACAATGTCATCGGCCTGGAACTGAAAGGCATGTTCTAATCCTTAGCAAGTAAAATAGAAAAGCCGCCTAACGGCGGCTTTTTTATTTATATCCCTTATATAAGGGGATCACTTGCCAAGCTTCCCGGCCAACTGCTTAACACAAGCCTGCACCACCCCCAGTATCCGCTCAAAAACCTTATCATCCTTCCCCATAGGATCCTCCAGCTCAGCGCCCTCTTCGCCCGTACAATACTCCAAAAACAAATGCATCTTCCGCCCGCTCTGCGGGAACCGCTCCTCCACAGCCTCAAAATGCCCATTGTCCATCACCAGTATAAGGTCCGCCCAATCCACATCCGCCTCCGCAATAAACGACCCTCTGTTCCCCGTCTCCTTAACCCCAGCCCTAATAAGGAATTCTCTAACCGGCCGCGGCATAACCCCATAAGGCTGCGCCGCCACCCCGCGCGACCTCACCTCCACCCCGGGAACGTTCTCAAGCGCTAATAACTTCTCCGCCGCCGCGCTCCTGCACAAATTCCCCGTACAAACAAAAAGCACTTTCATAGTTTCCCAATTTTACCAAATAATCCCACCTTGGACACGTGGAGGGGGCGATGTGAGGGCCGGGTTAGCAAACCCTTCCGTAGGCCGAGGCTTGCATAGCGCCGAGGCCGGAGGATGAGCGAGGCACGGTGTGCCGAGCGCGGTTTGCGTTCCGGCCCTCACAGCGCCCCCGGAACCCGGGTTTGTCGAGGACACAGGTCGGGCATTCCCGGACCCCCTTGCCAAACCAACACAAATTTATAGTACAATTAAACAAATAGCCATAACTCGGAGGGGAAAAACCATGAAACACCTATTAGCACTCTGCCTGGCCGCCATCATCATCGCCCCGGCCCACGCGCAGGAAGAAATGTTCACCGGCAAGATCTTCACCGCCCAAGGCGTAGTAGAAGTACAAAAAGCCGGCGCCACTGAGTGGACCGCCATAAAAGCCCCCATCAACATAGAAGTTAACGACAAAGTCCGCACCGGCCCCGGCTCCACCGCCGAGATCTACGTAAAGAACGGCGCCAAAGTCCGCCTCACCTCCGGCACCACCTTTGTGCTCACCGCCAACACCGCCGAAGGCAGCACCATGGAAGTAATGGTCGGCAAAATGCAGGCCTGGTTCCGCAAAACCGGCCGCCGCTTCAACGTACGCACCCCCAGCGCCGTCTGCGCCATCCGCGGCACCGTGCTTGAAGTAGAAGTAGCCTCCGGCGGCGAAACCGTCTGGAACCTCTTCAGCGGCAGCATCCAGGTCTCCAACCCCGATAACACCGTAACCCGCGACGTGCAGCCCAACCAGCGCGTAGTAGTAACCGCCGCCGCCGTCATCAGCGAACCCGAAGTGCTCCCCATCGAGGTGAAAGCCCCCGAAGAGCCCAAGAAGATAAAAGAAGAAAAAGCCGAAATAAAGGCTGAAGAAAAAGCGGCCAAAGAAGCCAAAAAAGCCGAAGATAAAGCCGCCAAAGAAGCGGCCAAAGAAGCCGACGCCAAAGCCAAGGCAGAAGCGGAAGCCAAAGCCAAAGCCGAAGCCGACGCCGCCGCCGGGGAAGTAACCCCCGAAGCCCCGCCCGTAGATGATACGGTCGTAATACCCCCGGCCCCCGTCGAGCCCCCGTCCGTTATCCCGTCCCAGGAGCTTAGCACCTCCGGCGGCTGATAGCACTCACAAGCTCAAAAAAAGCAGGCTGCCCTCGCAGCCTGCTTTTTTTATTACCCAGCTAAGAAGGCGGGGTGATAAAATACTCTACCAGGGATGCACAGCGGGGAGCTTCGGCAAACCCATTGCAGAAGGGGGGCCCCGCCATAATTTCCGAAAGGCGGGGGGGAACCACGTAAGGGTTCCCTCTTCCGGGTTTGCAGAAGCTCCCCGCTGCGCAGCCCCTTGGCCACTTGCGGTATTTCATATAATATACCTTCATGCTCACCCTGTTTTTCATCACCCTCGCCTTCGCGCCCCTCGCCTTTGCCAGCGTCGAGCCCTGGGCCTACGGCCTGCTGCAGCTCTCGCTTTTTACTATTGCCGCCCGTATCTTTATAACAGGCCGCGCCACCCAGCCCAACCCCCTTTACAAAAACCTCATCCCCGCCGTGCTTGTAATAGCCGCCCTCGGCCTGCTCCAGGCCATAAACCAGAACCCCGTAAACGCCCCGTCCGCCCTCTTCTTCACCGCCTGGCGCCCCGCCACCCTTAACGCCATAACCATCTGGCTCTTCTACGCCGCGGCCCTCTTTATAACCCCGCAGCTTATAAACACGCCGGAGCGTTTTAAAAAGCTGATGTGGATGCTCTTCTCCATGGGCGTGGTTATCGCCATCCTTGGCCTCTTCCAGAAAAGCGAAGAAAGCACCTTGATCTACGGCCTGCGCCGGGTGCAGGGGGACGCCTTCGGCCCCTTCATAAACCGGGACCACGGCGCCCATTTCCTGCTGATGACCGCCCTGGTCGGGCTGGGCCTGTTCTTCTCGGGCTTTCGCCAACTGGCTTCCCACCAAAGCCGCACCCGCCTGTTCGACCTGCTTGCCGTGCAGCTGCTTAACCTGGTAATGGTAGCCGGCCTTGTCTACGGCATTTACCACACCGGCTCGCGCGGCGGCCTGCATTCTTTCGCTATAGTAGCCGCCCTAATGGGTTTTACGTCGGCCTGCTTTTTAAAAACAAAAAAGTTCCGTTTCGCCGCCTGGGGGGGAATGGCCCTGCTTACCGCCGCCTACTGCGTGTTCCTCTACAACAACCGCCTGCTCCTGGGCTACCAGGAGGGCGAACTGGTCCGCTCCGTTACCATACGTTTTTCCATGTATAAAAGCGCGCTGGAAATGTTCAAAGACTTCCCGCTGGCCGGCATTGGCCTTGGCGCCGTGGAGCATGCCTTCCCTTTCTACCAGCTGCCCGACATGCCAAATAATTATTACGTTAGCCACGTACACAGCGACTGGATAGAACTCTTCCTGCAGACCGGCCTGCTGGGGGGACTAACCTATTTGGCCGGGCTTTTCCTGGCCCTGTTCTACGCCTTTAAAACCTGGACGGGCTGCCAGTCCTTCCGCCTTAAGGCTCTTTACGGCGGGGCCCTGGCCGCCGTGCTGGCCGCCCTGTCCCACAACTTTGTGGAGTTCGGTTCCCAGATGCCTGCCAACGCCCTGTTCTTTTACACCCTGCTGGGCGCGCTGGCCGCCCGGCCGCCCACCCTGCCGCGCCACGCCTACCTGGAAGAAGACGAAGCCGAACCCGCGCCGCCCCGCAGGCCCCTGGCCGCTGCCGCCGCCGCGGCCGCCCTGCTGCTTTGCCTGGCCGCCATGCCGGGCGCCCTGGCCTGGTGGTACAACTACCAGGCCAAAGATGCCCCGTACCAGCTAAAAGTTAAGTATGAAACCCAGGCCCTTAACTGGCGCCGTGACCCTAAATACGCTTTCCTCCTGGGCGCGGCTTATTACAATGAGGCTATAAAGCAAAAACCGCCGGACCAGCCCCTGCTGGCCTCCGCCCGCCAGGCCATAGCCCCGTATCTCACCCAAACCCCGCTCAACGCCGACCTCAACCGCCTCAACGCCCTTATCCTCTCCCTGCAAGCCAGGGGGGGTAAGCGCTGAGTCCGGGTTCCAGCGCCAGATCGGTTGTGCAAAAATGTGTTTTATGTTACACTTATAGGTGTAAGATAACACACTTATGGCCATTTTCAAATCAGCAATATCACAAAAGGTTCTGGGTTATTTCTTCCTTAACCCACAGGAACAGCTTTATGTCAACGAAATAGCCAAGGTACTTAGGCTTGATAAACGCAACCTGGTGAAGAAACTCAAAGAACTGGAAAACGACGGCTTGTTGCGCAAAACTGTGCGTGGCAATATGAAGCTTTATTCGGTTAACGAAAAATTCCCGCTGTACCAGGAATACCGTAAGATCATTCTGACCACCGTGGGGGTAGAAAGCAGCCTGAGGCAGATACTGGCAGCCATGCCGGGCGTAACCGAAGCGTACCTGTACGGCTCCTACGCCCAGGACAAGATGGACGCCGCCAGCGACATAGACCTGCTGGTGGTGGGTGAACACAAGGCACTGGCCCTGCAGCGCTGCCTGAGCGAACTGCAGAAGACCATTGGCCGCGAGATCAACGCCGTCAACATGGACATAAACGAATTCAAGGCAAAAAAAACGTCCGCCGACCCTTTTATCTCCGGTGTGCTTAAAGGCGCCAAGGTCAGGGTGTTCCCGTGACGGACAAGTTCTTAACGGAATTCTCCTTTACGCCGGCGCAGGTACGGAAAAATCTGCAGAATGCCCTGCGCGACCTGGCGATAGCTGAGAAGGATGAGATACTGGATGTTAAATTCGCCTACGCGTATACGGCTTTGCTGAAAGCCGGCATAGCGCTGCTGAGCAGCCGGAACAAGAAAGTGCGCAGTGTTCCGGGTCATCACGTTAAGATCATCGAATACCTGGCCGGGGCGCTACAGGATACTGCAATTGAGGACCTGGGCAACGCTATGAGGCAGAAGCGCAATATAGACCTGTACGCCGGCGGTACGGATATTACCGCCAAAGAGTGCGCCGAGTACCTGGAGTTTGTGGTAAGCGTAGTGGGAAAGGTTCATTCAATAGTGGGGGGAACATAAAAAGCCAGGCCCGCGAAGACGCTCTGAGCAAAGTGGTGTCTCGCCTGCCCTTGCCCATCCCCATCTTTTGCTATAATATTTTAATGCGCCGTTCCCTATTAATATCATTCCTGTGCCTGTCCGCCTGCGCCCTGCCGGCTAAGAACGGCAACAACACCGCCGCCCCGGCCCGGCCGCAAGCCGCCGCAACCGCCGCAAGCAACACCACCACCAAAGAACAGGAACTGGCCGAACAGCGCCTTATCCAGGACGCCCTGGACTACAAGAACAAAAGCCAGGTAAACTACAAGATCCAGCCCGGCGACCTGCTTGAAATAACCGTCTTCAAAGAAACCGACATGAACCGCACCGTCCGCGTAAGCGGCAACGGCACCCTCACCTTCCCCCTGGCCGGCAACATAAAGCTGGCCGAGCTAACCGTGCCCGAAGCCGAAGCCCTGCTGGCCGCCAAGCTTTCCGAATTCCTGGTAAACCCGCAGGTAACCGCCTTCATAAAAGAATACGGCAACAAGCAGATCTACGTGCTGGGCGAAGTAAAAAAGCCGGGCGCCATAACCCTGCCCGCCGAGCGCCGCCTTACCGTGCTGGAAGCCATCACCCTGGCCGGCGGCTTTACCGAACTGGCCGCGCCCGACCGCACCAAGGTGCTGCGCAACGCCAACGGCCAGAACCAGAACCTCCAGGTGGAGATATCGCGCATTACAAAGCAGGGGGACAAAAGCGCCGACATCTTCCTTGAACCCAACGACACCGTCTTCGTCCCCCAAAGTTTCTTCTGATCATATTGACTCCCGACCCCAGACCCCCGACCCCAGACCCCCGACCCCCGACTCTCGACTCTCTGGATATTTATGAACGATAACAATACCCACGACGAAGAACTTGAATTCGACCTAAGCCACTATATCGAAATGTTCATGCGCCGCCGCTGGGTGGTGCTCAGCGTGTGGGTTACCGTCCTTATCGTCACCGCCATAGTCACCTTCAACACCCGCCCCGTCTTCCAGGCCCAGTCCCTGCTGGTTATAGAAAAAGAGCGCGGCAACAACGTTATCTACCAGGGCGGCCCCACCGTAGAGCGCGGCAACGACGACTATTACCAGACCCAGTACAAACTGCTTAAGAGCGAAGCCCTGCTTAAGACCGTGCACAAGCGCCTTAACCTGGACCGCTATCCCGAATTTGCCGGCGTGTACGGCTACATGAAACTTAATAAGCCGGTCGTCATAGCCCCGGTGCCCCGCAGCCGCCTGGTTTACGTTAAAGTGGATTCTTTTGATCCGCTCCTCTCCGCCAATATCGCCAATGCCATAGCCAATGTTTTCATAGAGCAGAACCTCAGTAATCAGCTCTTTATTTCCAAAGACGTGCTTTCCGCCCTGCAGGGGGAAAAGACGGGCGGTGGCAATTCCCGCGCAATGTACGAAAGCCTCCCCGCCGTGGTAAACAACGTGCTGGTGCAGCAGCTTAAGCAGGACGCCGCCCGCCTGCAGGCCCAGGTGGCAGAAGCCACCGGCCGCTACACCCCCAAGCACCCGCAGGTGGTGGCCATGACGGCCAATTTGGCCGCCATCCAAGGCCAGATAAAGACCGAGACCGACAAGATCATACAAAGCCTTAAAATAGACCTTAGCGGTCAGTTGATGGGCAACAACATACGGCTTATCGACGCCGCCATGCCGCCGCTAAGCCCCATAAAGCCGCGCAAAAAATTCAACATGTTGCTGGCCTTCATAGGCGGCCTGGTGCTGGGTATGTTTGCCGCCGTAATAGTGGAATTTATAGACCAGACCGTGCGCACCCAGGAAGACGTGGAGAACAAGCTGGGCCTGCCTTTCCTGGGCGTGGTGCCCATGACGCCTTTTAATAAAAAGCAGACCGCCTATAACCATCTGCTGCTGCAGGAGCATTCTTTGATAGCGGAGTCCGTGCGCAATCTGCGCACCATGGTGGACTTTGCCGAAGTAAGCCAGAAGAGCAAATCCCTTATTGTCACCAGCTCAGTGCAGGGCGAAGGCAAAAGCTATGTGTGCGGCAATTTAGCCGTGGCCGTGGCTCAGGCAGGGGAAAAGGTGTTGTTGGTAGACGGCGACCTGCGCCGCAGCAACATGCACAAGGTTTTTAAAGTCTCCAACGCCAAAGGCCTTAGCGACTTCCTCGCCGGCGGCAAAAATGTGGAGGACATCCCTCCGCTTATCCAGGCTACCGACATCCCCAATCTGTCCATTTTAACCTGCGGCCCGCGCCCGCCCAACCCGGCCGAACTGCTTAACACCCCGCGCCTCAGCGCCTTCCTTAGCTGGGCCCAGCAGACCTACGACCGCGTAATCATAGACTGCCCGCCCATGTTCCCCATCAGCGATGCCCTTCTCTGGGGCAAGTACATCCCCAGCGCCATGTATGTAATTAATTTCGGTAAAACCCGCGTGCCGCTTATAAAGAACGCCGTAAAGCGCCTTACCAGCTCGAATATAAAGATCCTTGGCGCCGTGGTCAACATGTCCAAGTTCGGCGGCCTGTCTTATTCTTATTACGGCTACTACCAGTACAAGTACAACTACAATTACAACTACGCCTACGCCCCCGACGAACCCGCCGAAGGCGAGTCCCCCGTCGACAAAGACAAACAAAAAGACCACCACTCAAAAAAGTCTTCCAAAAAGGAATTAGTCTAGCTCTTTTTGACTTGTCGGTAATCTATCTCCGGCTGCCCTTAATCCCGGTCCCGGATTCCCGACTCTCGACTCCCGACTCCCGACTCTTCCCAACCATGCCCAAATCCAACGTTTACGTAGTGGCAGGCCCCAACGGCTCCGGCAAAACCACCTTCGCGCGGGAATTCCTGCCCAACTTCGCCAAGTGCCCCAACTTCGTTAACACGGACTATATCGCCCACGGACTGGCGCCCTTCGCCCCCAGCACCGCCGCCATCAGGGCCGGCAAGCTGGTGGTAAGCCGCATACGCGAATTCTCCCGGGACGGCACGGATTTTGGTTTTGAAACCACCCTTTCCGGCCGCACGCACCTTAGCATGTTCCGCAAATTAAAGGCGCTGGACTACCGCGTGCATCTGTTCTTTTTGTGGGTACCCGGGGTGGACCTGTCCCTGTTGCGCATTAAGAACCGCGTACTGGAGGGGGGGCACGACGTAATATCCACCGACGTGCGGCGCCGCTTTACCCGCTCCATAGATAATTTCTTTAATACCTACATGCCCTTTGCCGATACGTGGATGCTGTTCGACAACAGCGGCGGCAAGCCCGTGCTGGCCGCCAGCCGCGCCGGCGGCAGCCCGGTAATTGAAAACGCCGATCTTTACCAACGCATTACGCAATCAGTCACCTTATGAAAAAAAAGCTTTCCATGCAGGACAAGGCCGAACAGGCCATGAAAACCGCCGTCCGCAAAGTGGTGGCCGAGCACAAAAAGAGCGGCCGCCCCATGGCCATCTGGAAGAACGGCAAAGCCGTAAACGTCCCCGCCGACAGCGTCTAACCCGCCTCCCCGCCTCAACCTCCCCGTCCCCAAACCCGACACGCCTCTGTCGGGTTCCTCTGCTATGCTATTTATGCCTATACGGGCATAAGGAGGTAATATGCACGTCAAAGAACTTGAAAAACTAATTTCCATTGGTGAATCCGCCCATGTGGAATTTAAAGAATCATTCGGCGAGGCCGTGATAGAAACTTTAGTTGCCATGGCCAATGCAGGCGGGGGGAAAGTACTTGTCGGGCTCAGGGATAACGGCACAGTCTGCGGCGTGGGGGGCGGCAAGCCAAATATTGCCTCCTGGATAAACGACATCAAAATGAAAACATCCCCCGCGCTATTCCCGGATATTGACCTTGCCTCTATTCAGCACGCCAGTATAGCTGTGTTTTCAATAAAAGACGTCCCGGTAAAGCCGGTCGCCACCAAAGGCAAGTGTTTCATCCGGCGCGGCAGCAGCAACCACCTAATGGGCATCCAGGAAATTGCCGACATGTACCTTAAAACCTATAACCTTTCCTGGGACAGCCTTATTGACGATGACAAAAGCCCCAAAGATCTTAGTTCTAAAAAGATTGAACACTTCAGGCAATTGCTTGAAAAACAGGCAGCTGTTTCCGTGCACGAAGACTCCTTTACGCTTCTTAAAAAATTCTCCCTGCTTAAAGAAGACCGGAAACTGACTTATGCCGCGTCCCTGCTCTTTTGCACAAAGCCACCCGCCAGCGCTGCAATACACGCAGTGCGCTTTAAAGGCGTTGATAAAAATGAATCTGTAGAAGATTATTACATCCAGGAAGACCTTGTGGCCGAAACAGATTCGCTCATGGCTTTCATTCTTAGGAGCATTAAAAAAGGCGTGCGAAAGGTTTCCGCGTTGAAGCAGTTAACCCATGAGCCGGTTTGGGAATATCCGCCGGACGCCCTGCGCGAACTTGTGGTAAACCTTGTTATTCACCGGGATTACCGCGGCGCAGCCCCTGCGTGCGTGTTTGTTTTTGACGACCGTATAGAAATGTGGAATGCTGGCGAGATGCCCAAAGGCTTGTCCCTGGATAAACTCCAGTCCGGCGATTACGAGCCCAGCGCTAGAAATCCGTTGCTCACCCGCGTTTTTAAAGAAATAGGGCTTATAGAAAACCTGGGCAGCGGCCTGCAAAAAGTCTGCCGCCTTTTAAAAAGTGCCGATCTTCCTTTGCCTTTTATAGAACCCCTCGCTTCCGGCACAAGGATCGTTATCTGTTCAGCAGCGAGGCATCTTGAAACTACGGAGAAAATGTCGGAGAAAATGTCGGAGAAAATGTCGGAGAAAATACTTGCGTTTATCAAGGCAGACCAGTTTATTAGTGCTGCTGGATTAGCACGCAGAATGGGGGTAACCTCAAGAACTATTGAGCGAGCGTTGGCTGAATTAAGGACGTGTGGTAAAATTAAGCGCATAGGCCCCGACAAAGGCGGCCACTGGGAGGTAATCGTGTGAAAATAGAACGTTTCGAAGACATTCAAATCTGGCAGAAAGCGCGGCAACTCGTAAAAAACATATACCAGGCCACTACAGAAAACCAGGGGTTCAAAGGAGACTTTGCCCTAAAAGACCAGATCCGCCGCGCAGCCATTTCGGTAATGAGCAATATCGCTGAAGGCTATGCCCGTCGCAGCGACAAAGCTTTCTCTAACTTTCTCCATATAGCTCATGGTTCCGCAACCGAAGTTCAAAGCCAGCTTTACATAGCCCTGGACCTGAACTATATATCCAAGGAAAACTTTACCAAGGCCTATACCCTCTCCGAGGCGATAAACAGGCAAACCCAAACTTTAACCTGAATCCAGCAGGATTCCCCGCGAAGCGGGCGGAGGGCCAAGCGCTATGCGCGACAGGCCCGACGAGGTGTATTCCTCCCGAAGGGCGCCCGCTATGCGGGCGGAAAGTTGCAACAGCAACTTTCAGGTTAATAAAATACCTGAAC
>MGUK01000023.1 GCA_001799995.1 Elusimicrobia bacterium GWF2_62_30
TTCCACCTTGCAGTCCTTGCAGAGGCGCCGGGCGAGGCGCTGGGCCAGCACGGCCTTCATGGTATTGGCCACGACGAAACGCGGCAGCCCCATCTGCGTAAGGCGTTCCAGCGCGGAAGGGGCGTCGTTGGTATGAATGGTGGAGAACACAAGGTGGCCGGTCATGGCGGCTTCCAGCGCGATATGCGCGGTCTCTTCGTCGCGGATCTCGCCGACCATGATAACGTCGGGGTCGAGGCGCATGAACGAGCGGAGCGCGGAGGCGAAGTCGAATTTCTTGCCGCCGCCCAGCGCCACGTCGGGATTGACGGGCACCTGCACGATGCCGTCGATATTGTATTCCACCGGGTTCTCGGCCGTAAGGATCTTGATGTCGGGGCGGTTGACGTAGTTAAGACAGCCGTAAAGGGTAGTCGATTTACCGGAACCCGTCGGGCCGCAGACCAGCACCAGGCCGAAATTCTTTTTGCCGCCGATGCCCGCGAACTGCTGCAGCAGCTTGGCTTCGGTGTCGGGCAGGAAGCCCATGATCTTGATATCCACGCGCACCGAAGAGCGGTCCAGGATACGCATGACGCAGGATTCGCCGAAAACCGTCGGGACCATTTCCACGCGGAACTCTATGGGGTTGCCCTTGGCGATGATCTGGATACGGCCGCTCTGGGGGATGCGCCGCTCGGTGATATTGAGGCTGGCCATGATCTTGATCTTGGCGGCGATGGCCTGGCGGAAGGCCCAGGGGATAGTGAAAGAAGCGGGGCGCAGCATGCCGTCCACGCGGTAGCGCACCAGCACCTTGGAATTCTTGCCGTTAGGGTCTTCGAAAGGCTCGACGTGAATGTCGGAAGCCTTCATATTAAGCGCGCCCAGGATTATGGCGTTCACCAGCTTTTCCACTTCGGGAGCGCTCGCGTCCACGTCGCTGATGTCCTTCTTGTCGGCCTCGGCGGCCAGGGAGAAGCTGCCTTCCTCGCCGGGGACCGCGGCCTCCTGGGACTTCTGGACGGATTCCACCAGCTGCGCCACCTGGGCGCTGTCCTGTTTGCCGTAAACGGTGTCCAAAGTCTTGAAGATCCACGGCACCAGCGCGAGGTAAGGCTTTATATCAAGGCCGGTGCGCAGGCCTATATCTTCCAGCAGGAGGAAGTCGCGGGGATCGGCCATCGCCAGGAAAAGGGAATTATCCTGCCTGGCGAAAGGAACGCAGATATGTTTGCGGCCCATCGCCTCCGGCAGCATCTGGGCTATCTCGGCGGGCACTTCCATTTTGCCCAGGTCTATGGCCTTGAAGCCCCATTCGTCGGCGAGAAGTTTTAGGAGTTTCAGCTCGGGAACGAGCTTCTGTTCAAGCAGGAAAAGCTGCAGAGGCTTGCTCTCTTTTTTAGCCGTTTCCTCGGCGGCCTTGCACTGTTCTTCGGTCAAAAGCTTTTCCTCTATGAGGATCTCCCTCATATTGCGTTTGCGCTGAAGTCCTTTTGCAACGGCCATATCAACCTGTAATTATAATTATATTCAACACCCGATACAAGACGCGGGGCACATTAGTCCCGGAACTCCAGGACATCGCCCTCCGAAATACGCCCCCCGCAGCGGCCCGCGGGCAGCTCCAGCACCCCGCGCGCCCCGTAAACCCACGGGGAGAACCGCCACGGTTTAAGGCCCTCTATCACGCGGAGCGCCTTCATGTCCCTTCCCAGGAAGACCGCGTCTATGGGGAAGTTCATGAAGCACATATGGATCATGGCGCAGGGCTCCAGCCACAGGCCCTCTTCCGCCCCGAGGCTGCGGCGCGGGATAAGCCCGAAAAGCCGGGCGGAAAAAGTATCGGCGCGTCCCGCCGAGGAACTGACCATCAGGTCTTTTGTCTTGTTGTAAACCCGCACTTTCCCCTCCCAGCCTCAGCGGATAAGCGCCATTTTCCCCACCGCCGAGCCGGCCGTCGTTTTTACGCGGAATAGATATACCCCGCTGGCCGCCCCGGCGCCGGCGTCGTTCTTGCCGTCCCAGGCCAGGCTGTCGAGCTTGCGCACCAGCTCGCCCTCGGGCGTGTAGATCTTCACTTCGGAGTTCCCGGAGCGCAGCGAGTCCGGCACCGTTATGGTGGCCATGCGGTGCAGCTTCGGCCTGAAAGGATTCGGATAGGCCACGGCCCTGGAGTCGCCCTTATAATCTTTGGTTACGCCCAGCGCCAGGCGTATGGCTTTGAGGGCGTTTATGCGCCCCCGGCCGTATTCGCGGTCCGGCCCCGGCGCGCCCAGGTCGTCGGCGGAATCCATCATATAGCCTTTTATATCGGCGGCCGAGGCCGCCGGCTTGGCCGACCACAACAGCGCGGCGAGGCCCGCGGACATCGGGGAAGAGAAAGAAGTGCCGCTGGCCGGGACGTAGCTGCTGCTGATGTCGGTGGTGTAGATCTCCACCCCCGGGGCGGTGATGCCGGCGGTCATCAGCCGGGTGTCGGTGTTGGAAAAAGAGGCCAGGTTGTCGGCGGAGTCCGTAGCCCCTACGGCTACCACCCCGGTGCAGTTGGACGGCGAATCCATAAGGGTGGCGGAGTCGTTGCCGGCCGCGGCGAAGAGCAGCAGCCCGTCGTTAACCGCGTTGGTCACCGCGGTCTGCAGCGCCACGGAGCAGCCGCCTATGGACCCCAGGCTCATGTTGACTATCACCTTGCCCAGTTGCGCGCCGTTGTGGAGCGACCGGACGTCGTTGATCGCCGCCGCGATGGAGACCTCGCTCGTGCCGCAGGCGTGGCCGGGCTTATCCCCGCAGTCGCTGTAGCAGTCGGCGGTGTCGAAGACCTTCAGCGAGATGAGCCTTGCGCCCCAGGAAACGCCCGCGACCCCGAGAGCGTTGCCGGAAGCGGCCGCGGCCACGCCGGCGGCCCTTGTAGCGTGATTGCAGGCCGCGGTGGGAGGCTGGTTATTGGAGGCCGCGCCGTTCGTCGGATTGAAGGCCCGGCTGGTCCCTGAAAGTTTCCCGGAAAGCTCCGGATGCGAGGCGTCTATCCCGGTGTCGATGATGGCGACGGTGGCGCGGCTGGACGAGCCGGTCTCGTATTCCCAGGCGCCAAAAGCCTCGATGCGCGATAAAGCGTACTGGCTGCCGACGAAAGGGTCGTCGGGAACGCGGTTAGGGCGGAAAATCCGGTTGGGCGCCGCCGCCTCGACAGCCCCCAGGCTGGAGAGGAGAGAGAGGCCCTGTGAAACGGACATGCCCTCGGGAAGGCCCACCTCCGCCCAGCCCGTCCCGCCGATATAGCCGCGGACCTGGAAGCCGGCGCCTTCAAGCGCGGCCGAGGCGGCCGCGGACGACACCCCGGTCCTGAACCGGACCATGGAGGAGCCGCTGGCAACCTCAAGCTTTCCGGCCCCGGCGCCCGAAGACGAAAAGAAACTTTCGGTCCTCAGCGCGTGCGCGGGCAGAACGGCAAGCGCTAAAAGCGCGGCGGGCAGAAGCCGGCGGACCGGCCCGTAAAATGGCATTAATCGGCCTTTTTCCCCCAGGCGTCCTTCACCGACTTTTCAACGGAGGCTTTCAGGGCTTCGTCCTTGAAGTCCACGGTTTCCGGGAAAGCCAGCCAGATGGTGCCGGGCTCCTTCGAGGAGGCCATTATGCCGACCACCACCATGAGTTCGCCGTCGAAGGAAAGCTCGGCGTTGGCCACGCGGGACTTGGACTTAAGCGGTTTGACGGCGTCTACCTTCACGACCGGGCCCGGGACCCTGGCCGGCGGCCTGGCGCAGCCGCTCTTGAAGCAGGTCTCCAGCTTGCCGTAAAGCTTCTTCGACAGCAGCTTGACGTCGAAGTAGGTGCGGCCCTTATTCTCGGTGACGGGCATTACCACGGCGTCCTTTTCCCAGGTTATGCCTCTTACCGTCAGCCCCTTGAACGAGAAATCCCCTTTAGCGGCGCCCTTTATCGCCGCGGGCTCGGTTGCCGTGACGTCGAGCGCGGAAGCGGCGGAGGCGGTCAGCGCGCAAAGGACCAGAGCCCTAATTATGTTTCGCATTATCCCTCCTGATTATCCCGACGAGGTCGTAAATATCGTCCAGTTCGTAGTCCGCCCCCGACACCGGGGTATCGAACTCGTTGCCGTACTTGGCCCACGCGGTCTTCATGCCGAAGGCCTTGGCGCCCTTCACGTCGCGCTCGGCCCAGTCCCCCACCATGATGGCGGCGGCCGGCTCCACTTCCATCAGTTCGAGGATCTTCTTGAACGGCTTGGGAGAGGGCTTCTTCTCGCCCGTGTCGTCGAACGTGACCACGTGCTCGAAGTAATGGTGCAGGCCCAGCCCGACGATACGCATCCAGACGGACAAGCGGGGCGCGTCGGAGAGCACCCCCATCTTTATCCCGCCCTTGAGCAGCTCCGTCAGGGTCAGGCGCACATGCGGGTAAAGCTTCATGTGCCCGTCCTTGGCCTGCTTATAGCCGATGATGCCGGCCGCGAGGATCTTGTAGTCCACCTTGCCGAATTCCTTCATCAGCACCTTGTCGAAGATGTTCTGGTCCTCTATGCCCTCCGCCCAGTAGATCTTGAAGATCTTCTCCACCAGGTCCTGCTTGTTCATCGCGAGGCCGGCGTCGATCATGGCGTCGGCGGCCGCGTCGACGGCGGCGCGCTTCATGCGCATGAAGTCCATCAGGGTATTGTCGATGTCGAGGATGACGGCTTTTATCATTTTATTTGGAAACGCGCTCCACGTACGCGCCGGTCCGGGTATCCACGCGGATCTGGTCGCCTTCGTTGATGAACATGGGCACCTTCACTACCAGGCCGGTGTTCACCGTGGCGTCCTTCATGGTGTTGGAGACGGTGTCGCCGCGCACGCCGTCCACGGTGTAGGTGACGGTCATCACCAGGTTGGCGGGCAGCTGGATGGTGAAGAAGGCGTCGTTGAGGTAGATGCCCTCTACGGCCATGTTCTCGGTCATATAGGGCAGCATGGCCTTTATCTTCTCCTTGGGCAGGCCCACCTGCTCGAAGGTGGTGTCGTCCATGAAGAAGGCCATGTCGGCCTCGGCGTAAACGTAAGTCTTGGGCCGCTTCTCCACCATGACGTCCTTGAATTTATCCTCGGGGCGGTACGCGGTCTCTATGATCGAGCCGGTCTCCACGTTCTTAAGTTTCACGCGGACCACGGCGCGGGCCTGGGATTTCCGGTGGTGTTGCACGGTCATCACCTCCACCATCTGGTTGTTCTCGTTGATGAAGATGTTGCCTTCTTTGAATTGCGTTGCCAGTATCATTACGTTCTCCTAATTGTGTAGCGTTGAAAATCTTTAAGCGGCGGGCTTATCGGCCTGGTAAGCCATCACCTTAAGCGCCAGTATCCGCTTTTCCATCGGCGGATGCGTGGCCAGCAGGTCCGCCGCGAAGCCCGCCTTCTCCTCGATAAGGCTGCCGCGGGGATCGGTTATGCACATATGCGCCACGCCGTTGTTTATCGCGTTGGTCGGCGTGACCGCCGCCCGGATCTTCTCGAGCGCGGAGATAAGCGCCACCGGGTTGCGCGTGATCTCGGCCCCGCTCGCGTCGGCCAGGAACTCCCGCTGCCGGGAGATGGCCATGGCCAGCATGCGCGAGATAAGCGGGGCCAAGAGGACCAGCAGGAGCCAGATAACAAAGAAAATTACGGCCCCGCCCTTGCGGTTGGAACCGCCGGAAGAAGAGAGGCCGGTAGTCCTGCGCCCGTAGCGCGAGCTGCGCCCGGCAAAATCGCTGATCAGGGCTATGGCGCCCATCAGGGCGGCCGTGACCGTCATGAGGCGTATATCGTAGTTGCGGATGTGGCTCATCTCGTGGGCCACTACGGCCTGCAGCTCCTCGCGGTTCAGGGCGTTCAGCAGCCCTTCCGTGACGGCTATCACGGAAGTAGCCGGGTTCATGCCGGTGGCGAAAGCGTTCAGGTCCGGGTCGGGGACGATATAGGCCGCCGGCACGGGCAGGCCGGCGGCGGTGGCCATTTCCGTCACCACGTTAAGGAACTGCTTCTCCTTGTCGTTGGAGGCAAGGGCGCGGCGCGCCATCGTGGAGCGCAGCACCATGGACGCCCCGTTGTAGAGGCCGTTGGCGGCCAGGCCGACGCCGAAGAGCAGGGAGAAGATGGTCCCGAAAGGCACCGTCGAGGCGCCGGAGGCCTGCGCCTCGTAATAGCCGTTGGGGTTCCACTTGTACTGCGCCTGGGCGTCTACCGTCGGGTTGAAGTTCAGGTAGAAGAAATCGAAGCCCAGGCCGATGACGAGGAAGAACGCGATGAACACGAACATGATGCCGGCGGTCATGCGCCGGTTGGATGCCTGTTGTTCGTAGATATTCATCTAAGGGAATCGGGAGTCAGCGATCAAGGATCGGGAACCGGGAACCGGAAACAGCTGCTTTTCCGGATCCCCGGCTCCCGACGCCTGCTTGAGCCTTATACCGCCAGGTTCACCTTGGGGTTTTCCCTCTCGGGCGAGTCCGCGGGCAGTTCCCACAGGGCGGAAGGCGAGAAGCCCAGCATGGCCGCGAACAGGTTAGTAGGGAAGACCTGCTGCTTCGTGTTGAACTTGGTCACGACGTCGTTGTAGAACTGGCGGGAGAAGCCTATCTGGTTCTCGGTATGCGTCAGCTCTTCCATGAGCGTCCTCACTGACTCGTTCGCCTTGAGGTTGGGATAATTCTCGGAGATGGCCATCAGCCGCCCCAGCGCCTGGGTAAGCATGCCTTCCTTGGCCATCACGTCGGCCATATTCCCGCCCTGGCCGGCGGACACGGCGGCGGTGCGGGCCTGGATAACGCGTTCGAGCGTCTCTTTTTCGAATTTCATCTCGCCTTTCACCGATTCCACCAGGTTGGGGATCAGGTCGTGGCGCCTCTTGAGCTGCACGTCGATCTGCCTGAACGCGTTGAGCACCTGGTTCCTGAGCCCGACCAGGTTGTTGAAAACCACGACAACCCCTAAACCGACAACTACCAGCACTATTATCGCGATGGCCATTCTCTCCTCCTGTTATTTCGTTAAGATCTCGCAGCCGTTCTTTTTCACAAGGACCGAATCTTCTATGCGCACCCCGAACTTTCCCGGCAGGTAGATGCCCGGCTCCACCGTGACCGTCATTCCCTCTTTAAGGCTCTCCTCCGACTTGGTGCTGATGGAGGGCGCCTCGTGTATCTCCAGGCCTACCCCATGGCCGGTACTGTGGATGAAATACTGCCCGTAGCCGGCGGCCGCTATGTGGTCGCGGCAGGCGGCGTCCAGCGCGCGCGTTTTGAGCCCGGCCTTCACGGCGGCCAGCCCGGCTTTGTGGGACCCGGCGACGATGGCATAGACTTTGCGGAACTCCTCCGTCGGACGGCCGTGGAACCAGGTGCGGGTGATGTCGGAGCAATAGTTCTTATAGACGCAGCCGAAATCCACCAGCACGGCCTCGTTGTTCTTCAGCCGGCGCTCGGAAGTCTCGTGGTGGGGCAGGGCCGAGTTGGGGCCGAAGCCCACGATAAGGTTGAAGGAAGGGCCCTTGGCGCCCATGGCCTGCATAACGTGCTCGAGCTCCAACGCGACGGAGCGCTCGGTGCGGCCGGTCTTTATATGCGGCCTGACCAGGCGGATGGCCTTCGCCGCTATGCGGCAGGACTTCCTGATGGTCTCTATTTCTTCGCCCTCTTTGACGCAGCGCAGCGAGGCGGTAAGCCCCTTGTGTTCGAGAAAGCCGCGTTTCTTCCAGAGATTGCCGCGGAGATAGCTTTCGGTCTCGGGCTCGAACGCCGTCCTTTTGAGCTTATTCTCTTTAACCGCGGCAGCCACCCCGTCGAGCAGGCTGTCCGGAGAGGAGGCGCGCACGAAATCCACCTTGGAGCTGAAGTCGGCCAGCAGCATCTTGGGCATGAAAGCCCAGGCCGAGGAGCGCGAGACCAGCATGAGCAGCCCGTCGAGGTGAAAGCCGGTAAGGAACCCGGTCTCCAGCGTGCGGCCCAGGACCAGGGCGTCGAGTTTCTCCCGCTTGAGCAGCTTCTGCAGGTCTTTGATACGTTTGGAATGTATATTCATAGATTAACCGCGCGGGACTCCCGCGAAGATAACGATAGATATCGTAAATTATACAATTTTACGGCGCCGACCGGTCTATTTCCCCGGCGTATACCTGGCGGTACTGACCAGCCCCCACGTATTGGCCAGGTACTCGGCCAGGGCCAGGAGGGTCTGGTTGCCGTAATTTATGCTGGCGGTCAGCTTGATGGAGGAAGCTTCCGGGAAATATTTGGCGGGCACCGGGATATCGCCTATGCGCAGCCCCGCGTGGGCGGCCTCGAACAGGAACTGGGAATCGAAAACGAAGTTGTCCGAGTTCAGCCGCCAGTTAATGGTTTCCAGGGTTTTGCGGGAATAGGCGCGCAGGCCGCTGTGCCATTCCCCCAGGTTCTGCCCGGTCAGCAGGTTCTCTATCATGCTCAGCCCCCGGTTTGCCACGTACTTGTACGGCGGCATCCCCCCGGTAAGCACCTCGCGGCGGGTCCTTATGCGGTTGCCGAGCACCACGTCGCAGATCCCGCTCTCGATAATGCCCGTCATGAAAGGCACGACGCGGGGGTCGTACTGGTAATCCGGGTGCAGCATGACCACCACTTCGGCGCCTTCCGAAAGTGCCTTTTCGTAGCAGGTCTTCTGGTTGCCGCCATAGCCCTTGTTCTTTTCGTGCCTGAAAGCTTTAAGCCCCAGCTTGAGCGCGAGCTCATAAGTGCCGTCTCTGGAACAGTCGTCCACGAGGATGATCTGGTCCACGGACCCGCGCGGGATCGACTTGACGGTCTCTACCAGAGTGAGCTCGGCGTTGTAGGCCGGCAGGACGGCTATTTTCTTCATATCTTCTCCAATTCCCGCAGGAGCGCGAGGAACTCCGCCCCCGTCAGTTCCTGCGGCCGGCAGGTGAGTTTATGGCCCTGTTTTTCCAGGATGGCCGAGACGCCCGCTTTCGAGTATTTCCCGGAAAGAGCCAGCGAGTTGATCAGCGTCTTGCGCCGGTGAGCGAAAGCCGCTTTCAGGAAAGAGGAGAAAGCGGCGAAAGCGGCCGGGGAGGGCAGCGCCCTCCGGGGCCTGAAGACGAGCACGGAAGAATCCACTTCGGGGACCGGGGTAAAGCACCCGGCGGGGACGTCGAGCAGCAGCTCCGCCTGCGCCTGGGCCTGAGAGATCACCGAGAGGTAGCTGTAATCGTGAGCGCCGGGGCGGGCGCAGATCTTGCGGGCCACCTCGCGCTGGAACATGAACACGCCCAGCTCGAAGTCGGGGCAGGCCAGGGTCTTCTCCAGGATCGCCGTCGAACATTCGTAAGGCAGGTTGCCGATGAAGGCCGTCTTCCTGCCCGCCGTGAGTGCCGGCAGGTCCAGCTCCATGAAATCGCGGTTGATGAGCTCCAGGCCGGGATGGGCCGCCTTGAGTATGGCCGCCATCGCGGGGTCGATCTCCACCGCCAGCAGGCGGGGGCCGTACTCGGGGAACAGGAGCCCCGTAAGCGCGCCTTTGCCGGGCCCGATCTCCACCAGGAGCTCGAACTGAGCCTCGCCGGCCGCCGCGGCGATGCGCGAACGGACGTTCTTGTCGTGCAGGAAGACCTGGCTGTATTTGGGCATCAGTTCAGGCGAACATCTCCAGCTTGAGCTTTATGTCCTCGCCGGTCTTCCAGACGTCCCCGGCCCCGACGGTAAGCAGCACGTCGCCCGGCTTCAGCTCCTTTGCGGCCTCCAGGCTGCCGGGAAAAGCCTCGGCCTTCAGGCCGGCGCGGCGCATCTCGGCGAGCAGCCGGCCCGAGGAAACCCCGGGCAGGGGCTTCTCGCCGGCGGCGTAAATATCCATGAGGTAGATCCTGTCGGCCCCCGGGAAAGCGCGAGCGAACTCCTTGAGCAGGATCTTGGTGCGGCTGTACCGGTGCGGCTGGAAGATGACCTTGAGGCTGCGGCCGCGGAACAGTTCCCTGACGGCGGCTATGGTCGCCGTTATTTCCGTGGGGTGATGCCCGTAATCGTCGATGAACTCCACGCCCGCCGCCGTGCCGTGGCGGTCCATGCGCCGCTTCACGCCCTTGAAGTTCTCGATGCCGGCCGCGAGGCTGGCGAAGTCGAAACCGAGGTAGGAGCCGGCCGCCAGCGCGCAGAGCGAGTTAAGCAGGTTATGGCGCCCCGCCGCGTGCAGCGTCACGCGGCCTTTCACGGCGCCGCGGAACCTGGCCGTGTAAGAACTGCCGCCGCCGGGCAGGAGCTTTATGCCGGACGCCGTCCAGTCGGGCCGGCCGGTGAGGCCGTAGGTCTCGTACGGGCATTTTACGCCGCCCAGCACCGCCGCTACGCCGGGATCGTCGGAGCAGAGGATCGCCCGCCCGTAGAACGGCACGCGGGCGAGGTGCAGCAGGAAGGCTTCCTTGAGCGTTTTCATGTCGCCGTAATGGTCCAGGTGGTCGGAATCTATGTTGGTGACGCAGGCCACCAGCGGCGTATAGTCGAGGAAAGAGCCGTCGGACTCGTCGGCTTCCATCACGAAGTATTCGCTTTTGCCGAGGCTCACGTTCGAGCCGATATTCTTGAAGATGCCGCCGACGACGGTGGTGGCGCCGGCGCCGGCGGACAGCAGGGCCGAGGAGACCATGGAAGTGGTGGTGGTCTTGCCGTGGCTGCCGGCCACGGTGATGGTCTTCTTCAGCTCCGCTATCTTGGAAAGCATGCGCGCGCGCCTGACGACCTTGACGCCCCGCGCCAGGGCGGCCCTGAGCTCCGGGTTGTCCGGCTTGATGGCCGAACTGATCACGACGATATCGGCGTCGCCGAGGTTGGCCGCGGCGTGCCCGACGCGGACCGCGGCGCCTTCTTTTTTCAGCCCGGCGGTTATTTCGGATTCCCCGTTATCCGAACCCGAGACCCGGAAGCCGGCGGCCAGCATCAGCCTGGCTATGCCGCTCATGCCTATGCCGCCTATACCGATAAAGTGCGCTTTCTTTACGTTCTCCAGCGGGAAGTCAGTTGTGTAATCCATTTCTTATTTCTCCATCAGGCGCACCCGGCCGTCCAGCCAGGACTGCGCCGCGGCCACCGCTCTGTCCCAGTTCTCGGGGGCAAGCTCAATTATAACAGTATCGGTCATTTCAGAGAACGCTTTTTCGAAGATCTTCGCCCCCCTCCGGTGGAAGACCAGGCACGGGGCGGGCGAGAAAAGCAGCTCCACCACTTTCGCCGTGAACTTTTCCGACTTGAGCGCCATGGGGCCCAGCTCGTCCAGCAGCAGCACGCGCCCGCCGGCGGCCGCCCGCTCCAGGGCGGGCAAAGCGGTCTTTTCCAGCGCGTCCAGGTTCAGGCCGTATTTATTGAAGGACGCCGTGGAAACCAGGCTCTTGGACGCCAGCAGCGCGCGGCCGCCCCCGAGCGCCTCCAGTTCGTACCCCCCCCGGGAACTCCCCTCCCTGGCCTCAAGGGTGCGGAAACCGCCCAGCCACCGCGAATAAATACCGCAGAGCCTGGCGGCAAGGCGTTCTTTCAGCGGGTAGCTGGAAAAAGTGAAGACCAGGTTCACCGTCGACGGCGGAACGTTCATTTCTTAACCTCCAGCCAGCTCCGGTTGGACCTGGCCGTGGCGTTTTCCGGCTCGAGCTTGAGCGCGTCCAGGCACGCGGCCAGCGCGCGGGCGGTATCCCCGGCCGCTACCCAGGCGGCGCTGCGCCCGAGGGCGGCCTGCACGCCGGGCGCGTCGAAATCGTCCAGCGCGCGGGCGGCTTCGCCCAGGAGCAGGTAGCCCAGCCCGCGGACGGTGCGCAGGCCGGGCTTGCGGCCGGCCGGATGCTCATCCATTTCTTCTACGGCTTCGCCGACGTTCTCCAGCCAGCTGTCGCCCATGATCCAGAGCCCCATGTCGTTGCCGACGTCGCGGGGCACATAAAGCGGTTTTTTCTTCTCTTCGGACTTGCCGGCCGGGACGCTGGTCTCTATGCCGAAGTTCAGCCGCGCGTCGCTCAGGGAGGAGACGCTCTTCATAAGTTTTTCCGCCTCGGCGGAGATCTCGTTTATGCGCTTGAGGCGCTCTTCCGGCGCCGAGGCCGGCAGGAAATATTCGCGCTTGGTATAGCTCACCCTGGGGCGTTTCAGCGCCAGCGCGAGCTTGCCTTCGCCGCCGGCCGCGCCGTGTTCCGGGAGCACGGCCTTGGGGGTCTCCAGCATCTCCAGCCCGACCTTGGCTTCCTGCTCCGGCGGAATGCGGCTGAGAGCAGACATGAGCGGGCCTCCCGCGGGCGGGGCGGCGGCGCCGGGCTGCCGTTCCGCGCCCCCGGTGTACGCGAGCCCCATCGAGATGCCGCCTTTTTCATTGGGCGGGGCCAGCAGGAACGCGCCCTCCAGCGCCTTGGATATCTCCTTGTCCCTGCCGGCCTTGGCCAGGGCCCAGGCCAGGCGGAACCTGGCCACCGAATCGCGGGGCTTGACCGAGAGCGCCCGGCGGTATAGCTTTATGGCGGAGTCCAGCTTCCCGTCGCGCTCGCGCAGCACGGCGAGCTCGAGCATGGCGTCCTCGTAATCCGGGAACAGCGCTACCGCTCTTTCCAGCTCGGCCGAGGCCTGGTCGTAGCGGCCCAGGCGGGAATAGAACAGGCCCAGCTGGTAGCGGTACAGCGGGTTGGCCTGGTCGAGCTGCACGGCCGAACGGAAATAATCCAGCGCCTTGCCGTAATTCCCCGTTACGTGGTAGATGGACCCGGCGTTCATTTTCACGTCGGCACGGTCCGGCCCGAAGCGCTCGGCCAGCAGGAAATCCTCGAGCGCCTCGCTGTACAGCCCGTCGCGGGCGCGCACTATCCCGCGCAGCTGGTAGGCCATGGAGTTCTCCGGGTCCAGGCGCAGGGCCTCTTCGAATTCGTCCAGGGCTTTCTGCGGCTCCCCCAGCCAGTACAGCGCGGAGCCGTAGAACAGGCGCGGCATGGGATCCCCGGGGCTTATCTGCACCGCCTTGAAGAATTCGTCCGCGGCGGCCGGGTAGTTCATTTCGCCCATGAGCGCGTAGCCCTTGCGCAGGTTCACGGCGCTCTGGGCTTCCATGATGCGGTCCCAGACGGTCCTGACGCCGGGCTTTTCCGGCACGCACAAAGCGGGCGAGGTGAGGAGCAGGAGCAAGGGGATAACTCTGACGGGGATCACGGTTGTTACCGTCCGACTTTGATCTGCCGGGGCGTATTATACTTTCCCTGGAAACCCAGCAGGTCCACCAGGGCAACGCGCATCCAGTAGTTGCCGGGCGGCAACGTGTCGTTGAGGTCTATCGTTTCGAAAGCGTCGTAATTCTTGTCCAGGACCAGGGTGGTGAAGGCCTGTTCCCTTGAGACCTGGAGATGGTAGGCCTGGACCGGGTTGGCCACCGAGATCATCTTCATCGCCTCCTCCGCGGACAGGTTCTTGTCCCTGAGGTCTACCGAAGGGACCTGCTTCATGGTGCCGGCGTCGGGCAGCTTCGCGCGGACGTCCGGGGCCTTCCCGGCGTTCTTCATGTTGAGCGAGACCACGCCGCCGTCCATGCTGAGCTTCGGGTTGGCGGCCCCCAGCTTGGTATGGGACTGCTGGTCGAACTCGAGCGACGGCGGGAGTTCCACCGGCGCCGAGGGCGGCATGTCCAGCTTGACCTCGGAGGCGAAACCTTCCCGGACCTCTACGGTCTTGCCCTGGGCTTCCACGTCGGCCTTTCCTTTGTAGACCTGCACCAGCGTCGTCAGGTCTTCCTTCACCCTGGCGCCGAACTCGGTGTCCTTGGTCTTCGGGGTTATCCTGGCGGAGGCGGTGACCACACGGGAACGGAGGCCGCGCATCTCGCCCGCCTTAAGTTCCACGTCGACGTTCTTTTTGCCCGGCGGGCGCAGCACGGCGATGGAGTTCGCGTAAAGGCTCAGCAGTTCCCCGCTGTAGAATTTCACGTCCGCCCGCGCGTCCACCTTGGTGCGGATGGTATCGTTCTTGAAAAGGTCCATCTTCATGGCCGCGGAGCTCCAGTCGGAGTCGCCGGTGCGGCGGTAAAGGACGTCGTTGAGGAAATAGACCAGCTTGGCGGCGCGGTACTGCTCCTTGATGAGCGTGATCGGCACCCTGAGCGCCATGCCCGGCAGGGCTATCGACGGGTCGGAAGAAGGGAGCTTGTTGTACTTCAGTATCTGGTTCCACTTCGTAGGGTCTTTAAGGTAAACGTTGGCGATGCTCCAGAGCGTGTCGCCGGGGCGCACCACTACGGTCTGCAGCTCTTCGGGCGCGCCCAGGGCGGTCCCCGGCAGGGCGAACAGGACCGCGAGCAGGAGTTTTCTCAAGCTTCCCCCTTCTTCACTATCACCTGCCCCGCCTCGTTCTTGTCCAGGCCCTTCGGTATCGAGAAAATGAACTTCGCGCCTTTGCCGGGTTCGGACTCCACCCAGATCTTCCCCTGGTGGACGGCCGCCACGTATTTACAGATGGTCAGGCCCAACCCGGTGCCGCCGGCTTTCTGCCCTTTGACCTGCTCGAACTTCTCGAAGATCTTGCTGAGGTACTCGGGCGGGATGCCGTCGCCGGTATCGCGCACCCAGGCGGTGATGTTCTTTCCGTCGTCGGTCATGCCCGTGGTGATGACGCCGTTCTCCGGAGTGAACTTTATGGCGTTGCCGATGAGGTTGGTGAACATGCGCTCCATGAGCCCGACGTCGGCGCTCACCACCAGCTCTTTATCCCCCTCCAGCTCGAAGCGGAGCTGCTTGCGCTGCCCGAGGGACTCCATCAGTTCTATCACGCGCATGGCCGTCTCGCGCAGGTTGACCGGCGCAAGTTTGACCTCCATCTTGCCGGCCTCCACCTTGGCCACGTCGAGGATGTTGTTGATCATGCCCAGCAGGCGGAAGGCGGCGCGGTCGATGGAGATCAGCATCTTCTTCTGGGCGGCGTTCACCGGGCCCGGGATCTCCTTGACCAGGAACTCCACGAACCCCTTTATAGCGCCCATCGGGTTGCGGAGGTCGTGCGTGATGGAATGAAGGAATTCGTCCTTGATGCGGGCCAGTTCCTTGTCCAGGGTGATATCGTTGAAGACCACCAGCCGGCCCAGCGGCTCGGCGTGGCCCGGCGCGGTGATCGGGATGGAGAAACATTTGAACACGCGGCGGGAATGCTCCAGCGCCACTTCCAGTTCGCGGAAATAATTATCTTTGCGGGAGGTGAACGCGTCCTGGACCGCCTCTTTCATGCCGGCGTCGGAGATCAGGTCCGGCAGGGGTATAGCGTCGACAGGGTTCTCCAGGCCGAGGCCCAGCACGGAGCGGGCCTTGCGGTTCACCAGCTGGACCCGGCCGGCCAGGTCGGTCATGATGATGCCGTCTTCCGTGGAGAAAAGTATCGCCTCGGTATTCTTCTGCTCGCGGATGATGCGGTCCACCTGCATGTCGGAATAGGTCTTGAGCTGGCCTATCATCTTATTGAAGGTCTCGCCCAGGTCCTTCAGCTCGTCGGAGGTGTTCACCTCGGCCCTGTGCGTGAAGTCGCCGGAGGCGACGGCCTCGGCCGCGCGGATGATGGCGGTGATGGGCTTGGCCAGGCTGCGGCTGAGCACCCAGGCCGCCGCTAAAGAAAGAGCCAGGAACACCAGCACGGCGTAGACCGCCTGGCGGCGGAGGAAAAGCGCGTAGCGGTAGGCGCCCTCCAGGGGCTGGGAGACCACCACCGCCCCGCCCAGCTCGGAGATAGGGGCGTAGGCGCCCAGCATGGCTTTACCGGACTCGTCCGTGAATTCGGTGGAACCGGAGGAGAGCGCCTTCACGGCGTCCTTCGAGATGCGCCAGCCGCCCGCCGAGGCCGCGGTCTCCGGGGAGACGTCGGCCGGCCAGGCTATCGGGCGGGCCGAAGAGTCGAGGATGAGCGGGAACCCTTCGGAGCCCATCCTCTTGAGGTCGAGCGAAGCTATGAACTGGGACATGTCGAGAACCGCGCGCACGGCCATGTCCTTGCCGAAAGGGTAATAGAACACCGCCGACGAGCCTTTGTCGTTCAGGGAGATAGCGCGGCGCCCGCCGCGCGCCTTTTTAAAATCCGAGGAGGAAGAGTAGCTCTTCAGGCTTTCCTGCGAACTGCCGTAGGGCGAAAGGATCTTGACCAGCTCCGTCCCCTCTTTGGAAAGCACGGAGATCTCTTTCATTTCCCTGCGCGTCTCCAGCAGCGAAGACAGGAGCACCTGCTTGTTCTCCCAATCCATCAGGCCCATGGCCGACATGGCGGCCCGGAGGGAAACGTCGGCGCCGCGGATAAAGGAGTTGACTTCGGAGGAGATCTTGTCGGCCACCGTCAGGTGCAGCTCCAGGATGGCGGTGCGCACGCCCAGCTGGCCCAGGCTGATAAGGCGCAGCCCGAGCAGGGCCATCGGCAGCGCCGAGACGAGCACCATGACCAGGACGAATTTATGAAATAGCCGCAGCCTCATATTTTTTTATTCGGATTAATTATAGCATTACACGGGCAACTGCCGTCAGCGGGAGGCCCCCGCGAGGGCTTCGAGTTCCGGCAGCAGCGCGCGCAGCGCGGCGCCCCTGTGGCTGAGCAGGTTCTTTTCAGAAGAGGACAGTTCGGCCAGCGTGAGGCCGGTCTTTTGCGCCTCAAAAAGCGGGTCATAGCCGAAACCGCCGGCGCCGCGCGGGGCGCGCGTTATGACGCCTTCGAGCGTGCCGCGCTTCACCACCGCGCCGCCGCCGGGGGAGACCAGGGCGACCGCGCAGACGAAGCGCGCCGCGCGCGCCCCGTCCGGCACGGCAGACAGCTCTTCTAAAAGCCTGGCGTTATTGTCCGCGGCTGAACGGCCTTCGCCCGCATAACGGGCGGAACGCACGCCCGGCGCCCCGCCCAGGGCGTCCACTTCCAGCCCGCTGTCGTCCGCCAGCGCCCAGCAGCCGGAAAAAGCCGCGGCGGCGGACGCCTTCTCCACCGCGTTGGCTTCGAAGGTGTCGCCGTTCTCCGGAGCGGGAACGGCCCCGGGGAGTTCGGCCAGGCATTTCAGCTCCAGGGAAAGCCCGGGCAGGAGCTCCTTTATTTCAACTACCTTGTGCGGATTAAAAGTGGCGATGATCAGCGTTTTCACTGTTTTTCCTTCAACGGCGGGACTCTTCATTGCTTTCACCCGCCTCTTTTAATAGAATATTCCGGGTGAGCAGCTCTTCGCCTGATTTTAACATTTTAAAGGGACCGCGGGACCCCTTCCTCTCCGTGCTGCCCGCTTTCCTTCCGCTCAAAACCCTGTCTTTGCCGGTAGCCCCGGAAAAGGCCGGGCAGCTGCAATACAACAGCATCGTCCAGCACACCGAGGGGGACCGCGCTTACCTGCCGGCTTTTACGGACCCCGCCGCCGCCCCCTCGCCGCACCTGACCCTGCCCGTGCCGGAAACGGCTTCGCTTTTTTTCCACGCCACCAGGCATGAATTCTTCGTCTTCAACCCGCCCGGGCAGTCTTCTCTCAAGGCCGGCCGCGCCGACATTTCCCTCATTGCCGGGTTCCTGCAGGCCGGCGGGGCCGCGGAAGGGGACCCTGTTTTCGCGGCGACGCGGGAAGCCGGCGCGGGTAATCTGCACAAAGCTCACTACTTCTACACGCTGGCCGAAGAGAAAGCCGGCTCCGGGGCGCGGATGCCGCTCTGCGCCATCCTTATCGAACTGGGACTTTACCAGGAGGCTTACGACATTTTGAAAGCGGAAAAAAGCCCCGAAGCGCTGCTCCTGCTGTCCCTCGTTCACCGCAGGACAGGCAACCAGCAGCGCGCCGCGGAAGCCCTTGCCGCCGTCCCTTCAGGCACCCCCCTGGAAGAAAAAAGGGCCCTGGAGGCCGCGTGGCTGGACCTGGAGGCAGGCCGCGACGACGACGCCGAAAGGGCCTTTGAACGCCTGTCTGCGTCCGCCCTGGAGAAGACCGAAGCCCTGGCGGGCCTCGGCACCGTGCGCGCGAAAAAAGCTTTCAGGACGAAAGACGCGGGACGCCTGGCCGCCGCCTCCACCGCCCTGCGCTCCGCCCTCGCGACCACTTCCCCCGCCTCGGGGCGGCTGTACTTCCAGCTTGGGAACCTTTATTTCCGGTCGGGCAACTCCGTCCAGGCGGAGGACTGCTACCGGAAAGCCGCCGCGTTCTCTCCCGGCCTGCAGGCCCTGGCGAACCTGGCCGCGACGCTGGTACGCACCGGCAAGTTCCAGGAGGCGGCGGCCATCGCCGCAAGGATCGCGCTCACGGACCCCGCCTCGGCCAAGCGGCTCGCAGACCAGCTGCCGGCCGGCTCCGTTTCCGGGGAAGTCTCCCCGCAGTTATATTCCCAGGCGCCCGCCGGGGGCCGCCCGCAGCCGGGGACGCCCCCCCAGGCCGGCCTGCCTCCCGCGCTTAACCTGGGAAGCAAGGCCCCGCCTCAGCCCTCAGGGCCGGTCAAGATGCAGGAATTCAGGATGGAAACCCTGCAGGAGGCGATGGCGAAGACGCCGGCTCCCTCCGGGAACGAGCAACCCGAGTCGGGCCGGATGAACGAGCTCAAGCTGGACAACCTCGGCGCGCCGCCGGGGGCCGAACCCGGACAAGCCTCACTCGAGCCCGCGGCCCCGCGGCTGCCCCCGAACATCTCCAACAGGCAGTTCGGCAAGCCTGCCGGGTTCGAGTCTTTTTCCAGCGGCCCGCAGTCTTCGTCCGGCGGCGGCGACGCCTGGAGGCGCCCCGAGGATTTCCTCTCCGGGGCGTTCAAGCTGGCCTCGGACCTGGAACGCGAATTCGGCAGCAAAGTACATTTCAACCGCGAGGGCCTCGCGGACGTGGAAAAAAAGCTCCGCCTGTTCACGAAACAGGCCAAGTTCTCCTCGGCCCCCGGGCTTATCCAGGAATGCGCGGCCTTCCTGTGCTATTTCCTGCAGGAGCGGCACAAGGGCCGCCTGGTGAAACTGGCCGGGCTGGAGCCCTGGGCCTGGCCCATGATCTTCGACACGCAGGAAACGAAGATCACCACCTATCCCGTACAGCGGCTGTGGCGCCTGCTCTGGGACGAAACGCTGCCCGAGACGGGCTGGCTGGTCAAGTACACCGAATGGCTGACGGACGCCGTCAAAGGCCCGCGCAGCCTGCTGACCGGCAGCGACGCCGTCAAGGAAAGGCGGGGCAGCCACCCGGAGAGGCTGGCGGACACGCAGACCGAGCACAAGCGGATGCTGCTGCTAATCTCCACGCTCGCCGAAACTTCCGGCATCGAGCTGGGCCGCACCGGGGTGATAAAGCTCGACCTCGCGCTTAAGAAGAATTTCAAGCCGGACATCCCCCCCAGCGCCGACGGCTGGAAACTGCTGCGCTGCTACGGGCACCTGCTCGCCGCCATTCTGGCGAAGGATTTCAAGGCCGCCTGGTTCCACACGGACGGCGAGGACGGCCACTGGTCCATGCGGCTGCCCTGGGACACCTTCGTGTTCCCCATCGGCAAGATCTACAAGACGGCGTCGCACCGGGAAGAACTCCTGGAGTATTACGACGCGCTGCTGTCGGAAAGGGTACGCAGCCAGGGGCAGGCCACCGGCAGACTGCCCGGGGTCAAATAGGACTTTTGGCCTTGATTCAGTTCCGCCTTTCAGCGATAATAATATATAGGTTCCGGAAATGCAGGCGTTTTAGCGGGCCGTTAAAAGGGAATATCGAATGAATAAACTCATTTCACTTGTCCTCCTCGTACTCGCAGCGTCCCCGGCCGCGGCCGGCCAGGCCCTTGAAAGTCTTAGCGCCGAGACCAAAGGACTCGCGTCCAGGCCGGCTCCGTCAGCCGCTCCCGCGGCGGCTAAAGAGTGGACGCTAATGGTCTTCATGAACGGCAAGAGCAATATCGAGCCGTTCGCCCTCGCCGACCTCAACCGTTTTGAAACCGTCGGTTCCAGCGAAAAGATAAATATAGTCGTGGAGATAGGCCGCTCCAAAGGCCTGGACAACGATACCACCGCCGACGGGGACTGGGCCGGCGTGCGCCGCTATTACGTCACGAAGGACGCCGACAAGGAACATATCGCCTCCCCTATGCTCGCCGATATCGGCAACGTAGACATGGGCGACTGGAAGGAAGCCGCGGCCTTCCTTAAGTGGACGCGCAACGCCTACCCCGCCAAGAAGTACCTGTTCATGATCTGGGACCACGGCTGGGGCTGGATAGACCCCAAGAAGCCCGGCGACAACCTGGTGGACGGGCAGCACAAATCCATTTCGCACGATTTCGTGACCGGCAACTATATCGCCACCACGGAGATGGGCAAGATCTTCAAAGAGGCCGGCAAAGTTGACCTGTACGGTTCGATGGCCTGCTTCATGCAGATGGCCGAAGTGGCCTACGAACTCAAGGACGCGGCCAGCGTGATAGTAGCTTCCGAGGAAGTGATACAGCTGCCCAGCCTGAACTTCGAGGATTTCTTCGCGCTGCTGGAAAAGAACCCCTCGGCCGGCGCCGAGCAGGCCGGCGTCTACCTGGTGGACACTTTCAAGGAAATGTATTCCCGCCCGGAGTACATGCAGATGCTGGAGCAGACCAAGTACGGCACGCAGCTGTCCGCGATCCGCGCGGCGAAACTGCCGCTGCTGGCGAGGAAGACGGCCAAATGGGCCGAGCTGACGATGGCCGCCGGGGACAAGGCCGCGCTCGCCCGCGCCAAAACGGAAGTGCTGCGCTTCGAGGTCGGCGACGAGACCACCGACCCGGACAAACAGATCTCCTTCTACGGCGACCTCTACAATTTCGTGGAGCTGGCCGGGCGCTATGCCGACAAATCCCTGCCCGGAGCGAAAGAAGCCGCCGCGGCCGGCGAAGACCTGAACAGGTTCATAACCGGAGAGCTCACCGTGAAGAACGTCTGGCTGGGCAAGGACCGCACCGGCAAAGAGTATTCCAATACGCACGGCATAGCCATAAATATCCCCGGCAAGCCCGGCAACCTCATCGAGTACTATCCCACCTATTCCAAGCTGGCCTTCGAGCAGGCCGCCGGCTGGAGCAAGTTCATGACCTACCTGGAGAACGCCGGAAAATAGGCGTTCTCCGGAGCCGGATGTCAAAACCTTACGAAGCGGGCTCGTCTTTCAGGCCCGCTTTCCTTTTCCTGGACAAAGAGCAGCGCGCGGCCCTCTCGGCCTACTACGGCTACGCCCGGGCGGTGGACGATATCGCCGACGACCCGGAACTGACCGCGGCGCAAAAAACGGCGGGACTGGAAGCCTGGCGCGCGGCGTTGCGCCGTGTCTTCTCCGGCGCCCCCGCCGGCGGGCTGGAGACGGACCTGGCGGCGGCCGTCGGGGCTTTCCCCCTTAAACCGGGACACTTCCTGCCCGTGCTGGAAGGCGTCGCGCAGGACCTCGTCAAGACCCGCTACGAAACTTTCGAAGAACTGGAAGAGTATATGAGGCAGGTGGCTTCCGCCGTAGGCCTCGGCTGCCTGGCCATCTTCCGCTACGCGGACCCCGGCGCGGAGGAACTGGCCGACAAGCTCGGCCGCGCCGTCCAGCTTACCAACATACTCCGGGACGTGGCGGAGGACCGGGCCGCCGGGCGCGTCTACCTCCCGGCGCGGGATCTGGCGCGTTTCGGCTGCACCCCGGAAGACCTGGAAGGTTCCAATTACAGCCCCAATTTTATAGAATTGATGAAATTCGAGGCCGGCCGCGCGCAGGGACTGTACGCCGAAGCTGCCGCGTTGCCCGGCCGCGAGCGGCCTTTCGCGGCGCTCGTGATGATGGAACTTTACCGCGGCCTGCTGGCCAGGATGGAACGGGACGGGTTCAGGGTAAAGGGCGGGCGGATAAGCCTCAACACCTTTGAAAAGGCGAAAGCTCTTTTTAACGCCTGGAAAGCTCTCAGGAGATAACGACAATGCTTAAACCGGATACCTGGATAAGACAGAACTGCCGCAAGAACAAGATGATCGTCCCCTTCGTGGAGGGCCTGGTAGCCAAGGGCCGCGTTTCCTACGGCCTTTCCTCCTACGGCTACGACATCCGCGTGGCCGACGAATACAAGGTCTTCACCGACGTGCACAACTGCGTTGTGGACCCGAAGAATTTCAACGACAAGTCCTTCGTCAACCTCAAAGCCCCCTTCTGCATCGTGCCGGCGCATTCCTTCGCGCTGGCCCGCTCGGTGGAATATTTCCGCATCCCCCGCAACGTCATCGGCCTCTGCATAGGAAAAAGCACTTACGCGCGCTGCGGCATAGTGGTGAACATCACCCCGCTGGAGCCGGAATGGGAAGGCCACCTCACGCTGGAAATTTCGAATACCACGCCGCTGCCCGCCAAGATCTATTCAAACGAAGGCATAGCGCAGCTGGTCTTCCTCGGGGCGGACCAGGAATGCGAAACCTCTTATAAGGATAGGAAGGGTAAATACCAGGCCCAGCGCGGCGTGACCCTGCCGCGCATACTCAAAAAGTGACGAACAAAGATATCCTGCTACAGGCCGCCCTGGCCTCCTTCCTCTGCTCCGCCGCCGCGTCGGCGGAAGCGCCGGACGCGCTCACGCGCGCCCGGGAAACGGCCGCGCGGGGGTCGGAAGCCAAAGCCCTGGCAATAGCCGCGGAGGGGCTCAAGGCCTCGCCTTCGGACAGGGCCCTCTTCCTTTATACGGTGGAACTGCTGCCTGAAGCCCCGTCGAAACACGCTGCGGCCGTAGCCGCCGCGGCGCACGGGATGCTGGACAAGGCCAGCGAAGATTACGCCTGGCCGCTCGGCCTGTGCAAAGCGCTGCGGGTCTCGGGCCGCGCGCAGGAAGCCCTTTCCAACTGCAGGAAGGCCATGCAGCTCGACCCCACCGCTTATCCCCCTTACCGCGAGCTGGGGCTCACCTACGCCGCCGCCGGCAATTCCCGCAAGGCCGCCGAAACCATCGAGCAGGGCGTGGAGATAGCGTCCTCCAGCTACCAGGCCCATTACCAGCTGGCCCGGGTGCGCGAGAACAACGGGGACCTTTCCCGCGCCCGCAGGTCCTACGAAGCGGCCCTGTCGCTGACCAGGCGCAGCCGGGATCTGGACGCCGAGTACTACGGCGCCCTGATAAAGGCCGGGCTTAGAAGGGTGGAATCGAAAACGGCCGCGGCCAAGGACAAGCCCAGGGAGCCGGAACCCCCCGGCAAGAAACAGCTCTACGCCTCCTGCGTGGCTAAATTCCGCGAAGAAGCCGGCAAAGACAATCTCCTTAACGCCATAGACATAAGCGCCGGCTGCATAAAGATCTCCCGCAGCGACCCGGAGCTTGCCGCCGAACGGGCCCCCCTGCTGGTGCGCTCCGGCAAATACGAAGAGGGCATAAAGGAATACGGCCGCGCCGCCTCTCTTTACGGGCCGAAGAACAAAAAAACGGCTTTCCTCCGCATAAAAGCGGCCGAGACCTGCGCCAAGCTCGGGGACGCCAAGGGGGCGATGGCGCAGTACCGCCTGGCGGCGGAAGCCGACCCGTCCGACCTGAACGCGCTCAAAGGCCTGGCCGACTCCCTGGAGGCCCGCTCGCTGTTCAAGGAAGCGATGGACACGTACGAGAAGATCCTGAAACTGGAACCGGCCAACGAGAAAGCGAAGACCAGGCTGGAAGAACTCAGGATGGGGTTCCTGCCCAACGACCGGATACTGGAAGAGCTCCGGCTGCGCAACGCCATAGACGCGCAGAAGACCGTGCTTCAGCCTGAAGACATCAAGCTTTTCAAGGCCATACGCGCGGCCGAAATAAACGACGGCGTGGACTATGTCCGCGAGAAAATGCTCCCCGCCAAGGGGCTGATCATCGAGAAGCGGGAAGCGGCGTCGATAAGATTTTACCTCAGCGGGGCCGGCTACAAAGCTTACCTGTTCCACGCCACGCGCGACGCCATAAGATTCTTCGAGAAGCAGAAGATTGGGATGCGCGAGATCTTCAAGCTGAGGGACACGGCGGGCGCCGATATCTTCGACAAGGCCGGGCAGATAACCCCGGAAGGCCTGCAAGCCTGGCAGAAGGGAAAGGCGGGGACCAAGACCTGGCTTATGCCTTATGAATCCGTGCCCGAAAGCCCGGCCGCAGTAAAGGCTAACAAGGACCTGGCCGAGGCGCAGGGCATGGGCTACAGGGAACTCTCCGAACCCGAGTACATCTGGCTGCTGAAAGCGACCAACTGCCCCGAAGACGTAATGCAGGCCGACCCGCTGAAGATGAAGGTCATCAACGACGGGGCCAGGGTCCGCTTCCTGCTGTGTTCCGTGGAGAACTCCGCCTGCATGAACCCCATAAATCTCAAGCTGGTCTCCTATATCGCTTCTTATCGCGACGGCGACGACAAGCTGTCGCAGACGAACACCTCCACAGCGTTTTTCGGCACCGGCGCCGTGAAAAAATACCGGTTCTGCGAGAACGGCAGGCTGTGGGACGGGAAATGAACCTCCCCCCCGAAGAGAATGACCGTAGGAACACGCTGCTCCTGGCCGGGGCCATAGGGCTGCTGGCGCTGGCGATGCGCCTGTGGGGCATAGAGTTCGGCCTCCCCAACGTGTTCTGCGGCGTCGACGAGAATTTTTCCACCCCGCTCGCCATGCGCTTTGGCAGCGGGGAACTCGTTCCCTTCAACTATTCCTGGCCCTCCCTCCACTCGTATATGCTGTTCGCGCTTTACGGCGTCTACTACAAGCTGGGCTCGCTGCTTGGCAGCGTCCAATCCGCGCATGATTTCCAGAAGCTCTACTTTACAGACCCCCAGTCTTTCTACATTATAGGGAGATACCTGAGCGTTGCCGCGGGAACCGCGTCCTGCCTGGCGCTGTTCTTCCTCGCGAAGAAGGCCTGTTCCCTGCGCACCGCCGTCCTGGCCGCGCTGTTCATCTCCCTCAATTTCCTCCATATCAGGGATTCTCACTATTCCAGGCCGGACATGATAGCCAGTTTCTTCATGCTGCTGACCTTCCTGCGCATGTTATCGCTCAGGACCAGGAAGGATTATATCCTGACCGGGATACTGGCGGGGATGACCATAGCGAGCAAATACCAGTTCGGCTTGGTGGTCATACCCGCGCTGGCGGCGCATTTCCTCCCCGGCCCGGACGGGGAGCAGCGGCCTTTCATGAGCAGGCTGAAAGACCCGTCCCCGCTCATCATGCTGCTGTCCGCGTTCCTGGTCTTCTTCGCCGCGACCCCGTTCACGATCATACACCTCCGGACGGCGCTCCAGCACGTGATCTGGGCCGCCGACCAGGAACACTTCATGCGTCTCTACGGCTTCACCAGCGCTTTCAGCTTCCACTTCCAGTACAGCTTCCTGCAGGGCATGGGGCTGCCGCTCATGCTCGCCTCCCTGTTTGGCATCATACGCGCCCTGCGCAGGCCTACCAGGGCCGGCATACTGCTCCTCGTTCTGGCGGCGGTCAATTACCTGGCCATCACCCTGACCAGCGGCGTCTACATGCGCTATGCCATCCCGCTGCTGTACCCGCTGTTCATCTTCGCGGCTGAGGCCGCGGATTATCTCATCGGGGCCGTGGAACGGCGGCGCCTCCCCGGCCCGCTGAAAAAGCTCTTCATGCTGCTGCTGCCCGCCGCGCTTCTTTACCAGCCCGCCCGCAAAGCCATCGCCTACGACTGGCTGCTGACGCAGAAGGACAACCGCGTGGTGGCGGCCGAATGGATAGAAGCCAACATCCCCGACGGCAGCAGGCTCACGTTCACCACGCCCTGGCCGGCCGACTGCCCCGTGCTCAGGCAAACGAAGGAGTCGCTTTCCGACGACACACGCGAAATTGTAACAGGCTACAGGCACAAGTTCCTGCTGGCCCTGCCGGACTACCCCCGGAAGCCGGCCTACTATATCACGCAGCTCTACGAAGAGGGCTGGGTCATGCTCTGGTACCGGGGCATTAAAACGGACGTAAAAAAACTTAAAGCCGACATAAAGGCCGAGAAGGTGGATTATATCGTCTCGCTCGAGCATTACCCCGGCGCGCTTCCGAACGTCTCCCCGCAGCTGACCGCGCTGATAGGGTCGTCCTACACTTTATATAAGGAGATACTGCCGTACAGCGGCGACGCCCCGCCGGAACCCCTGTTCGACGAACCCTCCGGCTATTACCTGCCGTGCGCAGGATTTGAAAGGCTGCTAAGGCCGGGGCCAATAATACGGATCTGGAAAACCTCTCCGCCCAACGCCGGGAAGGCCCGGGTTTTGCATTGAATACGGAAATTTGATATCATTATGTGACTATGATACAGAAAACGACTTTACCCAAGACCGACACAGCTGAAAAAACCAGGAAGTGGCATTTCTTCGACGCCACAGACAAGGTTCTCGGCCGACTCTCGACGAAGATAGCCGTCCTCCTGATGGGCAAGCACAAACGCGACTTCGCCCACAACGTGGACTGCGGCGACTTCGTAGTGGTAACCAACACCGACAAGGTGCGCATAACCGGCAACAAGCTGGAAGACAAATTCTACTTCCGCCACTCCGGCTACGCCAACGGCGCCAGGACCATCCCGTACAAGCGCCAGATGGAGAACGATTCCACCAAGGTGCTCGAACTTTCCGTGCGCCGCATGCTGGACGACAACAATATGCGCGGCAGGCGCATGAAGCGCCTCCGCATCTTCAACGGCGAGCAGACGCAGTTCAAGGCCGCATAGTAACTTACTAAGGATTCAACAATGGAAAACAAGAACTTGATATTAGCCACCGGCAGGCGCAAGACCTCCGTGGCGCAGATACGCATGTCCCAGGGCGGGGAAGGTAAGATAACCATCAACGCCAAGACCCCCGAAGCCTATTTCGGCAACACCCCCCGCTTCAAATACATTATCACCACCCCTTTCGATCTTGCGAAAGATCAGAAGTTCGACTGCGTGATAAAGGTTAACGGCGGCGGCATCGCCAGCCAGGCCGGGGCCATACGCCACGGCATCGCCCGCGCGATAGCCAGCCTCGGCGACAGCTTCCACGCCTCCATGAAGAAAGCCGGGTTCCTTACCCGCGATTCCCGCATGGTGGAAAGAAAGAAACCCGGCAGGCCGAAAGCCCGCAAGCGCTTCCAGTTCTCGAAGCGTTAATCCCCCGGAGGGAACGACGGACGCGCCCGCCACAAGCGGGCGCGTTCTTTTTGTATACTTGAACCGGACACATGCTGCGACGATTCATCCTGAAACTCTCCGACAGGCGCCTGCGCGAGGCCTTGGCCGCCGTGGAAGACTGCGGCCTCGGCCTGGGCGACCTGGCCCTGGCGCCGGGCGGCTCGGCCGCCTTCTTCAAACCGGTCAGGCAAAGGCTGCTGCGGGCCCTGGCAAAACCGCCGGGCTCCCCGGCCGGCTCGCGCGCCGCGGCCGCGGCGGAGGACTTCACCGGCAGGCTGGAGAAGTTCTTTTCCGACCTGGCCCTGCACGGCACGCTCCCGGATGACGCGTTAAGGCAGGCCCTGCTCTGCCTGCAGCGGGCGTGCGAAGAAACCCCGGCGCTGCTCTCCCTGAAAACGCGCGCCCGCGCCCTGGCCAGGATAAGCGCCCTCTCCGCCGCCGCGGCCGCGGCGCTGAGCCTCGCCCGCGGCGCGGCGGACGCCCGGCGCTCGGATTTTCCGGCAAATCTCAAATTTAGTAGTATGTATTCGGGATTGGACGCCGTTTTCGGCGCTTTTGGGCGCTGCGCGCAAGCCCTTTACCAAGCGTGATCCCGCACTAAGGAGCCCTATGAAGACCCTGCTGTCCCTGCTGTTTTCCGTTTCCTTCTTTTCCCCGGCGGTAGCCGGAACCGTAGCCGTCTACCACACGAGCGACGTGCACGGTTGGTACTCCGCCCGCGCGGTAAAGGGCTCGACCAGAACTATCGGCGGCTTTGCCGCCCTGTCCTCGCTTCTCAAAACCGAAAAGAACCCCTACCTGCTGCTGGATTCCGGCGACATGTTCCAGGGCACCCCGGAGGGCAACTATACCAGGGGCATGGCCAGCATCGTGCTGATGAACAAGCTCGGCTACTCCGCGGCTGACGTCGGGAACCACGACTACGACTACGGCGAAGACAATCTCAAAGTGCTGATCGCCAGCGCGGCCTTCCCCATGCTGGGCGCGAACGTATACTACAAGGATTCCGGCAAGCACGCCGACTACCTCAAACCTTATATCATCGTCGAAAAAGGCGGAGAGCGCATCGCCATCCTCGGCATCGCCGGCAAGCACACGGCCACCTCCACGCTCCCCTCTAACGTCAAGCATCTTAACTTCGGCGACGAAGCCGCCGAGACCGCCAAGTGGATGAAAGAGATCCTGACCAAGCGGCCCGATGCGGTGGTGATCCTCGCGCACATCGGCCTCGGCTCCGGCAGCGGGCAGAAATTGGACATCTCCACCTTCGCCTTCAGCGACAGCGAGGCAGCTTACGGCACCATCCCCGTGGCCAGGGCCGCCCGCGGCGCGGCCGTAGTCCTGGGCGGGCATAATCACGCCGGGAGCCTGAAGGGCTATACGGACAAAGGTTCCAACACCCTTATCGGCGAAAGTTTCTGGGGACTGACCGACGTCACAAAAGTCAGCCTGAACTTCGACGATTCCACCGGCAAATTCAAGAGCGCGACCGCCGAGCTGATCCCGCTCTGGGTGGACAAGACCGGCGAGGACCAGGAAATCACCGCGCTGATAAAGGATTTCAGCAGGGAGGTGGACGTAATAATGGACAAGCCCCTGGGAGAAAGCGCCGTAGACCTGGGCCACTCCAAAGACGGGCTGGACTCGCCCATCGGCAACTGGTTCACCGACGCGATGCGCCGCCAGTCCGGCACGGACATAGCTTTGCAGAACTCGGCCGGGATCCGTTCCGACATGAAGAAAGGCGTGATACGGATGCGGGACATCTACCAGGTGATGCCTTTCGAGAACACGCTGGTAAAGCTTACCATGACCGGCGACCAGATAAAGCGGCTGATCTCCGAGAATATGAGCGGCGGCAGGGCCAAGCTGCAGGTTTCGGGCATAACGGTAAGATTCAAGACCGAGCCGTTCGAACTCACGGTGGAGAAAGACGGGCGCGAGCTAAAGCCCGACGAGAAGCTGACCGTCGCCACCAACAACTACCTTACCACCGGCGGCACCGGCGGAAAAGTTTTCGGCGAGGCGGAGAAGTCGGAGGACACCATGCAGCCCATACGGGACCTGCTGGTAAAGGACATCTCCGAACGCCCCGTAAAAGAGCTGCCCGTCCCGGGCCGCCTTGTGCGCCTGGACTGACCCGACGATGAGGACCGCCCAAGGGATCAGGAAGAGCCTGCTTGCCGCCCTGGCGGCGGCTTCCTTGTGCGCCTGCGCTAAGAACGACCAGGCGGTGATCTTCTCTACGGCCCGCACGCACGGCAAGATCTGGCCGCGGCGCGCCGAAGGCCCGGCAAGTCCCCAGACCGGGGGCTTCGCGGTTTTCAAGAACATCTACGCTAAGGAACAGCTGCCCAAGCTGGCGGTGGATTCCGGCGGCTGGATAGCCACCGCGCCGGAAGCTTTCCTTACCCGCGGCAAGTCCACGATAGCGTGCCTCAACGCCGTGCCGTATTCGCTCGCCGCGGCCGCGATGGAAGACCTGCTGCTGCCCCCCGCCGAACTGCAGAAGCTGGCGGGGCTCGCGCGCTTTCCCATCCTTGCCTCGAACCTGTACCTCAAATCCAACAAGAAGCCGGAAGCTTTCGCCAGCTATCAAATACTGGAAGCGGGCCGCCACAAGATAGGGTTCTTCTCCGTGATGATCCCCGACCCGGCAAAGCCGAACAAGGCGAAGAACCTGGCGAATTACCGGATAGAGAAAGAAACCTACGACGCGGAAAGGGCCATCAAAGCCCTGAAGGCCGGCGGGGCGAAGATCATCGTAATGCTTTTGAACGTGAACCCGAAAACCGCGGCGAAGCCGGAATTCTTCCGGGAATTGCTGGCCAAGCTGCCGCGCGTGGACGTCGCGATCACCGACGAACCTTCCGTCGGCAAGCCCTTCAAGGCCGGCCGCGCCTGGGTGGTGCGCGCGGGCCTGGAGATGGAGGAGGCGGCCAGGATAACCCTGGACATCGAGCCGGTCACGGGGCGCCTGTCGGACCTCGCCTGGAAGGCCCTGCCGCTTTCCGTCGAGGAGCACGGGCAGGCGCAGGACATGATGAAGCTCGTGGAATCGTACCGCGCGGCCGCCAGCGCCCATTTCTCAAAACGCATCGGCTTCCTCAACGACAGCGTCCCTTTCATGGAGAACGGCTACTCCCCCTCCGCGGAATTCGCGGCGGACTGCATAAGGACCTGGGCGAAAGCCAACGCCGCGATAGTGCCCGTTTCAGAGCCGGCCGCGGGTTTTTCCAGCGGCACCGTGACCATTGGCGACCTTTACGGCGCTTTTCCGCTCGATTCCAGCGTGGTTTTCGTAAAGATCCGCGGGGACGACCTGGAGGGCGCGGTAGCCGGCATGCAGCCCTCCGAGATAAGCGTTTCCGGTCTCAAGCTTTTCCTGAAGGACGGCGCGCTTGAGCATCTTGAAACGGACGCGGGGGCGGTCGTCCCGGGCAAGGTGTACCACCTGGCGGTGCCGGATTCGCTGGTGAACGGGCGCGAGCACGCCGTGCTTTCCAACGCGATGGAGTTCGCCAACTCCAAGCGCTACCTGCGCGAAATAGTCGGCTGGTGCTTTTCCCGCAAGAAGATCCTTTCCCGTCCGGCCGGCGGCCGGGTGGTCAGGAGCGGCCAATAATCATGTTCCAGGCCCTGGCTGATTTTTTCACGAAATGGTTCTCCAGGCTAAAAGCCTTCTGCATGCTGGCCGGAGCCTGGGGCTTTATCTTCAGCGTTAACTCCCTGATAGGCTTCCAGGCCGGGTTCGAATACGACGACGGCCTGTCCTATTCCACCCCGGCTTTCCAGGCCGCGCAGAAGGAGTCCCTGGAAGCCGGCACCCCCGACTACTGGAACGCCGTCAACCGCGCCTATCCCTTCGAGCGGCTCAAGCCGGTGCCCTGGCTGTCGGCCTGGGCGCTCAAGGCAGCCGGGATCCGGATAGCGCTGTTCTGCGACCGCGGCCCGGAGGGTGCCGACAGCCTCGAAGCCTCCTGGCGCCGCCTGTCCGCCGATTTCCATTTCACCGCCGACGAGAACGCCAAATACGCCATCCTCGAGAAGAAACGCTTCATCCTTTACGCCGGCGCCTCGGACTCCGGGATCATACAGGCGCGCAAGGCGGGGGTGTTCCCGCTGCGCCTGCAGAAAAGTTCCAGGTCTGAGCTGAAGTTCGACTACAACCCGGGAAAGTTCGGCGAACGCCGCCTCCCCCTTTCCCGGTTCTGACCCGCCCCCCATTGCCCTGCGCCCTATATAAAATATAAAATATAGCCAATGGCGGATTGTATCTTCTGTAAAATAGCGTCCGGAGAGACCAAAGCCAGGATAATTTGCGAGGACGACGACACGGTGGCGTTCCTGGACCTGAATCCGCAGGCGCCCACGCATGTTCTTATCATCCCCCGCCGCCACATAGACCGGCTTTCCGACGCTAGCGAGGGCGACGCCGCGCTGCTGGGCAAGCTGCAGCTCACCGCGGCGCGCATAGCGCGGGACCTCAGCGTGGAGAAAGCTTTCCGCCTTGTGACCAACAACGGCAAAGGCGCGGGGCAGTCGGTGGACCACCTGCATTACCACCTGCTCGCCGGCAGGAAAATGCTGTGGCCCCCGGGCTGAGAAGTACGAACTATTTTTAGTCAGGTTTTATACCGAAAAGGTGGTGATTAGCGTGGTATTTGTCAAAGTACGTGACGATGAATCGATAGAGGAAGCCCTGCGCCGCTTCAAGCATGATTGCGAGCGCAACGGCGTACTCAAAGAGATCAAACGCCGTGAGTTCTATCTGCCCCCCAGCCTTAAACGCAAGATTAAGTCTCAGGAGGCCCGGCGCAAGGTCCGCAAAGGCAGGAGAGGGTATTAATCCCCTTTCCCCTTGACGGCCGCGCGGGCTACGGCCCGCGCGGCTTTTACCTTTTTTTCAGGCGGCTCAGTTCCCCACATGAGTTCATCCCCTGTAATAGAAGCCATACGCGAGAAACTGGACATCGTCGATGTCGTCAGGGAGTACGTGCCCGCCCTTAAGAAGGCCGGCCGCAACCACAAGGCTCCCTGCCCGTTCCACAACGAGAAGACCCCCTCCTTCACCGTCAGCCCCGACAAGCAGATCTTCTATTGCTTCGGCTGCAACGAGGGCGGCGACATGTTCACTTTCGTGATGAAGATAGAGGGGCTGACCTTCCCCGAAGCGGCCAGAAAGCTGGCCCTGAAGGCCGGCGTGGAATACGGCGAGGAGCGCTCCCACGCGATGACCGAAGCGGACAGGGAGCGGCTGGAGCTGAAGAAGCTCCTGACCGCAGCGGCCGAATTTTACCACAAACAGCTTTTTTCAGAGGCGGGCGAAAAAGCCCGGCTCTACCTGGGCGAGCGCAGGCTCAACAAGGCTACCGTCGAGCGCTTCGGGCTCGGCTGGGCGCCCCACGGCGGCAGCGCGCTGATAGACGAGATGAAAGCGAAGGGCTGGAGCCGCGACCTGGCGCAGAAGGCCGGCCTGATCTCGGAGCGCGAGGGCGGCCTGGTGGTGGACACCTTCCGCGGCCGCATCATCTTCCCGATCCGCAACCAGGCCGGCGAGACGGTGGCTTTCGGCGGGCGCGTGCTGGACCCCGAGGCGCAGCCCAAATACCTGAACTCCCCGGAAACCATACTTTTCTCCAAGCGCCGGACGCTCTACGGCATCCACGCGGCCCTGCCGCAGATCCGCAAGACCGGCAAGCTGCTGCTGCTGGAAGGCTACATGGACGTGATAGGCGCCCACCAGCACGGCGTGGACTGGGCCGTGGCCCCGCTGGGCACCGCGCTCACCAGCGAGCACGCCGGCTTCATCGGCCGCTACGCCAAGAACACGGTGGTGATGTTCGACGACGACCGCGCGGGCATCCAGGCCTCCGTCAGGGCCGCCGAGATCTTCATGGAAGCCGGGATGTACGTGCGCCTGGCCAACCTCGGCACCGGGCAGGACCCGGACGAGTTCCTTAACGAGTACGGCAGGGACGCGTTCGAAGTTAAGCTGGAACAGGCCTCTGACCCCCTGGAATTCCGCGTCAACCTTTTTTTCAAGAACAGGACCACTCCCCCCGGCTCACAGGAAAAGGCGCAGGCCATCGCCCTGCTGCTGGAGACGGTTTCGAAGCAACCCGACGAGATCCTCAAGAGCGAATGGGTGAAGACCATCGCCTCGCGCTTCGGCGTGCAGGAGGATTCGGTGCTCAAGCAGCTGAAAAAAGCGCCCGAGGTCCGCGAGAACAAAGGGCGCACGGCGGCCGCGGCCCCCAAGGAGATACCGGCGCTGGAACGCGGCATCATCCAGCTGCTGCTGCGGGACCCTTCGTTCCTGGAAAAGGCCTCGCTCCTGGCCCCGGAAGATTTTTCAAGCCCCCTGGCGCGGGAGCTGTTCGCGGCGCTGCTGGTCCTGGACCCGGCGGCGCGCCCGAAGGCCGCCTCGGCGCTGGCCGCGCAGTTCCCGGAGAGCGCGTCCCTGATAATGGGGCTGGCGGTGGCGGATATCGGCGAAGGCGGGGACGCGCAGAACGCGGTCCGCGCCGTCCGGATGCTGAAACGCAAAGCTTCGGAACGGCGCATCAAAGAACTGAAGGGCGCGGCGTCCATGACGCCGCAGCAGCTGGAGGAATACAGCCGGCTCATGGCCGAGCTGAAATCCCTGGCGAAAGATCTATAAAGTTACGAGCGAGCAGGAGATAATATGGCGCAGCCTAAAAAAGCTTTAAGGGACCTGGTGGAACTCGGCAAGGAGCACGGGTACGTCACCCTGGAGGAGATGAACCGTTCCCTGACGAACGCGTCCATGTCCAGCGAGGAAATAGACACCCTGATGGGCACCCTCGAAGACCTCGGCATCGACGTGGTCGACCGCAAGAAATACAAGCTGGTCGCGGCCGCCGAGCGCGAGGCCTACACCGAGGAATGGAGCGCCACCCCCGACGTCTCCAACTCCATCCGCATGTACCTGTCCGAAATGGGCAAGGTGCCGCTCTTGACCCGCGACGAGGAAATAACCCTGGCCCGCAACATCCGCGAGCGCGAGCGCGAACTGCGCATGCTGGTGCTGGAATCCCCCATCACGATGCGCGAGATCCGCAGCTGGGAAATGCTCATCGAGCAGGACGAGATGACCACGAAGGAGCTGATGCCCCGCGGCCGCAAGTCCAACCAGGAGCTCTCCGCGATGAAGCGCAAGATGAAGAACATCGCGCACCTCATCACCCGCACGGAAAAAGAGATCATGAAGCTGGAGGAGAGCGCCAAGAAGCCCTCCCTCTCCAACGAGATGCGCAAGAAGATCGGCTCCGTCATCGACAAGAAGCGCAAGGACATCGTCAAGAACATCATCAACCTGAACCTGAACCAGGAGAAGATCAAGCGCCTCACCAACAAGATCAAGAACCTGGCGCACAAGATCTTCGAATACCGGCTGGAGCTCAGCAAGTACGAGAAGGTTTACGGCGACCTGGTTAAGCTCAAAGAAGACCACGAGCTGGTCGGCCGCGGCCGCATGAAGCCCGGCGCCTTCAAGTCCAAGTGGGGCTACAACACCACCGAGGTGGAAGCCGCGCTGGTGAACATCGCCGCGGTGAAAGAGCGGGAGCACCACCTGGTGCGCACGCTGCCCATAAACCCCGACGATTTCCTGGCCCTCAACGACAAGATCACCTTCCTGGAGGACCAGATCCTGCAGGACAAGCTCAAGCTCATCAAGGCCAACCTCCGCCTGGTCGTGTCCATCGCCAAGAAGCACGTGAACTCCAACCTGGAGCTGTCCGACCTGATCCAGGAAGGCGGCCTGGGCCTGATGAAGGCCGTGGAGAAGTTCGAATACAAGCGCGGCTTCAAGTTCTCCACCTACGCCACCTGGTGGATCCGCCAGTCGATCAACCGCGCCATCGCCGACCAGGCCCGCACTATCCGCATCCCGGTGCACATGAAGGAACTGGTGTCGAAGCTGATGAAGGTGACGCGCAAGTACCGCCAGGAGTTCGGCCGCGACCCGCTCATCGAAGAGTATTCCAAGCACATGCACATCTCCATGGACAAGGTGAAGAACGCCATGAAGATCATGCAGGACCCGATCTCGCTGTCCACGCCCATCGGCGAGGACGAGGATTCCCACCTCGAGGACTTCATCGAGGATAAGGGCGGCATCCCGCCGTCGAACTCGGCGCTGGACCTGCTGCGCCGCCGCGAGGTCACGAAGATCCTCGACACCCTCACCGACCGCGAGGCCAAGATCATCAAGCTGCGCTTCGGCATCGAGACCGGCTACCCGCGCACGCTCGAGGAAGTGGGCAAGATCTTCCGCGTCACGCGCGAGCGCGTGCGCCAGATAGAGGCCAAGGCCATCCGCAAGCTCCGCCACCCGTCGCGCAGCAAGATGCTGCGGGACTACATAGACTGACGCCCGCCAGCGCGGGGACGTAAAAAAGCCGGCGGCAATTAAATGCCGCCGGCTTCTTTTGCGCCCCCCGGCGCGCCCTATTTCTCTTCTTTAGCTTCGGTGAAAAGGCCCTTTATGATATCGTGGGCGATGTCCTTGGCGCCCAGGCCCACCGCTATCGCGAAAGCTAGCCCTAGCGAGGCCAGCAGGATATTTATGCCGCCGATGATCATCTTCATCTTGATGCCGAGCTGCTCGATGGCGGCTATCAGCGTGAAGACGACCACGACGAAATGCACTATCTTGGAGAGGGAGCGCCCGCCCTTGAGGTTGTTGGCCGAGGCCGCGTTCAGCACGATGTCGGCCAGGAACCTGGCGAAGAGCAGGCCGCCGAAGCCGATGAAGATGGCGGACACCATGCGCGGGAGGAACCCCGCGATGAACTTCTCGAGCATGGCGGAGATGACCGTAAGGTTGAGGATGTTCGCCGCCGTGACCAGGAAGACCAGCAGCAGCGACCAGTAGACCATGAAGGAAAAGATATGGGACGGGGACTTGCCGAAGCCGAAGCGGGTCAGGATCTCGTTTATCCCCACGCGGCTGGTATAGGCGTCCAGGTTGATCTTGCGGAGGAACTGCTCCAGCAGCGAACTGAGCACCCGCGCCAGGAACAGGCCCACGAGGATGAAGATGAACGCCGCCAGCAGGTTCGGCGCGTACTTTTCGAAAAGATGCCAGATATTCAGTATCGGCTGCATGAAGAGGTCCGCGATGTCTTTTAACATTTTATCCTCCGGAAGTACCGCATGGGTATTTTATGATTTATCTTCGGGACAAAGCAAAATCCGGAAGCGCGCGGCTTCCGGACCCTGCGGGGCAAAGACGGCTGGTCAGAGGATATTTACGGGCTTGAGCGGATCGGCCGGCGCGGACTTTTTAACCTTGGGCTTCCTGATGGACCGGGGATTGGAATTAGGGGCGTCGCGAAGGACCGGTTTCTTCAGCTCCGCCCTGGGGGCCGGCTGCGCCTCTTCTTTGGAGATCTGCTTCAGCAGCTCCCTGGAGCCGGGGCGGAAAAGCGGGTCGTTGACGGCGTTCAAAGCGTCGAAATCGGTATAGCCACGCTCCGGGGTCTTTACCTGGGCCGTGGCAGAGGCTGCCAGCTCCGCTCTGATAATTTCTTTCACCGGTTTAGGCCCGGCGGCCGACAGAGTACCGGGAACGACCGCAAAGATGAACGCCGCGAGAACGGATCCCGGTATGCTCTTCATGAAAATCCTCCGTGTGTGGTGGTGCCGCTTCACACGTATATTATTCTATAATAACGAGCGGAGCGTAAGCGGCTAATGGCCCAGTTCCACCTGGGTCCTTGGGCCGGGCGCGCCGGCAGCTCTTCTTCCGCGGACCGCAGAAGTTGCTTATTACACGGGATTTTGATAATATATACGTTATGTACGCAATAATAGAAACCGGCGGTAAGCAGTATTGGGTAGTACCGGGCGAGATACTTCACGTCGAGAAGCTGACGGCGCAGGAGGGCACGGAAGTGACCTTCAAGGCGCTGTGGTCGGCTTCCCAGGACGCCAAGAACGCTACGACTCCCAATTCTCCCACCGCAAAAGTGACAGCCCGGATAGTCCGGCACCTTCAGGGCCCCAAGATCATAGTTTTCAGGAAGAAAACCAAGAAAGCTTATGAAAAAGCTTCGGGTCACCGCCAGGAACTTACTGAGATAGAAGTTAAAGATATCCAGTTGACATAGTCCCTGGTTCTAACGGGCGGCGGCGACAGAACCGCCCGTAAGTTTTAAAATCGAGGTTCATCATGGCTAGTACAAAAGCACAGGGTTCAAGCACCAACGGCCGGAACAGCCCGGGCCAGCGGCTCGGAGTAAAGCGCTACGGCATGCAGGCGGTGAAAGCCGGAGAGGTCCTGGTCCGCCAGCGCGGCACCAAGTTCCTGCCCGGCGCGAACGTGGGCAGAGGCTCGGACGACACGCTTTTCACCAAAATAACCGGCGTGGTCAAGTTCGAGTGGGCGAAACGCGGGAAGAAGATGATCAGCGTTTACCCCCCCGTCGCCAAATAATCCTCCGAAGGACAAAAACCTCCTGACGGCTGACCGCTATTAGGAGGTTTTTTATTACCCTTTAATATGAGCAAACCCCGCGAATCCCGCTTCGGTTTCATCGATACCGCGCACGTCTACCTCAAGGCAGGCGACGGCGGTAACGGCGCCTCTTCGTTCCGGCGCGAGAAGTTCATTCCGTACGGCGGCCCGGACGGCGGCCACGGCGGCCAGGGCGGCGGCATCTGGTTCGAAGCCTCGTCCAATATAACGACCCTGGCGGAGATCGCCTCGCACCCCCACGTAACCGTGAACAACGCTTCCCCGGGCAGCAGCAACAAGAAAGACGGCCTTAAGAGCGAAGACAAGACCATTTACGTCCCCCGCGGCACCGTGATAAAGCGCGACGGGATCGTCATCGCGGACCTCAAGCTGGACGGGCAGCGCTTCCTCGCGGCCCGCGGCGGGCGCGGCGGGCGCGGCAATACGGCTTTCAAGACCCAGTTCAACACGGCCCCCCGCATCTCGGAGAACGGGGAGCCCGGTGATAAGTTCGAGGCGGACCTGGAGCTCAGCGTCCTGGCCGACGTCGGCCTGGTGGGCTTTCCCAACGCCGGCAAATCCACGCTGCTTTCAGTGATCTCCGCCGCCAGGCCAAAGGTGGCGTCCTACCCTTTCACGACCCTCAACCCCAACATAGGCATGGTCACCCACAAAGGCAAGAGCTTCGCCGCGGCGGACATCCCCGGCCTCATAGAAGGCGCGCATTCCGGCAAGGGCCTGGGCGACACGTTCCTCAAGCATATCCTGAGGACCAAGATCCTGATACACCTTGTGGACCCTCAGGGCTTCCCCGGCATAAAGCCGGAGAAAGCCGTGCGCATCATCGAGAAAGAGCTGAAGGAATACCACCCGAAGCTGGCAAAAAAGACGTCCATCCTCGCGGTGAGCAAGGGCGACCTGCCTGAAGCGCAGAAAGTATTCGAGGAACTTACCAAGAAATTCAAGAAGCGGGAAGTTTTCCTGATCTCCGGAGTTTCCGGCAAAGGCGTAAGCCGCCTGCTCGACCGGGTGATAAAGCTGCTGCCGGAAATAAAGGAAGAAGACCTTTACCAGGCCGGGGGAGTTCCGGAAGCGCCCAGGGCGGCGCCCGTGGTGAAGCGCGGGCTGGTCCTGAGCAGGGACGCCGACGGGGTCCTCAGGGTAAGCGGCGAAAAAGTGGATAAGCTCATAGCCATGACCAATTTCACGCAGCCGGACTCGTGGGACAGGCTGCACAAAGTCTTCAAACTTATCGGCCTGGACAAAGCGCTGAAGAAAGCCGGCGTTGTCGCCGACGACCTGGTCCGCATCGGCGGGCGGGAATTCCAATGGTCCGACGAGGCCCTCCCTACAGGAAAGCCTACTAAATTCGCCTACAAATACAGGAAGACCTCGGATTACGGGGACGGACAGCTCCGTTAAAACACCGACGCCCAGTCGCGCGTGGTTATGCGGAATTCCACGCGGCGGTTAACGGACCGGTCCTCGTCGGAATCGCCCTTCAGCAGGGGCCGCCTGCTGCCATAGCCGTAAACCCTTACTGAATCCGGATATACGCCTTTTCTGGCGAGGTAAGCCTTTACCGCGCCCGCCCGCTTCAGGGACATCTCCTCGTTGAACCCGGCCGACCCCGTGTCGTCGGTATGCCCCTCCACTATAAGCTTAAGGGTGTGATGCTTCATCAGCACATCGGCCACCTTGTCGAGCAGCGCGAACGAAGAGGCTTTGAGCGTGGCCGAGCCGAGCTCGAAATCTACCGGCGGAATGCTGCGGGAATTGACCATCTCCATCACGGACTGCAGTTCCAGGGAAGCGCGGCGCGCCTCCTCTTTCTCCGCCGGCCTGAGCGGCCGGGAGCAGCCCGAGACAAGCAGGAACGCGGCGCAGAGAACGAGATACTTTTTCACAGAGCCCTCCCCTCGTAATCCCCTCCCGTCAGGGAGCCTATAAGCGTTTCCCGGCGGAAACGGTAGCCGCGGGCGAAAGCCGTATTACTGAGCAGCAGCGGCGGAGTGGCCGCTATGGTGGTATACACGCGGCTGCGTTTTATGCGGGGCCTGGTTTCCGGGTCGAGCAGGTTGGAATGCGCGACCTCTTCCAGGGTGTCCATGGCCCAGTAGACCGGCCAGATCACGGCCGCGCGCAGGGCCAGCTCGGTTTTCGGCACCGCCAGCAGGAAAGATTCACACAGGTCGAGGCGGTCCAGCGCCCAGCCGGACCACTTGGAGACTATATCGCGCAAGCGCGACATGTTCGCCGGGTCCAGCAGGTCCGCCGGCTTAAGGTTCTTCTCGTCCAGGTCGCTTTGCGGGAGGTAGCAGCGCCCTATGCGCAGGTCCCCGGCCAGGTCCTGCAGGATATTCGTCATCTGCAGGGCGGCGCCTATCATTTCCGCGTCCTCCACCGAGGGAAAATTAGCCGCGGCGGGTGACGAGCGCCTTATGACCTGCCGATAAAGCCTGGCCCAGAAAACGCCCGGCGCGCCGCCGACCAGCGAGCAGTAGCGCTCCAGGTCCGCGGCCGTGGCGAAAGCCTGCGTCGCCCCGGAGGTAAAGGATTTGAGATCCAGCTCCATGCCGGTAATGACGCCCGCCAGCAGCTCGGAGAAAAGCTCCTTCTCTTCCGGGGAGATCTTTTCGTAAAGCGACAGTATCTTCCCGAACTTGAGCAGCAGCTCCCTTTCGCCGTCCGAGGCCAGCATGGCGTATTTTTTAACGCGCTCTTCCAGGCGCGCCGCGTTGCCCGGGGTATCCAGCCCGCGCATCAGGCTCAGGATGGTGGTTTTATCGGACAGGGACATGCCGGGCGTGTCCGTAACGGTATCCGCGGCGCGGCAGAGCAGGTAGCCCAGACCCATCAGCGAGCGCGCGGGTTCCGGCAGGATGTTCAGGCTGAGATAAAGGGTGCGTGAAACGTTCTTCAGGATGCTTTTGATATCGCCGGAGATGACTGAGCGTTCGCGTTTTTCCATGTCAATTAAATTTTACAATAATACGGGAGCCGTTGCCGACTACTTAAGGGCTGACCGCTCTCTTTACAGCGTCCTGCCCGCCTCCGAGGCTTCCTTCAGGTCTTCCGCCGTAATTTCCCGCAGCCCCATCCGGCTGTAGACCGGGGCGGCGTGCGCGGTTATCTCCTTCATCCGGAGAAGGAACAGCGCCGTGCCTGCCAGCACGAAAACGCCGCTCAGCGCTATGGTATGGGCCACCCCGATATGGGTGGCCGCCCAGCCCGCCAGCAGGCTGCCGAAGGGCGCCATGCCCATGAACGCCACCGAGTAAATGGCCATCACGCGGCCGCGCTTGTCGTCCTCCACCAGCGTCTGCACCACGGTATTGGCCGAAGCCATGAAACTGATCATACCGAAGCTGGCCGCGGCGATGAAAACGGCCGAAAACGCGATGACCGAGGAGAATGAGAAGGCCAGCAGCCCGAACCCGAAGATCCCGGTAAATAGCGGTATCCCGCGCTCCAGCCCGGCGGGATGCCTGCGGCCGGCCAGCCTCAGCGCCCCCAGCAGGGCGCCCGCGCCGGAGCAGGCCATCATGAAGCCCAGCGTCCTCGGCCCGCCGTGAAGGATCTCCCTTACGTAGGCCGGCATCAGCACGGCGTACGGCATGCCGAGCAGGCTCCCCAGGGCCAGCATCAGCACCACGTATTTTATCGGCGGGAAACCGAAGACGTAGGCCAGGCCCTCGGCAAAACCGCCGCCGCTCTTTTTTGCCGCCGCGCCCCCTTTCGCGGCCGGCATGCGCATGGCCAGGAGCGCCGCGATCACGGCTATATAGGAGAACGCGTTGAGCAGGAAGCAGACGCCCTCGCCGAAGGCCGCTATGCAGACCCCGGCTATAGACGGCCCTATGAGCCTGGCTGAATTGAACATTGAGGAATTCAGCGCTATGGCGTTGGAGAGGTCCTCCCGCTTTTCCACCATTTCCGATACGAAAGCCTGGCGGGCGGGAATATCGAAGGCGTTGACGACGCCGAGGACGGAGGCCAGGGCGATGATCTGCCAGACCTGCGGCGAGCCGGCCAGCACCAGGGCCGCCAGCGCGAAGGCCTGCAGCATGGACAGGGTCTGGGTAACGATAAGTATCCGCCGCCGGTCGAAGCGGTCCGCGGCCACGCCCGTGAACGGGACCAGGAAAAGGCTGGGCGCCTGGCTGGCGAAGCCGGTGACGCCGAGCAGCAGCGGCGACCCCGTAAGGCGGTAGACCAGCCAGCTCAGCGCCACGGTCTGCATCCAGGTCCCGATAAGGGAGATGCACTGCCCGCCGAAAAAGAGCCGGTAGTTGCGGTACTTGAACGCCCTAAGCGTGAGCGCCAGGCGTGAGTTAGTTGAATGCCCGTGTTGCGCGTTCACAGGGGCCGGGGTATTATTTTACCGAGCACGCGCGGACCGCGGGCGCCGGTGGCCGAGGGGCAATGGTTGGCGCGGCCTTCGAACGCCAGCAGCGCCAGCAGGGCGAAGCAGGCCGGCTCTTTCGCCAGCGGATGCAGGCCGAGCTCGGCGCAGGAGCGCACGCGCACCCCCGAGGGGAGCAGCAGCGCGGAAATATTATCAAGCAGCGCGGGATTAAGCGCCCCGCCGCCGCTGACGATAAGTTCCCGGGTGCCGCGCGGCGAGAATCTTTTGAAAGCCAGCGCTATGGAAGCCGCCGTGAACAGGTTCAGCGTGGCCAGCACATTACGGGCATTCTTAGCGGAGACGCGGCCGAAATTCTTTTTTATGAAAGCCTCCGAGAATTCGCTGCGGTCGAGCGATTTCGGCGGTTTGCGGCGGAAGAAAGGCATGGACAGCAGCTTTTCCACTTTTTCCCGGTCCGCCTCCCCGGCATAGGCCAGCTCGCCGCCCTTGTCATAAGTGCGCCGGCCGCCCGACAGCAGGAAGACCGCGGTATCCATCAGCGAATTGCCCGGGCCGGTGTCGAAGCCGAAGGTCTTCACGCCCCTGCCGACAAAAGCGATATTGCCCACGCCGCCTATGTTCTGCAGGGCCGCCGGGCTGCCGCCGCCGAACAGGTACTCGTCCATGAAAGGGATCAGCGGCGCGCCTTCCCCGCCCGCGGCCATATCGGCGGGGCGGAAATCGCAGACCACCGGGCGCCCGGTCTCTTCGGCTATAAAGGAGGCCTCGCCCAGCTGCAGGGTGTGGCCCTTCTTGCCCGGCGCGTGCCAGACGGTCTGGCCATGGGAACCTATGACCGCTATGCTTTTATACGGCACTTTATGCGCGCGGCAGAATTTGCGCGCCATGCCGGCCCATAAGCGGCCCAGCTCGAAATTCAGGGCGGAGAGTTCCGGGGCCCGCATGTCCCTGGCCGCTATTATCCGCGCCTGCAGCGCGCGGCTGTAAGGGTAATTGGAGAATTTCAGCACCTTGAGGGAACGCCCGGAGGCTTCGCACAAAGCCAGGGAAAGTCCGTCGGCCGAAGTGCCGCTCATCAGGCCCAGCGCTATTTTCTTTTCAGCCATAGTTCACCCTTTTACAGCAAGCCCGCTAAGATTTTTCGACGCTGCGCAGCAGAGGGCGGCGAACTTCACTTAAGGTCTTCGAAAAGCCAGGTGCTGAGGTACCGCTCTCCGGTATCGGGCAGGACCACAACGATGGTCTTGTCCGCGTATTCCGGCAGGACGGCGAGGTCGACGGCGGCGCGCATGGCGGCGCCGGAAGAAATGCCCGCCATTATCCCCTCTTCCAGCATCAGGCTGCGCGCCATGGCCCCGGCCTTCGCGTCTTCCACCTGCACGACCAGGTCCAGGAGTTTTTTATCCAGGACTTCGGGAATGAAATTAGCGCCTATGCCCTGGATCTTATGCGGCCCCGCGGCCCCGCCCGAAAGCAGCGGCGAAGCGGCCGGTTCCACGGCGACTATCTTTACGCCGGGACGGCGCTTTTTAAGCGCCCGCGCGACGCCCGTTATGGTGCCGCCTGTGCCGACGCCGGCCACAAGGACGTCTATGCTGCCGTCGGTATCAGCCCAGATCTCTTCGGCGGTGGTCTGTTCGTGTATGGCCGGGTTGGCCGGGTTGGAGAACTGCCTGGGCATGAAGGCTCCCGGGGTGGCGGCCAGTATTTCCTCGGCTTTCGCCACCGCCCCGGCCATTCCCGCAGGCCCCGGGGTCAGCACCAGCTCGGCGCCGAAAGCTTTAAGGATGCGGCGGCGCTCCACGCTCATGGTCTCGGGCATGGTCAGGATGAGCTTATAGTTTTTGATGGCGCAGAGCCAGGCCAGCCCTATGCCGGTGTTCCCGCTGGTGGGCTCAACCACAGTTGCGCCGGGCTTTAGGAGGCCGCGGTCCTCGGCGTCCCTGAGCATGCCCAGGGCCGCCCGGTCCTTGACGCTGGAGGAGGGGTTGAAGAACTCCAGTTTGGCCAGCAGCAGGGCCCGGCTGCCGGCTGCCAGGCGGTTAATTTTCACCAGCGGCGTGCGGCCGACCAGGCCGCTCATATCGGGCGCGTATTTCATTTCTTAGCCAGCTCCTTTTTCAGCTCGTCCAGTTCGCGCTGAACGCGCTGCATCTGTTCGTTGCAGAAGTCCGGCAGTTTATTGTGGTCCAGCTGGCCGCGGCCGGAGGCCCCGCCGTGCGCGCTGTGGGCGGGAATGCCGAAGACCGTGGTATCCGGCGGCACTTCGTGCAGCACAACCGAGCCCGCGCCGATGCGCGAGCGGTCCCCGATCTTTATGGCGCCCAGCACCGTGGCGCCGGAGCCCACCACCACGCCGTTGCCCAGGGTGGGATGGCGCTTCTTGTGTTCCAGGGAGATGCCGCCCAGGACCACGCCCTGGTACAGCAGCACGTCGTCGCCTATCTCCGTGGTCTCGCCTATCACCACGCCCATGCCGTGGTCGATGAAAAAGCGGCGGCCGATCTCGGCGCCGGGATGGATCTCCACCCCGGTAAGGAACCGCGCCAGGTGGGACAGGAGGCGCGCGGAGAAGCGCCACTCCGCTTTCCAGAGGCGATGCGCCAGGCGGTAGATCCAGACGGCCTGCAGCCCGGGGTAGCACAGCAGGACCTCGGGAACGCTGCGCGCGGCCGGGTCCTTCTCGAAAACCGTTTTTATATCTTCAGAAAATCCCATTTTGTCCCTTATCCAACTTCGAGAGTGGAAGGCCGCGCGACCCCCGCTTTGTTCGCCGCCTGGTCAGGAGTATTATATAACTTTTGCCTTTTGAGCCCCCGCGAACAATGTGAACGCCGTGGAGGCCGGTAAAATAAAAAAGGCCGGGACTTCCCGGCCTTTTTTACGCCCGGCCCGCGCTACAGCCTGTAGATGTCCAGCACCCCGCCCTGCAGCCTGAAGCCGTAGGCCTTCTCGAAAGACGGGAAGGTCACGCCGTCCGGCTTGATGTCGGCGGCGGGAAAGATGAAATACGAGGCGGCGTCCACCACCGGGAAAGGTATCATCAGCACCAGCATTTTCGCCGTGAATTTCCCGCCTTTGGGACCCTGCACTATCTCGTTGCCGTAAGCCAGCTTGTAGGCCTTACCCAGCTTCACGTCGGCCCCTTTGGCGGCTACCGCGTCCCCGACCCGCTTCAGCGAGGAGCTGAGCGCCGTGCCCCGGGGCCCCTTCACCTCCAGCTTGCTGTCCTCCGGAGTAGAGGCGTTGGCGTACACTTTGACCACGTATTTCTCCCCGTCGATGGTCACCGTCTTGGAGCCGCTCATGAAAATGCTCCAGTTCAGTATTTCCATGGCGCGCACGAAGAAACTCTCCCCCCGGGAGGTGGTGAGCACCAGGAAGAACTTTTCCTTGTCGGCGCAGGAATTCCCCCCGTCGGGGCAGTTGGAGGCCTTGGTGCCGCTGACGTGCACCTTGGTGCCGGCGCCGGTAGTGAAAGCCAGGTCCGGCTTTAGGTAGGCGTTCTTTATGCTTTCCAGGCCGATGGAGAAAACGGCTTCTTTGGGGACGCCCTTTTCGTAAAGCTCCATGGCGCCCGGAGTCTTCGCGTAGCCGAAATAGCTGAACATATCTATGTCGGGCGCGGAACCGCCGGCGGCCGAGGCGCCTGAGAACAGGCCTGCTACCGCCAAAGCAGCCGCCGCAATAATGGAAAATATTTTCATGTTCTTTCTCCAAAGCCTGGCAATGTACCGCACTATGTATATACCACACGGGCGGCCAAAGGGCAAGGCCTCCCGCAGGTGAGCCGCGGCAAAAGCCCGGTCAGCGCACCTGCGGCTTGAAGCCGGAGAGGAACAGCAGGAGTTCTACGGGGCCCGCCGCCGTGACGGAGCGGGTCTCGCGCACCAGCAGGAAAAGCGGGATAACGGCCAGGCCGCGCAGCAGGGCGGAGATCAGCAGGAGGAAGATGAAAGAACTGCCCCATAACGCGGGCAGGCGCTCGTAAAGCCAGCCGCCGGCCAGCGCCCCCCCGAACTGGGCTATGCCGTTGGTAAAACTGAAAAAGGCGTTGTAGCCGGCGCGGGCGTGCGGCGGGATAGTCTCATATATGAAGTTGTTCATCCCTATCAGGTAGGCCCCCCAGATGATGCCGGAATAGACCTCGACCAGGGAGAGATAATAGAAATTACGGCTGAAAGTCCAGAGCAGCGGCACGGTAGGGATAAGCAGGAAAGCCGCCTTCAGTATCTTTATGCTGCCGAAGCTGTCGGCGGCCTGGCCCCAGCGCCGCATGAAAAGGTAGGTCATCAGCGGGCCGATGGTCATCAGCACCATGTAATGGAAATAATCGCATTTCAGCTCCTTCAGCGTATAGACGCTGAAGAACGGGGCCGCGAGATACGCGGAGAAAAGCAGCAGCAGGACGGAGAAGAACAGGGCGGGCACGCGGCCCCGGCGGAAATCCAGCGAGGAAAGGAAATTAACTCCGCCCTCGCGCGGCAGGTGAAAGCCGGTGCGGGGCTCGTACATCCGGGTAATTATATAGAAAGAAACCAGCCGGAATACTCCCGCGGAAGCGAAAACCATGAAAAAGCCCCAGAGCGCGCCCTCGCCCCAGGAACCAAGTATCCTCGACGCCAGGAAGCTGGCAGCGAAGAACACCAGGCCCACCACCTGGTAGCGGAAGCCGAAGAAATTCCCGCGCTTCGAGGCCGGGATATACTCCCCCATCAGGGTCAGCCAGGGCGGGGCCGTCATATTCCCGGCTACCGTATAAAGCACCGTCATCGCGATAAAGAAAGGGAGCGCCAGGCGCAAAGGCAGGAAAACCGAGCCCGCCGCGGCGAAGAGGGAGACGGCCTGGATAAAGACCGTAAGCAGCAGGGCTTTTTTGCAGCTGCCCAGCGCGCGCACCAGCTTTTCGGTAAAGAACTGGAAGAAGGACGAGGCCAGCGCCGGGGCGGAGCGCAGCACGCCGATGCTCATGGTGGACGCCCCCAGGGCCATGGCGAAAGGGACGCTGTAAGGCTCGGCGAAGCCGCACATGAGCGCCCAGGCCACGCCATCCTGGATGGAGGCTTTTACGCTGGCCCTGACGCGTTGCTTTTGCATGTTGTCCTTAAATTATATAAATTACATACTGCCTTGAATTCACGGGGGTAACATGAACGAAAACGCTTTGATCAAAACTTTGCAGGGCCATACCGACGGGGTGCTGTCCCTGGCCTTCTCCCCCTGCGGGAAATTCCTGGCTACGGGCAGCGAGGACAATACCGTAAAGCTCTGGAGCATGCCGGACGGCACCGAAATGCGCACGGTACAGGCCCACAAGGGCAATGTTCAATGCGTGGCCTTCTCGCCTGACGGGAAAGTGCTCTCCTCGGCCTCCTGGGACAAGACGATAATGCTCTGGCAGCCCCCGGACTGTTCCAAGCTGGCCGAAGCCTCCGCGCACGAAGGCCCCGTCAACTGCCTGGCTTTTTCCCCGGACGGGAAACTGCTGCTCTCAGGCTCGGATGACTCATCGATAAAGTTCTTCTCCTCTCCCGGGGCCTCGCTCAAGGACACCCTGAAGCCGGACCTGGGCGACATAAAGGCCCTCGCCGTCTCCGCGGCGGGGCTGGTGGCCGCCGGCGGGACGGCGCTGAAGTTTTTTGACCTTTCCGGCAAGGTCCTCAAGACCAACGACGCCTATACCTATGGGATAAAGCACCTGGCGTTCTCCCGCGACGGGCTGCTGCTGGCGGCCTCCACCGGCATGGAAAAGCGCCTTGAACTGTGGAATACCCAAACCTTTGCAAAGGTCCTTTCCGTAAAGGATTCGGACTGGCTGAACTGCGCCGCTTTCACCCAGGACGGGAAACACGTAATTACCGGCGGCAGCGAAGTTAAGACCTGGGACGCCGCCACCGGCGCCTGCGTAAAGACCTATGCCGGGCATACCGACGAGATCTACTCCGTGGCCGTTTCCCCGGACGGGAAATACCTGGCCTCGGCCTCCAATGACGGCACGGTAAAGCTCTGGGGCATTTAGCCCAGGAACCGCCCGCCGTTACACATATAACGTTATTTTTTTGTAGAATTTACGTGTAGCAACTAAACCTTTAGGAGGGTTAATGAGAAATATAGCGATATTTGCGGTAATTCTTGCCATGGCAGGCAATGCCGGCGCGGCCGGTTTCCGCCTGGCGGAACAGGACGCCAAAGCCAACGGCATGGGCAACGCTTTCACGGCCGTAGCCGACAATGCGTCCGCGGTCTGGTACAATCCCGCGGCCCTGACCAAACTTGACGGGATAAACCTGTCGGTCGGCACGGTGATGGTGGCCCCCGCGATGAGCCATCAGAACGAAGTTGGCTCCACCGCGATAGAAAAGATAGACAACAAGCTCCATATCCCCCCGCATTTCTACGTCACCAAGAAGATCGGCCAGAAATTCGCCGTAGGCGCGGGCGTGAACGCCCCGTTCGGCCTTTCCTCGAAGTGGGAATCCACCGCCAATACCGCCAAAGTAGCCACGGAATCGGAAGTTAAGTCCGTGAACTACAACCTCAGCGGCGCCTACCAGGCCACGGAGAAACTCTCCGTCGCTGTCGGCTACAGCTACGCCATGGTGGACGCCACCCTTAACAAGCGGCATCCCCTCGCTGCCCGTGACATCGTGCTCAAGGGCGACGGCACCGGTACCGGCTACAACGCCGCCGTGATGTACAAACACAACGAGAAATGGGACTTCGGCGCCACCTACCACAGCAAGGTCAAAGCTAAGCTGGAAGGGGATCTGGAAGCCGTCACTTCCGCCACCTCCGTTACCGCTGTAAAAACCGACCTGACCCTGCCCGACATGCTGGAAATAGGCGCCGCGTACAAAGGCTACGCCAACTGGCTGATAACCGTGGAAGCCGACTATACAAACTGGAGCACCTACCGGAACATCATCATCCGGAAGCAGTCCGACAATTCCCTGGTCAGCAAAGACATCAAGGACTGGAAGAGCGTGTGGGCCTTCCGCATCGGCGCGGAGCACAAGCTCAACGACGCCTGGAAGATCCGCACCGGCGCCTTCTACGACATGAACCCGGTCACCGAGAAGCGCTTCGAAACGCGCGTACCGGATTCCGACCGCCTGGCCTGGTCCATCGGCACGGGCTACACCAAAGGCAGCGTAACCGTCGACGCTTCCGTCCTGTTCCTGAAGTTCATGGAAAGGAACATCAACGACAGCCTCCAGGACAGCGCCAATCAGCTCAATGGCAAGTACAACTCGTCCGCTATCCTGCCCGGCATAACCGCCAGCTACAAGTTCTAAACAGGACCTGTAAGCAGACAACAACCCCGTCCGCGAAAGCGGACGGGGTTTTGTTTTGGATTATTTTTAGACGCTCAGGCGGACGGGGTTTTGTTTTAGCTATCAGGGGCACTGTATCACGCCGCGGCCCCAGAGGCAGCCGCCGCACGCCGCGGGATGGGGATCGTTCCCCGGTAATAAGACAAGAATCCCAAAGCTGACTCCCGGCCGCGCCGCGCCCGTCAGTTCGGCATGTACGGCTGGCTCAGCCGCTGTATCTCCCAGCCGTCCGGAACCAGGTCGTAAACGGCTTTGCCCTCGGAGAGCAGCAGGTCGTGCAGCGGCTTGTAGACAGCCTCGTCCACAGAGCGGAAACCCTTAATATCGGCCAGCTCCGCCAGGGCGGTGCGTCCCGCTTTGGTATCGCCCAGCGTCATAAAAGCGGAAACCAGCAGCGTACGTTTCTCAGGGCTCAAGCTGCTCCTTACTATCACCGGTTCGTTCGGCACCTTACCGGTAACCGCCAGTATCTTCAGGCCGGGGCGCCGCGCCGCCTGGGCGGCGTAGGTCGCTATCGCGGCCACTTCACCGGCCATCAGTTTTTTCACCGCCGCGTCATGGCCTGCAGCATATTCGCGCACGGGCGTGATCCCCGCCTTGGTGAAGTAAATACAGGGCAGCGTGAAGCCGCTTACGGAATAAGGCCCGACAAAACCCACTTTTTTACCGGCAAGTTCCTCCGCGCTCTTCGCGCCGCCGGCGGCCAGCGTCACTATAGCGCCCTCGTACTCCGCGAGGCTATTGCCGCGCAACGCCTGCAGCGGCGCGTGTACGCCGTACTCTTCCCTGGCCACCAGGTATTCTTCCACGGTAACAAGGCCCGCGTCGGCCAGCCCCGCGGAGAACTTCTTTATCGTGTCGGCCGGGGTGGCAGCCACGTCCAACCTGACCGTCATGGCGGTGGCACTCTCAAGATGCTTTTTAAGAAAGTCCAGCGCGCCCGCCGAAGGCGCGTGGGCAGGCGACAACACCACCACCAGCGGGTTAGCCGGGGTGCCCACCGTAGCCTCGTCCCTGCGCGAACAGCCGGCAAGCAACAGAGCCGGGATAAATCCGGCGGCAAGCAACCGGGTAATAAGTCTTGTTTTCATCACACCCTCCCATGTTATATTCCAAATTAAACTTTAACAAATATGACCGCGAGTTTAAACAGGCTTAGCGGGGCCCGGCACGCCATACCAGCGCCGGCCTATCCACAACGAAACGTTAACAAGGCCTATCAGCACCGGCACTTCCACCAGCGGCCCTATGACCGCGGCAAAAGCCGCCCCGTGCTTGATGGTAAAGGTGGCGATGGCCACCGCTATAGCCAGCTCGAAGTTATTGGATGCCGCTGTAAAAGATAGCGTGGCGGATTGCTCGTAGGTAGCGCCGGCTTTTTTGCTCATGTAGAAAGAAACGAAGAACATCAGCGTAAAGTAGATCAGCAGCGGGATGGCGATGCGCACCACGTCCAGCGGCACCTGAACGATATTTTCCCCTTTAATGGAGAACATCACTATGATAGTGAACAGCAGGGCCACCAGCGTAAGCGGGCTTATCACCGGAATGAATTTTTGCGAGTACCACTCCCTGCCTTTGGCGGCGATAAGCGCGAACCGCGTGGCTATGCCGGCTATGAACGGGATGCCGAGATAGATGAACACGCTCTTCGCTATTTCCCCCATGGTGATATCCACCACCGCCCCCTCCAGCCCCAGCCAGCTCGGCACTATGGTTATAAAGAACCAGGCATAAACGGGGAACAGCAGCACCTGGAAGACGGAATTGAAGGCCACCAGCCCGGCGCAGTATTCGCGGTCGCCGCGGGCCAGGTCGTTCCAGACTATCACCATGGCTATGCAGCGCGCGAGGCCTATCATTATCAGGCCCACCATATACTGCGGCTTATCGCGCAGGAAGATTATGGCCAGGGCGGTCATAAGCACCGGCCCCACCAGCCAGTTCTGCACCAGCGAAAGCGCCAGCACTTTTTTGTTGGCGAACACCCTGTGCATCTCCTCGTATTTCACCTTCGCCAGCGGCGGGTACATCATCAGGATCAGGCCGATGGCTATGGGGATGGAAGTAGTCCCCATGCTGGAAGCCGCGTTAAGGTCGGCTACGGCAACCGGCCAGAGCCAGCCCGCTGCCACTCCGGCGCCCATGGCGAGAAAAATCCACAAAGTAAGGTAACGGTCCAGGAATGAAAGCTTCTTCATTATGTCGTCCATTCTTTATCTCCTTTCAGCAGTCCCGCTACGAAATCCCGGATCTCGTCGCGCACGCGCCGGTAATGAGCCAGCGCCTCTTCCTCTGTTTTCGCCTCTTTGGCCAGGAAGGGCGGGTCTTCGAAGCTGTGGTGAAGCTTCTCCGCCTTGCCGAACCAGACGGGGCAGCTCTCGCGCGCCTTGTCGCAGACCGTGACCACCAGGTCGAAAGATATATCTTTAAATACGGCAGCGTGCTTGGACCTGTGGCCGGAAATATCCACCCCGGCCTCGGCCATCACCTTTATGGCGCGCGGGTCCACTACGCCCGGGTTAGTGCCGGCGGAGAACACCTCGGCGCGGCCTGCCAGCAGTTTTTTTCCCCACCCCTCGGCCATCTGGCTGCGGCAGGAATTACCCGTGCACAAAAAAAGAACCTTCATAAGACCTCCACGTGCCTAGTGCCCGCACCCGCACTCCCCGCCATGCCCGTGGTCGTGCCCATGGTCATGTTCCGGCAGGCCGGTTATCATGATGTCGCCGTTCTTGTCGCAGTCTATAACGGCTTTTGCCAGCACGATCTCGGCGTCCTTGTGGATATAAAGCTTAAGCCCGTTCTTTTCGAACTCGGCATCACCTTTTTCAGGCTTCTCCACGATATCCATGGCCAGGGAGGGCCCGCAGCAGCCTTCGGCCATTGAAAGGCGCAGGCAGGCGCCCGCTTTCCGCCCTTTCATTATCTCCTTCAGCTTCTCTACTGCGGCGTTCTTTATTTCCATGTTTTAGTTCCTTTGACTATTTTATTTTTTCGCAAAAACAGTAATGCTCGAAGCTGCCCCGTTCAGCGCCTTGCCGGCCTTGTCTGTTATAGGGTCGGAACAGGTGCCGCCGGCGCGGTAGGCGTTGTCCGAGAGCAGTTTTATACCCTTAAAGCCAGCGTCCTTTATCGCGCCCAGGTAATCCCTGCGCAGCAACGCCCCGGCCACGCAGGCTGCGTAAAGGCCGGCGTGCTTCTTCAGGGCCGGCGGCAGCTCGCGGTTGAGAACGATATCGCTTACCACAATGCAGCCGCCCGGCTTGAGCGCCCGGAAGGCTTCGCGGAACACCTCGGGCTTGTCAGGCGACAGGTTCACCACGCAGTTGGAGATCACCAGGTCCGCCTCTGCGTCCTTCACCGGCAGTTTTTCGATAAGACCTTTGCGGAATTCCACGTTGGCCAGGCCGGTGCGGGCAGTAAACTTAACCAGATTCTTCGCGGCCAGTTTCAGCATCTCCGGCGTCATATCCACGCCTATCACTTTGCCCTTGGCTCCAGCCAGCGGTGCGGCTATAAAAACGTCCTTGCCGGCTCCGCTGCCCAGGTCCAGCACGGTCATCCCTTTCTTAACCTTGGAGAAAGCCACCGGGTTGCCGCAGGAAAGCCCCAGTTCCCCCTCGGAAGCAGCCGGCTTCGGCCCGCAGCAGGAAGAGCCGGAACAGCAGGAAGTGGATTTAGCCGCCACCTGGCCGTAAGCCTTGCACACGAGTTTATGAATGCCTCGATGTTCCTTAATAGTGATTTTCATCTTAGTCTCCTTAATATTTCCAGCAGTTGCAGCCGATCACGCAGACGCCTTCCTGGCGCAGCGCCAGCCGCTTCTTAAGCCGCACGATATCATTTGCGACAGGAGCACAGCACGGCGCGGGCTTAACCAGCCCCTTGATGTACGCCGCCAAAGGGCTGCTTTCTTCAGCCAGCGTATACATGGCCCAGCGGCCCTTTTTTTCTTTACGGATGATGCCGGCGGCGCACAGCGCGCCCACCGCTCGGGAAACGTTATACTGGCTCTCGCCCAGCGCGTCCACCAGTTCGCAGACGCAGAGTTCGCGCCCGGCGTAGGCCAGCAGCGCAGCGGCCCTCAGCCGCCGGGCGTCGGCCAGGGCCTTGAAGGTTTTAAGGCAGCGGTTAAAATCTGGCGTCTCTTGTTTCATATATGCAATTATACGCATATGTCGCAGAGATGTCAAGACACCGCAGGACTCAATAAGGCAGGCTTAAGCGCTCTTCCTGTCCCGGGTGGACGAAAAGGCCGTATCAAAACCGGCGAGAGCGGATTCGATCTTATTCATGGTGTCGGGTGTGGAGCACAATAAGCGCTCAACGGTCTCCAAAGTGTTTTTTGCGTGTTCTAGAGCGGAGCCCATGGCATTTTCCGCCTTGTTGTTAAGGCCGGCGGCCAGCCCCATAGCCAGGCGGGTAAGATTCTTCTCAACTTCAAAGGGCACCAGCCCGGAGAAGTGTTTTAAAAGCCTGTTGCGCAGCAGCCGGGCCGGTATCAGGAACCACAACAGTTCTATATGGCTGTCGAAAGCCTGGCTTATCCTGACGTTGGGGGCCGGCAGCTTCTCCGGCCCGGGCTCCCAGCGGCTTTGCGGCAGGCGGGCGCCGAGGGCTTTTTCGGCCTCCTGCGACAGCCGGGAGATAAAGTCGTTGACCATGGCCGCGAAAGAACCGGCGGAGTCATGCGTCAGTTTTTCCAGCCGGTACTTTTCCGCCTCGAACAAGACAGCTGTCTTGCCGGCAAAGAATTCTTCCATTACAGCGGTATAATTCCGCGTCATTTCAAGCAAGTTCATGGCCCTGCCCAAAAGTTTTTCCTGGATTTCGGCTTTAAGTTCTTTTACAAGGACCGGCCTATGAGCAAGGATCAGTCTTTCAATTTGCAGCCTGTATTGCTCGGCGTTGCGGGCGGAGATAGCCTTAAAATCCCTGCAGAGAGTCTCGAACCTGGCCTTTTGCTCCAAGGCCAGCGCTTCCAATACTATTCGTTCTTCCGCGCTCTTTTGCGCCGCGGCTTTTGCGGCCAGCAGGTAGTCCTTACACTGCCGCTCAAGCGAGCCGAGTTTATGCTCAAGTATTTTCGCGCGCTCCGCGCCGATATCCGCCGTAAAAGGGCTTAGGGCCTTGGCGCGGAACTCTTCGCGCAAAGCCGCAAACTCTTCTTTTATCGAAAATGGATATACCGGGATTTCCTGGCCGAAACGGTCTTTAAGCTTACCGCGCACAAAAGCCAGCACCTGCGGCAGTTCTTCCGGCGTGAGCCTGTCGGCTTTGGTAAGGATGACTATTATCTGCGGGCTATGGCGGCGCGTTTTTTCTATAAGTTCCAGGTCCTGCTCGGAAAGCGGCGCGTCCGCGCTGACGGTTATAAGCGCCAGCCCCGTGTTAGGGAGCCAGTCCAGCGAGGTTTCGGTGTTATGCCTCAAAGCGCTGTCCAGGCCCGGCGTATCTATGAACCGCGCCCCTTTATAGGCCGCGAGAGTAGGCAGGCCAATTTCCACTAAAGCCGCGCCGCGGAGGTTTTTCGGGTTCAGTTCCTCGGTGACATAACCGGCGATCTCGCCGAAACTTATCGGGCTGTTCTCTCCGCCCAGCAGTTCAACCGAGGCGCTTTCGGAAGGCGACCAGTAAAGCCCGGTCACCACCGCTGTTACGGGCACGGCCCCGGTGGGCAGCACTTCTCGGTCGGCCAGCGAATTCAGAAAGGAACTTTTACCGGCCTTGAACTTGCCGAGTACAGCCACGTTTACCGCCGCGTTTTCGGAGAGCAGGCTTTTACAGGCCGATAGCTGGCCGCCCAGCGCTTTAATGCCAAAATTCGCGCTGATGGTCTGTATGGCCGAAAGCCTGCTCTCCGGGTTTCGCATATCGCGGCCTATCTCACGAACGCTTTACGCCCGACGGCACTCCGGCGCGGCCGGAAGCTCCGCATTCCGGCGGAACGTCCACTTCAACCGAGGGGTTCCCCCTCGAATCAAGTATTCCCCGCGCTTTAATCTTGTCCATCTTTGACATTGGCCCTCAGGAGTCCCCTAAAAACAAAAGACTCCCGCGACTTTGATCGCAGGAGTCATCAGTCGGCGGGCGGCGCCGGCCGCAGGACGGCGCGGGCGCTTTCAAAGATAACGGTCAGGGCCAGCGCCAGAAGCACCCCGCCTATAGCCGTAATGAGGTTAAGCCCCGATCGGCCCAGCATGGCGGCCAGCGCCCACACCGTCATAAGGCACATGAATATCGCCGGCGCCAGTATGGGCCAGGTGCGCTTTACTCCGGTGCGCCGGGCCCAGATGTAGATGATGGCCAGCGCCAGCGCGGCCAGCAGCTGGTTGGTAACGCCGAACAGCGGCCAGATAAACTTCCAGGCGGGCACGGTGGCGCCGTCCGGCCCCGTCAAGGTTACATTGAGCAGCACCACCGGCAAAGCCACGCAGGCCGCCGTGGCGAAGCTGCGCGCCGCCAGCGAGTTGCCCAGGCCGGTAAGTTCCTGGAAGATGTAGCGGGCTATGCGCGTGGCCGTGTCCAGCGTGGTCAGCATGAAAGCTGAAATGACCAGCAGTCCGAACACCCGCCCGGACTCGGGGTTTATACCGAGCAGCGTTGAAAACCGGCCCAGGCCCGCGGCGTATACCTGCGCCGGCGCGGCCCCGGCCAGGGCGTCGCCGGGAGCCAGCATCATTATGGTAGCCAGGGCGATCATGGCCACCACCGCCTCCAGCGCCATGCCGCCGAAGCCTATGAACCTGGCGTCGGCAGCTCGGGAAAGCTGTTTGGAGGTGGTACCGGAAGCCACCAGCGAATGAAAGCCCGACACTGCCCCGCAGGCCACGGTGATAAAGAGGAACGGCACCAGGCCGCCTATGGCCGGGTCGTGGAAGGTTTTGAAGGCCGGGTAGGCTATGACATGCCCGCCGAACAGCACGCCGACCAGCCCTATAAAGAGCGAGGCGTAAAGCAGGTAGCTGGAAAGGTAATCCCGCGGCTGCAGCAGGAACCAGACCGGCAGGATGGAAGCCGCGAAGCAATAGGCCATCAGGAGCCAGACCCACGAGCCCTTGGAGGCGGCCAGGAACTGGGACCCGAAACTGAAGTACATGGCCGCCCCCAGCACCGCGAGCGCGGCCGCCGTGGCCACCGTCAGGTTGAGCCGGGCCTTGTAGAGCGCCCAACCGAAAACTATGGCCACCAGGATGTAGGCCAGGCTGCTCTGCGCCACCGCGGCCTCTTTGGCGAAAGCGTCGGCGGTGATGTCTGCGAAAACAGCCACCACGTACATGAGGGTGAGCCAGGTAAAAAGGAGGAACAGTTTATAGGTGCGGTTATTGATGTATTTGCGGGCTATCTCGGAGATGGACTTGCCCCCGTGGCGCAGCGAGATGACGAGCGAGGAAAAGTCGTGCAGGCCGCCGATGAACACCGTTCCCGCCACCACCCAGATTATGGCGGGCAGCCAGCCGAAAGCCGCCGCCGCTATCACCGGCCCCACTATGGGGCCCGCGCCCGCTATGGACGAGAAATGATGCCCGAGGAGGACGTATTTATTGGTGGGCACATAGTCCACCCCGTCGGTCTGCATGTTGGCCGGCACGGGTTCGTCCGGGGCCAGCGAGTAACTTCTTTCCAGGTAGGAGCCGTAATAGCGGTACCCCGCCCACAACAGGGCGGCCGTGAGTATAGCGAATATAGCCATGCTTATATTTTACTTTTTACCCGGAAGGTAACTCCACTATAGAAGCCGGCGCAGGGCGCGTCAGATAAGGTTGAAAACATATTTAAGACCGAGATATACGCCCGCGGCGATAAAGATCCACCCGGTAACCGGCTTGGCGTAATGCTCGAATTTCCCGGCCAGTCCGGTTACGGCGGAGATCTTCTTGAGGCCGAAGTCCAACGCCACGGCCAGGCCGATCACGGGCAGGGCGGTGCCCAGGCCGTAGAGCAGCGGCAGCGAGAAAGGCGCGGAGTTGGCCGCCGCCAGCGGGATTATCACGCCGAAATACAGCGCCGCGGAAATAGGGCAGAAAGCCAGCGCAAAGATAAAACCCATGAACAGGGAAGAAAGCGCTCCTGCTTTAGCCTTGAACCTGGACAAGTCGAAGAGATTGAAGCCTTCGAAGCCGCTCCCGAACATATCCAGCATGTACATGCCGGCCAGCACCAGGATAGGCGACAGGGCCTGGTTGCCGTACTTCTGCATAAAGAAAGAAAAAGACGGCGCGGAAAGCAGGCTTTTTACCAGCAGGAAACCGATGATGACATACGCCAGCGCCCGACCCAGGGCGTAAAGCAGGCCATGTCCCAGCACCGCCAGCTTATGCGAGCCGGAATGTTTTGAGATATAGGTCAGCGCGGCTATATTGGTGGCCAGCGGGCAGGGGCTCACCGAAGTGATCACACCCGTCCAGAGGGCCGTCAGCGCCGCCGCCCAGAATTCAGCGCTCATTTCTCGTCCAGAAGTTTACGGGTTTCATCGGCGACATAAGACATAAAGGCCTCTTTATCTCCGAGCAGCTGCCAGACCTTGTCCAGCTTGCCCCATTTAAGCGGCTTCTCGCCGGCGTACTTCTGCACAACGACCGACTTGGAATTGAGCCAGTAATCCTGCACAAAGTGCTTGTTGGCGTCATCATCCACGTTCACGCCTTTAAACTCGATCTTCCAGCCCTTGTAGCCGGCGGCCAGTTTGGTGGTCACGGCCTCGCGGGTATAGGCCTCTATGGTCTGGCAGGAAGAACAGCGCGTGTTGGTGTAGAAGTAATAGACCATGGCGGTCTTTCCCTCGGCCGCAGGTTTGCCGGAAGGCTTTACCGCCTTAGCCGGGGTTTTCGTCTCTGACTTAACCACAGGCTGGGCGGCCTCCGCCGCAGCCGCCGCAACAGGCGCAGCCGTTGCCTTATCGCCGGAACAGCAGGGCAGGTTTTTATAGATAACCGCGCCCACGCTGACCGCCACAAAGGCTATGAGCACATATTTCAACGCTTTGCCCGCGCCCGGCGCGGTCTTTTCGCCGTTTTCGCTTTCGGCCATATTATTTCGACTCCGAGATTATTTTTTTAAGTTCTTCCATGGACGGGATCTTGGCGGCGAATTTCACCTCGTCGTTTACGGCCAGGGCCGGCGTCATCATCACGCCCATGTCGGTTATCTTGTTTATGTCGTTTATCTTCTCCATCTCGTACTCTATGCCGAGCTCCTTGGCCGCCGCTTCAGCGGCCGCGTAAAGTTTATTGCACTTGGGACAGCCCATGCCGAGTACCTGTATTTTCTTTTTCATCTTGGTCTCCTTTAAAAGAACGCGCCGAAGAACATGCCGCTGAAGGTAGACATTATCACCACCAACGCCACATAGACCGCGGTTTTCCTGGTGCCCATTACGCTTTTAAGCACCAGCATACTGGGCAGCGAAAGCGCCGGCCCCGCCAGCAGCAGCGCCAGCGCCGGGCCTTTGCCCATGCCGGAGCCCAGCAGCCCCTGCAGTATCGGGATCTCGGTGAGGGTGGCGAAATACATGAAGGCCGCCACTATGGACGAGAAGAAGTTGGCCGAGAAAGAATTGCCGCCCACCGCCCAGGCCACCCAGGCGGAAGGGATAACGCCCTCGTGCCCGGGTCTGCCCAGCAGGAAGCCGGACACCAGCACGCCGCCGATAAGCAGCGGGAAGATCTGCTTGGAGAGATCCCAGGAAGCGGCGAACCAATCGTTCAGCTCCCCCTCGCCTGAGGAATTCAGCACCCAGGACAGGCCGATGAAACCGGCAGAGAAGGAAAGTATGGGCAGGTCCGGCATGAACATTGCCAGCAGCAGGGCCGGCAGGCCGGCAAGCCCCAGTTTTTTACTATCAGCGCCAAACCAAGCCTTCAGCATGAACTGCAACGAGACGGCGAAGAAAGCGGTCAGCGGCCATTTAACGCCGTACACGGCGTGGAAGAAAACGTCGGAAGGTTCTGCTTTCGCCCAGTTGGCGAAAACCAGCACCGCAGCCATGGAAGCGAAATACAGCGTGGTCTGCCACAGCGGCCTTTTTACTTCCGGCTCAGGCAACTCGGCCTGCGCGGCGGCCTTGGCCGCCTCTTCATGTCTGTACATAAAATGCATGGCAAGGCCTATGACCACGCTGAACACTACCGCGCCTATGGCGCGGGCGGCGCCCAGTTCAAAACCCAGTATGCGGGCGGTCAGCACTATGGCCAGCACGTTGATGGCCGGGCCGGAGTAAAGGAAAGCTATAGCCGGGCCAAGCCCCGCGCCGCGTTTGTAAATACCTGCGAACAGCGGCAGCACTGTGCAGGAACAGACAGCGAGGATGGTTCCGGAAACGGAAGCCACACCGTAGGAAAGGAATTTATTGGCCTTCGCGCCGAAATACTTCATAACCGAAGCCTGGCTGACGAAGGCGGAGATGCCGCCGGCTATAAAGAGCGCGGGTATAAGGCAGAGCACCACATGCTCGCGGGTGTACCACTTGGTCAGCGCCAGCGCTTCCGTTATAGCGCCGTCGAACCGTGCCGAGCCCACCGGGAGGAAATACAGTACGAAGAAGACCGTTACGAAACCCGCCAGCCATTTCCATTCGTCTTTCCAGTTCATAGTTTCGCTTTCCTTTTGCTGAAATTGGCGCAAACCGCGAGGTTCAGCACGCACCGGAGCTTTAACTTGTAAATTATCTGATTCCCCTTCCTTGTAGAATCGACGATGCCGGCGCCGCGCAGCACCGACAGATGTTTGGAAATAGTAGACACGTCGTCGCCCACCATATCCGTAAGCTCGCACACGCAGGTGTCCCTTTTGCCGAGCTGATGCACGATGAAAAGCCGGGTCGGATGTCCAAGCGCCTTAAAAGCGGCGGCTTCCCCGGAATACACATCAAGGATAGATCGTTTCATTTTGCTATTCTACCATATAGCCAAATAGATGTCAAATACAGCCGCGCGTCCTGATTCCGGAAGACCGCCGCCTCTCTCTATTCGCTATAATCAAGGGATGGAACAAAACCGCGGAAAGGTCCCGCTCGAGAGGGCCCTGTCCAAGATCGGCGCCGCTTCCCGCACCCAGACCAGGGAATGGGCGCGCGCGGGGCGCATCAAGGTCAACGGCCGCGTCGTAATGGACCCCATGTTCCCGGTTGTCCCCGAGACCGACAAGTTCACCGTGGACGGCAAGCCGATAATAAGGGACGTCTGGCAGGCGGTGATGCTCCATAAGCCGGGCGACGTCGTCACCACTAAGTCCGACGAAAAAGGCCGGCGCACGGTCTACGACCTGCTCCCCCCCGAACTGAAGAACCTCCACCCGGTCGGCCGCCTGGACATGGCCTCCACGGGCCTGCTGATCCTCACCAACGACACGCGCCTGTCCGCCTACCTGACCGACCCGGTCAACTCCATTCTGCGCACCTACGTGGTGACCGTGACCGGGCTCGTTACCGAGGCCGAGCTGGCCAAAGCCGCGGGCGGCATAATGGACGACGGGGAGCTGCTCAAGCCGGCCGCCTTAACGCTGCGCAAAGCCAGCACAAAAGAGTCGCATTTGATAGTGGAGCTTACCGAAGGCAAGAACCGCGAGATCCGCAGGCTTTTCGCCGCACTGGGCCACGAAGTCACCCGCCTTAAGCGCATCTCATTCGGAGTATTGAAGCTGGGCGACCTGGAACCCGGCAAGTTCCGCCCCCTCACCCGCGAAGAATTACCCTACAAATAGATATTCCCAATCCCACCGAGCCAAACTGCATGGGCGCCGCGGGGACCGGGTTAGCAAACCCTTCCGTAGGCCGAAGCTTGCATAGCGCCGAGGCCGGAGGATGAGCGAGGCACGGTGTGCCGAGCGCGGTTTGCGTTCCGGTCCCCGCGGCACCCATGCGGAGCAATGGATGGTAACTCCGTAAACATTAATATAAGGAAAACTCGTGAGTCTCACCCGCGGGAGCGGGCGTCCAGCTCTTCCCAGCGCTTGAACAGGGCGTTCACTTTGGCGCGGGCCTCTTCCAGCTTCTCCTGCCGGCGGTGCAGCTCTTCCGCGTCGCGGGCAATGGCCGGGTCTTCCAGCGCCGCGGACGCGGCCTCAGCCTTCTTCTCCGCGGCCCTGATGGCGCTGTCAATATTGCGCAATTCAGACTCTTCTTTATGGTCCAGGGCCGGTGCCGCTTGCGCGGCCGGGGCCTTGCCCGGCCCGGCGGCGGTATTGCGCAGGGCCACCCACTCTTCCCACTGTTCCAGCCCGCCGTGGAACCCGTGCCCGCCCCGGCCGTCCAGCCCCAGGATGGCCCCGCAGATGCGGTCCAGCAGGTAGCGGTCATGGGTCACCAGCACCAGCGCGCCGGGGAACTCCCGCAGGCCGCTCTCCAACACCTCCAGCGACTGTATGTCCAGGTCGTTGGTAGGCTCGTCGAGCAGCAGCAGGTCGGCCGGCGTGCGCATCAGCCCCGCTATCAGCACGCGAGACTGTTCCCCGCCCGAAAGCCGGCGCAGCGAAAAATCCAGCTGCTCGGGGCGGAACAGGAAGCGGTGCGCCCAATTGTTTATGTGCACGAAATTGCCTTTGTATTCCACGTGCTCGCCGGCGGGGCACAAGGCGCGGCGCAGGGTAAGGTCCAGGTTCAGTTGGTCGCGGTGCTGGTCGAATACGGCCACCTTCAGGCCGTCGGCCAGCTTGACCGTGCCGGAGTCCGGCGCCAGCTGCCCGGCCAGCAGCTTCAGCAGCGTAGTCTTGCCGCTGCCGTTCTCGCCCAGCAGGCCCAGTTTGTCGCCCGGGCGCAGCGCCAGGTCCAGCGGGCCGAACAGCCTGCGCCCGCCCATGGCCTTGGTAACCCTGGTGACGTTCACCAGCCGGTTGGCCTGGCGGTCCCCCGCCAGGAAATCTATCGTGGTAGTGCGGCCCTGCGAGTTGCGGTATTCCAGCTCGGATAATTCTCCGATAAGGCGGCCGGCGCGGTCTATGCGCGCCTTCTGCTTGGTGGTGCGCGCGCGCGGGCCTTTGCGCAGCCACTCTATTTCCCCCCGCACGATGTTGCGC
>MGUK01000024.1 GCA_001799995.1 Elusimicrobia bacterium GWF2_62_30
AGTATTGTAAAATAGAGCCATGGCCGGAACGCTGGAACTTAAAGACGTGGCGAACAAGATCGCCGAGCTGGAATCATTTTTTGCCGATTCCGCGCGCCTCTTCAACCTGGAGAGCAAGCGTTCCGCCCTCCGCGAAAAGGAAGCCGTTTCCGGAGCGGACGGCTTCTGGGACGACGCGCAGAAGGCCCAGGTCCACCTGAAAGAACTCAACGACCTTAAAAAAAGCGTGGAACTCCTCGATAAAGTGGGCCGCGAGCTGGAAGATTTCAAGGTGCACTTCGAATTGGCCCGCGACGCCGAGGACGCGGCCGAGCTGCCGGTGATAATGGCCGGGCTGGAGTCGGTGGGAAATAAACTGACCGCGCTGGATTTCGAACTGAAACTGTCCGGGGAGCTGGACAAGTGCGACGCCATTTTAAGCATCCACGCCGGAGCCGGCGGCACCGAGGCCTGCGACTGGGCCCAGATGCTGCTGCGCATGTACACCCGCTGGGCGCAGGCCAAGGGTTTTCCTTTCTCCATCACCGACATGCTGCAGGGCGAAGAAGCCGGGGTGCGCGGCGTTACCGCTTTCGTGAAGGGCAAATACGCCTACGGCTACCTCAAGAGCGAGATTGGCGTGCACCGCCTGGTGCGCATCTCGCCGTTCGACGCCAACAAGCGCCGCCACACTTCTTTCGCCTCCATCGACGTGCTGGCCGATATCGACGACGAGATAGAGATCAAGGTGGAGGATAAGGACATCAAGCTCGACACCTTCCGTTCCGGCGGCGCCGGCGGCCAGAACGTGAACAAGGTGGAGACCGCGGTGCGCCTTACGCATCTCCCGACGGGCCTGGTGGTGGCCTGCCAGATAGAGCGCAGCCAGCACCAGAACCGCGAGACCGCCATGAAGATGCTTAAGGCCAAACTCTACGAGATAGAGGTGGACAAGAAGCGCACGGAGATGGAGCGCCACTACGACGCCAAGGGCGCCATAGGCTGGGGCCACCAGATCCGCTCCTACGTTTTCATGCCTTACCAGATGGTAAAAGACCTGCGCACCGGCCAGGAGACCTCGCAGATAGAAGCCGTGATGGACGGCGACCTGGACGCCTACATGCACGCCTACCTCACCTGGGCGGCCTCCGGCAAAAAGAAAGTAGTGGCCGACGATACCGAATAGCCGCGCAACCCCGACAGTCCTATGTCTTCCCGCCGCGCCAAAGAGAACAGGAAAGAAACCCCGCGGGAGAACCCGCCCGACGCGCCGCGCCCGGGTTTTAAGTACTGGCTGCCGCTGCTGCTCACGGCCGCGGTGACGGTCTTCGCCTTTCTGCCGGCCCTCAAGGGCGGGTTCGTGACCTGGGACGACGACTGGAATTTCCTCACCAACCCCGCGTACCGCGGCCTGGGCCCGCAGCAGCTGCGCTGGATGTTCACCACTTTTTTGGGCGGCCCGTACCAGCCTTTCACCTGGCTTACCTTCGGCCTGGATTACAAGCTGTGGGGCATGGACCCCTACGGCTACCACCTGTCCAACCTGCTGCTGCATACGCTCAACGCCGGGCTTTTCTACGCGGTGGGGCTGCGGCTGCTCCGCCTCGGCCTGCCGGAGGCGCGCGAAAAGCATTTGCGCTGGGGCGCGGCTTTCGCGGCCCTGTTCTTTGCCGCGCACCCGCTGCGCGTGGAATCGGTGGCCTGGATAACGGAGCGGCGCGACGTGCTTTCCGGCGCTTTCTACCTGGGGGCGGCGCTGTTCTACCTTAAAGCCGCGGACCCGGCCCAGGCCGCGCTGCGCGCGCGCAGGCTCGCGCTCTCCCTCGCCCTTTACGCGGCCGCGCTCCTGTCAAAAGCCATCGGCGTGGGCTTCGCTTTCGCGCTGCTGGCGCTGGATCTCTTCCCGCTGCGGCGGCTGGCCGTCTCGCCCCGGACCTGGCTGCTGCCGGAGAACCGGGCGGTGCTCCTGGAAAAGCTCCCATACCTGGCGCTGGGCGCGGCCGCCGGCGCAGCGGGGCTTTTCGGCCAGGTGCACGCCGCCGCGGTGCTGCCCATGGACCAGTTCGGGCCGGCGCAGCGCGCGGCGCAGTGCGCGTACGGGCTGGCTTTCTATCTTTGGAAAACCCTTATCCCGACGGGGCTCCTGCCCATCTACGAGGCCCCGGACAAGTTCAACCCCGCGGCGCTGCCGTTCCTGGTCAGCGGGGCCGCGGTGCTGGCCCTCGGCGCTTTTATTTATGCGCAGCGCGAACGCAGGCCGGCGCTCTTGTCCGCGGCCCTGGTCTACCTGGCTTTCCTGGCGCCGGTCATAGGCATAGTGAAGATGGGCGCGCATTTCGCGGCCGACCGCTACACCTACATGGCCTGCGGCGGCTGGGCGGTGCTGGCCGGCGCGGCTGTAGCGCAATTGGCGGGCGCCGGCGGGATGAAGAGGGAATTGGCGCGGGTGGGGGCGGTGGCGGTGGTAGCGGCGCTGACCGTGCTGACGCGCGCGCAGACCGGCCTCTGGCAGAGCTCCGAGGTGCTATGGAGCTACGTGGCCCCGCGCGCGCCGGAATCGGCCCTGGCCATGAACAACCTCGGCGACGTGTTCTTCAAGCAGGAACAGTACGAGCAGGCGGCCGCGCTCTATCGCAAGGCCCTGGACCGCCGGCCGGACTACGCTTTTATCTCCTATAACCTGGCCAACGCTTTCACCAAGCAGAAGAGATGGGACCAGGCCGAGCGCCAGTTCCTCGACGCGCTGCGCCTCTCCCCGGATTTTGCCGTGGCGCACGGCAATTACGGCAACCTCCTTACCGACCTGGGCCGCTACGCCGAGGCGGAGGCCCAGTACCGCGCCGCGCTGAAGGCCGATCCCGGCAATTCCGACATCCACTACGGGCTGGGCGATACCTACCTCTACCGTGACCGCCTGGCGGAGGCGCAGGCCGAGTACGAGGAGGCCCTGCGGCTCAACCCGGCCATCGGCGGCGCCGCGGCCAACCTGGCGTTGGCCCTCTATAAACAGAAGAAATTTGAACAGTCCGAGCGCTGGTTCCTGGAAGCGCTGGCCCTCAAACCCGAGCTGGCGGCCGTGCGCGACAATTACGGCAACCTGCTGCTGGACCTGGGCCGCTATAACGAAGCGCTGGCCAGGTACCAGGAAGCGCTGGAGCGCGATCCCTCCCGCGCCGAGACCTACAACAATATGGGCGCGGCCATGCTGCGCCAGGGGCGGGCGGCCGCCGCCATACCGTATTTCGAGCAGGCGCTGCGGCTCAAGCCGGACATGGAGATGGCCCGCAGGAGCCTGGCCACCGCGCGGGCGCACAAGGACGACAAGCTATGACCATGAAAAACACCAGCTGGATAAAAGGCGCGGTCATCTACCAGATCTTCCCGGACCGCTTCGCGAAGTCCGCAAAGTGCGCGGCCGACGGCGTCTTCGAAAAATGGGACGCCCCGGAAACGCCCAACGGCTTCAAGGGCGGGAACCTGAAAGGAGTGGAAGAGAAGCTGGACCATATCCGCGCGCTGGGCGCTGACGTTATCTATTTCAATCCCATCTTCACGTCGGCTGCCAACCACCGCTACCACACTTACGACTATTTCACCGTGGACCCCGTGCTGGGCGGCAACGAGGCCTTCGACGCTTTCCTGGCGGCGGCGCATAAGCGCGGCATGAAGGTGGTGCTCGACGGCGTCTTCAACCACGCCAGCCGCGGCTTCTTCCAGTTTAACCATATCCTGGAGAACGGCAAGGCTTCTCCCTATAAGGACTGGTTTCATATCCACGGCTACCCGGTCAACGCTTACGCCAACGAGAAGCCTAACTTCGCCTGCTGGTGGGACCTGCCGGGTCTGCCCAAGTTCAACACCAAGAACCCCGAGGTGCGCAAATTCATAATGGACGTAGGCGCGTACTGGCTCAGGCGCGGCATCGACGGCTGGCGGCTGGACGTGCCGTACGAGATCAACGACGATGCCTTCTGGCGGGAGTTCCGCCGGGTCTGCAAGAAGATAAACCCGGGCTGCTATATCACTGGGGAGGTCTGGGGCGAGGCCCGGCGCTGGCTGAAGGGCGACCAGTTCGACGCGGTGATGAACTACCAGCTCAGTTCCGCCTGCATCTCTTATTTCGCGGGGGACAAGCTGAAGCTTTCCCATCTGTACGCGGGGCGCAAGCTGAAGGCCGTAAACCAGAAGCGGTTCATCGCCGGCATTGAAAAACTGCTGGGCATGTACAAGTGGGAGACCACGCTGGTGCAGATGAACATGATGTCGAGCCACGACACGGACCGCATGGCGGACACCTTCGGCTTCGACAAGGCGCGCATGAAACTGGCCGTCGCCTTCAGCTTCCTTTTCCCCGGCGCCATCAACGTCTATTACGGAGAGGAGCTGGGCCTGGCGGGCAAGCTGGACAACGGCGCCCGGCTCGGCATGCCATGGAAGAACGCGAAGCTCTGGGATAAGGATCTGCTCGGGCTTTACAAAAAGCTGGGCGCGCTGCGGCGCGGCAACCCCGTCATCAAGGACGGCCGGTTCGAGTTCCTCAAGGAATATTGCGACGGGGAAATACTGGCGTTCCGCCGCTTTCTCGGCGGCAGGCAGGTGGTCTGCTTTATTAACAATTCCGGCTCCGCCAGGGAGTTAGCGGTTCCGCCGGCCTTCTTGCGCGCCTTGAAGCCGAAGATAAGCTGCGGCGCGAGCCTGGCGGCCGGCCAGTCCCGTCTGAAAATGTCCCCGCTGTCGTTCGTGGTGTTGGGCTGACTTTCCTGATCCGCGCCGGAAAAGCCCTACTGTATTACTTCCAGCGCTTTTTTCTGCTGCTCCTGGACGGCTTTGTCCTGCAGCTTCTTTTCCGCGTCCTTAGTCACCTGCATGGCCGCGGTGAAAGCTTTCTGGAACTCTCCAAGGATGTCCGCGCCCAGGTAGACTATGTCGTAATTAGTCTCGGTCTGCTTTTCAGGGTAAAGGGTTTCCATGCCCAGGGCGACGGTGGTCTTCTTCTTTTCCCATAAAGCCAGTTCGTACGCTCCCAGCACGGTGTCCTCCGCCGGGTCGGTGTTCTTGAAAGACAGCGTATTGCTGCGGGCGCCGTGTTTGGCGGCCAGCTTCTTTTCATACTCCGCCGCCGGCAGGATCTTATCCAGCGCCGACAGGTAGAAGAAGAAGCGGTTCTTGTAGAAGCCCAGCACCACGTCCTGCGTTTCCCCGTAGTACCAGTTCAGGTCCTCGCCCAGGAGCTCGTCCGGGGCGGATTCGGCTATGCCCGTCAGGCGCATTACTTCCCAGGGCAGCTCCGTCAGGGCCGTGTTGGGCTCGGAATTGGCGAATTCCAGGTTGAGGGCGGCTTTGACCTCGTCGGGGGACATGCCCCAGGCGGCCTGCTTGTAGCCGTTCAATTCCTGGGCAGCCGCGGCTTTGGCCGGCTGGGCGGGGGCGGCGGGCTGCGTCTGGGCGCCGGCGTTGGCCGCTGAAAAACAGGTTAAAAGAGCGAACAGGACTGCTGCGGACGGACGGGTCATAGTTTCTCCCAAACGGCTGCTAGGGCTGTATTGCGGTAATTATATATATTTTACGGTAATTTCTGCGGTTCCATGCGGCTTTCCGAAATGGTTTAATATGGAATGGTTTTTATTGAAACACACTCGCACCTTACCGACAAGGCTTTCGACCCCGACCGGGGGGACGTCATCGAAAAGGTGTTCCGCTCCGGGGTAGGGAAGATAATCGAAATAGCCTGCGCCCCGGGCGAGTGGCAGCAGGGCGAGGACCTCTGCGCGGCCTATCCCGGTAAGGTCAAATGCGCTTTCGGCGCGCATCCAGAATATATCAAAACGCTTTCCCCGGCCATCATACAGGAACTGGAAGCCTTCATGGCCAAGCCCTGCGCCGTGGCGCTGGGCGAAGTGGGCCTGGATTACTGGTGGGATATCGGCACCAGGGAAGAACAGACGGCTTTGCTGGAGTCCCAGCTGCCGCTGTGCTCCAAATTTTCAAAGCCGGCGGTGTTCCACGCCCGCAACGGGAAAACGCCGCAGCAGAACGCCTACGCGGAC
>MGUK01000025.1 GCA_001799995.1 Elusimicrobia bacterium GWF2_62_30
CGGGCAGTACTGTCGTGCCGGCCTTGCCGGCCAGCGTTTCCTCGAACAGCTCCGTCTTGGAGATATAGGCCACGCTGCCGCCGTTCTTAACGAACTCTATCACGGCCTTTATCTTGGGCCCCATCGAGCCGGCGGGGAACGGGGGCGGCACCTGGTTGTAGATGGCCTCCAGCTCGGAAACCTTCAGCACGCGCAGGGCCTTCTCGTCGGGCTTCTGGTAATTGAGCTTGGCGCCGTCCTCGCCGGTGAAGATGGTCAGGCTGACTTCCACCTCTTCGCCGCGGGCCTTGGCGCGCTTCATCAGCATGCAGCCCAGGAGGGCGCTGGCCAGGTCCTTGTCTATCACGGCTTCCACGCCGGTGTACATCTTCAGCGGCTTTTCGCCCTTGTGCGGCTTGCTGAACTTCACGCCGAAATTGGTGGTGTAAATTTCCCGGCCGTCCTTCACCTCGGCCGGCACTTCGCGCACCGGGATGCCGCCGCCGCCCACGGTGATCGGCACTATGCCCTTATCGAGCATGGCCTCTATGGCGTCTATCTCCACTATATCCACGGGCACCGGGGAAGGCACCACACGGCGCCAGATCTCGTTGCCGGCGGCGTCTTTCTTGTACATCTTCATGGTCCAGCCGTCCTTCATGCGCTGCTTCGCCTCGTCGGAAGTATAGGACTGCCCCACGTACTTGGAGGGGTGCTGGAAATCGGGGTCGTCCTTGTCCACCACCACCTGCGTTACGATGCCGGCCACGATATTGTCTATGCCGCGGATGTTCAGCTCGTTGTTGAGCTGCGCCAGCATATACGACATGGCGCCCTGCGTGTCGGCCACGCAGACGTCGAGCGGCAGCGGGAACATGGTAGGGCGGCACATCTCTGCGCGCATCAGGATATTGCCCACCTGCGGGCCGTTGCCGTGGGTCATCACATAGCGGTCCTCGGGGTGTTTCTCGAAAATATCGGCCACCAGCTTGCCGGTGTCCGCGGTGCGCTGCCATTGCATGGCTATGTCCGGGTTGATGGTCTTGCCGTCCTTGTCCTTGAGGCCGACCGGGGCCACTTCATTGCCGCCGAAAGCGAATATCCTGATCTTTTTCATTTTGTGATGGTCTCCTGTTTTACGTTCGCTTCAGCCGAGCCCAGGTATTCTATGGCCGCCGCCCTGAGGGCCCCGCTGAACTTTGAAAGCTCTTCTTCGTTCTTCTCCAGCCTCGACAGCAGGCGCAGGGTCAGCTCCAGCTGTACCCCGCCCGCCGAGGGCCGGTTCACTATATTGGCGTCCGAAACGCCGGGAAGCCTTTTGCACGGCGTTTCGGCCAGGAAGCCGGCGGCTTCCAGCCGCTGCGTCACCAGCCTGGCCGCGGCCGTGTTTTTGCCGCCCACGCAGACCCACGCGCCGCGGTCGGCCTGCGCGTGCAGGGAAATACCCAGCACGCTGGCGGCCGCCAGCCGCAGCGCGTCCGGGTCGTCGAAACGCGCGGAGGTCACGTGCAGGGCGCCGCTTTTCCCGCCTTTCCAGCCGTTGAAAATGTAAAGGTTGAAGTCGCTCCCGGCCGTCCGCCTGGCCAGCCTGGAGGTGGCCAATTCTATGTCGCCGCCGTGGATGGCGAACACGGCCACTTTGGAGCCTCTCTGGTATACCTCGCGGGAATAATCGAGCCCTTCGGTATTGGCCGCTTTCAAGGCGGCGAAATCCTTGTAGACGTCCGCGCCGCGGCGCAGGGCGTAGGGCCCGGCCGAACAGCCGGCCAGGGCCGCAAGCAGTATTAGGGGAAATATCTTACTGGTACGCATAATTGGCCGCAAAGCCATAGAAAGCATATAATATAAAAAATAGGCGCACCAATTCTTGCAATAGCAGCCTGAACAATGACCATATACCTTGACAACGCCTCCACCACCCGCCCCGACGACCGGGTTATCGACCTCGTAGCCGCTGCGGAGCGGGACGCCTACGGCAATGATTCCTCCGTGCACGCCATGGGGGTGGAAGCCGGCAAAAGAACCGAGAAGGCCCGGCTGCAGGTGGCCGCGGCCCTGAACGCCTCGCCCGGGGAGATAGTGTTCAACTCCGGCGGCACCGAAGGCAATAACGCGGCCCTCCTGGGCGCGCTGGCCGGCCGCGCGGGCAAGCCCCATATCGTGATCTCGGGCATGGAACATTCCAGCGTGGCCAACCCGGTGCTGCGCCTGGAAAAATCCGGGATGGCCGTGACCGTAGTGGACCCGGGCGCCAGCGGGCTTGTCGACCCGGCGGCCGTGCAGCGGGCCCTCAGGCCGGAAACGGCGCTGGTTTCCGTCATGCACGCCAACAACGAGACCGGCGTGCTGCAGCCCATAGCCGAGCTCGGCGCCCTCTGCCGCAAGGCCGGGGTGCTGTTCCACAGCGACGCCTGCCAGAGCTTTACCAAAACCCCGCTGGACCTGAAGAAATGCGCCGTCGACCTGCTGACCGTTAATTCCCACAAGCTGCACGGCCCCAAAGGCGTGGGCGCCTTATATATCAGGAAAGGCGTTTCCATAGCGCCCCTGATGGAGGGCGGCGGCCACGAAGACGGCATGCGGCCGGGCACGCGCAACAGCCCCGCCATAGCGGGCTTCGGCCTGGCGGTGACGCTGTGCACGCCCGAGCTGGCCGCGAAGACCGCCGCGCTGCGCGATTTTTTTATGGAGGAACTGCGCAAAGCCCTGCCCAAAGCCAGGCTCAACTGCGCGGATGCCCCCCGCCTGTGCGGCATTTTGAGCATAACCATGCCGGGCGGCACGGGCGCGGCCGCGCTGGTGCGCGCCATGAGCGCCAAGGGCATCTGCCTGTCGGCGGGCTCGGCCTGCTCGGCGGGCAGCAATGAACCCAGCCGGGCGCTGAAGGCCATAGGGCTGAGCGACAAAGAAGCCCTGCGCACTATACGCGTGAGCCTCGGCCGCTTCAACACCAAAGAGGAGCTTTCGCTCGCCGCAAAGGAACTGGCCGCTTATGCAGCATGAAACTTTAGACCTTTCCGGCGTGCCCTGCCCGGCAAATTCGGCCAGGGCGCTGCTGCGCCTGGAAACGCTGGACCCCGGCGCGGAGCTGGAGATAACGGTGGACGACGGCGAGCCGGCGCTGAACCTGCCGCCTTCGCTGGAGCGCGAGGGCCACGCGGTGATAGCGCTGCGCCGCGAGGGCGCGCACTGGGTGATAGTAGCGAGGAAATCCCAATGACAGCACCGAAGATCTGCCGCAAATGCGTGATGCCGGAGGCCGCCCCGGAAATAACCCTGGACGAAGACGGCGTCTGCAGCCTTTGCCGCCGCCACGAGAAAGAAAAAACTCCCGGCGATACCGAGAAGGCCCTGGAGACGGATTTCACCAGGATCCTGGCGCAGCACCGCGGCAAGCACGAGTACGACTGCCTGGTGATGTGCAGCGGCGGCAAGGACAGCACGGCTTCGCTCTACTACATGAAGACGCGCTACAAGACCACGCCGCTGGCTTTTACCTTCGACCACGGCTTCGAGACGGAAGACGCGCTGGCCAACATCAAGGGCGCGGTGGAGAAGCTGGGCGTGGATTTTGTGCTGTACCGCTCCAGCTTCATGAACGACATGTTCGCCAAGGCGCTGACTACTGGCTCCAAGGCGGTGCTGTGCCACCTGTGTTCCATCTGGTACATGGACGTGACCTTCAAGATGGCGGCGCGTTTCGACATCCCGATCATCATCGCGGGCTGGACCAAGGGCCAGTCGCTGCGGCAGCCGGCCATGACCAAGTGCGCCTGCAATATCACGGCACCCGAATTTGCCAGGATGGCGGCGGCCACTAAAGAATTTTTAGACAAGCATGTGCGCACGGACCCGAAGTACGCTGATTTCCCGTGCAGCATGGAAGAGGTGCTGGCGCGGGCGCAGAAGCGCCACAAGAGCCTGGTGCTTTCCCCCCACTGGTTCCTGCCTTTCGACGCTCAGGAATACACCGACACGATAAAGAAGGAACTGGGCTGGAAGTACCCGGCCTCCAGCTACCCGGCCAAGTCCACCAATTGCAGTTTGAATTTTATTTCGGCGCACAACTCCATGAAGTTCTACGGCTACACCCATTACCACGTGGAGATGAGCAAGCTCATCCGCGACGGCCTGATGACCCGCGACGAAGCCCTTGAGCTCCTCAAACAGGACTTCAGCCCGGAAATGCTCGACGCCATCGCCGCCCCCCTCGGCTGCCAGGCCGACGGCACCCCCCTGAAAAAATAAATTGGTATTATGAAGGCGGCTTAACGGCCGTTTACGGAGGTGTTTATGTGCGGGATACTGGCTATTCTGGATATTAAGAGCAATGCCGGCGCTTTGCGCAAAAAAGCGCTGACGCTGGTAAAACGCCTGCGCCATCGCGGCCCGGACTGGAGCGGCATCTATTCCGACCCGAACGGCATCCTGCTGCACGAGCGCCTCTCCATCGTGGACGTAGAGCACGGCGCGCAGCCGCTGGTGGACCGCCTGACCGGGCGCGTGCTGTCGGTCAACGGCGAGATCTATAACCACGAAGAGCTGCGCAAAGAACTCAAACAGGCGCACGACTTCCAGACCGCCTCGGACTGCGAGCCCATCCTGTACCTCTACGACGAGTTCGGCCCGGAGTTCGTCAAGAAGATGAACGGCATCTTCGCTTTCGTCCTTTACGACCCGGCCGCAAAAGAGTATTTCATTTCCCGCGATCCGATCGGCGTGGTGCCGCTGTACTGGGGCTGGGACAGGGAAGGCAACCTTTTCGTTTCCTCCGAACTGAAAGCCATCGCCGACGTCTGCCCGAAGATAGACGAGTTCCCGCCCGGGCATTACTATTCGAGCAAGGACGGGAAACTGGTCAAGTACTACTGCCCCGCCTGGGCCGAAACCGCGGTCCTGCCGTCGAACCCGCTGGACCTGAAGGCCCTGCGCGAGGCGCTGGAGAGCGCTGTGAAGCGCCAGCTGATGTGCGACGTACCCTACGGCGTGCTGCTCTCCGGCGGGCTGGATTCCTCGCTGGTGTCCGCCATCGCGTCACGCTTCAAAGAGAAGCGCGTGGAGGACCACGACGCCACCCCGGCCTGGTGGCCGCGCCTGCATTCCTTTTCCGTCGGGCTGGCCGGCTCGCCGGACCTGAAGATGGCCAAAAAGGTGGCGGATTTCATCGGTTCGGCGCACCATGAAGTGCACTTCACCGAGCAGGAAGGGATAGACGCCATTCCCGATGTCATCTACCAGCTGGAGACTTTCGACATCACCACCATCCGCGCCGCCACTCCGATGTACCTGATGGCGCGCAAGATAAAAGCCATGGGGATAAAGATGGTGCTCTCCGGCGAAGGCGCGGACGAGATCTTCGGCGGCTACCTGTACTTCCACAAGGCGCCGGACGCGCGGGAACTCCACGAGGAAACGGTGCGCAAACTGGCGCAGCTGCACAAATACGACTGTCTGCGCGCCAACAAAGCCACGGCCGCGTGGGGCCTCGAGGCCCGCGTCCCGTTCCTGGACAAGGAATTCCTCGAAACGGCCATGAACATCGACCCGAAGGAAAAGATGTGCGTCCCCGGCGTACGCATGGAGAAATGGATGCTGCGCAAAGCCTTCGAAGGCTACCTGCCCGACGAGGTGCTGTGGCGCCAGAAGGAGCAGTTCTCCGACGGGGTCGGCTACGGGTGGATAGATTCCCTGAAAAAGCGCGCCGAGGAGGAGGTCTCCGACAAGCAGATGGAGAACGCCGCCTACCGCTTCCCGCTGAAGACGCCCATAACCAAGGAGGGCTATCTCTACCGCTCCATCTTCGAGACCCACTTTCCCAACCCGGAAGCCCCGAAGCTGGTGCCCGACGGGCCGAGCATAGCCTGCAGCACGCCCACGGCCATCCGCTGGGACGCCTCGTGGGCGAAAATGGCCGACCCGTCAGGCCGCGCCGTGAAGAGCGTCCACAAGGACAGCCTTTAAGGCC
>MGUK01000026.1 GCA_001799995.1 Elusimicrobia bacterium GWF2_62_30
GCCAAATAGTATAATATCGGGACAGCCGCCGTCCCCCGCCCTTATGGAGGAAATAATGAAATCACTAGCACTTATACCCGCCCTGCTGCTCTGCTGCGCCCCGCTTTACGCCGCCGGAGAAGGGAAAGACTCCCTGCCGCCGGGAGCGTCCATAGAAAAGGACCCGAAATACCCGCCCGTGGTCTCCTATACCCTCAAGAACGGCCTGAAGCTGCTGATCCTCGAGAAGACCTTCGTGCCCACGGTCTCGTTCACGATGATGTTCAAAGTGGGCAACGTGGACAGCCCGCAGAGCAAGACGGGCCTGGCCCACCTCTTCGAGCACATGGCCTTCAAGGGCACCAAGACCATAAATTCCTCCGGCTACGAAAAAGAGAAGCTGGCGCTCGCCAAAGTGGAGACCGCCGCGCAGGCGCTGATAGCCGCGGAAACCGCCGCCACCCCGGACGCGAAGAAGGTAGAAGAGCTGCGCGCCATATTCAACGAGGCCGAGAAAGAGGCCGACAAGCTCATCGTCAAGGACGAATACTGGAAGCTCTACAATACCCTGGGCGAGAGCGGCATGAACGCCATGACCTCCACCGACTATACCGGCTACGTGGTGTCGCTGGCGTCTAACCGGCTGGAAGCCTGGATGGTGATAGAGTCGGACCGCTTCAAGAACGCCGTGCTGCGCGAGTTCTACAAGGAGCGCAGCGTGGTGATGGAAGAGCGCCGCATGAGCGAGTCGGACCCGAACCGCGTGATGTGGGAGACGCTGTTCTCCAACGCCTTCAGCGCGCACCCCTACCAGAACCCCACCATCGGCTGGATGGACGACATTAAGCGCCTGACGCGCACCGACGCGGAGAAGTTCTTCGCGCAGAACTACGTGCCCAACAACGCCACGCTGGCCATAGTGGGCGACGTGCGCGCCGCCGAAGTGATAAAGCTGGCGGAGAAATATTTCGGCGGCTGGCAGAACCGCCCGCTGCCGGGGCGCGACTACACCAAAGAGCCCGCGCAGAAGTCCGAGAAGAAGATAGACGTGTTCTTCAAGGCCAAGCCCGCGCTGCGCATAGGCTTCCACAACCCCGGCAAGGACAACCCCGACATCTACGCGCTGATCATGGTCAGCGAGGTGCTCTCCAACGGCAAGACCGGCCGCTTCTACAAGGACCTCGTCGAGGGCAAGCAGATGGCGCTTTACGCCAGCTCCTATTATTCCACCCCCGGCAACCGCTACCCGTCGCTGTTCGTGGTGTCGGCCGCCCCCAAGGCGCCGCACACGCTGGACGCGCTGGACGCCGCGGTGATGGAGGAGATAGACCGCCTCAAGACCGAGCCGCCCACGCAGTGGGAGCTGGACAAGATCATAAACAACTACGAGGCCGACATGATAAAGCAGCTGGAGTCCAACTCCGGCCTCGGCATGAACCTGGCGCATAACCAGCAGGTGCTGGGCGACTGGAAATACGACTGGAACACCGGCGTGGAACTGCGCAAGGTGAGACCGGAGGACGTTTCCAAAGCGGCGGCGAAGTACCTGACCCGGGATAACCGCACGGCGGTGTTCCTGCGCGAACCGGCCGGGAAATAAGGGGTAAAAAAATGAAAAACCTCATACTCATACCAGGAGCTATACTGATGACACTTCTCAGCGCCAACCCGCTCGCGGCCCTTGCGCCGAACCTGCCGCCGCTCAAGAGCATAGACTTCAAGCCGCCAAAGGGCGACCGCGTCGTGCTCGACAACGGCCTGGTGGTGTACCTGATGAAGGATAACACCCTGCCCGTGGTGCATATGACCGCCTTCATCCACACCGGCAAGATGAACGACCCCGTGGAGAAGATAGGCCTGGGCGACCTGGCGGCCGGGCTGCTCAAGGACGGCGGCACGGAAAAATACAAATCCGACGAGATCGACAAGAAGCTGGAATTCCTCGCCGCGTCGGTGGAAAGCTCCATCGGCAACGAGGAAGCCCGCGTCGATATGACCGCGCTGAAGAAGGACCTGGACGAGGTGCTCGACATCTACGCGCAGGTGCTGATGAAACCCGCCTTCGAGGCGGAGAAGGTCAAGATCAAGCGCGACGAAACGCTGGAGATGATCAGCCGCCGCAACGACGATCCCGGCCGCGCCGCCATGCGCGAGGCCGTCCGGCGCTTCTACGGCGCGGACCACCCCTACGGCTGGCGCCCGGAGACCGGCACGGTGAACGCCTCCACGATAGACGACATGAAGGCCTACCACGCCAATTACTACCGGCCCAACAACACCATCATCGCCGCGGCGGGAGACTTCGCCTCGAACGAGGAGATGATCGCCAAACTGAAAGAGAAGTTCGGAGGCTGGCCCAAAGGCGAGGTGCAGTTCCCGGTCATCCCCCCCGTCAGGATCGAAGGCAAGCGCCAGGTCTTCCACATCGAGAAGGACATAGCCCAGGCTTTCATCGTGATGCTGCAGAAGGGCGTAAAGCGCCTGGACCCCATCGAGTACCCGCTGACCGTCACCAACGAGATGCTGGGCGGCGGCATCTCGTCGCGCCTCGGCTCGGAGATACGCTCGCGCAGGGGGCTGGCCTATACCGTGTACAGCTACTTCGCCAAGAAGCCGGATTACGGCTATATCGTAGGGTACGTCGGCACCAAGCCGGAGACCTACTCCCAGGCGCTCTCGGAAATGCTCAAGCAGTTCGAGCTGATAAAGACCGAGCAGGCCCCGGCCGACGAGGTCGTCCGCGCCAGGGACTCCATAGTCAACTCCTTCGTGTTCAAGTTCCCGACGCCGTTCGAGCTGATAAGCGAGCGCGCGGCCTACGAGTACTACGGCTACGCGCCGGACTACCTGGACAATTACGTGGAGAATATCGCGAAGACCGACCCCGCCGCCGTGCTGGAGACGGCGAAGAAAATGTTCAAGCCGGAAGACGCGATGATCTTCGTCATCGGCAGCTCCAAGAAATTCGACAAACCCCTGTCCGACTTCGGGCCGGTGACGGAGCTTAAGGAAGAAGATTGACCCCGCGGCCGGTATAAAAAGAATAGCCGCCCCGGTGGGCGGCTATTTTTTTTGCGCCGGCGCGGGTTATTTTACCCGGTTAAGCATGGGCACCACGGCGTTTATCTTGCCGGCCAGCACCCCGTGCAGCCCGAAGTCCTTTCTCAGCACGGAGAGGAACTTATGCTCCGGCTTCACCATCTTCCTGTCGGAGGAGATCATGTACACCGCCCAGGCATAGGCGGTCTCGCGCAGGGAGGGCGAAAGCAGCTTGGCGGCCGTCCGCAGGATCTCGGGGCGCCCCAGGCCCTGTATGGCGGCGGCGATGCAGCCCATGTATTCCCGCGCGTTCTCCACTTCGTCGAAAAGCGGGCTGGAGGCCAGCACGCTTTCCAGGTCGTTTATCTCGCGCTTATCCAGTTTGCCGTCGGCGGAAACCGCCAGGATGGCCACCGCCATCACCGCGTCCGCCGGGCTCTGCAGTCCTTCCTGTTCGCAGCCGCAGGCGCAGCTGCATTTTTTCGCGTTGGTTTTTTGCATATTCATCTCCCGTAGAGCTTGTGCCGTCCGCTCAGCGCCGGCACAGAAGTTTAGCATTTGTTCCCGCTGGTTTTCAGAAAGCTCCTCTCCTGATCAACGGCCGGCGGCCAGGCTGGCTTTTATCTCCGCGGGGACTTCTATAAGCTTAAGGTCGCGGCCGACGCAGACCAGGTCCGTTTCGGCTTTGCCGATAAGGTCCCCCGCCTGGTTGCAGAGCTTGTAGGCGAAAACTATGCGGTAAGGCGTGTGCTCCTTGACCGTAGTCTCGATATCCAGCACGTCGCCGTACAGGGCCGGGCGCTTGTATTCCATTTCCTGGCGCCGCACGGCGAAGCCTACGCCGATATCCAGCAGGCCCTTTACGCTGAAGCCGCGCGCTTCCAGGTATTCCGAGCGGGCCTCTTCGAGGAACTTCAGGTAATTGGCGTGGTAAACGGCCCCGCTGCAGTCGGTATCGTAGTAGTAGACGCGCCGTTTCATGTTATTCTCCTATTATCTTGATCAGCAGGCGTTTATTGCGCCTGCCGTCGAACTCGCCGTAAAATATTTGTTCCCACGGGCCGAAATCCAGCGCGCCTTTGGTAACGGCCACTACTACTTCGCGGCCCATCACGGTGCGCTTGAGGTGGGCGTCGCCGTTGTCTTCGCCGGTGCGGTTATGGTTATAGGCGTCCGGATCGTGCGGGGCCAGCTTCTCGAGCCATTTGAGGAAATCCTTATGCAGGCCGGCTTCGTTGTCGTTTATGAAGACGCTGGCGGTGATATGCATGGCGTTGACCAGGCACAGGCCTTCTTTTATGCCGCTTTTGGCCAGTTCGTCCTCTACTTTGCGGGTAATGTTGACGATGGCGTACCGTTCGGGGGTGTTGATGGTGAGGTAGGCGGTATGTGATCTCATAAGGCTCTATTCTACAAATTTGCCTGCTAATGCTTTATAAACAGTCTTCCCTCACTCGCACAGACTGTTCGGGGGCCGGAACGCAAAACGCGCTCGCCCACACCGTGGGCATCGCTCATCCTCCTCCTTCGCCGCTTACGCAAGGCTCAGTCGTCGGAAGGTTTTGCTAACCCGGCCCCCGAACAGTCTGTGGAGACGATCGAGTCATTGTCCGCGGAAAACGGCGCAAATTTAGTATAATAGAGCCATGGCTTACAAATGTGATATCTGCGGCAAAAAGCCCGTTTCCGGCAATTCCTACAGCCATTCCCATAAGGCTACGAAACGGCTTTTCAAGCCCAACCTCCAGAAACAGAAAGTGACGATGGACGGCTCTACCAAGTCGATCTACATCTGCACCGTCTGCATTAAGAGCGGAAAAGCGGTTCGCCCGCTTAAATAAGCTCTGCGCGGCTTTTCTGACGAAGCCCCCCGCCGTAACGGATACAGGGGGGCTGCGTTTATTTGCGGGCCAGGGTTCAGGGGCAACAAGAATTTAATAATTCCAAAACAAGCCTTTTGTATAATTTCCTATAACGAAAGGCTTGGACTAACCCGGGGAGGGTGCTTCCCGGGCACCGTTTTATATATAGACTCGGCCGGAGGCTCTAAATGGAGCAGGAACCAAAACTTGACCCGTCGGCGATAACCGACGTGGAAACCGCGAAGCTCGCGCTGCGCTGGGCGGTGGAGAAGATCCACGGCCTGCAGGAGGAGCTCGGCCGCCTGCGCGAGGACAACCGCAGCAAGACCAACATCAACCGCTCCCTGACCGAACAGGTTGAGCAGAAGACCGAGATCCTGAAGAAATGGCAGGGCACGATCAAGACCTGGGAGGAGAACTGGAAGACCCAGACCGCCATGGAGGCGGACCTCAAGGGCAAGCTGCGCGAGCAGATCCTGAACGAAGAGGCCGTGAACTGGAAGCAGTCGCGCGCCCAGTATGAAAAAGAGATAACCGCGCTGAAGACCGAGCTGGGCGAGCGCGAGGCCGCCATCGGCGCCATGAAGCTGCACCTCATCGACGAGATCAAGAAGACCTCGGAAATGAAGGAAGCCGAACTGAACAATTTACTGCAGCGCCACACGGACAACCTGGCGGTGAAAGAGACCATGCTGCGCGAGAAGTACGACCACCTGGAGCAGGAGCTGGTGCAGACGCAGCGGCTGCGCGCGGAGCAGGAAGAACTGAGCCTGCGCGAGCGCCACGAAGCCAGGCTGCGCGAAGCGTCCAAACTTTTCGAGAACAAGGAACTGCAGCTGGAAAAGTTCCGCAAGGAGCTGGAAGGCGAAAGGCACAGGGTCCTGGAGACGCTGCAGGCCGACGCCCGCGAGACGCTGGAGGCCGAGCGCCGCGCGCTGGCCGAAGAGTTCTCCGCGAGGAAAGCCGCCGCCGCCGCGGAAATGGAAAAAGATTTCGCCCGGCGCCAGGCGCAGGCCGAAGAGGAAAAGAGATCCGAGATAGAAACTTTCAAGGCCGCTAACGCCAAAGAACTGGACGCGCTGCGCGGCCGCATCCGCGATTATATGGCCCAGCTGGAGCAGGAGCACGTGGACCTGCGCCTGGAGATGGAAGGACAGCTGGCCGAGCTGGTGAAGGCCCGCGAAGAAGAGACCCGCCGCCGCTACGACAAGGCCCTCGAAGATGCCAGGGCGCAGTGGGACAGGGCCGCCGCCGAAACGCGCACCCAGTCGGACGCCGCCGCGCAGAAGACCGCCGCGCGGCTCGGGGAAGAATTCAAAGAGAAGGAAGCGGCGATAAAGGCCGCCAACGAAGAAGAGCTGAAGAGCCTCCGTGCCAGCCTGCAGGCGGAAGCCCGGGCCCGCGAGGAGGCCCTGCGCGCCGGCATCCTTAAAGAGCAGAACGCCTGGACCGCAAGGCAGCAGGCCGCCCTGGAAGAGGCGCGCAAAGCCGTTGAAGAGAATAACGCCAAAAGGCTGGAAGGCTTCAGGGCGGGCCTGGAAGAGGCCTACCTATATAAGGAAAAGGCCCTCGAAGACCGGGTAACCGCCGTCCAGGTCAGGCTTAAGGCGGAATGGCTGGCCAGGGAAGAGGAGTGGCGCCTGGAAAAAGAAAGCGCCCTGCACGAGGAAAAAGAAAAACTCAAGACCGAGTTCGAGGCCCACCGCTCGCTGCTTCACAAGAAGCTTTCCCAGTTCGAGGATGAACTGAAGCTGAAATACGCCCGCAAGGAGACCGAGCTGGAAGCCGCCAACAGGGCCCAGCTCTCCAAAGAAGCGGAAGAATTCAAGAAAGTACTCGAAGCGGAAAAAGCCCGGCTGGCCGAACAGGCCGCGGTAGCCCGCAAGGAGCTGGAGAACAAGGCGCTGGCCCTCCAAGTGGAACACGAAGCTTCCGCCAAGGCCATGGAGAAGAAACTGCGCCGTTCCGAAGAGGACCTGCGCGAAAAGAACCTGGCCAGGATCAAGGCCGCGGAGGACGCGTTCGAGGAGCGGTTCGAGGCCGAAAGCAAGCGCCTCAGCTCCGAATTCGCCGAGAAGCTCTCGGCCGCCGAAGCCGAAAGATTCAAGATACTGGAGTCGAAGACCGCCCTGGAGACCGCGCACGCGGCCCGCATCCGCGAAATGGAAGCGGCGATAGAGGAACGCGGGCTCAGGGAGAAGGCGAAAGCCGAAGAAACCTTCAAGACCCGCGAGCTGCACCTGCAGTCGCGCGAGGCCGATATAGAAAAAGCGAAGGCGGCCCTGGACCAGCAGCACAGCGAACTGAAGGTAAAGCTCTACCGCGAGCTGCAGGACAAGGAACACGAGCTGTTCGGCAAGCTGGCCGCGGCGAAAGAGGAGATGTACCAGGCGCTGAACGCCCACCGCGAGGTGCTGGACCGCGAATACGACGAACGCATCAACGGGCTGCGCGAAAAAGAGACCGCGCTGGGCGCGCGCTTCGAAGAAAAACTGAAGGCCGCCGTGGAGGGCATGAAGCAGGGCCGGCAGGACGAGCTGGACAAGCTGACGCTGGAATTCGAGGGTCGGAAAACTGAGCTGGAAAACCGCATGCGCAACCGTGAGCAGGCGCTGAACGCCTCCCTGGCCGACAGGCAGGGCCGCATCGAGACGGAATTCCTGGCCCGCGAGAAGACCGCCATCGCGGCGCAGGACAAAGCCTTCGAAAAACGCCGCCAGGAGCTGGAGGCCGCGCTGCTCAAAAAAGAGCGGGAGCTGGAGCGCAAGTACCAGGAATTCGTGGAGAAGTTCTCCGCCGACCTCCACCGGGAGCGCTCGGTCTGGGATACCAAGAAGCTCGAGCTGCTCAACAGCGAGCGCCAGGCCCTCCGCGCCGACTTCGAGAAGAAGGAAGCCCTGATAAGCCAGAAGCTCGACGAGGAGCTGGCGAAGAACCGCGCCGACCGCGTGCGCCGCGAAGAGGAGTTCGCGGCCCGCAAGGACGAGCTGGAAAAGACCTATTACACCGAGCTCGAGCGCAGCCGCGCCGCGCTCGACAAGCTGCGCGCCGAACTGGAGCAGAAGCTGGCGGCGCAGTTCCGCGAGCTGGAAATGGAAAAGAACAAGCTGGCCGCGAAGAGGGCGGAGAAGGACAATTAGACTATGCCCGGATTCGGCCGAGATTTCGAGGACCTCATCGGGGAATCCGAACTGGATTCCGCCAAGATGGTGCTGCACCTGACCTCAGAGCTCAGGCAGAAGGACCTCGAATTGGCCTCCATGCGCTCCCGCAGTTTCGAGGAGATCCAGAAGAACAACAAGGCCAAGGAAGAGGAGCTGGAAGCGCTGATGCGGGCGCAGGACGAGCGCATAAAGAAACGCGAACAGGAACTGGCCCGCATGCTGGTGGAAAAAGAGTCCTCGCTGTGGCAGAAATACCAGGCCATGCTCGACGACGCGGTGAACCGCCAGCGCTCCGAGCTGGAGACCGAGCGCGCGCGCCTGACGGCGGAGACCGAAAAGAGCGTGACCGGGCTGGCCGCGCAAAAAAAGGGCCTCCGCGCGGAAACGGAGGAGCTGTTCAACCGGTGGCAGCAGGAGCGCGAAGCGGAATTCAAACAGGAGCGCGATGCTTTCGCCGAGAAGCTCCGGGCCGCGCACGAAGCGGCGCAGAAAGAAACCCTGGAGCGCATACGGCAGGCGGAAGCCCTGGCGCGCGAGAAGCTCAGCCAGCAGGAAACTGATTTCAAGAACCGCTCGGAACTGGCCGCCGAGGAGATCCGCGGGCAGATGCGCCGCGAGCGCATCGAAGAGCTGAAAGCGCTCAACGACCGCCTGAACGATGAAGCCGCCAAGCGCGAGAAGGAGCAGTACGAACATTACGCGGCCTGGCTGGAAGAGAACAAGAAGACGGTAGAGAACAATGCCGCGCGCCGCCTGGAAATGGCGGAAGCGGAATTCCGTGAGCGCGCGGCCCGCCTCGAGGACAGCCTCTCCAAGGCCCGCCAGGACCTGACGGCCAGGGAAGCCGCCTGGGAAAGCAAATATACGGAGTTCAAGGACCTCTACGCGCAGAAAGAAACCGCGCTGGAGCTCGCCGCGCGCGACCTGCAGCAGCAGCAGCTCGCGCAGGAAAGGGAAACGGCCGAAAGGCGCGAAACCCTGGCGCGCGAGGCGCAGGCGGAAGCGCTGCGCCGGAAAGAGGAACAGCGCAAAAAAGAAAAGGACCTTGAAGCGGCCTTCGCCGCCCGCTCGGCCGACCTGGAGGCCGAAGCCGCCCGGCGGGCCAAAATACTGGAAGAAAGGGAGGCCCGCTCAGCCGCGGAACGCGCGGAGCTCAACGCCCTCCGTTCCCAGATAAGCTCGCTGCTGACCGCGAAAGAGAAGGAGCTGGAGCAGACCTTCGAGGAACGCTACGCGCTCTTCCGGCAGTCGCTGGAAGAGTCTTTGAAGATAAAGGAAACCGGCCTCGCCAAGAAGCAGGAGGACCTGGAACGGCAGTACGCCGCGCTGGCGGAACAGAAGGACGCGGCGCTGGCCCGCGTCAACGCCCTCCTGGCAGAAAATTCGCGTCTGAAGGACGCGCTGGTCTCGCGCGATTCCCAGGCCCGCAGCCTTATAGAATCCGAGCGCGTGACGCTGGAACAGGAGCGCAAGCGCTCCGAAGAAGAATTCCGCGTCAAGACCGAGAAGCTGAACCAGGAGCTGGATTCCCGCGAGCAGGCCCTGCGCGCGTCTTACGAAGAAAAATTAAAAGCCGGCGAGGAGCGCCTTGCCGCGCAGATAAAGATAAAGGAGGCCGCGCTGGAGGACGAGCGCAAGTCGCTGAACCGCCACGCGGCCGAACTGGAAGCCGGTTTCCTGGAGGCGCTGAAAACGCGCGAAGCCGAGGTTACCGATAATTTCCGCAGGAACGCCGACCTGATGCGCGCGCAGGCCGAAGCGGCGCGCATGGCGTGGAAAGAGGAAAAAGCAACTCTTGCCGCCCAGGCCGAAAAAGAAGCGCAGAAGATCAGCGCCATGGAGCTGGAAGCCGCCGCCAGGCGCGAGGCGGAGCTTAAAACTTTTTACGAGAACCGCGAGGTGGAGGCGCAGGCGCGCGCCGCGGCCAGGCTGGAAGCCGAACAGCGCCACCTCTCCGAAAGCTACGCCCTGAAGGAGCGGGACCTGCACAGCCGGATCTCCGAGCTGGAGCAGAAGCTGGCGCGTACGGACGACGGCACCCTTGCCGCGCAGGGCGAGACCGCCGCGCTGAAGGAAGAGATAGAGCGCCAGGCGCGCGCGCTTGAAGAAGCGGCGGGCGAAAAACAGAAGCTAATACAGGAGAACCTGACGAAGGCCCGCGACCTGCGCCAGACGCTGGAAAAGGAATTCCTGGACAAGCTGCGCGAAGTGGAGCAGAACTACATGGCCCAGCTGACGAGCCTGGCCAAGCGCTCCGACGAGACCGCCAAGAAGGAACGCGAGGAATATTTCTCCAAGATGCAGTTCATGAACGACGAGTTCAACGCGCGGCTGGCCGCGCAGGCCAAGGACCTGGAAACCACCTATATGGAGCGGGAACGCAGGCTGACCGCCTCCATGGAGGAAGCCTTCAAGATGAAGGGCAAGGCGATGGTGGCCCGGCAGGAGCAGCTGGAAAGCAGCTACCAGGCCATGCTTTCCGAGAAGGCCGCGCAGATAGATATGGACCGCGCGCTGGCCGACAACGTATCGCGCATGAAGGACGAGCTGGAGGCGAAGAACCACCAGCTGAGCGCGACCATAGCTTCTTACGACAACCGCCTGGAGGAAATGGAGAGAAAGCAGCGCTCCGATTTCGACCTCCGCAAGAAGGACCTGGAAGACGGGCACCGCATGCGCGCCTCCCAGCTGGAGGCGGAACGCGCCAAGCTCAAAGGCGTGCTGGAACAGGAGCAGCGCCTGGTCTCCGACCTGCAGAAGCGCGAAGCCGCGCTGCAGGACAGCTACGCCGCGCGCGAGGCCGACCTGGCCAAGCGCTTCAAAGAAGCCCGCGAGCGC
>MGUK01000027.1 GCA_001799995.1 Elusimicrobia bacterium GWF2_62_30
GTTCCTCATGGCCACCGCTTTGGCGGAGACCACCCACAACCATGAGCATTCCTGCGACGCGCCCTGTCCCGCCGTCTGCCTGGGCGGTTCGGCCGGGTCTTATTGCGAGAATACCGGCTTAAGCTGCGCCGGCGAGCCGCTGGACACCGAAAAGCCCGCGGCTGCCTGTTTCATCCCGGCTTCTGTCCCGAGACTTTCTGAAGACGAGATCTTTCACCCTCCTGTAGCGTGAGCCCCTTAGTTAAGTCCCTTTCCTGAATATATTCAGTCCGGCGCGCCTGCAGCGCGCCCCATCGCTCAAGGTCCACGGCCTTTTGGAGGTCTTGTGATAAAGTTCTTCCTGCTTCTGTCTTTCATCGCCCTTTTCCCGCGGCCCGGCTGGGCCGCGCCCGCGGCGGAGGCGAAGCCGCTGACGCTGGCCGGGATCCTGGCCGCGGTAAAGTCCGAAAACCCCTCCCTGGCCGCCGCAAGGCGCCAATTGCGCCTGCTGGAAGCCGAAGCGGAGATAAGCGCGGCCTATCCGAATCCAAGCCTGGAAATAGAGAAAGCCGTTTCGGCCGGCTCCGACGGTTACGAGGCAAAGCTTACGCAGCCGGTGCCGCTCACGCGCCGGGCGGGCACGGCCGCCGGCGCGGCGCGCGCGCTGTTCGAAGCCGCGCAGAAAGAGCTGGAAGGCCTTGAGGGTCGCGTGCTCGGTAGCGCGCGCAAGGCCTGGTACTCCCTGCGCATAGCCATGGAGCGGCGCAATTTCGAGGAAACCCACCAGCGCTCTTCGATGGACATCCTCAATAAGATAACGCTGCGCCTGCAGACCGGGGAAGCCGGCAACGCCGACCTGACCCGGGCCCGGGTGGAGGTGGCCCGCAGCGGCTATCACCTGCAGGGGGCCGAGACGGCGCTGCGCCTGGCCCAGGGGGAAGTTAACCTGCTCATGGGCCGCAGGCCCGACGCGCCCGCGGCCGTCCTGGAGAGCGGCAGCTTCAGCCTGGCGCCCGCGGCGCCGGAGCTGGAACCGCTTGAAAAGTATACGGAGCTGGCGCTACTCCGGCGCCCCGAGCGGCGCGCCCTGGCGCTTAACGGCAAAGCCGCCGGCCTGGGCGTGGCCCTGGAAAAAGGCAGGCGCCTGCCCGTGCCGGAATTCGGGCTGATACGCGGCAGCGACGGCGGGGCGGGCTACACCAGGCTTTTTCTCGGGCTGGAACTGCCGCTCTGGTACAACAATAAAGGCGAGCTCAACAGGGCGCTGGCCCGCAAGGGCGCGCTGCAGGACGAAGAGCGGCTGCTGGAGCTGGAAATACACCGGGAGGTCTACACCGCCTGGCTGGAGAGCGGCCTGGCGCAAAAGCGCCTGGCGGCGGCGCATGAAACGGTTTTCCTGCTCAACGACCTGCGGCGCACGGCTTCGCAGGACTACCTCTCCGGCAAGATGGAGCTTACGGCTTTTTACGAGATAAACCAGGTCTTCCTGGAGGAAAACCTGAATTACCTCGACGCTTTGAACGGCTATTATGAGAAAACCGCGCAGCTCGACGCGGCCGTGGGCAACCTGGAGGAAAAATGAAAACTGCACTTAATGTTCTGGCGATAACCGCCTTGCTGGGCCTGGCCGGCTGCGGCGGCGGTGAACCGGGAGCGCACGAAGAACACGCGGCGCCGGCGGCGGACGAGCATGCCGGGCACGGAGCGGAGGAAGAGGCCGGCCCTGCCGGGCTGGTGCGGCTATCGGCGGAAGCGCAGCGCGGGGGAGGCATAAAGACCGAGACCGTTAAGCGCGGTTCCCTGCCCGAAACCTTTCAGGCCATGGGGCGCATAATGCAGGACGCGCAGAAACAGTACCATGTAGCCGCGGGGGCTTCCGGCAGGCTGGAAACGCTTTCGGCGGCTCTCGGGTCCGCGGTGGAAGCCGGCGCGGTCCTGGCCGCGATAAAAACCGCGGGCGGCTCCGAGGCTAAGCCCGCGGCCCCGCATAAGGGCATAATCACCGCGGTGCACGCCGCCGAAGGGGACTCCGTCAACGAGATGACCTTCCTCTTCACCATCACCGATATGGACCCGCTCTGGGGCGTGCTGGACATCCCCGAACGCAGCCTGGCGCTGGTGAAACCGGGGCAGAAGGCGGAGATCAGGACCGCCGCCTACCCGCGCGAAGTGTTTAAGGGCAGCATTGCCTTTGTTTCCCCTGAAATAGATACCGTTAGCCGCACGGTAAAGGCGCGCGTAGCTATCGAGAACCCCGCCGGCCGGCTTAAGTTCGGCATGTTCCTGGACGCCGCGGTGCTCACCGGCGGCTACTTGCGCGGCGTGACCCTGCGCTCGGACGCCGTGCAGAACGGGCCCGCGGGGCCGTTCGTGTTCGTCAAGACCGGGGACGACGGTTTCTCCCCGCGGCCGGTGGAGACCGGGGGCGAGAAGGACGGCCGCACGGAGATCCTGAAAGGCGTGAGCCCCGGAGACAAGGTGGTGGTGGAGGGGGCCTTTCTCCTGAAGTCCGAAATGATGAAGGGGCAGCTCGGCGGCGGGCACGACCACTGATATGCTCAATACGACCATAGTTTTCTCCATACGTCATAAATGGCTGGTGCTTTCGGCCGCTTTCCTGGCGGCCTGCGTGGGCGCGGCCGCGCTGCGCACGCTGCCCATCGACGCTTTCCCCGACGTGACCAGCGTGCAGGTGGAAATAGTCTCCGTCGCGCCCGGCAAGTCCCCGCTGGAGGTGGAGAAGCTGGTGACCTACCAGGTGGAAAATTCCCTGCGCGGCCTGCCCGGCCTCACCGGGCTGCGTTCCGTCTCCAAGTACGGCATTTCCGTGGTGACCGTGGTCTTCAAGGACGGGATGGACCTGTACTTCGCCCGGCAGCAGGTAAGCGAGCGGCTGACCGAAGCACGCGAAAAATTGGGCGAGGGCATAGAGATCGCCATGGGCCCGCCCGCCACGGCCATGGGCGAGATCTACCAGTACACGCTCGAGACCGGCAGGGACGATGAAACCCCAGCCCAGCTGGCGGAGCTGCGCACCCAGCAGGACTGGGTGGTGGCGCCGCTGCTCAAGAGCGTGGACGGCGTGGGCGACATCAGCTCTTTCGGCGGCTACATCAAGGAATATCAGGTGGTAGCCCTGCCGGACCGCATGACGCAGTACGGCGTGAGCCTCAAGGAGGTCTACGACGCCATCGGCCGCAATAATTCCAACGTGGGCGGCGGCCTGCTGGAGGCTTCCGGCGAGCAATTGCTGATCCGCGGCCTGGGCCTGATCAGGAACGCGGCCGAGCTGGGCGAGATAGTGGTGGCGCAGCGCGGCAGCGCGCCGGTGCTGGTGCATGACGTGGCGCGGGTGCAGGAAGGGCATGCCGTGCGCCAGGGCGCCTCCTACATCGACGGCAAAAAAGAAGCCGTGGGCGGCGTGGTGATGATGCTCAAGGGCGAGAACAGCCGCGAAGTGGTAGGGCGCGTGCAGCGAAAGGCGGACGAGATCAACGCTTCGGGCGTGCTGGCCGCCGGCCTTAAGATAAAACCTTTCTACACGCGCGACACGGTGATAAACAGCAGCGTCAGGACCATCGTGAAGGCGCTGGGCGAAGGCTCGGCCATCGTGGTGGTGGTGCTGTACCTGTTCCTGCTGAGCTTCCGGGGCTCTTTCGTCACCATCATGGCGCTGCCGCTGGCCTCGCTGCTTACCTTCCTGGCCATGAAACAGCTGGGGATGACCGGCAACCTGATGTCGCTGGGCGGGCTGGCGATCTCTATCGGCATGATCATAGACTCCACCATCATCCAGGTGGAGAACGCCCTGCATCACCTGGGGCTGAACAGGGACCCGGAACACCGGGAGCGGTCGGTGGCCGCGGCGATAATCGAGGTCCGCAAGCCCAGCATCTTCGGTGAGCTGATCATCGCGCTGACCTTCATCCCGATCCTGGCGCTGGAGGGGATAGAGGGCAAGATGTTCGGCCCGCTGGCGCTGACGGTGATGCTGGCGCTGTTCTCTTCGCTGCTGCTCTCGCTGACCGTGATCCCGGCTTTGTGCGCGGCCGCGCTGCGCCCCGCGCCGGACAAGGAAAGCCCGCTGCTGACCCTGGCCGGGCGGCTGTACCGGCCGGCGCTGGCCTGGAGCATGGGCAATAAGCGCCTGGTGCTTTCGGGCGGCGCGCTGCTGCTGGCCGGCAGTCTCGCGCTGGCGCCGCTCTTGGGCACCGAGTTCGTGCCGGTGATGGACGAGGGCTCCTTCGACATGGACACCGCCCTGCTGCCCGGCGCTTCGCTGGCTACGTCCGCCGGCCTCGCTCAGAAAATGCAGCAGAAGCTGATGGAATTCCCCGAGCTGGAAACCGTGGTGTCCAAGACCGGCTGGACGGGGCGGGCCATAGAGGCGCGCGGCGTGGAGAAGACCGGCTTCCTCGGCGTGCTCAAGCCGCGGCCGGAGTGGAAGACCGCCGGGAGCCGCGAGGAACTGTTCGAAAAGATGCGCGCGGCCCTGGAGGTGATCCCGGGGGCGGTGGTAGGCTTCAGCCAGCCCATCCAATGCCGCATCGACGAGCTGGTGGCCGGCACCCGCTCCCAGCTCGCCATCAGCCTCTACGGCGACGACCTGGGCGTCCTGACTGAAAAAGCCGCGGGCATCGCGGAGACGCTGGGACGGGTAAAAGGGGCCACGGACGTGGCGCTGGAGCGCCAGGGCGGGCAGTCCTATGTGAACATCGAGCTGAACCGCGGCATGATCTCCCGCTACGGCCTGAACGTAGCGGACATCAACGACGTTATCGAGACCGCGCTGGGCGGCAAGCCCGCCGGCGTGGTCTACGAGGGGGACCGGGCTTTCGATATAACCGTGCGCCTGCCGGAATCCGAAAGGAACTCCCTGTCGGCGCTGGGCGGCATAGTGATAACCTCGCCGCTGGGCGCGCGGGTGCCGCTGTCGGCGCTGGCCGCCATCAAGCGCGCGGAGGGGCCGGCGCAGATCGGCCGCGAGGGCGGCAAGCGCCGCATCCTGGTGGAGGCCAATGTGAGCGGGCGCGACCTGGGCGGCTTCGTGGCGGAGGCGCAGGAGCGGATCCGCAAAAGCGTGCCCCTGCCCGAGGGCTACTACCTCGCCTGGGGCGGCCAGTTCGAGAACCAGCAGCGCGCTATGAAAAAGCTGGCCGTGATCGTGCCGGCGGCCATCCTGCTGATCTTCCTGCTGCTCGCCATGACGTTCGGCTCCCTGCGCCAGGCCACGCTGGTGCTGCTCAACCTGCCGCTGGCGCTGGCCGGCGGCATTACGGCGCTGTACCTCTCGGGGCTGTATCTCTCGGTGCCGGCCGCCGTCGGGTTCATAGCGCTGTTCGGCGTGGCGGTCCTCAACGGCGTGGTGCTGGTCACTTATATAAACCAGCTGCGGGCCAAAGGCCTGGCCATGAACGAGGCCATCTCCGAAGGCTGCCTGCGCCGCATGCGCCCGGTGCTCATGACCGCGCTGATAACCGTGGCCAGCCTCACGCCCATGCTGTTCGCTTCCGGGCCGGGCTCCGAGGTGCAGCGTCCCCTGGCCGTGGTGGTCATAGGCGGGCTGCTGACGTCCACCGTGCTGACCCTGCTGGTGCTGCCGGCGCTGTACGCGTATTTTTCGAAAGGGGAAAAGCCGGCCTGAAGGCGGGCTGGGCTATTGGCGCGCGGAAAAAAGCAGGTAAAGCGCGCCGCGCGGAGAGAGGCGGCCCGCCGGGATGGTCCTGTCGCGGCGCGCGGCCGCCTCGAAGACTTTTTTCTTGCCGGGGCCGGCGGCCAGCAGCACGATGGTCCGCGCCCGGTTCAGCG
>MGUK01000028.1 GCA_001799995.1 Elusimicrobia bacterium GWF2_62_30
ATGGCCGCGGGCGCGGCCCTATTTGGATTTGTAGGAATCTTTGAACTCTACGGTGTAAGGCTGCCAGCGGTCGTCGATGTATTTCAGGCCCATAACCAGCCGCGCGCCTTTCACGGTGGTCATGGTCAGGTATTTCCCCTCAAGCTCGTGTTCTTTGCAGACGCCGGGGGTAAGAGAGCAGGACGTGGCGAAGATGTCCGTCATGGTCCCGTACTTGTTCTCAACTTTTTTCAGGAAAGCGTGTATCTCTTTCTTCAGCTCTTTCTTCCTTTCCGCGGACAGGTCCGCAAGCTTGGCCGGGTCTTTTTCGAACGCCGCCTTCTCATCGTAAACGGGCATCCCGCCGGATTTGAGCAGCCCTTCCTCGGGGTCGCCGAGAGCGTCTTCGCTGGAGATGTATTTGAACTCGCCGCCGTTGCGCTTTTCCGAGATTACGGTCCCCAGCAGGCTCAGGTCCTCCGAAGGGGCCGAATAGTCATTGTAGCCGGAACCGGAGCCGGAGCCGGAATCGCCGTCTTCCTCTTCATCTTCCTCTCCGGTGCTTTTGGGAGAAACGGTCTTGTCGGAAGAAGAGCCGGTGGACGAAGAACCGGAAGAGGAGCCGGAAGAGGAATCGGACCCGGAGGCAGCCGCGGGCCCCGAGGCCTTGGGCGCGCCGGGGCCGGAAGCCCCCGCCGTCGCGGCCCCCGCCTTCATTTTGGAATTGTAGCTGCTGTCCGCCGAGGAGCGCAGACCGTCCAGGCCGCCGCCGGGCAGGCCGCCGGCCACGGTGTTCTTGGCCCAGGAAGGAAGGCCCTTGGAGCCGGGGGATTTCAGGGCCCCGCCGGCCGCTCCGTCGGAAACCGACCCGCCGGGAGCGTTGCCGCGGGCCTGGCCCAGGCCCCCGGACTTTTCCAGCGCGGCGTAACCGCGCTCGAGCGCCGATTTGCGCTCCTCACCAGGACGCCCTTTGAAAACCTCGCGCGGGGTTCCCGGTTTTTCCGTAGCCGCGGGCTTTTCTTTTCCGGACGCTCCCTTCTCTACCGGGACCGCCGCCGCATTCTCCTGCGGCGCTTCCCCGGAACTGGCGCTGCCGCCGCCGTAGACCGAGCCGCCGCCGCCCACCTGGTCCGGGGGCATTTCGTACGGGAACTCTTCCTCGTCATAGCCCTCCGGATAGCCGGCGGGGCGCTTGTAGGTCACACCTTCGCCGTCGCCGCTGTCCGAGGCGGAGGCGACCTGCTGCTGCGTCTGCGCCGCGGGCGCGTCGCCGCCGAAAAAGCCGGAGTACGCAGCGGCCGACTTGGCCTTTACAACTTTAACGCCCTGTTCAAAATCCTTGATATAAGTCGAGGCGACAGAAGGCGCCCCTTTGAAATCATAGTTGTAGCGGATCTTGCCGTTCTCCCGGGAATTGATGCCGATCTGCATGACCAGCACAAAGGCCCCCGTCAGGGCTGCCCCTACGGAAACAACGAGAATTACCGCCGGATTCTTGTGCATCATAATCGCGCCATCTCTGTCACCGACCGCTTCCTACAAAAATAGTCTAGATGATAAATCCGGATTCTGCCAGTCCCCCCCCCCACCCCAGGCAAAGCCCGGGCCTCTTTTTTTTGTAATATATAGGGCGGGAGGTAAAGGCGATGGACTGCAAAAAGAACGCTAATTTAAAGGACTGCTCCTGCACCTACGAGCCCTGCCTGCGCAAGGGCGTCTGCTGCGAATGCGTGGCCTATCACCGCGCCAGCGGCGAACTCCCCGGCTGTTATTTCAGCCGCGAAGCGGAACGTTCCTATGACCGCTCCATAGCCAATTTCCTGCGCGACAAAAAGGACTGACCCATGAAAAATATAATCTCCACTAAAGACGCCCCGGCCGCCATCGGCCCGTATTCGCAGGCCGTGGAGGCCGGCGGGTTCCTGTTCATCTCGGGCCAGCTGCCCATAGACCCGGCCAACGGGATCATGGCCGCCGCCGATATCAAGCTGCAGACCGCGGCCGTCATAAAGAACCTGGAAGGCATACTCAAGGCCGATGGGCTTACACTCGACAACGTCGTAAAGACCACCGTCTTCATGGCGGACCTGGGCCAGTTCGCCGCCATGAACGAAGTGTACGCGGGGTTCTTCTCCAGGAACCCGCCCGCCAGGGCCACGGTTGAAGTGAAGGCGCTGCCCAAGGCGGCGCTGGTGGAAATAGAAGCGATAGCGAAGAAGTAAACTATGCACCCACTACTTGAAAAAAAACTGACGGGCACGCTGTTCCCCCTGTTCTCGATGCGCTCCAAGACGGACTGGGGCATAGGCGACACCTCCTCCATGATGTTCTGGTTCGACGCGATGAAGGCCATGAACCTGAACCTGCTGCAGGTGCTGCCCATCAACGAAATGCCCCCCGGGGTTTCCTGCCCCTACACGGCGCTGTCCGCTTTTGCCCTGGACCCGGTCTACATCGACGTGGACGACCTGCCGGAGCTCAAAGAGTTCCCCGACCTGCTCGAAGAGATAAATTCGCGCCGCTTCCAGGCCGGGATAAAGCAGCTGCGCATCGCCAAAGCCGTGATGTACAACGAGGTGCGGCACCTGAAGTTCTCCACGCTCTGGAAGATCTATACGCGTTTCCACGAGCACCACGTGCTTAAAGATTCCAAACTGGCCACCGAGTTCCGGGCCTTCTGCCGCGCCAACGCCGCCTGGCTCGAGGACTACGCCGCTTTCCGCCGCCTGAAGGACACCCACAGCTGGACTTCGTGGACGCACTGGGAAGCCCCGCTCAAGGAGCGCGCCCCCCAGGCCCTGCAGGGCCTGCACGCGCACGAGGAGCACCAGGTCCTTTTCTTCAAATACCTGCAGTGGTGCATCCATCGCCAGTGGACGGCCGCCCGCGCCCGCGCCGCCAAGCTGGATATAAAGATCCTCGGGGACCTGCCGTTCATGGTGAACCAGGAAAGCTCCGACGTCTGGGCGCGCCAGAACGAATTCCTGCTGGACCGCGAGGTGGGCGCGCCGCCCGACGCGTTCAGCGAGACCGGCCAGCGCTGGGGCCTGCCCGCGTACAACTGGCCCGCGGTGGAAGCCAACGAGTTCGACTGGTGGCGCACGAAAGTTAAAAAAGCCTCCGAGTTCTACGACCTGTTCCGCATCGACCACATGGTGGGCTTCTTCCGCACCTGGGTGATACCGCGCGACGTGGCGCAGAAGCCGGACTTCGACATCAAGGACGACCTGGGCGCGCGCGAGCGCGGCAGAAGGTTCCTGAAGGCCGTCTCCTCGGCGAGCCCCATGCTGCCAGTGGCCGAGGACCTGGGCCTTATCCCGCCGTACGTCACCGAAGTGCTGGCGGACCTGAAGGTGCCGGGCTACAAGGTAATGCGCTGGGAAAAGAACAAGGCCGGCACCGAGTATCTTGACCCGGCCAAGTACCCCGCCGTCTCGCTGGCCACCTCGTCCACCCACGACAACGAACCCCTGGCCGACTGGTGGGACACCGTCGAGCTGCCCGAAAAGAAACTTTTCTGGAAGCTGATCTCGGGCGAAGAAACGAAGCCGCCGGTGTATTCCAAAGCCCGCGAAAAGGCCCTCGGCGCCCTGCTGTCGTCCGGCTCGCGCATCGTGATCCTGCCCATACAGGACATAGTGGGTTCCAGGGACCGCGTGAACATCCCGGGCACGCTGGGCGACCACAACTGGACCTACCGCTTCCCCACCACGGCCGAGGACTTCCCCAAGAAATACGGGGAGATAGCCGAAAACTTCGCGGCCCTGGTGAAGGAGAAACGCGGATGAAACCGGGCCGCACTCTCCCCGTTCTCGCCCTGCTGCTGCTTTCCGGCTGCTCGCTTAACCGCACGGCCGCCCGCGTCACCTCGGACGTGATAGACAAAGGCCTGCCCTCGGTCTACAGCCAGGCCGACACGCAGTACGCCAAAGAAGCGCTGCCGGCCAACCTGCAGCTGATGGAAGTGCTGCTCGCGAGCGACCCCGGCAACAAGACCCTGCTCCTGAACGCCGCGCAGGGTTTCTGCGGCTACGCGCTGCTGTTCCTGGAGGACGAGAATAACGAGCGCGCCTCTTCCTTCTACCTGAAGGGCCAGGGCTTCGCCGAGCGCGCGCTGGACGGCGCCACGGCGGAGACCGCCAAAAAGTGCGACGCGCACGCGCTGTTCTGGGCCACCTTCTGCAAAGCCTCGTACATAAACATAAACCGGGACAACCCCGAAGCGCTGGCCGAGCTGCCGGCGCTGGAGCCGGCCGCGCTGAAGCTGCTGGAGCTGGAGCCGGGCTATTACTACAACGGCGCGCAGAGCATACTGGGTGCCTACTACGCCATCAGGCCGCGCATGCTGGGCGGGAACCCGGAGAAGGCGAAGGAACATTTCGAGCTGGCGCTGAAAGGCGGCGGCGAACACTTCCTGATGACGCGCTACCTGTACGCCAAGATGGCCGCCGTGGCGGCGCAGGACCAGGAACTTTTCGAGAAACAGCTGAACTACGTGCTGGCCGCCGAGGTCCGCGAGGGCGCCACCCGCCTTACCGACGAAGCGGCCAGGCTGAAAGCCAAGAAAATTCTGGAGAAAAAAGATGAGCTCTTCTAAAATATTCGCCCCCGTTTGCGCCCTGCTGCTGGCTTTCAGCGCCGCCGCGCAGGCTCAGACCGTGATAAAGTTCGCCACGCTGGCGCCGGACGGCTCCACCTGGATGAAGTCGATGAAGCTGTTCACCGAAGAAGTAACGGCCAGGACGGCCGGCCGCGTGAAGTTCAAGATCTACGCCGGCGGCGTCTCGGGCGACGAGAAGGACGTGGTGCGCAAGATCCGCCTGGGCCAGCTGCAGGCCGGCGGCTTCACGGGCGTGGGCATAGGCGAAGTGGCGCCAGAGGCGCGCCTGCTCGACACCCCTTTCCTCTTCAAGAGCGCCAAAGAGATAGACCACGTCTACGGCGCGATGGACGCGGATTTCCGCAAGATCTTCGAAAGCCGCGGCTACGTGCTGCTGGGCTGGGCCGAGGTCGGTATCGTCAACGTGTTTTCCAATACCCCCATAACCAGGCCCGAGGATATGCGCGGCACCAAGATCTGGCTCTGGGAAGGCGACCCTATCGCCGAGGCGATGTTCGCCGCGCTGAAGGTGAGGCCCATCCCGCTTTCCGTCACCGACGTGATGAGCTCGCTGCAGACCGGGATGCTCAACAGCGTTTACGGTTCGCCGCTGTCGATCATAGCGCTGCAGTGGTTCTCCAAGATGAAATACGTTTTCTCGCTGCCCATCACCAACGCCTCCGGCGCGGTGCTGCTCTCCAAGAAGACGTTCAGCTCTCTTTCCATGGACGACCAGAAGGCGATGATGGAGCTGGGCGAAAAGCATTTCCGCGCGCTGACGCTGGCCAGCCGCAAGGACAACGAGCAGTCGGTAAGCATCCTGAAGGCTAAGAAGCTGGTCTTCACCGACCCCGCCAGCCCCGCCGTGGTGGCGGAGTTCGAGAAAGCCGGCGACGACGCCCGCAAGGCCCTGGTAGGCAAGCTCTACTCCAAGGAGCTGCTGGACAAAGTCCAGACCGCCCTCAAAACCTTCCGCTCCGCAAAAAAGAATTAGTCCACCCGCAACAAAAGAAAGGCCGCCTCAAAAAGGCGGCCTTTTCTTTTACTCCACTCAAGCCAGCGTCCGCCGCATGGGGAGGGTTATCAAAACGCGGGTCTCGCACACCGTGCTCGCCCTCATCACTCGGCCTCGGCGCTTACGCAAGCCTCGGCCTCCGTGAAGGTTTTGCTAACCCTCCCCATGCGTCGTCCGCAGTCTTACTCAGGAGGGATAGGGGACGTACTGCCGGGTAGCTTTCCATCTATTCGCATAGCCTGCGACCGCCACGGGGACCGGATAAGCACTCATTAGAGGTCCCCTCGTCAACAGGCAATAGAATACCGCCCACGGATCGTGGTTCTTCATTTTTTATAAATCCC